>NZ_MOMC01000052.1 GCF_001983105.1 Pseudofrankia asymbiotica | reverse complement strand
TACCTTCCAGCACACCGCAACCACCCAGAACCGCAACCCGACAACCCGACCATCAGACCCGCGACCAGGCGAAACAGACATCAAGCCGCTACCGCTCACCTGTTACATCAACCGACGGAACACCCTCTCACACACCCCCGAGCCCCGCGTACTCGACGCGTTCACCACCGACGGCGTCCAACTGACACTGTCCGGCCACACCCACGGCGGCCAGATCCGCCTGCCGTTCGTCGGCGCCCTGGTCACCAACTGCGGCCTGGACCGCGGCCGCGCCCGCGGCCTGTCCCGCTGGCACGTCGCACCCGAGACCGGCACCATCCGCTCCTCCTGGCTGCACGTCTCGGCCGGTCTCGGCACCTCCCCGTTCGCGCCGATCCGCCTCGGCTGCCGCCCGGAAGCGACGTTGCTCACCCTGACCCCCGCCAGCTAGCCCACCGCCGCACCGCCCGCTCATGATCGCCGCCATCGTGTTGGCGCGGTCGCGATCTGGCCGAATCCACAACTACGACGACACGGTGGCGGCGATCTACCAGCCGCGTGCCGACGGACGAACGTCGGCGGAGGCGGCACCAGCCCGCCGCCGAGCAGCGGGTCGCGACCCGCGGATCACATCGGTCGGATTCCCCGCACCCGGATCGCCGCAGCCCCGTGCCCGTCGGGTATGCTGACCATCGTTAGGCGCCGGGGTGTGGCGCAGCTTGGTAGCGCGCTTCGTTCGGGACGAAGAGGCCGTGGGTTCGAATCCCGCCACCCCGACCGTGGCGGGCCCTCCTGTTCGCTGACCGTTGGTCAGCTTCCGGGGGGCCCGCAATGTCTACCCAGGGGGATGACCTCCTGGAACCCCCACGGTCAGGGGCTCCGCCCCCGACACCCCCGCCCGCGCTACGCGCATCGATCGCGAGCGTTTCGTTTTGCCTGCTGACCGTCGTCAGCTTCCAGAACGAGCCGGGTCGAGCGCCTCCCCCACCCTCGCCAGACGACACCTGCGTGTGGACCTCCTTCGGCATGCCGGCGCCCGAGGGGGATCACGCTCGCCCAGCCATGAGGGCCAAGCCCTCGGACGGTCAGTCCCAGAAGTTGAACAGGAGATCTCCAACCGTCTCCGGTTTCCAGTAGGCGATCTGGGAGAGTTCGGCGCTAGTCAGTGCGGTCAGGTCGGCTCTCGCCAGCGGCAGGTGGAGTTGGTCGACCGCCAGAACTTCGAGCTCGGATGTCTCGTGGATGGCCGCGGCCAGGGGTGGCTCATCGACGAAGGCGAGGGCGGTGTCGCTGGTGAGCTGCGGGCGGGTGAAGGCGACCAGCGGAAGCGTTGCGTGTCGTAGTACCGCCACTGAGTGGCCGGGGTAGTCGATGGCGACGGTGTGGAAGTTCGGCGTCACGCCAGCCGGGTGGGTGCTGGTCATCGCGCCGCCGGTGCGTTGGGCGGCGCGATGGCAGACGGTCAGAAAGTCCCGTAGGTCGGTCGGCGCGTTCAAGGGTTGCAAACCGAAGCCGGTCGCAGCCGGGGGCAGCTTCACGATTCGACTCCCCTACAGCCGGGCGGTGTGCGGAAGCTACTGGACCAGCCAGATCGCGCGTCGCGCCGCACGCGACGTACGCGACCAGGACCCCGACGACCCGCCTGCCACCGATCGGGACCACCTCGAGTCAACAGCGAACGGGACCCCGTTCGCCTTGCTACGACCGCCAGGCAGGTAGTTCGGGACGAAGAGGCGTGGGTTGGAATCCCGCCACCCGACCGTGGCGGGCCCTCCTGTTCGCTGACCTTTGGCCAGCTTCCCGGGGTCGTCGGCTACACCTTCCGCTGGCCGTTACAGCGCCGGGCGCCACCGGTGTAGGGGTCGGGCGACGATGGCGAGCTTGTGCTGGCAGGTCGCCGTTGTTGGCGAGCGCCGGCACGCCGGCTGCCGTGGCAATTGGCAAGCGCGATCATCGCCAACACATTGCGCAGCGACGCCGCGGCCGTGACCAGCGAGTCCCAGTCGTGTCGTGGGAAATGGGTTCGGGGCGCGGACCTGTCCGGGCATCATCCCACTATGGTCATCCTCGCTCACCCCGAGCTGCTGTTCGGGGACGTCCTAATTCGCCCTGCTCAAAGGGACGACGAGGACATCGTGCTCGACCTGCTGTCCGAGGCCGCCGCCTGGTTGCGTGGCCGAGGCATCGTGCAGTGGCCGACGCGTTTTCCAACAAGCTCCGTCCGAGGGCAGATCGCAGCGGGAGAAGCACTCCTCGTGGGAGACGTCCCACATCCGGTCGCCACCTTGGCTGTTRCCGAAGACGACAGGCAGCTCTGGGGAGCCGACGCTGAACCGGCCTTCTACGTATCCAGACTCGCGGTCGCCCGGCGCGCGAGCGGCACCAACCTCGGGGCTCGTATCATCGACTGGGTCGCCRGCAGAGCCGCCGAGCGTGGCTGGAAATACGTGCGACTGGCGACAGCCAGGACCAACCTGGCATTGCGGCGCTACTACGAAAGCGCGGGGTTCCAGCACGTTGCCGATCCGCCACATGCGCGGTGGCCAACGAGCCTCTACCAGCGGAAAGTCAGCTCCGCGCACTAGAACGGGCCTGCCGCTGCCGCGCCCTGATCCGCGGGTCAGCCAATGTCAGCGAAGCCGCGAAATACCCCATCCGGGTCAGCCGCGTCGGCAAACTCAGAAAAATCCATGTTGAAGATCTCTAGATTGTTCTCAATGCTCTGCATCTGCGCTGGTACCACTCGAAGGGAGCGCCCAGGTTCGCGAGTCATGTCAACCGCAAGGATTGGCGTCTCCCGACCAGAAATCGTGTCGTGATCGACGATGTACAGAGCATTGTAATGTTGCGCGCCCGGCAGTGCCATGACCTGCTCGACGGTCAGATCCGCGAACGCCGGGTCACTGATGAAGAGCAGGTGCGCTTCGAACCCCTCGGGCGAGGTCGCGACGCTCGCCGCGCAGACCGCTTCCCAGGCATCGTCATCTGAAAAATCTGTGCGTATCAGCAGCGAGCCATGCAGTTCCGGCAAAATCGACATGGATCGAGTCTAGTAGAGGCACCACTTTCTTGCCTTCCTGGCTACATGGGGTTCCGTTYGATCGTGATGCGGCTGTAGTCGAACGTCCCGCTAAGGGTGATCGATGGGCCGATCACGACGGTGGCAGCCAGGAACCGTAGGACGGCGTTGAGTCGCTCCCGGACGCCGTTCTCTCACATCCGTGCCCCATCCGCGCGTGCGTTCGGTCCGGTCACTTCTTCCAGGACCTCTCCCGCGTGCGCGTGTGGACGCGGGGGCGGGGTTACCAGTGCCGCGGCAGGCAACGTCGACCCCGTCTCGGCGTGGGAAGATCGCCGTTTTGGCCCTCGACGGGTCGTAATCGTAGCGGTTTCGCGACCGGTTTCAGGGCTCAAACAGCGATCAAGCCGGCGGGCCGACCTTGGCGGACCCGGCACTAGCGGTTGAACGGGCCGCCGAAGGGGCCGCCGCGGCCGCCATCGCCACCGCCACCGCCACCGTTGCCGTTGCCGTTGCCGTTGCCGTTGCCGTTGCCTGGGTCTACCGGGGTGGACTGGGCGACGATGCCGCCCGAGGCGTAGAGGGTGATCGGTTGGTTGATGGGGACCCTTGATCCGCTGGATGGGGACTGGGCGAGTACCACACCGTTCGGGTCGCCGACGAGCGCGGCGGCGAAGCCGGCCTGTTGCAGGATGTTGGCGGCGGCGGCTACGGACTGGCCCGTCACGTCCGGGACCAGCGCCACCGGGACCACCGGTTGGGTGTTGTCCGGGGGTGGTAGCTGTTCGACCGGCAGTTTCAGGCCGTCGAGGGTTCGGGTCATCGTCCGCGCCCAGATCTTCGTCGGCAGGTCGCCGCCGTAGACGTGCGCGTAGCCGAGCACGTTCTTCAGCTGGTGCGTCGACGGGCCGCGCGGGTCGGCGACGGTGACAGCGGTGGCCAGCTGGGGGACGAAGCCGACGAACGAGGCGGTGCTGAAGTCCTCGGCGGTGCCTGTCTTACCGGCGGCCGGCCGGCCGATGCGGCCGTTGCCGGTCGCGGTGCCGTTGTTGATGACGCCCTCGAGCACCGAGGTGACGGTGTCGGCGACCTGCGGGTTGAGCACCTGGTCGCAGTCGTCGGGCTTGTCGTAGTCGAGCAGCCGGTCCGCGCCGCCGACGCGCTGCGTGATCGAGATGATGAACCGCGGGTCGCAGCGCTTGCCGTGCGCCGCGATCGTCGCGTACGCCGTCGCGAGATCGAGGGTGCTGATCTCGTTGGAGCCGATGACGAACGACAGGTCCGACGAGCCGACGCCGTTCTGGCCGTGGCAGGGCGAGTCGCTCTGCAGGTTCGACGTCTGCTCCCRCACCCGGCACGAGCTGACGCCCAGCCGGCGGGCCATCTCGGCGATCTTCAGGATGCCGACCTGCTGCGCGAGCTGGAAGTAGTAGGTGTTGACCGAGTGCCAGGTCCCCGTGGTCAGCGAGTACAGGCCGGCCTCGTTCGGGTCGGCGTTGGCGAAGCAGTCGCTGCCCTCTGGGGGCGTGATGTTCGGCGGAGCCTTGTAGCAGGCCGGCGACATGAACGTCGTCGACAGCGGCAGGCCCTTCTCGAGGGCCGCGGCCAAGGCGAACATCTTGAACGTCGAACCGGGCGAGAAGGACTCTTCGTTGGTCGGGTAGACCTGCCTCGTGTGAATGAAGTCGCCGGTCGTCGCGGGGGGCTGGCCGTCGGTGGGGTCGCCGTAGTCACGGTTCTCCGTCAGCGCCAGCACGTTGCCGGTRCCGGGCTGCACGGTGACGACGCCCGCAGCGACGCGGTTGCCCGGGGGCACGACCTCGCGCGCGGACGAGTCCGCGGCCGCCTGGGCCGTCGGGTCGAGCGTGGTCCTGATGGTCAGGCCACCCTCGAACAGCAGCTTGGTCGCCGCGGACTCGGTCGGCGCGAACGTCCGGTCGTCGAGCAGCATCTTGCGGATCTGGGCGCAGAAGTAGGGCGCCTGCGAGTCGGCACACGCGTCGGCGGAGTGCGGCGGCTGGTCGAGCGTGACCGGTGCCGCCTTCGCCATCATGAGGTCGCCGCCGTTGATGTGCTTGTGYTCGACCATGGCGTCCAGGACCATGTTGCGCCGCTGCGCGGCGGTCTCGGGGTGTAGCACCGGATTGTATGCGGTCGGGTTCTTCACCAGACCCGCGAGCAGCGCCGCCTGCGGTAGCGACAGCTTCTCGACATCCACGTTGAAATACCGTTTCGCGGCGGCCTGGATGCCATAGGCACCATCACCGAAATATGCGATGTTCAGGTAGCGCTCGAGAATCTCGTCCTTACTGAGGTGCTGCTCGAGGTAAAGCGCGTACCGCGCCTCGCGAAGCTTGCGGTCGACGGTCTGCGCGGTCGCGGCCTTGCGCTCCTCCGGGGTCGTCGCCCCCTGCAGCAGCACGTTCTTCACGTACTGCTGGGTGATCGTCGAGGCTCCCTGGCTTACCTCGCCGCTTTCCCGGTTGGCGAGATAGGCGCGGATCATTCCCCGGTAGTCGACGCCGGAATGCTCATAGAATCGCGCGTCCTCGATGTCCACGATGGCGTTTCGCATCACCTGCGGCACCCGGGACAGCGGAACGACCTCGCGATACTGCTCGCCGACCAGGGTCGCGATGATGTCGCCGTGCGCGTCCAGGATCTTCGACGGCTCGACAAGCGGGGTGACGGTGAGATTCTCCGGAAGGGCGAGGAAATCGTCGGCCCCGCTCTTCGCCGTGAGGCCGACAAGGCCGACCACCGGCACGGCGAGCAGCGCGACGACCACGCCCGCGGCGATGCTCGCGAACAGTGCGCCAGTCAGTCGCCTCGCGATGACCGTCCAGCCCCGGCGCCCCCGGCGGGGGCCGCCCGCGGCGCTCACGCGCGTGCCCACATGGTGTCGGAACCTCCGTCCGCCCCCAGCCCGATCCCCCACGGATCCACACCGCTTGCCAAGTGACGCCCGACGGACGCATCGTTCCACCCATATGCGAACCACAGGGCGAGCGCGCTGTCTGGAGGCAGCGGGGTGAGGGTACCTCGTGAGCACCCCCAGCCTATGGCTGGCACGGGCGGGCGGGCGAGCACCATCGTCCGTCGGCTGACGGCGCCGGCGACCGGCCGCCGCCCGCTCGGCGTGCCCAACAGCCGCCGGGCCGGGGGGCGCCGACCGGCGGAGATCACGCGGCCTGTCAGTGCCTGGAGACGGCGCACGCGTTCACGCAGGTCGGGCGCGAGGAATCGCTGATGGCCGTCGGCGAGGCGGCGCGGAGGCGGCGCGAGTGGCGCGCCGAGGAACGGAACGAGAGGTGGACTGGCCGAGAAACGCACAAGACACGAACGAGACGGTGCTGTCATCCGGATGACATCCGGATGTCATCAACAGCCCCACAGTCTGGATCCGCATCAATGGCCCGGACTAGTCATACCGATAACCACCCGAGTGGGGTCTGTGCCGTGGCCACGTCACTCCGTACGGTTTCGCACGACGCCAACGACGCCACGTCACCCGCACGGGTCCCCTGACCACGGTCTCTCTCGAAAGGCAGGTGGCATGACCAGAAGCCCAACCCCGACCGTCACCACTGCTCGTCGTGGCGGCACTGTCAGTCTCGTCAGCAACATCGCCGACGGTGACTGGACAGCCCTCGCGGCGTGCCGGGACGTCGACCCGGACGAGTTGTTCGTCCAGGGTGCCGCGCAGAACCGGGTCAAGACCCGCTGCTTCGGCTGCCTGGTACGTACCCAGTGCCTGGCGGACGCCCTCGACAATCACGTGGAGTTCGGTGTCTGGGGTGGCATGACCGAACGGGAGCGCCGCGCACTGCTTCGGCGCCGGCCGGATGTCCGCTCCTGGAGGAAGCTCCTCGCGGACGCCCAGGCGGACCACCGATCCAGTTCGGTCGGTTAGTCGCTCCCCGTTCCCGGCCCAGTTCTCACCGGCCCAGCCCTTCCCGACCGGAACCCGGCGCAGCGTCGCGCGCGGGATCCCGGTTGAGGCCCGCCCGAACGCCTTGACGACGACGGGCAGGGCCCGCGTTGCCACCCGCCGCGTCCGCGGCTTCCGGTGGCCCGCACCGTCCGGCCGTCCGCGTCCCGGAGTACCGCCTGACGCGCCGCGTGGCCGTCCTGTCATCGCTGGCGGCGCCGAGGCGGGCGCGATGACGAGCACGAAACCCAGACCGCCAGGCACGGCGACGAGCGCCGCGCCGGTCTCCTCGCCGCGGGCGCGCGTCGCCAATGCCCTCACACAGGGCACGGGACCCAGCGCCTAGCACGGACCTTTAAATCAGACAATCGCCCGTTCGAGTCATCCGGGCGGTAGACTGTTCAGCCCACTCGGGCGAGACGTTCATCACCCGCCAGGGCATCTCCGATCTCCCGGAGACCGGCCAGGTCATGAACGTCCTCGGCGAGCGCCTCGACCTCGATGAGCGGGGTGTCCGGATGCGCCGAGGTGAACCTCTCCCGCAGCCGCGCCTCCCGCTCGGCCAGCCGCAGCCGGTCCGCGTGCACCCGCAGCACGGCCGCGGCCAGCGGGTGCTCCCCGTGCTCGGTGAGGTTCTCGGCCGCCGCGAGGCTGCGCTCCGCCGTGAGCGACCGGCCGTCGCTGTGGTGCATCCGGTTGACCACCAGTCCGGCCAGCGGCATCCCGTCGGTCTCCAACCGGTCGACGAAATAGCTCGCCTCGCGCAGGGCCGCGACCTCCGGCGCCGCGACCACGACAAAGGATGTTCCCGGAGCGCCCAGCAGCCTGTATGTCTTCTCGGCGCGCTGGCGGAACCCGCCGAACATGGTCTCCATCGCCGAGACGAACTGGCTGACGTCGGTCAGCAGTTGAGCGCCGATAACCTTGGTGAGGACCTTCGTGAACATTCCGAAGCCGACGCCCAGCATCTTTACGTACGCCCGGCCGCCGGCCTTCGCGGGCATGAGCAGCAGCCGCAGCAGCCGGCCGTCGAGAAACGCCCCGAGCCGGCTCGGGGCGTCCAGGAAGTCCAGCGCGGAGCGGGTCGGCGGAGTGTCGACGATGATCAGGTCCCAGTCATCGGCCGCGTCCAGCTGCCCGAGCTTCTCCATCGCCATGTACTCCTGCGTCCCGGCGAAGGAGCTCGACAGCGACTGGTAGAAGGGGTTCGCGAGCAGTTGGTCCGCGCGTTCCGAGGTCGTGTGCGCCAGGACGATCTCGTCGAACGTCCGTTTCATGTCGAGCATCATCGCGTCGAGCCGTCCGCCGGCCGACAGGTCGACACCCAGCACCTCGCGCGGGGTGTTGTCCAGCTCGGTCAGGCCCATCGACTGCGCCAGCCGGCGCGCCGGGTCGATGGTCAGCACGACCACAGACCGCCCCTGCTCGGCGGCACGCAGCGCGAGCGCGGCCGCGGTGGTCGTCTTGCCCACCCCACCTGACCCGCAGCACACGATGATCCGCTCGCTCGCGAGCATGCCGTCCACGTCCAGGCGGGGCACGCCACCTGGCTGCGGGCGGACGCGGGCCCGGATGGTGGGCACCTGGGCGGCCGCGGCGGCTCCGGAACGCGCACCGTCCTTCGACAGGCCCGCCCCCTTGGGGGACTTCGCGCCCTGTGCCGACTTCGGACCGGACTGGTTCCTCGCGCGCGGCGACGCCGCCGAGCCGGGCGGCCGCTTCGAACCGGGCGAGGCCTTCCTGGCCCCCGCGGCCCTGGCCTCGCCGGCCGGCGCCTGCCCGCCTCGGCTCGCGCCGCCGCTCTCGTCCGTGTCGTCGTGCGCGCCGCCGCCAGTAGCCGGCGTCATCCGACCATCCGCTGCGCCCGCAGCATCTCCGCGAATCGGTACAGCATCCCCATGTCCATCCCGTCCGACGCCAGCGGCAGCTCGTACATGGGCTGGTCCAGCGCCGCCACCTCGACCCGTTGCGCCGCCTCCAGCGCCACCCGTTCCGCGTGCTGCGCGGCCTCCCTGGCGAGCTCGGCGACCAGGTCCGCGGTCGGCTCGAGGCCGGCCTCCTTGATCCCCGCGGCCAGTTCCTCTCCGTCGAGAGTGCCCGCGCGGGCCGCGCGCAGCTCCTTGGCGCCGAGCAGCGGGGGACGCACCATGTTCACCACCACGCCGCCCACCGGCAGGTCCGCGGCGCGCAGCTCGGCGACGGCGTCGATGGTCTCCTGGACCGGCATCTCCTCCAGCAGCGTCACCAGGTGCACGGCGGTCTGCCCGGAGTGCAGCACGGCGAGCACCCCGTCGGCCTGCGAGCGGATCGGCCCCATCTTCGCCAGGCCCACCACCTCGCGCGCGACGTTGAGGAACCGGGTGATCCGGCCGGTCGGCGGCGCGTCCAGGACGACCGCGTCATAGGCGAGCCCGCTCGGCCGGGTGCCGTCCGGCCGGTTCACGGCTTCCTTGATCTTGCCGGTGAGCAGGACGTCGCGCACGCCCGGCGCGATCGTGGTGGCGAAGTCGATCGCGCCCATCTTGCCCAGCACCTTCCCGGCGCTACGCAGGTTGTAGAACATCTCCAGGTACTCCAGCAGCGCCTCCTCGGCGTCGACGGCGAGCGCGTACACCTCGCCGCCGCCGGGGGCGCTGGCCACCTTCCGCTCCCGGTAGGGCAGGGGCGGGGTGTCGAAGACCTGCGCGATCTGCTGGCGGCCCTCGACCTCCGTGAGCAGCACCCGCTGCCCACCAGTCGCCAGCGCCAGCGCCAGCGCGCTCGCGACTGTCGTCTTCCCCGTGCCACCCTTGCCGGTGACCACGTGCAGCCGGCGCCGCCACGGGCCGGCGGGCTTCTCGCCTTTGCGGTCGCGTTCCGAGGCCGTCACGGCCACGACCGTACCCGCGCCGGCCCCACTGTTCGCCTCGGCGCCACCGCCTCTTCGGACAATCCTGATCACACCTCGGCCGGCATGGGCTGCCAGCTCTGGCATCCCGCCACGACCGACCGGCGGCAAACACGCTGGTCAGCGGGGAGCTCGCGGCGCCGAGGGCGCCCGACGGTGCCCGACGCGAATCGACGCCGCGCGTCGACGAAGCGGATCGACGCGGCGGGCCGTCGCCCAAGYGACCTCGCCTGGATCGCGAAGTGCCGGACTTCACCGATCCGCGCGCCTCCCGGATCGGTCCGTCCGCTATCCGCGAGGACCCCGGCGACGGGGGCCGGCGGGGCCCGACCACTAGAGTTCGTGGTCATGCAGAAGTGGGAGTACGTGACCGTCCCGGTGCTGATCCACTCCACGAAGATGATCCTGGACAACTGGGGTGAGGACGGCTGGGAGCTGGTGCAGGTCGTGTCGGGGCCGAACCCGGAGAGCCTGGTCGCCTACTTCAAGCGGCCGAAGGGCGAGGCCGGCTCTTGACCGAGCCGCCGACCGCCCAGATCGGCTCCGCCGATCTGGGGGGACCCCGTCCGCCGACTCGGCGGGAACCCCGCCCGGCGACGTGGTGACCACGCCGACGGGCCGGTTGCTCGCGCTGGGCCTGGAGCTTCCGCCCGTGCCGGCCCCGCAGGCGAGCTACGTGCCGGCGGTGCGCGACGGGGACTGGGTGTGGACGGCGGGGCAGCTGCCGCTGGTGGCCGGGAAGCTGACCGAGACGGGGCTCGTCGGCGCCGAGGTCAGCCCCGAACGGGCCGCGGGGCTCGCCAGGATCTGCGCGCTGAACGCGCTGGCCGCGGCCGCCGAGGCGGCCGGCGGGCTGGACCGGATCCGCCGGATCGTCAAGGTCGTCGGATTCGTCGCGAGCGCACCGGGCTTCACCGGCCAACCAGCGGTCATCAACGGCGCCTCCGACCTGATCGGCCAGGTGTTCGGGACGGCCGGGCGCCACGCCCGGTCCGCCGTCGGCGTGGCCGCGCTCCCGCTCGGCTCCCCCGTCGAGCTGGAGCTGGTGGCCGTCGTCGAACCCGGTGAGGGATAGCCGCCTCAGCCCAGATCAGGGGCGTCTCGTCCGCGCGGTCTCTACCATCGGACAGGTGGTTGATCACGGACCTGCCAGATCACGACCTCCCAGATCGGCTCCGCCGATCCGGGAGGGACCCCGTCCGCAAGCTCCGCCAATCCGGCAGGGACCCCGGATCCGGCAGGAACCCCGGGCCGCGCTGGCAGCGCGGCTTCGGCGGCCGTTGCCGCTGTCCTCGCCGCGGGGGGTGATGGCCGCGAACGCCGGCACGCCGGCGCCGCTGCGGCACGCCTCCACCGTGGTCCTGCTTCGCGACACCCCAGGAGGCCCGGAGGCCTACCTGGTGAGGCGCGCGCGGACCATGGCCTTCGCCGGCGGGGTGTTCGCGTTCCCCGGCGGACGGGTGGACCCGGCCGACAGCTGTCCCGAGGTGCCCTGGGCCGGCCGGCCGATGGCCGACGTCATGGGCACGCTCGAACCGGACGCCGCGCTGGCCCGCGCGCTGGTCCACGCCGCCGTGCGGGAGACGTTCGAGGAGTGCGGTGTGCTGCTCGCCGGCCCCGCGGCCGGCGGCGGGACCGGGCAGACCGGCGGGACCGGGCAGACCGGCGGGACCGGGCAGACCGGCGCCTCGGCCACGGCCACGGCCGCCGCCTCGGCCACGCGGCCGGCGCCTGTCGACCCGGCCGGCCCCGGCTGGGCGGCGGACCGCCTGGCGATGGAGCGTCGCGAGCTCACACTCGCCGGGCTGCTGGCGCGCCACGGGCTCGCGCTGCGGACCGACCTGCTGACGCCGTGGGCACGCTGGATCACGCCGGAGGTCGAGCCTCGCCGTTACGACACCTGGTTCTTCATGGCCGCCCTGCCGCCGGGCCAGCTGCCCGGCGAGCTGTCCGGCGAGGCGGACCAGATGCTGTGGATCCATCCAGCGGAAGCGCTCGAGCGGCACGCGGCCGGCCGGATGGCGATGCTGCCGCCGACCGCCTGGATGCTCTCCGACCTGCTGGGCTTCGCGAGCGTCGCCGAGGTGCTCGCGGCCGGGGCCGGCCGCGCGATCACGCCGGTCATGCCGAAAATCGTGATCTTCGACGACGCGGTGCACTTCCTGCTCCCGCACGACCCCGAGTACGCGACCGCCGGGCCGCCCGCCGACCCGGTGAACGCCTCCGCGATCATCGCGGCGGCGACCATCGGCGCGGGCGGCGGCCCGTGGGCCGGCGACGAGGACAAACCACCGGCCACGGCCGCGGGGCGGGAGGGGGCATGACCGCCGGCACCCAGCCGAGCCGCGGCCGCGGGCCCGCCGCCCCCGCCGGTGAGACGCGCGGGGAGCGCGGGGAGCGCGGGGAGCGCGGAGAGAACCAGGCGGCGGCGCGCCAGCTCCGCCAGGTGAACCCGCTGGCCGCGCTCCTGCTCGCCCCCAACCCGAGCCCGATGACGCTCGAGGGCACCAACAGCTGGATGCTTCGCGCCCCCGGCCACGCCGGCGGCGTCGTCGTGGACCCTGGCCCCGACGACGAGGGGCACCTGGCCGCGCTGGCCGCCGCGGGGCCGGTGACCACGATCCTGCTGACGCACGGCCACCCGGACCACAGCGAGGGCGCGGCGGTGCTGCACGCCCTGACCGGCGCGCCGGTCAGGGCGCTGGACCCGGCGCACCGCCTCGGTTCGGAGGGGCTGGTCGAGGGCGACGTCGTGGCGGCCGCCGGGATCGAGCTGCGGGTGATGGCGACGCCAGGCCACTCGGCCGACTCGCTGTCGTTCCTGTTGTTCGGCGACACCGCCGGCACGGCGGTCGCGGACGGCGCGCCGCTCGCGGTGCTGACCGGCGACACGATCCTCGGCCGCGGCACGACGGTGGTCGCGCACCCGGACGGTCGCCTGGCCGACTACCTGGCGAGCCTGCGCCGCCTCTCCGAGCTGCCCGAGGGCCTCGCCGTCCTGCCCGGGCACGGCCCCGAGCTGCCCGACGCCCGCGGGGCGGCGGCCTACTACCTCGCGCACCGGGCGCAGCGGCTGGAGCAGGTCAGGACGGCGCTCACGGCGGCCGGCGTCGGCCCGGCCGAGGCCACCCCGCGCGACATCGTCGAACGCGTCTACGCCGACGTCGACCGCGTGCTCTGGCCGGCCGCCGAGCTCTCGGTCCGCGCCCAGCTGGACTACCTGCGCGACCAGGGCTGACCACGGGCCACCGCGGGCCACCCGGCGGCCGTTCGAGGCCACGGATCCGTCTCCTTGGCGCCGCCGCCACCCCGGAACCGCCGGGGCCCCACCGGCTCGGCGAGGCCGCGCCCGCAACCGTGCCGCCCGGCGCGGAACATCCGATACGTCCTGGTGTTGAGGGCCCGAGAGGAGTACTCGAACTCCGGCGGCATAGACCGGTCGGCCAGGTTGTTGGTGTGAGCACGGTCACAACGGGAAGACCCCGTCGCGCGGCGGCCCGGGCCCTTGTGCCCAGCGGGTGCCAGCCGCCGTGCCCGGGCAGCGAGGCCCTGGCGCTCGATGACCTCGGGACGCCCGATGCCGGGCATCCGACAACACCGCGACGACGGGCGGTCAGATGGCCGTGAATCGGCCACTAGACTTTCCGGACGGAGGGGGACCGCCAGTGCGATACGTCCAAGATCGAGGCGGGTCAGCCTGCTCACGGCGGGTGACCCCCGAGGCCTCCGCCGGTTCGCCGACGCGAGGGCACACCGCGGGGGCACGCGCGCCATGGTGATCGTCCCGACGCATTCCGGGACGCTGCGGTGCCCGCGCTGCGGCACTCCGGCGGTGCCGGCCGCGCGGTACTGCTTCCACTGCGGGCTGCGGTTCACCTCGCTCGCCGGGCCGGGGCAGGAGTCCGCCGAGCGCCGCGTCGTCACCGTCCTGTTCGGCGACCTGTCCGACTTCACCTCGTGGGCCGAGGACCGCGACCCCGAGCGGGTCGGCGAGGTCACCGACCTGGTGCTCGCCGCGCTCGCCAAGGAGGTCGACGACGTCGGCGGCCGGGTCGACAACCTCGCCGGCGATGGGATCATGGCCGTGTTCGGTGCGCCGACCGCGCACGAGGACGACGCCGAGCGGGCGGTGCGCGCCGCCGCGGCGATGCAGGAGACCGTCCGCCGCCTGGTCGAGGACAGCGAGGACGGCGACACGCCCCTGGGCCTGCGGGTCGGCATCAACACCGGCGAGGTGCTCGCCGGCGTCCAGGCGTCGATGACGTACACCGTCGTCGGCGACACGGTGAACACCGCCGCCCGGCTGTCCGGAGCGGCCGCGGTCGGGGCGGTCTACGCCGGCCGGGACACGATGACCGCGACCCGCTCCGTCGCCACCTGGCGGGAACTGCCGGACCTCACGCTGAAGGGCAAGCGTGAACCGGTGCCGGCCTACGAGCTGGTCAGCCTTCGGCCGTCGAACGTGGCGAGGCCCGGCCTCGGAGACGACGCCACCTTCGTCGGACGGGACGCGGAGCTGACGACGCTGGGCGGCTGGTTCACCGAGACCCTTCGGACCGGGTCCCCGACCATCGCCGTGATCACCGGCGAGGCCGGCATCGGCAAGACGAGGATCACCGGCGAGCTCGCCAAGCAGGCCCACGACGAGGCCGGCGCGCAGGTGCTGTGGGGCCGCACGGTCCGCCACGGGGACGGCCGCAGCCTCGCCCCGCTGGCGGACGTGATCCGCGGTGCCTGCGGCGTCGTCGATGGCGACAGCCTCGACCGGGTCGCCGACCGGGTTCGGCGCACCGTCGGCCGCCTGAACCACCCGCTCACCGGCGCGCGGCTGCCCGCGGGCCTCGCCGACCGGCTGCTCGGGATGCTCGGCGTCCCGATCGACCGGCGGGCCTCCGGCGCGGCCGAGCCGCCCCCTGGCGACCCGGCGGGGCGGGAGCACGGCGAGGCGAGCACCGGCGAACGGTCCTTCGACCTGGCCGTCGACACCGTCGGCCTGCTGCTGTCCGCGCTCGCCGCCGAGCACCCGCTGATCGTCGTGGTCGACGACCTGGAATGGGCGACCAGCACGCTCATCGGGGCGCTGCGCCGCCTGGCGGGCCGGATGGTCGGCCCCATCATGCTGATACTGCTCGACCGGGAGATCCCACGGCTGTYGGACCTGCCGGGCGCGCGCGGGATGACACTCGGGCCGCTGCCCGAGGTCGCCGCCACGACGCTGCTGTCGGACTTCCTCAGCGGCGAGACACTCAGCTCACAGACCAGGACGGCACTGCTCACCCGGGTGCACGGCAACCCGTTCTTCCTGGCCGAGCTGCTGAACCTGCTGATCGACCGCGACCAGCTGCGCCGTCAGCCCACCACCGCGCCGGGCAGCGCCGCCACCAGGCCCGCCGCCGATCCAGCGGTCACCGCCGAGCCGGCCGCCCCCGCCCGCCCGGCCGGAGCCGACGGGCCTCGCTGGGTGCTGGAGGGATCGCTTTCCGAGACCGCGCTGCCGGCCGGCGTGCAGTCGGTGCTGGCGGCCCGGATCGACGACCTGAACCCGACCGACAAGGCGGTGCTGCGCGCCGCCGCCGTGCTCGGGAGCCGCTTCCCGGCCGCGGCGCTGCCGTCGGTCGAGGAACGGCCGGCGACCGAGGTCGCGGCGGCGCTGGAGCGGCTCACCGAGCGTCAGCTCGTCCGCGCGCCTCGCGCGGGCGAGCAGCTGTGGCGGTTCGTCCACCCGATGGCACGCGACGTCGCCTATGCCGGGCTGCCGAAGGTCGAGCGGGCGCGGCGGCACTCGACGGCGGCCCGCTGGGGCGTGACGGCCATGACCGGCTCGTCGCGCGAGGTGTCGAACTTCGTCGCGACCCACGCCCTGCGGGCGTTCGAGCTGGCCTCCTCGATGGCGCTCACGTCGTCCGACCCGGCCTGGTCGGCGCGTGAGCCGGGGTTCCGGGCCCTGCTGCGGCTGGCCCGGGCGGCGCTGGCCCGCGACGACCATCGCACGGCCGCCGACCAGCTGGCCGACGCCCGCCGGCTCGGCCGCGGGGTGATCGACACCGACGACGAGAACATCGCCAGGGTGTTACACGCCGAGGCGCTCGTGTCCCTGCGCCGGCTGGAGGAGGCCGAGCGCACCCTGCGCCCCGCGCTGCGGGTCACCGCGCCGGCGCGGCGCGCGGCCGCCTACGCCGTGCTCGGGGAGCTTCGGCAGAAGCAGGGCCGCGCGGAGCTCGCCACCCGCGCGCTGCGCACCGCGCTCGACGCGGCCCGCGCCGCCGGCGACGACCGGGCCGCCGCGGCCGCGCTGCGCCGCCTGGGCACGCTCGAGTACGGCGCCGCCCAGATCCGTACGGCCGAGGAGCTCTACCGCGAGGCGCTGGAGCTTGCCCGCCGGGTCGACGACCCGCGTGGTGTCGGCTGGGCGCTGCAGCACCTCGCCTGGAGCGCGACCACCCGGGGCGACTACCCGCAGGCCGAGCGCTCCCTGCGCCAGGCCAAGGAGGTCTTCGAACGCCTCGAGGACGCCGGAGGCATCGGCTGGTGCAGCGGCACCGAGGCGCTGGTCCTGCTGCTGTCGGGCCAGCTGGCGCGGGCACGGGCGCTGGCGCGCGGGCTGGTGGACGCGGCCGAGTCGATGGGCGAGCGGTGGGGCATGGCCGTCTGCCTGACGATCGGGGCGATCGCGGCGGCCGAGCTCGGCGATATCAGCGCGGCGCGCACCGACGCGGCCCGCGCGGCCGCGCTGTTCGAGGGCGCGGGCGACAGCTGGGGGCGGATCCTGACAAGGGTGGCCCAGGGGCTCGCGGCCAGGGGCGCCGGCGAGCCGGACGCCGGGGCCGAGTTCCTCGCCGGTGCGTGTGCCGAGGCGGCCGCCGCCGGCCAGGCACTGGTAGGTGCGCTCGCGTCGCTGATGCTGGGGCTGACCCTCCTCGACGCGGGCCGGGTCGACGAGGCCGAGCAGGCGGCCCAGTCGGCGATGGGCGAGCTGGTCGGTCTCGATCTGCGCCCGCACGCCCAGCTGGGCGCGAAGGTGCTGGCGGCGCAGGTCGCCAGGGCACGCGGGCGTCTCGATGAGGCGATCGCGCTGCTACGGGAGGCGCTGGCCGCGAGCGAGCCCGCGACCCTGCTGTTCCCCCGCAGGCAGGCGTACGCCCACCTGGCCGGCACCCTGCTGGACGCCGGCCAGCCGGAGGAGGCACTGGCCGTCGCCCGCCGGGCCGTCGCCGTGGACGCCGAGGACGTACGCGCGCAGGTACTCGCCTGGCGGGCACTCGGCACGGTCCTGGTCTGGCGCGGTGACCTGGAGGGCGGCCGGGACGCCTACCTGCGGGCCCTGCGGGCGGCGACGGCGACCGAGGCGGTCAGCGAGGTGCCCCAGACCCGACGGCTCCTGGCCGCGCTGCCCGAGCCGGGCCATGGAGCCGACGGCGGGCACGACGGGGCCACGCGGGGAGTCCACGCCAACGGCCGGGTCCCGCGTCTCGGCGGAGCGGACGGCGCAGCGCGGGGCGACAACCACGCGGCGCATGGCGAGAACAACCTCGCCTGGGCCGACGCCGCGCCGCCCGTAGACCTCGCGGCCGACGGTCAGCGGGCTTCCACCCCCGAGGCCGACACCAGCCCCGACCTGCCGGACCCCGTCACGACGATCACGTCCGCCTGAGTCAGGACATCCGGGGAACGGACCTCACCGGCCGCCCGGACCGCGCGCGACCACCGCGTGCGCTCGGCCGGGCGCGGCCGGGCGCCGCTAACGGGCGCGGCGGGCCAGGCGGTCGCGGTCGAGCAGCACCACGGCCCGGGAGTCGAGGCGCAGCCAGCCACGGGTCGCGAAGTCGGCGAGCGCCTTGTTGACCGTCTCCCGGGAGGCTCCGACCAGCTGGGCCAGCTCCTCCTGGGTCAGACCGTGCTCGACACGGATCCCGGCGGCCTCGTTACCGGGCTGCGCCGGTTCACCGAATCGCACCGCGAGGTCGAGCAGCGCCTTGGCGACCCGGCCGGGCACGTCGGTGAACACCATGTCGGCCATGGCGTCGTTGGTCCGGCGCAGCCGGGCGGCCAGCACCCGCAGCAGCAGCGAGCCGGYGTCCGGCCGGGACCGCAGCCACGGGCGCAGCGCCGAGTGCTCCAGCGACACGAGCGAAGCGTCCGTCACAGCGGTCGCGGTCGCGGTCCGTGGGCCAGGGTCAAAGAGTGACAATTCCCCGAAGATGTCCCCGGGACCCATGACATACAGCAGGTTCTCGCGCCCGTCGGCAGACTGGCGTCCTATCTTCACCTTGCCGGACAGCACCACGAAGACGCGATCACCGGGCTCGCCCTCACGGAAGAGCACGTCACCACGGGTGACGTCCCTCCGCTCCAGGTGGCTGGAGAGCGCCTGGCGGTCCAGGTCGGACAACCCGACGAACAGCGGAACGCGAGCAAGCAGATCGTCCACGCTGTGAGCATGCCAGGACAGCGCGCGTAGAGCACGGCCAGGGCACCTCCAGGCTGCTCGCGCCCGCCCAAAATGACCGGATCGGCGACGGAGAAGCACAATAAGTAACCAGCTTCTCCAGGCTGAGACGGCGGCCGGCGCGGCCGTAGCGTGGCCAACGTCACTGGATGCTGTCGCGACACACGGTGCGTGACACGCCCCACCCCCGTTTCACGCGCGGGAGCGCATCGTCCACCATGGACTCGTCATGTTTCTCTTCGCCGCCATCGCGTTCCCCGTGGTGCTCCTCGGGCTTCTGCTGGCGATGGAGCGGGTGGAGCGCCCGCTGAACGCCGCGGACACCCGCAAGGGCATCGAGGGCTTCCTGGACAACGCCCGCCCCGACGAGGTGAACACCTTCGTCAACCAGGGCATGGCCGCCGCCCTCGATCGTTACCGCAGGCGCCTGCGCCGTCAGCCTCCCGGCAAGCACCGCGCGGCATAGGCGCGACGGCCTGGCCGGTCGGCCACGTCGTCCTCAGGCAACCCGCCGACTCCCGCCAGCCCCGGCGCCCCGCCCGATCGAGCCGGGCATCTCAGGGCCGTGCCGCCAGGGGGAATAGGCTCGGGACATGCCGGCCATCGTCGACGCGTCCGCCGAAACCGCGCTGGCGCGCACCAGGCGGGCTCGGCGGATCGTGCGGATCCTCGGCGAGTTGCATCCCGACGCGCGGATCGCGCTGAACTTCTCCAACCCGCTAGAACTTCTCGTCGCGACCGTCCTGTCCGCGCAGTGCACCGACAAGAAGGTCAACGAGGTCACTCCCGCGGTCTTCGCGAAGTACCCCACGGCCGCGAGCTACGCGGGCGCCGACCGCGAGGAGCTCGAGCGGCAGCTGCGCCCGACCGGTTTCTTCCGCGCCAAGGCGAATTCGCTGATGGGGCTCGGCGCCGCCCTGGTCGACCGGTTCGACGGCGAGGTGCCGCACAGGCTCGACGAGCTGGTCACGCTGCCCGGCGTCGGGCGCAAGACCGCCAACGTCGTGCTCGGGCACGCGTTCGACACTCCGGGCATCACGGTCGACACGCATGTCGGCCGCCTCTCCCGGAGGTTCGGCCTGACCACCAACGACGACCCGGTCAAGGTCGAGGCCGACCTCGTCGCACTGATCGAGCGCAGGAACTGGACGATCGCCTCCGATCGAATGATCTTCCACGGCCGGCGTGTCTGCCACGCCAGGCGACCGGCCTGCGGCGCCTGCGGCGTCGCGAAGCTGTGCCCGTCGTTCGGCGAGGGCCCGACGTCGGCCGCCGACGCGGCCCGGCTGATCCGCGGCGACGCCGAAGCGGCCAGATGACGGATCCCGACGGCCTCCCGCGTGACGGCGGGCCGCCCAGCTGGCTCACCGCGCTCGCGGCGGCGGTCACGCGCGACGGCCTGCCGGTCCGCGAGGAGGGCTGGCCACCGCCGCCCCCGGACGCACGGCCCGCCGCGGTGCTGATCCTGTTCGGCCAGGGCGAGCACGGCCCGGACGTGCTGCTGCTCGAGCGGTCGGCCGACCTGCGCAAGCACGCCGGCCAGCCGGCCTTCCCGGGCGGCGGCGCGGACCCGACGGACGGCTCGGCGATCCACACGGCGCTGCGCGAGGCTCGCGAGGAGGTCGGCCTGGACCCGGCGGGCGTCGAGATCCTCGGCGCCGCGCCGCAGCTCTACCTGCCCCACAGCAACTACCTGGTGACACCCGTGCTGGCCTGGTGGCGCGTGCCATGCCCGGTCTATCCGGTGGACCCCGGCGAGACGTCGGCGGTCGCGCGGGTACCGGTCGCGGACCTCGTCGACCCGGCGAAGCGGGTGCGGCTGCGCCACCCGCGGACCGGGCAGCCAAGCCCGGCGTTCCGCGTGGCCGGCATGACGACGGTGTGGGGCTTCACCGCCGGCATCCTTGACGCGCTGCTGCGCCTCGGCGGCCTGGAGCGGCCTTGGAGCGAGGGCCCGCCGGTCGAGGACCCGGACGTCAACGCCTCGATCGCGCGCGCCGCGATCGAGCTGGCGCAGGCCGGCGGCGTGGACGCCGCCGGCGAGATCGACCCGGACGACCTCACCCCGGACAGCGCCGAGCCCGACGGCCTCGCCGCGGCGCAGCCGCGCCGGCCCGGCCACGACGTGCCCGGCGACGACGTGCCCGGCGACCGCGACCACACCGCCGGCACCGGGACTGGTGCCGGCCCCACGAAGGGCTCGGCGGCTTGAGGATGTCGACGGCGGGCAGGCGGCTGGCCGTGACGGTGATCGGGGCGCTGGTGCTGGCGACGGCAGGTGCCGGCTGCGCGGCCGAGCACCCGAACACGCCGAAGCCCACCGCCGTGCTGGCCCCGACGGTCGCCGACGGGGTTCAGGTGTTCCCCCTCGTCGGCCTCGCCGACCTGCGGTTCTCCGCGGCCACGCTGAACGCGAAGCCCGGGAAGATCCGCGTCGACTTCTCCGTCGCGGACGGCTCGGCGTCGCACAACTTCGTGATCCCGAAGATCCCCGCGGCGCGCACCGACATCCTCGGGGCCGGAGCGTCACAGTCGGTGACCTTCACCGTGACGGCGCCGGGCGACTATCCGGTGATCTGCACACTGCACCCGAACATGTCCGCGACGCTGCACGTCGCCTGACACCGACCGAGACACCCGAGACGACCGAGACCGAGACGACAGCCGTTCGTGATGAACATCCTGGATATCGTTCTGCTGCTCGTGGTACTGGCGTTCGCCGTGTCCGGATACCGGCAGGGCTTCGTGGTGGGCGCGCTGTCGTTCATCGGATTCATCGGCGGCGGGATCCTCGGTGCCCAGATCGCCCTCCCGCTGGCCAAGCTGATCGGCCAGCGTGAGCATGGCGCGGTCATCGCCCTGGTCACGGTCCTGACGCTCGCCTGTCTCGGCCAGGTGGCCGGGACAGGCGCCGGCGTCGCCCTGCGCAGCCGGCTCACCTGGCGGCCCGGCGAGACCGTCGACTCGCTGGCCGGCGCGGTCCTGTCGGGGATGTCCGTGCTGTTGGTCGCCTGGCTCATGGCGACCGCGCTGGAACGTTCCCCGTTCACCACCGCCGCCCGCGAGGTCCGCGACTCGGCGGTGCTGACGACGGTCGACGACGGCATGCCCACGAGCGTGCGGGACACGTTCTCCAGCCTGCGCCAGCTCGCGGACGGCAACGGCTTCCCGGCGGTGTTCTCCGGCCTCGGCAACGAGTCGATCGTCGCCGCCGACCCGCCCGACCCCGCCGTGGTGAACGCCACCGGGGTCACGTCCGCCGCCGCCAGCGTGCTGAAGGTCCGGGGCATCGCGCCGTCCTGCTCACGGCAGGTCGAAGGCACCGGATTCGTGTACGCGCCCCAGCACGTGATGACCAACGCGCACGTGGTGGCCGGCGTGCGGGAACCGGGAGTGGAGGTCAGCGGGCGGCTGTTGCCGGCGCGGGTGGTGGTCTTCGACGCCGAGCGCGACGTGGCCGTGCTCTACGTCCCCGACCTCAACCGTCCGCCGCTGCGGCTGCAGACCTCGCCGCCGGGGCGCGCCGACGACGACGCCGTCATCGCGGGCTTCCCGGAGGACGGCCCCTACCGGACGGAGCCGGCGCGGATCCGCAACCAGCAGAAGGCCAGGGCGCCCGACATCTACTCCCAGGGCAGCGTGGTGCGCGACATCTACGCCGTGCGCGGCACCGTGCTGCCGGGCAACTCGGGTGGGCCGCTGCTCTCGACGGGCGGCAGCGTCTACGGCGTCGTCTTCGCCGCCGCGACCGACGACAGCGAGACCGGATACGTGCTGACGGCGGCCGAGGTCAGCGGCACGGCGCGGGCGGGCGAGCGCGCCACCACCCCGGTCAGCACCCAGGGCTGCCGCTAGGGACCTTCCCCACCGATTGCTCCTTCCCCACCGATTGGCCATGGCGGAGCTTTGTGTCGGCCCGTGGGTTCGGCGCCGGTCCCGGCTCGGCGGCCAATCGGCGGGGACCCCGCGGGGAGCTCACAGCGGAAAAGGCGCCGGGGTGGGATCAGGGTGGGGTCGCGAGCCAGCGCAGGAGGAGGTCGCCGACCTGGGCGGGGGCCTCCTCGGGCAGGAAGTGGCCGGCGTCGGGAAGCAGCTGCCAGGTGTAATGGCCGCTGACGTAGCGGCTTGAGCCCTGGGCCGTGTCGGGCAACAGGAACGAGTCCGCACCGCCGTGCAGATGCAGCACAGGGCACGTCACCGCCCGTCGCAGCGCCTGCGCGAACCGGGCACCATCGGGCCGGAACAGCGAGCGGAACACCCAGCGGTGGTACTCCAGCGAGCTGTGCGCCACGCCTGGAATCCGCATCGCCGCGCGGTAGCGCCGTTCTTCCTCGTCGTTCGGGAATCCCGGCCCGCCCCAGTCGCGCAACAGCTCGCCAACCCGGGCCGCGCCGTCGGCGACCAGTTGGCGCTCGGGCCGCCAGGGAAGCTGGAAGGCGAACAGATGCGCCCCAGCCAGGCCCTGTCCCCGAGGGCTCACCGCGTACTGATGGCGGACCCGCAGYGGGTGCGGCATCCCGAGAACCGCTATCCGACGGACCTGCCGAGGCCAGAGGGTCGCTGTCGTCCAGCACGCGAGGCCGCCCCAGTCCTGCCCGACCAGGACCGCGTCGCGCTCACCGAGAGCACGGATCAGCCCGGCGACGTCGTCCGCGAGGGTGAACGCGTCATACCCGCGAGGTGGCTYGTCGCTCGCCCCATAGCCGCGCAGGTCGGGCGCCACCACCCGGTAGCCGGCGGCGGCCAGCGTCACCAGCTGGTGGCGCCACGCCCACCAGAACTGTGGGAAGCCGTGCAACAGCAGCACCAGCGGGCCCTGGCCCAGCTCGGCGACGTGCAGCCGGGTGCCGTTCGCGGAGACGTCGCGATGCCGCCACGGCCCGTCGATCAGCACGCTGGCGGGCTCCGACGCGAACACCTCTCCCACCGATCGGCTCCCGAAGGTTCGGCGCCCACCCGCACGCCCAGCGGCCCACGGGTGACAACCGCGCTCGCGGGCCCAACGCGAAGACCTCGCTCACAGGCTAACCGGGAGCAAGCCGGGGCGGGTCGGTGCGCACGATGCGCGACGCCGAGCCCGACGCCAGGCGCGGAGTCGAGCGCGGTCCTGGGACGGCGCCGAGAAGGCGGTCAGCCCCGCGGCTCCTGCCCGGCTGCACGGCCCGGCTGACCGCTCTCCCGCGACGGCGGGATCGCCGGGGCCGCACCCACCGGCGCGCTCGCACCCCCGGCACGGCCCGCCGTGCTGGACCCGACAGGGTGCCGCAGCAGAGCCACGTCCTCGCGGACGGAGGAGATCGTCCGTCGCGGCGGCCGCAGCCTGCGCAGCCGCAGCGCGCCGACCAGCACGAGCAGCCCGGCGAGCGCCAGCAGCAGCACCGCCGTGATCAGGAAGGACCAGAACCGCTCGAGCCCAGCCCAGGTGAACAGCTCACCAAGGAAGATCGTCAGCGCGATCAACGCGCCGAGCCCCAGCCCGGCGGCGGCGCCGATCAACCCGGCGCCGACGGCGGCCGACGCCGCCTGACGGCCGAGTTCCGCCTTCGCGAGATCGATCTCCTGGCGGACGAGCAAGGACATGTCCCTGGTCGCGATCGCGACCAGCTCGCCCAGCGAGGCTTCCTTCCCCGCGCGGCGATCCCCGTTCCCGAACGTCACCGAAGTCCCCTCCCCATCCCCCTGCTCCGGGAAAGGCACACGCCGGCCGGTCACCGCCGGCCCGCTCACGCCCATGGGGCCGCGCTCGCGGGCGGCCCGCCCCTCGCCCGGTCCCGCTTCCCCGGTCCCCTGCCCTTCAGTCTGACGCCCGGGGCACGCCGACGGGGGCTGTAGCGACGAGCGGGTGGGCGTGTGGCCCGGATTACCACCTCCCCACCGATTGGCGGTACCCCGCGGGAGTCACGAACACGAAGCGCAGGATGGCCGGTCGGGGCGCGGCGGGCGCGGAACGCGAGTCACCCGGCCGGACGGGTAGCGTCGGCCGCGTGTCGACAGCGCCCAGCCCACACGCCGGTATCGAGGCTGACCCGTTCGCCAGGGTCGCGGCACTTCCCGGTGTAGATGAGGCGGTGGCGGCCGCCCGATCGGCTGTCGACGCCCTGCTGCGCCACCGGGTGCTGCGGCGGCGCAGCGCCGAGGTCACGGCCGAGGCCTCGCTGCGCTCCGCCCGGGCGAGCGCGGCGCTCGAAGGCCACGGCGTCGCGATGGAGACGCTGCGGGAACACCTCACCGCCGGCGAGGACGGGGACGGGGACGATGCCCCTGCCGCGGTCGGCCGACCACTCGCGCCCGCGAGCGATGACCTCGCGGTGACCCTGGGGGCGGTCCGGCTGTACGCCGAGCTGGGCGGCCTCAGCGCGGCCTGGGAGCGGGCGCCCCGCCAGGCGCTCGCCCGGATGCACACCCTGCTCGGCCGGGGCATCATCGCGGACAGCGAGCTTGGCCGGCCGCGCGCCGGCGCGGCCGGTGCCGGTCTGCCCGGGCTCGGCCCGGCGCCGGGTCCGGCCGAGGTGTCCGCCCGGCTCGACGGGCTGGTCGGCCTGCTCGTGGGGCGGACGACGGCACCGGCGATCGTGGTCAGCGCCATCGTGCACGGCGAGCTGCTCACACTGCGCCCCTTCGGCAGCCTGGACGGGATGGTCGCGCGCGCGGCCGCCCGGCTGGTCCTCGTCGGACGCGGCCTGGACCCCAAGGCGGTCACAGCGAGCGACGTGGGCCATCTGGAGGCCGCGCTCGGCGAGGGCGATACCGGCTCCGTCGCGCCGGACACCGCCTACCGGACCGCCGCCGCGGGCTACGCGGGCGGCGGGGCCGACGGCGTGCGCGCCTGGTTGCTGCACTGCGCCCGCGCCGTCGAGCTCGGCGCCCGCGACTCACTCGCCGTCTGCGAGGCCCTCGGCAGGTCCTGAGGCGAGGCGCGGGCGCCCTCGTGGTGGTGGGCGGCCGTGGCCGCTCCGGCCGCCCGCGGCTGGACCCGGAGGACGATCCCGCGGGGTCCTCCGCCGGTCCGGGTGGGCGAGGTGGGACGGCACGGAAACCCTCCCTTTTACCGCGCCGGATGGCCTGTGGATGAGGCTCATCCACAGGCGCCCTGGTGGGGCACGGTGATGCGCGACCGAACCGTCCGCTCCGAAGGGACCTGGGCGCCATGGCCACCGGCCCACCGATCGTCCTCGCCGCACCCACCACTGCCCTGCCGGGTGTCACCGCTCCTCCAGCCCGCCGTGTCACCTCCGCGGCCGGCAGGTGCCGGCAGCCGGTCCGGCTGGCCGCGTCACCGGCGCGGATGGCCGGGGAGCCTGTCCGATGACGGCCCCCATCCGCGGCGTCCCGGCGAAGACGATCGACGGGGTGCGCGACCGCCTCGCCGACGTGGCCCACCCGCCCACTCGGTCGGACGTCGCCCGGGCGCTCGCCGAGGTCGCCGGGCCGCTGCGTGAAGAGGATCGAGAGGCGACCCGGCGGGTGGTCACCGCCGAACTGCTCGGCGCCGGCCCACTGGACGAGCTGCTCGCCGATCCGTCCGTGACCGACGTGCTGGTGAACGGGCCGGCCGAGGTGTGGGTCGACCGGGGCAGGGGGCTGGAACGCGCGGACGTCTGGTTCACCGACGACGACACGGTGCGCCGGCTGGCGACCCGGCTCGCGGCCAGCGGCGGGCGGCGGCTGGACGCGGCGGCGCCCTTCGCGGACGCGCGGCTCGCGGACGGCACCCGGCTGCACGCGGTGCTCGCGCCGGTGGCGATCGGTGGCACCTGCCTGTCGCTGCGCCGGCCGCGCCGGGTGCCGATCGGCCTCGCCGAGTTCGTCACGGGTGACGCCGGCGACGCCGGCGACGCCACAGGAACGCTTCTCCGCCGATCCGCCGGAGAAGGTTCCGCGGAGGCGCACACGGCGGCGGCGAGGCCCAGCGCGGCTGGAGGCCGGTCCGTCGACATGGCCGCGAGACGCGACCGTGAGGCGCTCGTCGGCGTACTGCGCGCGCTCGTCGACGCCCGGCTCGCGATCGCGGTCACCGGCGGCACGGGCACCGGCAAGACGACGCTCCTCGCCGCGCTCCTCGGCTGTGTGAGCCCGGCCGAACGTGTCGTGATCGTGGAGGACACCACCGAGCTGGCGCTGGAGCGCGACAACCTGGTCCGGTTGCAGGGCCGGCCGCCCAACATCGAGGGCGCGGGCGCCATCACCCAGCGCGATCTCGTCCGGCAGGCGCTACGGATGCGCCCCGACCGGCTGGTCGTCGGCGAGGTCAGGGGACCTGAGGTGCTGGACCTGCTGGTCGCCTTCAACACGGGCCACGAGGGCGGGCTCACGACCGTCCACGGAAACGCGCCCGGCGCGCTGCCGGCCAGGATGGAGGCGCTGGGGGCGCTCGCGGGCCTGTCCCGGGCCGCCCTGCACAGCCTGCTGGCGGCCGCCGTGCAGGTCACCGTCCACCTGCGCAGGGATGACGCCGGCAGGCGCGTCGTCGCGGCCGTGGCCGTGCTGCGCCAGGACCCGGGCGGGCTCGTGCGGGTCCGCCCCGCGCTGGTCGCGACGCCCCCCGCACCGCCCGAAGCACCCGGCGGGCGCATGCTCCCGGCGGACGGCCTGCCGTGGCTGCGCGACCTGCTGCGTGATCGCGGCGTCGCTCTTCCGTCACCTTTCGGGTCCCGGCCATGAGCACCACGGCGAGGGTGCCACGGCTGGCCGCCCGGCTGGTCGGGGTGACGGCCGTCGCCGGGACCGTGCTCGGCGCCGCCATGGTCGCGGGGCGGGCCGGCGCCATCGTCGCCGCGCTGGTCACGGTGGTCACCGCCACCGCTGCCCGGGCGGGGCGGCGGGCGGCGGCGCAGCGACGGACGGCGGCGGCGAGAGCGGTCGCGGAGGACCTGTTGGCCGCGTTCGCGGCCGAGCTCGACGCGGGCGCCGACCCGGACGCGGCCCTGCGATCGGCCGCTGCCGCCGCCGAGCGACAGCTACCCGACGACGCGTTTGGCGACATCCGGGAAGTCCTGAGCGGGACGAGCGGCACCGCCGTCGACGCGGACGGCCATGCCCATGCCGCGGACGCGGGCGAGCTGGCACGGCTCTCAGCCGGGCTGGCGGCCGGCGAGGACCCGATCTGGTTGCTCGCCGGCTGCCGGACACCGGCGCTACGCCAGCTCGGCGCGGCCCTGTGGGTCTGCCGGACCGGCGGAGCCCGGCTGGCGCCGGTCGCGATGACGCTCGCCGCGCAGGCACGGGCGGACGCCCGGCGAGCCGGTGAGCTCACCGCCGCGCTGGCCGGCCCGCGCTCATCCGGGCGGTTGGTGGCGGGCCTGCCAGTCGTCGGCATCGTGTTCGCGGCCCTGCTCGGCGCACGCCCGGCCCATGTGCTGCTCGCCACGCCGACGGGCTCGGCGTGCCTCGCCGCCGGGGTCGCGCTCGACCTGCTCGGCCTGCGCTGGCTGCGGTGGATCGGCGACCGCGTGGTCCGAGACATCGAGTCGGCGGCTCCCCGGGATGCCCACATGGACGAGCAGGGACGCCGGCCGCGAGCCGGCCCGGCGAGACGCCCGGGGCTCCTGCCGGATCGGCGGCGGGGTTCCCACCATCCGGGAACGCAGCGATCCGGGAGAGCTGCCGGGCGGCCCGCGCTCGGGGCCGCGCTGGCCAGCGCGATGGGGGCCTGCGCCGCGGTGCTCCTCGCCCTCGGCCAGCGTGGGCTCGGAGCCATGGCCGCGGTGGGAGCGGCGGCTCTGCTGGTCGGCGCGGCGCTGCCCGCCGATCCAGGCCGGGCGCGGCGCGCGCGGCTGCTGGCCGACCTCCCCCTCGCGCTCGACCTGATCTCCGCCTGCCTCGCCGCGGGCGCGACCGTGCCAGCGGCACTGGAGGCCACGGCCGCCGGCGTGGCCGGCCCGCTGGGCGTCGAGCTCAGGGCGACCTCCCGCGGGCTCCGCCTGGGGGCGACCGCGGCAGGGGCGACGGCACGGCTGGTGGCCGCCGGCACGGGACCGACCGGCCTCCTCGACGCGCTGCGACGGCGAGTCGGCGCGGGTCAGCGCGCAAGTCCCGCCCGCCCGTTGATGGCGGCTGCCCAGGCGCTCGGGCGGGTCGAGACCAGCGGGGCGCGACTCGCCGAGGGGCTCACCAGAATCGCCGCGCGCGCCAGGGCTCAGGCCCACGACGAGGCGATCGGCGCCGCGCGGCGGGCGGGCGTCGCCGCGGCCGCACCGCTCGGGTTGTGCTTCCTGCCCGCGTTTCTCCTGCTGGGCGTGGTCCCGACCATTCTCGGCTCACTGCCAGGCGCGCTGCCGACCTGATCCACCGCCTGTGGATACGTCAGCGATATCCACAAGTCGCGGGCGAGCCATGGCATCGGCGCGAGTCCCCGCACACGATCACGATGCTCCTCCCGCTCCAGGTTTCGGCCGGCTGGCTTCACCGGCCCATCCAGGCCGCGACGACCGCACCCACCCCACGTGTTCGCTCCTCGCATTCCCATGGAGGTGTCAGCCGATGTCCCCGCTGTCGGTTCTGTTCCTGCTGCCCGCGTTGCTCGCTGGCTGCGCTCTGCTGGCGCATGGGCTCGCCCATCGCCCTGACGACACCCGTCCTCGGTCCGAGGTCGCGAGGCGCCGGGACGCCGCGGGCCGCGACGCGGGCATGTCGACCGCCGAGTACGCCGTGGGCACCGTAGCCGCGGTCGCGTTCGCGGGCGTGCTCTACGCCGTCGTCAGCAGCTCGGCCACCCACGAGATGATCATGTCGGTCGTGCGGCGCGCGCTGACGTTGCCCTTCTGACCGGCCGGAGGCACCCGATGACACGTTCCCGCGGGCACGCGCGGGCGGCCCGGCCGCCGGACGGCGGGCAGGCGACAGCCGAGCTGGCCCTCGGCCTGCCGACCCTCGGCGCCGTCGTCCTGCTGGCGCTCTGGCTGCTCGCCGCGGCCGGCGCGCAGGCCCGCGCACAGGAGGCGGCCAGGATCGGAGCTCGGGCCGCCGCGAGGGGTGACGACGACCGCCAGGTCGCGGCGTGGGCACATCTGGCCGCCCCGGCGGACGCCACGGTCACGATCTCCCGGCAGGCCGACGAGGTCACGGTGACAGTACGGATCCAGTTGTCCGTCACGGGCTCCCCGCTGCCACCAGCCCACATCGTGGCCAGCGCCGTCGCCCCGGCGGAACCCGCCGCGGTCGGCGCGGGCACCGCCGGCCCAGCCGCGGCCGGCTCCGGCGACCACATGGCCGGCGTCGGCCCCGAAGCTGGCGCGCGAGGCGAGGAGGCTCCCGGATGATTCCGGCGGCCAGGCGGCCGGCCCGGCGCGGCACCGATCGCGGGTCGGCGACGGTGCTGCTGCTGGGCTGGTTGATGGTCCTCGCGATGGCGGCCGGAATTCTGCTCGCGGTCAGTACGGTCTCGATCACCCGACGTCAGGCGGCCACGGGCGCGGACCTCGCGGCTCTCGCGGCCGCCTCGGACCGGACGGGCGACCCGGCGGCGGCCTGCGGCCGAGCGCGGACCCTCGCCATCCGCAACGGCGCCGAGCTGATCGCCTGCCGGGCCACCGGCGACGCGATCGAGGTGGTCGCCCAGGTACAGCCGCCGCCAGCCCTCAGGCTGCTCGGCCCGCTGGCCGCCACCTCCCGCGCCGGACCCTGGATCGGCGCGACCGACGCGACCGAAGCTGGACCCGGCGGATGATCATGGCAGGGCCGCCCTCGGACGAAGCCATCACCGAACCCGAAGATCCTCGCCAGCCACCCAGCGCCCCTCGAGGGGCATGACCKGGCCGGCCAGGGCCGCCGCCGATGCCCCGGGGTCACAGTGCTGGTGCCCCCGGGGTCACGGTCCGTCCAGCCTGCCGAGAATCGTGGTGAGTAGCCGGCTCGCGGCGRCCTTGTCGAGTGGCTCGTTGCCGTTGCCGCATTTTGGTGACTGCACGCACGACGGGCACCCGGCCGGGCACTCGCAGGCGGACACGGCGTCACGGGTCGCCGTCAGCCAGGTGCCAAAACGCCCGTAGCCGCGCTCGGCGAAGCCAGCGCCACCCGGATGACCGTCATAGACGAACACGGTCGTCTGCCCGGTGTCCGGGTGCAGCGCGGTCGACACACCGCCGATGTCCCAACGGTCGCAGGTGGCGAACAGCGGGAGCAGCCCGATCGCGGCGTGCTCGGCGGCGTGGACCGCGCCGGGCACGTCGGCCGGCTCGACGCCGGCGTCCTCCAGCAGCCCGTCCGAGACCACGTACCAGACCCCTCGGGTACGCAGGTGGCGCGGCGGCAGGTCGAGCGGGACGACCCCGAGCACCTCACCGGTGGTGATGAGCCGCCGCTGGTAGCCGACCACCTGGCTGGTCACCTCGACGGTGCCGAAGTACACGGCCAGGTCACGGTCGGCGACCCGCGCCCTGGTCTGTTCGACGATCCGGAYGTCGGTGTGGTCGCGGGCCGTCGTCGTCCAGTCCGGCGCGGCATGGACGACGAAGGCGACCGACTCCTCCAGGTCGAGCTCCTCGACGACGAAGCTCACGCCCTGGTGCAGGTAGACGGCTCCTGGGTGAACGGTCGAATGCGAGGTCGCCGCGTCCACCGTGCCGAGCAGCCGCCCCGTGCCCGACTCGACGATGCGCACCGGCGGGCCGCCGACGCCCCGGATGTCGACGTCGGGCCGACCACGCTGGGTCCAGTACCAGCCAGCCGGCCGCCGTCGCAGCCGGCCACGCCGGACAAGATCGTCAAGCACCGTTCTCGAGGCGGCCCCGAACAGCTCCAGATCGCTCTCGGTGATGGGCAGCTCCGCGGCGGCGCACTCCAGCTGCGGGCCGAGCACGTAGGGATTGTCGGGGTCGAACACGGTCGCCTCGACGGGCCGGCCGAACACCGCATCGGGGTGATGCACCAGATAGGTGTCGAGCGGGTCGTCCCTGGCGACCAGCACGGCGAGAGCCCCCTGCCCCGACCGGCCGGCGCGACCGGCCTGCTGGCGCAACGAGGCCAGCGTCCCCGGATAGCCCGCGATCACGGTGGCGTCGAGGCCGCTGATGTCGACACCCAGCTCGAGTGCCGAGGTCGCGGCGACACCGAGCAGGTCACCGGAGCGCAGCCGGGCCTCCAGGTCACGGCGCTCCTCGGCCAGGTAGCCGGCCCGGTAGGCCGCGACGCGCTCGCCGAGCTCGGGCGCCACCAGGCCCAGCGCCCGGCGGGCCGAGTTCGCGACCACCTCGGCCGCCCGCCGCGAACGGACGAAGACCAGCGTGCGCACGCCGTCGGCCACCAGGTCCGCCAGCAGGTCCGCGGCCTCGGCGGTGGCCGAACGCCGCACCGGCGCCCCGTTCTCGCCGGCGGCCGGGCCGTCCTCGCCCCCCGTGCCCTCAGCCGCCATGGCAACGCCACCACCAGCTCCGTCACCGGCGCCGGCCCTGGCCGGGTGATCCCCTCCAGCCGAGGCGTCCCTCGCGGCCCCACCTCCGACCCCGCCCATACCGCCAGCCCCGGCTCGTCCGACGATCCCGGCGAGCTCGCCCGCGCCGGCCGGCCCGCCCGCCGCGGCGGCGTCCGGCTGGCGCCCGCTGGCGGTGAGGAACAGTGGCGGCTCGTAGAGGACGAAGTCGGTGGCCCCACGCGGGGAACCGTCCTCATCGACCACGTCGACGTCAACGCCCGTCAGCCGGGCCGCGGCGACACCGGGATCGGCGACGGTGGCCGAGGCGAGCACGAAGACCGGGTCCGACCCGTACCTGGCGCAAACCCGTCGCAGCCGGCGCAGCACCTGCGCCACATGCGCGCCGAACACCCCGCGGTAGCCGTGGCACTCGTCGATCACGACGTAGCGCAGGCCGCGCAGGAACGGACCGAACCGGCGGTGGCCCGGCAGGATCCCCCGGTGCAGCATGTCCGGGTTGGTCAGGACGAAGGTGGCGTGCGCGCGCACCCACTCCCGCTCGGCGGCGGGCGTGTCGCCGTCGTAGCTGGCCGCGCGGACGGCCGTCAGCGTCAGCGAGCGCACCGCGCGAAGCTGATCGTGGGCCAGCGCCTTGGTGGGAGCCAGGTAGAGGGCCCGCGCCGACGGGTCGGCGAGCAGCGTGGTGAGCACCGGCAGCAGGTAGCCGAGCGACTTGCCGGACGCCGTTCCGGTCGAGAGCACGACGCTTCGGCCGGCGAACGCCGCCCCCGCCGCCGCGGCCTGGTGGCTCCATGGTGCCGTGACGCCGGCGGAGCGCAGCCGCCCGAGCAGCAGCGGGTCCACCCACTCCGGCCAGTCCACCGCCGTTCCAGCCCGCGCGGGCACCCGCTCGACGTGGGTCACGCACCGATCCCGCCGGCGGTCGGAACGCAGCCGGGACAGGATCTCGGCCCCGCGGTCGTCACCCACCTCGGACTCCCGTCTCCCGCGCTCGCCGGCGCATGTGGTCAATCGGCCGAACCTGCCGGGCTGTTCCCGCCCCGCCCCGCCCCGCCAGCCCGGCCCGGCCGAGCCCGGCCCGGTCCCGCCAGTCCCGCCGGCTCGCGCCTGGTGGCCTGTAGGCACGGGCGAGACTCAGGCGGGCCTCAGCACCACTCCCGTGGTTCTCGGATGCCCCAGGCGTTCTCAAGAGTAGGCAAGCCGCGCTATGCCGCACTGTCCTGGCCGTTCGCCGCGCGCGGCCGGCGCCGCCCGCGCCCCGCGACCAGCGGCGCGCGGCCCCCGGACCAGCGGCGCGCTGCCGGCGCCGAACCGGCGGAAAAGCCGTATTGGCGTCCTCCGGCCAGGCCTGGCCGACTGGTCACCGAGAGTGGCAGACGGCAACGGAAGATCAGGCGTAGATTTCCGGTGGCGTCGGTACGCGTCAGGTCCGGCGCGTCGGGCCATTCCGGCGCACCGGACCATGATGGTGTGGGGTCATGCCAGCCCGTGGAGTCATCCGTTCGGCTCTGTGACGCAGCGGTCGGATTGGCCCTCCACGCCGCGGGGTAGTGGCGCCTGCAGTCGGGTCACTCAGACCCGGACGCCCCACACGCCTGACCGACAAGTCGACGTAGTACGCAGGAGGATTTGTGGACCTGTCCCTCACGACCCGCCAGGAAGGCGACCACACGGTCGTCGTCGTGGGCGGAGAGATCGACGTCTACACCGCGCCGAAGCTGCGCGAGCAGCTCATTGACCTCGTCTCAGCCGGCTCCTACCACCTGGTCGTCGACATGGAGGGCGTCGAGTTCCTCGACTCCACCGGTCTCGGCGTCCTCGTCGGTGGCCTCAAGCGGGTCCGGGCGCACGACGGCTCGCTGCGCCTCGTCTGCACCCAGGAGCGCATCCTCAAGATCTTCCGGATCACGGGCCTGACCAAGGTCTTCCCGATCCACGCTTCTGTCGAGGAAGCGCTCTCCGCCAGCGACTGAGACGTCCTGGCTGGCCACCCGACCCACCGTCCCCGTGACGGTGGTGTCGCGGGTGGCCCACCAAGGACGTCGTGCCGGGGCCTCGCCCCGGCCGCTCTGGGACCTGGGTCGAGCATCGCCCGACGGGGCGGGACCGATCGGCCTCACCGGCCGGCGCGGGTTCCCGACGAGGCTCGAGGTACCCGCGCGCCGCCTCGCCGGCACCGGCCGGGCCAGGCCGCTCGGCGATGAGCCCGGTCGCTCGGCGATGAGATGGTCGGGGCGCCCCAGAGACGATGCTCACCAACAGGACAGAACCCCGGAGGCCACATGTCCACCGTCGAGTTGCGCTTCGCCGCCCTGCCGGGGCACGTCCGCACCGCCCGCAGGATCGCGATGGCGGTCGCGCGCCGCGCCGGGGTACCGACCGGCGTACTCGACGAGATCGGGATCGCCGTCGGCGAGGCCTGCCTGCGCGCGGTGAACGTGAACCGCCGCCGCGCGCCCGAGAGCCTCGTCGAGATCCGGATGACGGGCGTCGACGGCGCCTTCACCGTCGCGGTCGCCGACTCGGGCGAACCGGGTGACGACGTGGCGCCCGGCCCGGACGGCGGCCTGCTTGGCGCGCCGGCCCTGCTCGACCTGAGCACCGGTGACGCCCGCCCCGCCGGCGACCCGCTGACGGCTCTCCCCGGCGACCAGGAGCCCGGCGCGGCCGGCTCGGCTCTGCCGCCGGGCATTGGCCTCGCGCTCATCGAGGGGCTGGTCGACGACGTCCAGATCCGCCGTCGCCCGGACGGCGTCGGCACGGTGGTGACGATGACCTGGGACACCGCGACCTTCATCGGCGGCGGCCTGGAGGGCGGCATGGCGACGGCGGGCAACCCCGCCCTTTGAGGACGAACCCGCCGGCCGGCCCCGCGCGAGTCCCGGAGGGCACGTCGCTCGCGACATGTGCCCCTACGGACCCGCAGAGGGYGGTCGGCCGCAAAAACGAGCGCACGCCGCAGACGTGTGGATAGACTCCGCCGCATCTCACAGACGGTGTAGCTGGTCGTCCGTGACCGGAATTGGTGCTCCTGGTGGAGCGCGGTGGAGGTGGGGCAGGGACCTTCCGCGAGACGGCAACGCAGGCGCTGAGTCAGCCGGTAGGCGTGGTACTCCCCGGCAAAGGACAACCACGACGTCGGTTACTGCTACCTGCGCACCGCCAGCCACGGTTTGACCCGCGAACCCACGACATCCCCGAATAGCCACCCGTGGCGTCGCCCGATGCGGCGCCCCGCTGTGACCGTTGGACATGCGTGCGGCGTCGAGCCACGACGGCGTACGAACGCCCGGCCGTCCAGGGGACAAACAGTGCAGACCGGGAGGAGCCATGTCCCCGATCCAAGCCGCGGAGTCACCCGCGACTGCTGGGATCGACCTTACTGGCGGGCAACTGGGATTGGTCGCCGGTGTGGCGTTCATCGCAGCGTTGGCCCTGCTTGTGGCCGCTTATCTGGTCCGCGAGGTACTCGCGGCCAGCCAGGGCGGACCCAAGATGATCGAGGTCGGTGCCGCGGTACAGGAGGGCGCCGCCGCCTATCTGCGCCGCCAGTTCAAGACCCTGGCCGGGTTCGTCGTCGTCATCCCGTTCGTCCTGCTGGCGCTGCCGGCGGACGACACCGGCGCCCGCATTGGACGCTCGGTGTTCTTCGTCGTCGGAGCGGTCTTCTCCGCGCTCGTCGGCTTCATCGGCATGTCGCTGGCGACCAGGGCTAACACCCGGACGGCGGCGGCCGCCAACGAACGTGGCGAGAAGGCCGCGCTTCGGCTGGCGTTCCGCACCGGCGGCGTCGTCGGGATGTTCACCGTCGGGCTCGGCCTGCTGGGCGCCGCGGTCGTGGTGCTCGTCTTCCGGGACACCGCGCCCCAGGTGCTCGAGGGCTTCGGGTTCGGCGCCGCGCTGCTCGCGATGTTCATGCGAGTCGGCGGTGGCATCTTCACCAAGGCCGCCGACGTCGGCGCCGACCTGGTCGGCAAGGTCGAGAAGGGCATCCCCGAGGACGACCCGCGCAACGCGGCGACCATCGCGGACAACGTCGGCGACAACGTCGGCGACTGCGCCGGCATGGCGGCCGACCTGTTCGAGTCGTACGCGGTCACCCTGGTCGCCGCGCTGATCCTCGGCGTCGGGGTGTTCGGCGCGCACGGGCTGGTGTTCCCGCTGTTGATCCCCGCTGTCGGCGTCATCACCGCCGTCATCGGCATCTTCGCGGTGAGCCCTCGCGCCAAGGACCGCAACGGGATGGCGGCGATCAACCGCGGGTTCTTCATCTCCGCGATCATCTCCGCGATCGGCGTCATCATCGTCGCGTTCGTCTACCTGCCGACCAGCTTCGCCGACTTCCCCGGCATGGAAGGGAGCACTCAGGACGGCAACCCGCGGGTGATCGCCATCAGCGCCGTGCTGATCGGCATCGTGCTCGCCGCGGCGATCCAGGTGCTCACCGGCTACTTCACCGAGACGGCCCGCAAGCCGGTCCGGAGCATCGTCGAAGCCTCCACCACCGGCCCGGCGACCAACATCCTCGCCGGCATCGGCGTGGGCCTCGAGTCGGCGGTCTACTCGGCGGTGCTCATCGGCGCGGCGGTGTTCGGCGCCTATCTGCTTGGCTCGGGCAGCGTCACGATCGCGCTGTTCGCCGTCGCGCTGGCCGGCACCGGCCTGCTCACCACCGTCGGCGTGATCGTGTCGATGGACACCTTCGGGCCGGTGAGCGACAACGCCCAGGGCATCGCGGAGATGTCCGGCGAGGTGACCGAGGAGGGCGCGGCGATCCTGACCTCGCTCGACGCGATCGGCAACACCACCAAGGCCATCACCAAGGGCATCGCGATCGCGACGGCGGTCTTCGCCGCGACCGCGCTGTTCGGCTCGTTCACCGACACGATCGTCGAGGCGCTGGGCAAGGCGGGGGTCAGCGGCGACCCCGCCCGCGGCCTCGGCGGCCTCAACGTGGCCTACCCGGACGCGCTCGTCGGCGTGATTCTCGGAGCCGCGGTCGTGTTCCTGTTCTCCGGGCTCGCGATCAACGCGGTCGGCCGGGCCGCCGGCAGGGTCGTCTGGGAGGTGCGCGCCCAGTTCCGCGACCATCCGGGGATCATGGAGGGCACCGAGAAGCCGAACTACGGCGCGGTGGTCGACATCTGCACCCGGGACTCGCTGCGCGAGCTCATCACGCCGGGAACCCTCGCCGTGATGGCTCCGATCGCGGTGGGGTTCGGCCTCGGCTACCCGCCGTTGGGCTCGTTCCTGGCCGGCGCGATCGCTGGCGGCGTGCTGATGGCTGTCTTCCTTGCCAACTCGGGCGGTGCCTGGGACAACGCGAAGAAGCTGGTCGAGGACGGCGCGCACGGCGGGAAGGGATCCGAGGTCCACGCCGCGACGGTCATCGGCGACACCGTGGGTGACCCGTTCAAGGACACCGCGGGCCCGGCGATCAACCCGCTGATCAAGGTGATGAACCTGGTCAGCCTGCTGATCGCGCCGACCGTGGTGAAGTTCTCGGTGGGCGAGGACAAGAACACCTGGCTGCGGATCCTCATCGCCGTCGTGGCGGTGGCCGTGATCGCCACCGTGATCGTGATCTCCAAGCGGTGGGGATCGTCCCTGGACGCGACGCCGTCCTCCTCGGACGCTCCGACGGCGGTCTCCTCCAACGTCACCGTGACGGGACCGAACGCGGCGGGCTCCCCGGACCAGACGACCGCCAACCAGGTGAACGTCTAGGCCGGGCGGCTTCCCGCCGATTCGCGCCACGCCGGTCCGGTCTACCGGCCCTGGCCTGGCGCGAATCGGCGGGGATCCACACCCGGCCTGCCCCGACCCGGCAGTGTCGCTGAGGACCCGGCGTCGCTGAGGACCCGGCCGCTTGACCAGGGCCAGCCGCCGGACTACCCAGCCGGCGGTCTTCACCCGTACAGGCCCGATCAGGGCAGGCATTCCGACCGCCCGCAGCCGGCGCACCGGCGGCGGGCGGTCGCTGCCGTTAGGCGCCCCCACACCATGGGGACACCTCCCCGGCGTGGGGAGGTCGGTCACGTGACGCGCCCAGGGGATGGCGTACCGGCGCTGTGAGCCCTTACCGTGACGGCGGTGTCCACCCGCCGGGCCGCCGTGGTCCGGCGCGGCCAGGCCGTCTCGACCCGCTCCACCGGACACGCCGGCGCGGGCGAGGCCGGTGGCCGTGCGCGCCGGGGCCACGACAGTCCGGCGGACCTGGACAGGCACGGCCGTGACGGCGGCCGGGCATCGCCGCCGTCGGGGCCGAGGGGCCGCGGCGCGGTGACCGTGACACGGTGATAAGGAAGGTGAAGTCTGACCGGGGGGCCGGGCGCGTCCCCCCGGCGCACCCGCGTGCCACCATCGAACGCCCGCCCGGCTGTCTCGGCGGGCGGCGAGAAGCCGGCTGGGACGGCGCGGCGTACCGTGCAGCACGACACGTGCACCGGTTGCGGCGACGGCTCACCGGTTGGGGTGGGGTGGGGCCTGGTGTGGGCGCGAGCGAGCGCCCCGCCGGTCATCCGGCCCACGGCGTCCGGCCATCGCGGTGGCCGGCGGCCAGCCAGCCGGGCACCTGCCAGCCTTCGACGCCGCCAGCCAGCGACGCCACCAGCCATGAGACCGCCGACAGCGACACGAGAACAGCAGTACCGAGGAGACCAGTGCCACCGCGCGCGAAGACGACGGCCCGGACCCCGTCCCGGTCGTCCACCCCGCTAGCCGAGCCGCTCGACGTCGACGAGGACGTCCTGGATGCGGCCGAGCAGGTCGACGAGGCCGAGACGTCGCCCGGCACCGCCCGCGGCGGCGCCGGACGACGGCGGTCCACCGCCGGCGGCACGGGCACCCGGCTGGTGATCGTCGAGTCGCCCGCGAAGGCGAAGACGATCGCGGGCTACCTCGGGCCTGGCTGGCAGGTCGAGTCGAGCATCGGCCACATCCGCGACCTGCCGCGCAGCGCCGCCGACGTGCCGGCGGCGCACAAGGGCAAGCCATGGGCCCGGCTCGGGGTCGACGTCGACAACGGCTTCGAGCCGCTCTACATCGTCACCCCGGACAAGCGCCAGCAGGTCAGCAAGCTCAAGGAACTGGTCAAGGACGCGAGCGAGCTCTACCTCGCGACGGACGAGGACCGCGAGGGCGAGGCGATCGCCTGGCACCTGCTGCAGACGCTCAAGCCGACCGTGYCGGTCAAGCGGATGGTCTTCCACGAGATCACCCCGCAGGCGATCCGCCGAGCCGTCGACAGCCCGCGCGAGATCGACGAGAACCTCGTCAATGCCCAGGAGACCCGGCGCATCCTGGACCGTCTCTACGGCTACGAGGTCTCCCCCGTGCTGTGGAAGAAGGTCATGCCGAAGCTGTCGGCGGGCCGAGTGCAGAGCGTCGCGACGCGCATCCTGGTCGAGCGGGAGCGGGCGCGGATGCGTTTCCGCTCGGCGGACTACTGGAACATCGAGGGCAGGTTCGCCGCCACCGTCGGCCACGACGGCAAGGCGCCCGACTCGACCGCGCTGCCCGCGACCCTGGTCGCCCTCGACGGCCGCCGCCTCGCGACCGGCCGCGACTTCGACGCCGTGGGCAGGCTCACCTCGACCGAGGTGGTCCGCCTCGACGAGGCCGGCGCGACCGGCCTGGCCGAGCGCCTGGCCGCGACCGTCTTCGCCGTCCGCTCGGTGGAGACCAAGCCGTACCGGCGCTCGCCCTACGCGCCGTTCATGACGTCGACGCTTCAGCAGGAGGCGGGCCGCAAGCTGCGGTTCTCCAGCCAGCGCACGATGCAGATCGMGCAGAAGCTGTACGAGAACGGCTACATCACCTACATGCGGACCGACTCGACGAACCTGTCCGAGACGGCGCTGGCCGCGGCCCGCGAGCAGGCCCGCCAGCTCTACGGCCCGGAGTACGTGCCCGACGCCCCCCGGGTCTACACGAAGAAGGTCAAGAACGCCCAGGAGGCACACGAGGCGATCCGCCCCTCCGGCGACACCTTCCGCACCCCCGGCGAGGTGCGCGGCGAGCTCGACACCGACGGCTTCCGCCTCTACGAGCTGATCTGGCGGYGCACCGTGGCGAGCCAGATGGCCGACGCCCGCGGCACCAGCGCCACCATCCGCATCGGCGGCAGGTCCAGCGCGGGTGAGGACGCCGAGTTCGTCGCCAGCGGCAAGGTCATCACCTTCCCCGGCTTCCTGCGCGCCTACGTCGAGGGCGCCGACGACCCGGACGCCGAGCTCGAGGACCGCGAGACCAGGCTGCCCGACGTCCGCCAGGGCGACCAGCTGGCCACCCGGCAGCTCACCCCACGCGGCCACTCCACCAGCCCGCCGCCCCGGTTCACCGAGGCGAGCCTGGTCAAGACGCTGGAGGAGCTGGGCATCGGCCGGCCGTCCACCTACGCGTCGATCATCGGCACGATCCAGGACCGCGGCTACGTGTGGAAGAAGGGCACCGCGCTGGTGCCGAGCTTCATCGCGTTCGCCGTCGTGGGCCTGCTGGAGGACCACTTCGGCCGGCTGGTCGACTACCGGTTCACCGCGTCGATGGAGGACGACCTCGACGACATCGCCGCCGGCACGGCGGCCTCGACGGACTGGCTGACCCGCTTCTACTTCGGCGACGGCACCCCCGCCGCGGCCGGCGACGGCACGGCGGTCGCCGCCGCCGGGAGCAACGGCAAGGCGGCCAGCGGCGCGAACGGCAAGATCGCCGCCGACGCGGGGCTCAAGCACCTCGTCAGCGAGCGGCTCGGCGAGATCGACGCCCGCGAGGTCAACTCGATCCCGCTCGGCGAGGACGACGACGGCGTCTCGGTGGTGGTCCGGGTAGGCCGCTACGGCCCGTACGTCCAGTACGGCGAGCGGCGCGCCAGCGTGCCAGAGGACCTGCCACCGGACGAGCTGACGATCCCGAAGGCGCTCGAGCTGCTCGAGGCGCCGTCCGGTGACCGGGCCCTCGGCGTCGACCCCGAGACCGGGGCGACCGTCACCGCGAAGGCGGGCCGCTACGGTCCGTACGTCACCACCGACACCGACCCGCCGCGGACCGCGAGCCTGCTGTCGACCATGTCGCTGGAGACGGTCACCCTCGACGACGCCCGCAGGCTGCTCACGCTGCCGAGGGTGCTCGGCGCCGGCGAGGACGGCGAGGAGATCACCGCCCAGAACGGCCGCTACGGCCCCTACGTGAAGAAGGGGACGCAGAGCCGCTCCCTGGAGTCCGAGGAGCAGCTGTTCACGGTGACCCTGGAGCAGGCCCTCGCGCTGCTGGCGCAGCCGAAGACCCGCGGGCGGCGCAGCGCGGCCGAGACCCCGCCGCTGCGTGAGCTCGGGCCCGACCCGGCGAGCGGCAAGCCGGTCGTGCTCAAGGAGGGTCGTTTCGGCCCGTACGTGACCGATGGCGAGACCAACGCGAGCCTGCGCAAGGGCGACGAGATCGCGACCCTGACGATCGAGCGTGCCGGCGAGCTGCTCGCGGACAGACGCGCCCGCGGTCCCGCCACCCCGCGCCGGACGTCCAGCCGGTCGGGCACGGGATCCGGCGCCAAGGCCGCCAAGCCGGCGGCGGGCGCGGCCAAGGCGAAGTCCACCGCCAAGGGCAAGACGACGGCGAAGGCGGGCACCGGCACGCGCGCCGCCACCAAGCGGCCAGCCGGATCCGGCGGCACCAGCGAGGCTGGCTGATGGTCCCCGACCACGGGGACGAGAAGGACAATCGGGCCGCGGCGGGCCTGATGCCCGAGCCAGGACACGCGGGCGGCCCGGACGGGCCGCCCGCGAACGATGTGGGGACGGCGGGGGCCGCGCCAGCCCGGTCCGTCGGCGGCCCGGGCGGCGGGTTAACGGAGCGCCGCCCGCGCCGCGCCGGCTGGGCCGTCAAGACAGTCGGCCAGCATCCGGTCACCAGCGTGCCGGAGCCTCCGGAACGGCGCGCGCCAGCGAGCTCCGACGAGGGCGACGTGCGCGCGGTGCTGCGCATCCCGGAGTTCCGCCGGCTGTGGATCCAGCTGGGGCTGTCCAGCCTCGGCGACTGGATGGGCCTGCTCGCGACCACCGCGATGGTCACCCAGCTGCAGCACGGCTTCTCCGGCCAGGCGTACGCGCTCGGCTCCCTGCTGATCATCCGGCTGGCGCCCGCGCTGATCTTCGGCCCGCTGGCCGGCGCGGTCGCCGACAAGTTCGACCGCCGGCTGGCCATGGTGGTCACCGACCTGCTGCGCTTCGGGCTGTTCCTGTCGATCCCGATCATCGGCACGCTGGCCTGGCTGTTCATCGCGTCGTTCCTGATCGAGTGCGTGACTCTTCTGTGGGCGCCGGCCAAGGAGGCGAGCGTCCCGCACCTGGTGCCGAAGGAGCGGCTGGCGGCGGCGAACACGCTCAGCCTGCTCACCACCTACGGCAGCGCCCCGGTGGCGGCGGCGATCTTCGCGCTGTTGGCGACCCTGTCGCGAAGCCTGGCGCCGGATCACCCGTACTTCCGGGACTCGTCGGTCGACATCGCGCTGTACTTCAATGCCGCGACCTTCCTGGCCTCGGCGGTGGTGATCTGGGGGCTGAAGTCGATCGGCAAGGCGACGCGCCCGGAACGCGGCCCGGAGCCGGGCTTCTTCGCCTCCATCACCGAGGGCTGGAAGTTCGTCGGCAACGACCGGCTGGTGCGGGGCCTGATCATCGGCATCCTCGGCGGATTCGCCGGCGCCGGCTGCGTCATCGCACTGGGCAAGCTCTACGTCCAGATCCTCGGTGGCGGGGACGCGGCCTACGGCGTGCTGTTCGCGGCCGTCTTCATCGGCCTCGCCACGGGCATGGCCGCCGGGCCGAAGCTGCTCGGCGACTACAGCCGCACTCGCCTGTTCGGGGTCTGCGTCACCGGCGCCGGCATCACGCTGGTGTTCGTCGCGATCATCCCGAACCTGGTGCTGGCCTGCATCCTCGTCGTCCTGGTGGGCATGTTCGCCGGGGTGGCGTGGGTGACCGGGAACACCCTTCTGCAGRCCGAGGTGGCCGACGAGCTGCGCGGGCGCACCTTCGCGCTCGTGCAGTCGCTGGTACGCGTCGACCTGCTGCTGGTGCTGGCCGTCGCGCCGGCGCTGGTCGGCCTGATCGGCTCGCACAGCGTGCACCTCTGGGGCGACGTCAACGTCAGGGCCGACGGCGTGACCTTCGTGCTGCTCGGCGGTGGTGTGCTCGCCATCGTCGTGGGCCTGTTCGCCTACCGGGAGATGGACGACCACTCCGGGGTACCCGTCCTCCCGGAGCTGTGGAACGCGCTGCGCGGCCGCAGGCAGAACCGCCGGCCACGCCATGCCGGCCTGTTCGTCGCGATCGAGGGAACGGACGCCGCCGCGCGGGCGGACCAGCTCGAGGCGCTGCGCTCGTGGCTTACCGAGACGGGGCACGAGGTGGTGGTCGCCTCGGACGCGGTGATCGCCGCGCCGCTGGAGGCGTCCCTGCGCCAGCTGCAGGCAGACCCGTCGGCGGCGCTGCACCCCCGCACCGAGGCCCTGCTCGCGGCGGCGGCCAGGGCCGAGCACGTCGCCAGGGTGATCGAGCCGGCGCTCGCGCGCGGCGCCGTGGTCCTCACCGACCACTACGTCGACTCGACGATCGCGCACCAGAGCGCCGCGAGCTGTGCCGCCCTGGGCGAGCTGACCGTGCTGGCCCAGTGGGCGACCATGTCGCTGCTCCCCGACGTCACGGTCTTGTTGGACACCGAGACGGACGCGGAGACGGACGCGGACATGGACGCCGACACCGCGGCGGCGGACGCGCACGCGGGCATGAGCGAGCCTGGCTTCCCTGCCCCTGGATTCCTGAACGGCCCGGCGGACGGCCAGGTGGCGGCCGATCGACGGTGGACGAGCTCGCGCGGCCCGAGGTTCGACGAGGAGGTCCGCGCCGCCTACCTGCGGCTCGCGGACGAGGAGTCGCATCGCTACCTGGTGCTCGACCGCGCCGCGCCGGCGGGCGAGCTGCGCGCCCGGATCCGCCAGGAGGTCGCCCGCCGCCTCGGGGACTCCACTCTCAGCGCCATCGGCGACACGGACAGCCCCGCGGCGACGGCCACCGCTGGCGGCCCGGAGCTGGCGGCCGTCGCCGCGGGCGGAACCGGCCCTGACCGTCCGACGGGCACCGGGCACGGCGACGACCTCGACCGGCGCGGGGGCGGCGAGCGGCACGGCGTCGGCGACCGGCGCAGCCCGATCATGGATACCGGAGCGCCCGGCTCCACTCGGTTCCCGGAGGGCTCGGCGTGAGCGTCTGGGAAGCGCTCACCGGCCAGGACGCGGTCGTCGACACCCTCGCCACGGCCGCCGCGGCGGCCGCGCTCATCGGCGGCCCGGACGGCGCCATCGCGGCCGCCAGGGCGGGGATGACCCATTCCTGGCTGTTCACCGGCCCCTCCGGCGCCGGCCGCGTCGACGCCGCCAGGGCCTTCGCCGCCGCTCTGAGCTGCGAACGCGCCTCGGCGGCCAGAGCGGCGGAGGCCGCCAACGCGCCGGATGCCGCCGAAGCCGCGGGAACGGCCGGAGAGCCGGGGGTGCCCGACGAGCCGGTGGGCCCGTCTGGTTGCGGCGAGTGCGTCGGCTGCCACACCGTCCTCACCGACACGGCGGCCGACCTGCGCACGGTGCGCGCGGAGGGGCTCTCGCTCGGCGTCCAGGACGTGCGGGCACTGGTCAGGGACGCGGCGAGCGCCCCGACCAGTGGCCGGTACCGGATCCTGCTCATCGAGGAGGCGGACCGGCTCACGGATTCCGCCGCGAACGCCCTGCTCAAGGCGTTGGAGGAACCGGCCGAGCGGTCCGTGTTCCTTCTGTGCGCGCCCTCGGTGGACGATGTGATCCCCACGATCCGGTCTCGATGCCGAGTGGTGGCGCTACGGCTGCCGTCCGTCGACGACATCGTCAACGCGCTGCTGCGCGACGGCGTCGACGGGCGGACGGCGCACGTCGCGGCGAGGGCGTCGCAGGGCCACCTCGGCCGGGCCCGCCTGCTCGCCGTCGACGAGCGGGCCAGGGCGGGGCGTGCCCAGGTACTGGCGGTGCCTGGCCGGCTCGGCCGCGCGGCCGACTGCCTGAGCGCCGCCGCCGATCTCGTCGCCGCGGCGAACGCCGACGCCGACACGGCGAACACCGAGCGGGACGAGGCGGAGACGGAGGCCCTGCGCACGGCGCTCGGCGTCGGCGCGACCTCGTCCGGCGCCACGGGACGCTCGAAACGGGCGACGAAGGCGGCGCCCAAGGCCAGGACGATGATGATCCGCGGCGCCGCCGGAGCGCTCAAGGACCTGGAGAAGTCGCAGAAGAGCCGCGGCCGGCGCACGGTGCTCGACTCGCTCGACCGGACGTTGCTGGACCTCGCGGGTCTCTACCGGGACGTGCTCGCCCACCAGCTCGGCGCGACCGTCGACCCGGTCAACCCCGACGCCGCCGCCGAGATCAGCCGGCTCGCCGCCACGGCAACCCCGGAACGCACCCTGCGCCGTCTGGAGGCGGTCCTGGCGACCAGGGACTCGCTCGCCGCCAACCCGGGCCTCGTCGCCCAGCTCGCCGTCGAATCCCTGACCCTGGCCCTCCGGGACGCCTGAGACCGGACGAACCGGGTGCTTCGGCGAGAACGCGGACGTACGCTCAGGGCGAACGGCGATTTCCGCCACATTCGGTGAGGTCGGAGTGACCTGACCGGATGTACGGCCGGGCCCACGTGGCCGGCATGGCCGGCTCGTGCTGGTGCCGGGCCGCGCCGCGGCGCCTCGCGGCGGACACGACAGGACGGCGGGCACGCATGTCGATGATGTGCGCGGTGGCCTTCTCGCCCCGCGGGAAGCTGTACTACGCCGACCCAGGGCGGCTGGCGCCCCGCGTCGGCGACCGGGTGCTCGTCCCCACCGACGAAGGCCCGGCGGTCGCGACCTGCATGTGGGCGCCGCAGTGGGTGAGCGACGACATCGGCCACCTGCCGGTCCTCGCCGGGTTCGCGGCCGACGACGACGTGGAGCGGGACCAGGTGTCCCGGCGGCGACGCGCCCAGGCGAGGGTCGCGGCCAAGCGGCTGGTCCGTGAGCACGGCCTTCCCATGAAGATCATCGGTGTCGACCACATCGACGCGTCGGACACGTTCACGATCTACTTCACCGCCGACGGACGGGTCGACTTCCGCGCTCTCGTCCGTGAGCTGAATCGGACGCTGGACACTCGGGTTCTCCTGCGCCAGCTGTCCGCCAGGGACAGCGCGAAGCTGCAGGGCGGCATCGGGTCGTGCGGCAGGGAGCTGTGCTGCTCCACGTTTCTCACCGACTTCGAGCCGGTGAGCATCCGGATGGCCAAGGACCAGAACCTGGCACTCAACCCGCTGAAGATCAGCGGCGCCTGCGGCCGGCTGATGTGCTGCCTGCGCTACGAGCACCCGCTGTACGAGGAGTTCGCCGCCGCCGTCCCCGCCGTGGGCTCCCGGGCGAGCACTCCCGACGGCCCGGGCAGGGTGATCGGCCACGATGTGCCCCGCCAGCAGGTGACGGTGGCGCTCGACGCGGGCGGGCGGCGCGCCTGCGACCGGGCCGACGTCTGCTCGTCCCGCAAGACCCACGAAGCCGCCTATCCGGCCACCGTGGGCCCCGGATGCGGTTCCGCCAGCACGCCCGAGGACGGGAGCCGGAACGGCAGTCAGACTGAGGGCCCCGATCAGAACGGCGAGGAGCGCCCCGACGCCTTCGCCGCGCACCAGCGCATGGACACGCCGGACGCCGCCGCCCGGGAGGCCGCCGTGCCCGGCGCCGTCTCACAGCCGGATGAGGCCAGCCGGAACGAGACGAGCCAGGAGCCGCCGGCCGGCGACGGTGGGCACCGACGGATCCGCCGACGCGCCCGTCCCCGCCACTTCGGCTCGGACTGAGACGGCGGGCGCCATACAGCTATGACCCGGTGGAGTCCTCCGGCCTTCTGGGCGCGGAGGACTCCACCGGGTCAGGGAATCACGAAGTTGGGCTCACGGGTCGAAGCGGTAGCCCATGCCGCGCAGCGTGGTGACCAACCGGCGCTGCGGCGGCCGGCCCTCGACCTTGGTGCGGACCCGCCGGACGTGCTCCGTCACGGTCGCGGGGTCCTGGAACCGAGTGCCCCAGACCTGCTCGAGCAGCTCCTCCCGGCTGAACACCCGGCGCGGATGACGGGCCAGGAAAGCGAGCAGCTCGTACTCACGGGCGGTCAGGTCGATCCGCTCGCCGGCCACCGCGACCTCGCGGGCACGCAGGTCGATCGACACGTCGCCGTAGATCAGCGGCTCGTTGCCATCCCCGCTGCGCTGGGGGGGCGCCTCCACCGGGCGGCGGCGCAGCCGGGCGCGAACCCTGGCCACCAGCTCGCGCAGCGAGTAGGGCTTGACGACATAGTCGTCGGCCCCGAGCTCCAGGCCGACCACCCGGTCGACCTCTTCAGCCCGACCGGTCAGCATGATCACCGGTACTTCGCTCGTCTGCCGCAGCCGACTGAGCACGGCGAAGCCGTCCATTCGCGGCATTGCTACATCAAGTACAACCAGGTCGATCTCCGTCGTCTGAAACAGGCGGAGTGCGGTCTCGCCATCGGCCGCCTCCAGCACGCGGTACCCGAATCGCTCAAGACTGCGCGCGAGTGCGACGCGCGATGCTTCATCATCTTCCGCGACGAGCAGCGAGGCCCCTCGCGTCGTCGTCGCAGTTGCTTCCCCGGTCATGGCGAAACCCTACGCAACCTCTCCAGTGCCACTGCGAGCGGGGTCGCATTTGACGAATTTCGGTCGACTGACGACACCACATCGACACGCACATGTGATCAAGCCAAAGCTTTCCGTAACGGATCCCCTACCCAAACCCCGARCCGCACATCAACCCGTCACCGGACGATCGGGACACCCACCATCACATCCGACCCACCGCGACCAGACAAGACGCCCGGCGCCAGYCGGCCGGCGCTCACCCCCAACCCACCGTCGCCGACCGAGTTCGAAGATCGAGACCGAGACAGCCGGTGACGACGCCGGCCCGGCGGCGACGCGCCTACCCGAGCCGGGACCAGAGCCATCGGCCGGCCACAAGATCGCAGAAACGCGGCCGGGCCACACACGTCGCCTTCGTCATCTCATCTGGCATACTCGGAGCCGCGCCAGCCTCGCTGGACCATGCCGAAGTAGCTCAGTGGCAGAGCAATCGCCTCGTAAGCGATAGGTCGCGGGTTCAATCCCCGCCTTCGGCTCGCGCCGGGGCCGCCTGCTCGCAGTCCTGATGGACTGCTTCGCCGGGGGCCGTCATGTTGCCCCGGGGCCGAGCCCCGGACCCCACGCCAAGGGGCTTCGCCCCCTGGACCCCCCTCGCGTACCGCTCGGTCCAACTCACCACCAAACACGCCACCACACAGCTTTCCCAGCACCGACCCGGGCTCGCACCGCCTGCTCGCAGCCCTGATGGACTGCTTCGCCGCGGGCCGTCATGGTGCCCCAGCCCCTCCCGTGCTGCCTTCGGCGGTGGCCATCGCCATTCGGCAAGCTCTTGAGCGCGGGTGGCAGCCTGGCCGCCCCAGATCGCCGTTCATGCTCGATCTCGGACGATGACCGCCAGCATCCCATCCGCTTCGCCGCCGGCTCCGCACGCCGACATCTGCGTGAGACCGGCCCACGGGTCGGTCGTCAAAGAGATCAGCATCGGCCACCTGCCGAGGGTCACGCGCTGATCGCGCGTCGAGGGTTTGGGGCCGCGGAATTCATTTCTCGGCCGGATCCGGTTGTGGCGGCGGGGTCGGCCGGCGGAAAGAAAGTGATTGGCCGACCATGCTCAGGGTGCTGAACCGAGGATGAACCGATCGGTGGCAGGCTGATGGTGGTCGGTCACAAGTYGTCATAGAAAAATGATCTGGTCGGCGGGCTGAATGTCCGCCGGTTTTATTGCCCGGCCGGCCGAAAACCGAAAGGCGACATCACCACCAGATGGAGGAACCGTTATGAAGACTGCATACCACGCGCCCACCCTCCTCGATGCCGGATCCTTCCGCGAGCGCACCCACGGCTGGGGCGGTGGCGGCTGGGGCGGCGGCTGGGGTGGTGGCTGGGGTGGTGGCTGGGGCTGGGGCGGCGGCTGGGGCGGCTGGGGAGGCGGCTGGGGCTGGGGCTGGTAAGCCCGCCCATCTCGCAACCGCGCTGTTCTGACGCGCGTCCCGTGGCGGTGGCCGTCGGCCACCGCCACCCCCATCTCAGCGGCCCTGGCCAAGGGGACCAGTTGTTCGACTGACCAACGATGCCCGCCCTTTCGGGTTGCCTCTTGGGAATTCACTGATCCTTTCGAGCCCGAAGCGGCGGTACGCAGCGTAGTGAACCTCTGGTGAACCGAGAGGTGGAAGGCTACTGATGGTCGGTTACAAGCGGCGCGAATAGCCGATCGGAACAGGTGGGTTGTCACCAGACTGTACCTGGATGACCCGCTGAAAGGTGACATCACAGAGGGAGGAACCGCTGTGAAGGCTATGTATAGGGCGCCGGCCCTCCAGGACGTGGGGTCCTTCCGCGAGCGGACCCACGGATTTGGCTTTGGCGGCATCGGCTTCGGCGGCTGGGGAGGCGGCTGGGGCTGGGGAGGCTGGGGCTGGGGAGGCGGCTGGGGCGGAGGCTGTGGCTGGGGCTGGTAGGCCCGTTCCTCCCACAATCGCGTCGCCCTGACGCATCCCTCGTGGCGGTGGCCCTGTCGGCCGCCGCCACCTCTATCTCCGAGGTTCCTTCCTATGAAGATCGTCTGTGTTGGCGGCGGCCCGGCGGGGCTGTACTTCGCGATCCGGGCAAAACTGCGGGATTCCAGCCACGACATCACCGTGCTCGAACGCGACCGGCCAGGGGCCACCCACGGCTGGGGGGTCGTCTACTGGGAATCGCTGCTGGGCTGTCTGTTCCGCGGCGACCCGGTCAGCGCGCGCGAGCTGCGGGCGGCGTCGACCCTGTGGCGGGGCCAGCACGTCAGCGTCGGCGGCCCACGACCCGCCTACCTGCCTGGCTACGGGTACAGCATCCAGCGCGCGACCCTGCTCGACGTGCTCGCGCGCAGGGCGATCGAGCTGGGCGTCGACGTGCGGTACCGCCGGCATGTGGCCGACGCCGACGACCTGAGCGTGCTCATGGCGGAATCCGATCTGGTGGTCGCGGCCGACGGGGCGAACAGCCAGGTACGACGGCTAGCCGGCCAGGACGCCTTCGGTACCCAGCTTGAAGCCGGAACCAACCAGTACATCTGGCTTGGTACGGACCGCCGATTCGAGAACTTCATGTTCGCGTTCGAGCGCACGGAACCCGGTTGGATCTGGTTCCACGCCTATCCCTCGGCCGCCGACATCAGCACCTGCATCGTCGAGTGCGCCCCCCAGACCTGGACCGGCCTGGGTCTCGACCGGCTGAGCGACGCGGATGGCTGCCAGCTCCTGGAAGGCATCTTCGACGCGCCGCTCGGCGGGCACCGACTGATCAGCGACTGCCATGGCCGGCCGRCACGCTGGCAACGGTTCACCCACGTCACCACTCGCACCTGGCTGCACGAGAACATCGTCCTGCTGGGCGACGCCGCCCACACCACCCATTTCACCCTGGGTTCTGGCACGGCTCTCGCAATCATGGACGCGATAATGCTGGAACGTTTCCTCCACGGACGCGCGGACGTCGCCACGGCACTGCGGGACTTCGACCGCTCCGGACACGCGGCGCTGGGACCGCTGCAGGAGCGGGCCCGGATCAGCATGTCGTGGTTCGAGGGTGTCGACGGCGAGCTCAACCGCCTGCGTGACACCACCCAGCCCGCGGACCGCGGGCGCCCTTCCATCGACGTAGCACCGGACCCGCTGGCGTTCGCGTTCAGGATGGCCTCCCGACAGGGCGACGAGACGCCCCTGCGTTACCAGATGCTGCGAGCGGCCCAGCTTCCGGCGGTACAGGCCATCGATCAACAGGCGGGCCGCGGCACGCGCTGGCTGCTCGACAAGCGCCGCGCCCTGGTCACCCGGTAACGCTCACCGCCGAAGCCACCCGCCCGCGTCCGCGGCTCCGCCCCGGCCCAACCCTCGAAATCGCGATCATGCCCGCGCGGGACCGCGGCCGGCGCGAGGATGACGGAATTGGAGAAAATGGGAAAGGCCCCGGTGGTTCGAAGAACCAGCCGGGGCCTCGCGATACGAGATGGCGACGAGTCAGGCGGACTGAGCCTCGTCGACGACCGGCTCGGCCGGTTCCGCGTGCTCGTGTCCCTCGGTCTCCATCCGCTTGACCGAGGCGAGGATCTCGCGCTCGGCGTCGGCGCGGCCGACCCAGCTCGCTCCCTCGACCGACTTTCCGGGCTCCAGGTCCTTGTAGACCTCGAAGAAGTGCTGGATCTCCAGCCGGTCGAACTCCGGCAGGTGACGGATGTCACGCAGGTGCTCCTGGCGGACGTCGGCCACCGGCACGCAGAGGACCTTGTCGTCCGGGCCCTTCTCGTCGGTCATCTGGAACATGCCGATCGTCCGGCAGCGCACCAGGMAGCCCGGGAAGGTGGGCTCCTCGAGCAGCACCAGCGCGTCCAACGGGTCGCCGTCGCGGCCGAGAGTGCCCTCGATGAACCCATAGTCGGACGGGTAGTGGGTGGATGTGAACAGCATCCGGTCAAGCCGGATCCGCCCCGTGTGGTGATCCATCTCGTACTTGTTGCGCTGCCCCTTGGGGATCTCGATGGTCACGTCGAACTCGAGGTCCACGCCGCTCCCTGTCTCCTTCTTATTCGGTGGCTCGGCCCTGGCGGGCCGGCTCGTCTTCCATCGTCCCGGCCCAGGTCTCGCGACCGGTACCGGCTTCCCGCGCGGACCGACCCTGAGGCCGGCCGTGTCCAGGGCGACCCGCCACACAGCGCGGCTGGTCGGCCAAGTTCGTGAAACCGTGCCTTCGTCCAGTGTCGGCGGACTTCCCACAGGCCGCAGCTCCGGCGATGTGGCCTATCCCACCTACCGGGCCTTCGCCGACGCGCGCCGGTTGCGCGGGTGGCCTGGACGCCGCTCCATCGCCAACGCTGGCCCTGACGTCGCTACCCGACCACTCCCCCGAACGCGCCGCCCCACGCGGTCGCGCGTGCGGGTCAAGTATCGAAAACTCTCTCCAGTTCACCCTGCCCTGGCGTTCGACCGCGCCCTCCACCGATCCGCGGCATCCTGCCCGGTTGTTCACCCCCGTCGGGCAAAAGCCCGACATCGGGGGCCAGGGGTCATCCCCCGGAGCAATATCGCAAACCCGGAAAGCCGCCCACGTTCAGGGAACACACCTCGCCGCCGGCGCCTTAAGCTCGCCCAATGACGGGTGCGCGGGCTGGCGGCCTGACAGCGCTGACCGGCGCGTTGCTCGCCGGGTCCCTGTCCATATCGTCCACGCCGGGCGAGGCACCAACACCGACGGTACCGCGCGTCACGGCGCCCGCCCTGGCCGGCCCGCGGGCGGACAGCCCCATGCCCGACCAGGCCACGCTGGCCGCCCGGCTCGCCGGGCCGCTGGGCAATCCGGCGCTGGGCAGCCCGGCCGGGATCGTCGTCGACGCGCTGTCCGGCAAGGTGCTGTTCGACGTCAGGTCCACCGTGCCGACCGCGCCGGCGTCGACGTTGAAGACCGCCGTCGCCGCGGCCGCTTTGCGAACCTTCGCCCCGGACGCCCGGCTGACCACGCGGGTCGTCTACCTTCCGCCCGCCGGCGCGTCGACGGGTGCCGGCGGCGCGACGGGCCCCGCGACGCCGACCGGCGCCGCGTCGACCGGCACGGCCTCGACCGGCGGCACGCTCTGGCTCGTGGGCGCCGGCGACCCGACGCTGACCGCCGCGGCCGACCCCACCGGCTACCCAGCGAGTACGAGCGCCCGTCTATCGACGCTCGCGGCCCAGGTGCGTGCCGCCGGGATCACGTCGGTTGACCAGGTCGTCGGGGACGGCAGCCTGTTCTCCGGACCGGGGACGGCACCCGGCTGGAACGACACCTATGTCGCCGAAGGCGATGTCACCCCCGTCTCCGCGCTGGAGGTCGACGCCGGCCGCTCCCAGCCCGGCTCGATCGGACCGCGCAGCCCGACCCCGGACGCGGCCGCGGCCGCCGCGTTCGCCACCGCGCTGCGGGGCGCCGGCGTCTCGGTCGGTTCGACCGGGACCGGAGCCGCCGACCCGGCGGCGAGGCCGGTCGCCACAGCCGACAGCCCCCCCATCCCGATGCTGGTGGAGCGGATGCTGACCGACTCGGACAACGACCTGGCCGAGAGCCTCGGCCGGCTGGTCGCCCACGCCCGCGCCCTGCCGACGACGTTCGCCGGCGCGACGGCCGCGGTCGGCAAGGCGCTGGCCGATCTCGGGATCGACACCACCGGGATGTCGCTGGCCGACGTGAGTGGACTGTCCATCAACAATCTGATCCCGCCGCGCACGGTGATCGAGATCCTGCGGACCGCGACGCTGCCGCATCACCCCGAGCTGCGCACCCTGCTCACCGGCCTGCCGGTGGCGGGCTTCTCCGGGACGCTCGGAGACCGTTACGGCGGCGTGGACACCGCCGCGGCCGCCGGCGATGTCCGGGCCAAGACCGGAAGCCTCCGCATCGTCACCAGCCTGGCCGGGGAGCTCGTCGACGCGGACGGCCGGCTGCTCCTGTTCGGCTTCTTCGCGCCCGTCCAGGAGTCCCCCATGGCCAAGGCGAGCCTCGACCGGGCCGCGGCGGCGCTCGCGTCCTGCTGCGGATCCGCCGACGCCGTCAGGGCCGGTGGAAAGCCCGCCTCGGACGCGGGAACGCCGTCCGCCGGGGAAACCATCGCGGCGCCCAGCCCGCCGCCGGCCGGATAGCCGATCGGCCAGGCCCCGGACAGGGTCAGGTCGAGGGACACCCAGGCGGAGCGTCCCGTTGGTACACATGAGTGGAGAACGAGCCAGGAAACATGATCGGATGGCACTCACCGGGTACCCTTGCCCTGTGGATGCRCAGCCGGTGGACAGGCAGCCCGTCGACTGGGACCTGGCGGTGGCGACAGCACGCAAGCTCGTCCGTCCGGGCCCGCAGCTGACGCGGGCGGAGGCCGACGAGGTCGTGACCGAGCTGCGCAGGCTGGCCGTCGAGGCCGAGCGGCACGTCGAGGACTACACACATCTGCGGCCGCCGGCCGCCGCGGTCACACCCATCGCCGTGGTCGACCGGCCCGAATGGGCCCGGTCGAACGTCGCCGGCCTGCGCATGATCACGGCGCCGTTGCTGGAGCGCGTCACCGACGCGAGCAGCGGGTCGCTGTCGACCGCGGTCGGCCGCCGGGTGACCGGCGTGCAGCTCGGCTCGGCACTGGCATACCTCGCCGGCAAGGTCCTCGGCCAGTACGAGGTGTTTCTCCCGCCGGAGGAGTACGGGCCGACGCCCACCGTCGCCGCGGCTCGCGACGACGCCGTCGCGGCCGACGGCACCGGGCCGGTGGGCCGGCTGAGCCTGGTCGCGCCGAACATCGCGCACGCCGAGCGGCAGCTGTCCGTCGTCCCCCGCGACTTCCGGCTGTGGGTGTGCCTGCACGAGCAGACGCACCGCAGCCAGTTCACCGCGGTGCCGTGGCTGCGGGCCCATCTCGAGTCCGAGATCGGCGCCTTCATCGAGGCGACCGACCTCGATCCCGACGTGCTCGCCGACCGGATGCGCTCGGCCGTGGCGGCGCTGCGCGGCGCCGTGCGCGACCGCGGCCAGGATGCCCCCAGCGTCGTCGAAGCCCTGCAGACCCCGGCCCAGCGTGCCGTGCTCGACCGCCTCCAGGCGCTGATGACCCTGCTCGAGGGGCACGCCGACCAGGTGATGGACGCCGTGGGGCCCAAGGTGGTGCCGACTGTCGCCGACATCCGGGCGAAGTTCGACACCCGCCGCTCCGGCGGGTCACCGCTCGACCGGTTCGTCCGCCGGCTGCTAGGCCTGGACATGAAACTGCGCCAGTACCGGCAGGGCGGTGCCTTCGTGCGCGCCGTGGTCACCGAGGCCGGCGTCGACGGGTTCAACCTCGTCTGGGAGTCACCCGCGGCGCTGCCCAGCCAGGCCGAGATCGCCGATCCGGGTGCGTGGATGGCTCGCGTGCTCGGCAGCCGGCCGTCCATTTCGGCGTAGGCCCGTAGTCTGGCCTCGATCGACGACGCCGAGGGCCGAGTCCGCCTGGCCAGGCGTGGTCAACGCCCGACGTGAGCGACGGGGGCTGTGGTAACCAGCTCGGAACAGCGGATGTACCCGCCCGGGTCGCCGGCGCCGGCGGTGGCGGCGGTGCGGCTGGCGGTGCGGCACGCCATCGCGGACCTGCCACCCGGCGCGCTGGTGCTGGTCGCCTGCTCGGGCGGCCCTGACTCGTTGGCGCTCGCGGCCGCGACGGCGTTCGTCGCGCCGCGGCGGGCACTGCGCGCCGGCCTGCTGACCGTCGACCACGGCTGGGACCCGGCGTCGCCGGCCCGGGCCGAGAAGGTCGCGCGGCAGGGCGCGGCGTTGCGGCTCGACCCGGTGGAGGTGCTGACCGCGCACTCCGCGCGCTCGGAGGGCGCGGCGCGCGACGCCCGCCGGGCGGCACTGTTCGCCGCCGCCGAGCGGTTGGGTGGCGCCGCGTTGCTGCTCGGTCACACTCTCGACGACCAGGCCGAGACCGTGCTGCTGCGGCTCGCCCGCGGCTCCGGTGCCCGAACGCTCGGGGCGATGAGCCCGCGTGACGGGCTGGTGCGCCGCCCGCTCCTGGGCCTGCGCAGGGACCACACCAGGAACGCCTGCCGCGCCGAGCGTCTCGAGCCATGGGACGACCCGACGAACGCCGACGACGCGTTCGCGCGCGCCCGGGTCCGGCACAGCCTGCTGCCGGCGCTGGAGGAGCAGCTGGGGCCGGGCATCGCCGAGGCGCTGGCGCGCAGCGCCGACCTGCTGCGCGCGGACGCCGAGGCGTTGGACGCGCTCGCCGACGACGCCTACGCCCAGCTCACCGGCCTCGCGGACGTCCCGCCGGGCGCCGTCGTCCCGGCCGGTCTTGATCTCGACGTCGGCACTCTCGGCGAGCTGCCGAGCGCGCTGCGCACCCGGGTGCTGCGGCGGGCCGCGCTGACGCTCGGGGCGTCCGCGTCGGCGTTGCGTGCCGAGCACGTCTGGGCGATGGAGGCGCTGGTCACGCGTTGGCGCGGTCAGCAGCCCGTGCCACTCCCATCGGGCGTCACCGCCCGCCGCCGAGGTGACAGGATCGCGTTGGTCGGACCTGGTAAGACCGGGTCCGGGCGCCGCGGGGCGGCGGATGGGGACTCGCGAGGCGCCAACCCCACGGAGACGGACCCGCGGCCATCGCCGCGCCGGCGCGTCGCCGGTCGGCCAGACGCCGAGGAGGGCCCGCAGGTGAGCCACGCTGACGTGAGCATGCCCGACTTCGACAACGCCCGCCTGGACGGGGACGTCGCGTCGGTCCAGGCGACCGGGACGACGATGCCGGGGGTCGCGCCCGCGCTCGCCGGCGACATCGGTGAGGTGCTGGTCAGCGCCGACGAGATCGCGCGGCGCATCGGCACGCTCGCGGCCCGGGTCGACGCGGACTACGCCGGCCGGGAGCTGCTGCTCGTCGGCGTGCTCAAGGGTGCCGTGATGGTGATGGCAGACCTGTCACGCGCGCTGCGCACCCCGGTGACCATGGAGTTCATGGCCGTGTCGTCCTACGGCTCGGCGACGTCGTCCAGCGGCGTGGTTCGCATCCTCAAGGACCTCGATCGCTCGATCGAGGGCCGGGACGTGCTTGTCGTCGAGGACATCATCGACTCCGGGCTGACGCTGTCCTGGCTGCTGAAGAACCTGCGGTCGCGGCAGCCGGCGTCACTCGAGGTGCTTGCGCTGTTCCGTAAGCCCGAAGCYATCACGGTCGACATCGATGTCCGCTATGTCGGTTTCGACATCCCGAGCGCCTTTGTGGTCGGTTTTGGCCTCGACTATGGCGAGCACTACCGGACCCTGCCGTTCGTGGGAACCCTCACTCCAGAAGCCATAGCCCGCGGCCCCCGCGTCTGACCGCCAGCTAACCGCCCGCTCCGCACCGTTACCTTGCCACGTCGGACGACCTGGAGGCGGACCGGGGCGCCCGGCCCCCGGAACACGGTGGCGCGGCGAACCGTTGCTCACATGTACGCGCGGGTGAGAGGCGCGTACCGGCGGTACCCTCGGCACAAGGGAATCCCGATCGAGGGCAGAACACACGTCAGGAGGGCGGAGTGCGCGTGTCCCGCGCTCCAGGCAGATGACTCCAAGAAGAATCTTCCGTGGCTGGGTGGTCCTGGCTCTCCTGGTCCTCCTTGTGATCTTCCTGACGACGAACGTCCTGTCGGGCCCCAAGGAGTACTCCAAGCAGAACCTGCACTTCATCCAGGCCAAGATCGCGGCTGGTCAGGTCGAGAAGGCCACGATCCAGGACTCCAAGCAGATCATCCAGATCACGACCAAGGACAACAAGAAGTACGAGTCGTCCTATGTCACGAACCAGGGCCGCTACCTCGCGGACTCTCTCAATGACAAGAACGTCACGTACGAGGTCAAGGTCGAACGCAGCAACGTCCTGGTCTCCCTGCTGCTCAACCTGCTGCCACTGGTCCTCGTCGTCGCGCTGTTCCTGTTCCTGATGAACCAGATGCAGGGCGGCGGCAACCGCGTCATGAACTTCGGCAAGTCCAAGGCCAAGCTGGTCAGCAAGGACACGCCGAAGACGACGTTCGCGGACGTGGCAGGCGCCGACGAGGCCCTCGAGGAGCTCGAGGAGATCAAGGAGTTCCTGGAGAACCCCGGGAAGTTCCAGGCGATAGGCGCGAAGATCCCCAAGGGCGTGCTCCTCTACGGCCCGCCGGGAACCGGTAAGACGCTGCTCGCCCGCGCCGTCGCCGGCGAGGCCGGGGTGCCGTTCTACTCGATCTCGGGTTCCGACTTCGTCGAGATGTTCGTCGGCGTCGGCGCGAGCCGTGTCCGCGACCTGTTCGAGCAGGCCAAGGCGAACGCGCCCGCGATCATCTTCGTCGACGAGATCGACGCGGTCGGCCGCCACCGTGGCGCCGGCCTGGGCGGCGGCCACGACGAGCGGGAGCAGACCCTCAACCAGCTGCTCGTCGAGATGGACGGCTTCGACGTCAAGGGCGGCGTGATCCTCATCGCCGCGACGAACCGGCCCGACATCCTCGACCCGGCGCTGCTGCGCCCCGGCCGCTTCGACCGCCAGATCGTCGTCGACCGCCCGGACCTGCAGGGCCGCGAGGCGATTCTCAAGGTGCACGCCAAGGGCAAGCCGATCGGCGCGGACGTCGACCTGCTCGTCATCGCCCGGCGCACTCCCGGCTTCACCGGCGCGGACCTGGCGAACGTGCTGAACGAGGCGGCGCTGCTCGCCGCCCGCGCCGACCAGAAGGTGATCTCCTCCGCGCTGCTCGAGGAGTCCATCGACCGTGTGCTCGCCGGCCCGGAGCGCAAGACCCGGGCGATGAGCGACCGGGAGAAGAAGCGCATCGCGTACCACGAGGGTGGGCATGCCCTGGTGGCGCACGCGCTGCCGAACTCCGACCCGGTTCACAAGATCACGATTCTGCCGCGCGGCCGGGCTCTCGGCTACACGATGCAGCTCCCGCTGGAGGACAAGTACCTGTCCACCCGGTCGGAGATGCTGGACAAGCTGGCTGTGCTGCTCGGTGGGCGGACGGCCGAGGAGCTGGTCTTCCGCGAGCCGACCACCGGAGCGAGCGACGACATCGAGAAGGCGACCCAGATCGCCCGCGCGATGGTCACCCAGTACGGCATGAGCGACAAGCTCGGCGCGCTGAAGTTCGGTGGCGACTCGGGCGAGGTGTTCCTCGGYCGCGAGGTCGGCCACCAGCGCGACTACTCGGAGGCCGTCGCCGGCGAGATCGACAGCGAGGTGCGCAAGCTGATCGAGGCGGCGCACGACGAGGYGTGGGAGGTGCTCAACACCTACCGCGACGAGCTGGACGCTCTCGTGCTTCGGCTGATGGACACCGAGACCCTCAGCAAGGACGACGTGCTGGAGACCTTCGCCACCGTTCAGAAGCGGCCGATCCGCGGCTACTACACGGGCGTCGGCCGGCGGGTACCGTCGGACCGTCCACCCGTGCAGACCCCCGCCGAGCTGGGCCTTGTCACCACGGACGTGGCCGACCTCGTCCATGGCGGGGGCAACGGCCACCCTGGCCAGAGGCCGCGCGACAACGGCGGAGCGCGCTCGGCCGGCGGCGGCCATGACGCGAACGGCGGCGGCAACGGGAACGCCGCCCAGGGGCTGACCAAGCCCGCGGGGGCGGGCCCGGTCACCGACCCTGGCCAGGGCCGTCACGACCCTGACCAGGGTTCCGGTGGCGGCCCGACAGGCGGCCCAGCCGGTCCCACCGGGCCGGCCGGTCCGCCGGGCGCGCCTCCGCCGGACGCTCCGCGGATCTCCAACCCGTGGGCGCCGCCGGTGTGGCCGAATGACGACGAAAGGAAACACCGTTGACGTCCGAGACCGACCAGGCGGTCCTGTCCGCTCACCTCGACGCGTCCGCTGAGCTGGCGGACGAGGTAGACGGATCAGAGACGGAGACCAGGTCAGGTTCCGGCGCCGCCGTCGCGGCCTTCCGCACCGGCAACGGCCGGGTACGCCCGTTCGACCACGACAGGGTCGCCGCGGCCGTGCGTGAGCTGCTGATCGGTATCGGGGAGGACCCGGACCGCGAAGGGCTGCGTAAGACGCCGGACCGGGTCGCCCGGGCCTACGCCGAGGCGGTCGAGGGCCTGGGCCGGGACCCGGCCGACGTGCTGACCACGGTCTTCGACGAGGGCCACGACGAGATGGTGCTGGTACGCGACATCGACTTCTCGTCGCTGTGCGAGCATCACCTGGTCGTTTTCTCGGGCAAGGCGCATGTCGCCTACATCCCGAACGAGAACGGCCAGATCACCGGGCTCTCCAAGCTCGCCCGGCTCGTCGACCTGTACGCGCGCCGTCCGCAGGTGCAGGAGCGTCTGACCTCGCAGGTCGCCGACGCGCTGGTCGACGTGCTCAAGCCGCGCGGCGTGATGGTGATCATCGAGGCGGAACACCTGTGCATGTCCATGCGCGGCGTGCGCAAGCCAGGCGCCAGCACGGTGACCTCGGCGGTCCGGGGCCAGTTCCTTAGCCCGGCGACCCGCAGCGAGGGCATGTCTCTCATCCTGGGCCACCGCCGCTAGCGACAGGCGTACGACGGCAGCGGGGCCCGGGGCGCTTGCCCCGGGCCCCGCTGCCGTCCTCGGCTCGCCCGGCACGCAGGCTGGCCAGCACGCCGTCACGGCGTCGTTACAGGCGGCAGGCCTGGATGGCGGAGACGAGAATGCCGCGGGCGCCCAGCTCCCACAGGTCATCCATCGTGCGGTTGACCTCGTCCTTCGGCACCATCGCCCGCACCGCGACCCAGCCCTCGCGCTGCAGCGGCGAGATCGTCGGCGACTCGTAGCCCGGCGTGATCTCGCAGGCCTTCTCAAGCACCACCATGGGCGCGTCATAGTCCATCATCACGTACTGGCGGGCGACCAGGACGCCCTGCACGCGGCGCAGCAACTTCTCGTGCGAAGGCGAGAGTTCCGTGCCCTGCTTGGCAATCATGATGGCCTGTGACTGCATCACCGACTCACCGACGAGCTCGAGGCCCGCGGCGCGCAGCGTGCGGCCGGTCTCGACGACGTCGGCGATGGCATCGGCGACGCCCAGACGGACCGCTGTCTCAACGGCGCCGTCAAGGGTGACGACCTCGGCCCGCAGGCCGCGGGCCGCGAAGTCGGTGCGGACGAGCTCGGGGAACGAGGTCGCGATCCTGGCCCCGTCCAGCTGGGCCACGTCGGTGATGGCGCCCTTCGGCGCCGCGTAGTGGAACGACGAGTGCCCGAAGTCGAGCGCGACCAGCTCCAGCGCGGCGACGCCGCTGTCCTGGAGAAGGTCGCGGCCGGTGATACCGACGTCCAGCCGCCCGGAGCCGACGTAGACGGCGATGTCGCGCGGCCGCAGGAAGAAGAACTCGATGTCGTTCTCAAGGTCGGCGACGACAAGCTCGGCGCCCTCGCGCTTCGCCAGATAGCCGGCGTCGCAGAGCAGTTGGCTCGAGGCGGCGGACAGCGCGCCCTTGTTCGGTACCGCGATACGCAGCATGATCATTCCATCGAGGCTGGCCGTGGCGGGGTCCGGCGCTCACGGCGGATCGGGCTCACAGCGGGTCGGGGGCTCACAGGGCTCTTCGAGGCACGCGACGTCGTCCCGCGCACCGGTCAACGCCCGCGCCGCTCCAAGGGCACACGAGCCCCGAGGCGCGGGCTACAGATGGGAGTAGACGTCCGCCGGGGTCAGACCCCGGGAGATCATCATGAGCTGGATCCAGTAGACCAGCTGGGAAAGCTCCTCKGCGGCGCGCTCACGGCTCTCATGCTCCGCCGCCATCCAGCTTTCCGCGGCTTCCTCGACCAGCTTCTTGCCGATGTGGTGCACACCCGCCTCGAGGGYGGCCACGGACCCGGACCCCGACGCCTTCTGCTCCCACTTCGCGGAGAGCTCGCCGTACAGCTCGTCAAAGGTCTTCACGACGGGCGGACCCCTGGAATGGTCCTCGTACCCGCGTGGCGGCACACGCGCCGGCCTCGGGCGTCGACAGACCTCATGAACCGCATGTTACCTGGCGACGCCCGGTCACTCGACCACCACGATCTCTGTGCGGATCTCTGTGCGCAGCGACGTTGTCCGGCCCACGCGAGGGTCCGCCGCGCCGCCTCCATCCGCTGGCCCAGTCTTCCCTTGCCACGACCGGGAACGTCCTCTTGGAGCGCTGCTGTCTTCTCTCAGAGACCTCATGTGTGATCTTCGACGCGGCGACGTCGCATGCGGGCGGACTTCCGCGGCTGCGGAACTCGACGCCGCTGGTCATGGCGGTCGAACGATGGCGCCGCCGGTGGCGTCGGCCTGACTGGCGAAGCCTCGGTTGGTCGGACGCAGCGTTTGTTCTCGTTGGTTCCGGCCGTGGACGGCGTAGGGACGGTCTCCACGGTGGTCTGACTCTGACCGACCTGGTTCCAGCGATGTTGGGTAAGGACGAGCATCGAATCGGCGAGGTGCAGCCGACCGCCATGGCGGGTCGCGATCGCGGCCTCGCCGACATGGCTGGTCACCGTGGCCAGGGTCTCGGCGGGCCGAGGGCCGGCGTCGACTGGCGGCGCGGGGCGAAGTGCCCGACCGTCGGCCAGAATTGCGAGGAGCGCCCCGTCGACAGCACGCTCAAGGGTGATGCCCTCATCGTGGACCGCGTGGTGATGGGCCGTGCACAGCAGGGTGAGCAGGTCAATGTCGGTCTCACCCTCGTCCGCGACCCACTCCGCGAGATGATGGCACTGCAGCCAGCGAGTGTGCTCGCAGCCCGGGTACTGGCAGGTCCCGTGATCGCGGGCGTAGACCGCTTCGCGCAATCGCTGGTTGGGAAACCGCCGCCGCCGGCCCAGGTGCAGTGGATTGCCCTCGGCGTCGGACAGCAGGGCCCGCAGCATCCCGTCGCAACCCAGCCGACGCAGCACCGGCATGGTCAGACCGACTCCCGGTTCAAGATCCGCCCGGAACAGCCCCCGCCGGGCCGGGCCAGGCGGCTGGCCTTGTCCCGCCGCCTCGCCGTCGGTCTGYCGCGCTCTGACGGTGCAATCGGGACGGCCAGACTCATCGGTCCCGACCGCCGCGTCCGTTCGCCTCGTTTCTTCGGGTGCGTCAGCGTCCCCGGGCACACCGGCTTCCCGGGACCCGCGGTCCTCGGGGGCGTGCGTTCGCGCCCCAGCCGTGCCCGCATGGTCCGAAGGGCCGATGCCCGTCCCCGGTGGCCCAGCACCCAGCAACGTCTCGATGTCCACGTGGACGGTCACCGTGTGCGGCAGCGACATCAGACCAGGTGCGGGCCTGTGCAGAAACCCGGCGGCCACCGCGACCAGGGCATCCGCGTCCGATCGCCGGCCCCGCGGGGCCGCCATGATCTCCCCGTCCGCCGGTGCCCGGTCAGGCTCATCTGGCCCGGGCACCGGGTTGGTGTCGTCCAGGCTGGCACGTGCCGCGTCGATCGCCGCGACCAGCTGCGCGCCCTCGTCGGCCGGCAGGACGGCGGTCAGACGCAACATCCCGTCCCGGTCAGTCCGCCAGGACACCCGCCGACCGGCCCGCTGCTCCGCGTGATCTCCAGTCAGCCGCTCACAGGTCGCCGCCAGGCGTTCCAGCTGGGCTGCCGTGCAGCACAACGCGTGCTTAAGCCACGATGCCTCGCTCGCGGGCTCCGCCACCCTGGTCACCGCGCGGACCTTGGAATACGACAGCCGCCCCGCCGCGAACGCGGTCCGTACTGCCGGGAGGCTCGCCAGAGCGTGCCCGACCGCCAGATGCTCTCGCGCTGTGCGCACCGCCAGCCCGCACCGCCAGGCCGCCCAGTGCGCGCAGGACGCGAACCCCTGTCCCCGCCACCCGTCCCGCCGGTCGAACACCGCCAGCAGCACAAGCCAGTCACACGTCGCCGCCGCCAGCCGCCCAGCCCAGGCGACGATCTCGCCTTCCAACTCCGCCAGCGGCGCCTTCTCGGCGTCCACCGACGCCGGGGACACAGCCTCGGACTCGACTACTGCCATCGCGATCACCAGCCAGGGGGCAGGGGCCAGAAACATCACGATCCTCGCACCCACGTCCGACAATTTTCAGACATCGCCGCAGGCCACAGCCATGATCCGTCGTTGCGTTGGCGGACCCCGGTCCGCTCGACGGCCAGCTCGACGGGCCTGTTGGACCAGACGCGGGTCAGCCCACCGCGCGGGCCGGCGCACGCCATGAAGCGACAGAATTCATCCACCGGGCGCGGACCGGCAGCCAGTCGGTCTCGACAACGGTTCCGCGGAACCGGCTACCCGGCGCCTCCGCCAGGCCCAGCTACCTCACGCCAGCACTCGGTGGTGCCACGGTCCCGCCCACAGCACTGTCGGCGAAGATCGTTGAGTCGACCGCCTCTGCGATCACCATGTCGTCGTCGAACAGCTGGAACCCATGCAGCGGCGGGAGCCCGAGTTCGACGGTCCGCGGGACGATCCGGATCGTCCCGTTGGGCAGTCGGGACGCCCACTCGATCCGGTCGACCTGAGCGAGCCTGGAACCAGGCGAGGCGAACCGGCCGTAGGCGCCCGCCCGAATGAGCACTTCCTCACGAAATGACCTGGATCTGACGGTCGCCCGGGCGCCATGACCATGGTGCGGACCGCCCTACGCTGGTTGACTGAGTCGCTGTGTCCCCTCCCGCGATAGTTGCCACTGATCTGGATGGAACGCTGATCCGATCGGACGGCACGGTGTCGGAGCGCACCCGCCACGCGCTGCGCCGGGTCGGCGAGCACGGCGGGACAGTCGTGTTCGTCACCGGACGGCCAATCCGGGTCATGGCGGACGTCGTCGCGAAGACCTCCGTAGCCGGCATCGCCGTCTGCGCGAACGGGGCACTCGTCTACGACCTCGACGCGGGTGTCATGATCGACCAGCGTGGGCTGGACCCGGACTCCGCCCTCCGGCTGGCGCTGGCGATCCGCGAGATCGTGCCGGAGGCGGCATTCGCCGTCGAGAGTGGGATCAAGTTTGGCCGCGAGCCACYCTTCCTGACGATGTGGCCGGATCCGGACGAACTCGTCGCCGACGTGGCCGAGCTGCTTGTCACGCTGCCGCCAGCCAAGCTGCTGGTGCGCAGCGGCGGTGAGTCGCTCGCCGACGTCTACGAGAAGATCGTGGCCCTGGCCGGCACGGAGGCCATGGTCACCCGCTCGACCGAGACGTTGGTCGAGATCGCCGGGGCCGGTGTCTCCAAGGCCGTGGCGCTCGCCCAGGTGGCCGCAAGGCGCGGAGTGACCGCCGACGACGTCGTCGCCTTCGGCGACATGCTCAACGACCTGCCGATGCTCGCCTGGGCCGGCCACGCCGTCGCCGTCGCCAACGCCCATCCCGAGGTCCTGGCCGCCGCCGACGAGATCACCGCGTCCAACGACAACGACGGCGTGGCCCTCGTCCTGGAACGCCTCTTCCCATAGCCCACGGCCTGCCACGGCCTGCCTCGGCCTCCCGAGGCGCCTGCCTTACCGGGGCCCTGCGCGGCCGGCCGAGGGAAGGGCATCAGTCGTCCCTCGGGAGCGCGAGCGAGGCGTACAGCGCCTTGTAATGCTCGAGGATCGGCGTCAGGTCCGCGACGGTGCGCTCGACGTAGGCGTTGTAGAAGTGCGTGTAGAACTCGACCGACCGACGATCACGGAAGATCGTTGAGTCGACCGCCTCTGTGATCACCATGTCGTCGTCGAACAGCTGGAACCCATGCAGCGGCGGGAGCCCGAGTTCGGCGGTCTGCGGGACGATCCGGATCGTCACGTTGGGCAGCCGGGACGCCTGCTCGATCCGGTCGACCTGGGCGAGCATGGAACCGGGCGAGGCGAACCGGTTGGCGAGCACCGCCTCCATGAGCAGGAACTCGAAGTTCTTRCTCACGTCGTACAGGCGCTCCTGGCGCTGGATCCGCAGCGACACCATCGTCGCGGTCTCGGCCCACAAGGCGCTCGGATCGGTCGTCATGATGGCGTGGTAGCCGTTGATCACGCGGCGGGCATATTCACTGATCTGGAGCAGCCCAGGCACCGCGATGGGCTGGAACTCGCGGACGTGGGCCGCGGTCCCCTCCTCAGCGAAGACCTCCTGCTGGCTGGCCGTGCCACGCCGGCTCGGCGCCCGCCTGTTCCCGCCATCCCCGTAAGCCTGCTCGGCCCATTCGACCAGCTTGGCCACCAGATCGGCCGACGCGTCCAGGGCGGCAGCGATCTTCTCAGCGTCCTTCGGGGATGCACGCAGCACACCCCGTTCGATCTTGGAAATCTTCGCCTGAGAGAACCCGACGAGCAACCCCAGCGCCTCGCCCGTGATCCCCTTCTGATGCCGCAGGCTAGCGAGCGCCGCGCCGACGTCTCCCGAGGGCTGGCTCAAGTCAAGAGCGTCCGGCCTGAAGCGAACGTCCTCCGTCATAGCGTCCAGTCACCTCCGTCCGAGCCGACGCGGCATTCTCCGCCAGTCGGCTAGCTCCACTCCGGCAACTCGCGCGCGGCCTGGAGCAGAAGCTCCCGAGGAATCCGCACCCGCGCCTCACCGGCAGGCACGTCCGCCTGCGCAGGCACGACATAACCCTGCACGACCAGGGACCCGTCGGCGGCACTGAACACGGTCGGACAGTTCGCCGCGGCGCAGGCGGTCGCCGCCAGGGGTACGAGCTCCATCGCTCCTACTTTCCTCTCCGGGCCGTCCCCAGATCAATTGGGCTCGCCCRGAATATGACAGATTGGATGATAGTGATCATGAGGATGCATGGTGATCGACCTCGGGGCTGAATACTAGCMGCGCGCCGCCTGACCAGCGCGTCGACCTCCGCGCGGGGGGCCGGGCGGAGCGTCCGTCCCCCACAGATCGCCCATACGGATCATCGATAAGCGTGTTTCGGGGCATGGTTGGTCGTCGCTAGGGCGAACGGCCGGTCGATGACCGGATCGCGGTGAGCTGTGGGGGCCGAGGACCGTCTGCCGTTGGCCGCTCAAACCATGGGGCACCGACGTCACCGTCATGTTCAAATGAGGTAAAAGGTCCCGCCGGTTGGTCGGGTGACCCCCGACTGACCGAGCCCGCCGGACGACGACGTGCGCGCAGGCGGCACGGGGCACGCAGAGAGAGGGTTGCCTCGATGCAGCTGATCCCGGCCACRCCGGCGTGTAATTCCGGTGCCTGCCCCCAGGTGTACTTCACCGATCGCGGCACCGTCGTCATCCAGGGATCTGGGCTCGACGCGGTCGAGGCGGGGGTACGGACCTCGGAGGGCGAGGTGCTCGTCGAGATCACCCGTGAGCTTTTCCTCGCGGCCGTTGACGYGGACCGCAGCGAACCAGTCTGAAACGCCGCCATGCCCGGACCCACTCCCGGTCTTGGCCCATCGTGCCGAGTCGCGATCTATGCCCAMCCGCGCCGCTATGGCCCAGGTCCTCATGACGTCCCTCCATCCCATCCTGGCTCGTGCGTCCAACCGCCGAACGGGCGATGACCCCTGGGAGACTAGAGTATTCCTACTAGCCCTCTAGTCTAGAGATCATGGACTAGATTCTCCAATAGGCCTTGTGAGAGCTTCAGCGGTCAGCTACCTTTTGCTTATGGCCTCACCGACCTACCGGTAGGTGGCCCTGCAAGCAGGAGGTGCGTCGGAATATGCCGCGCGCGGGGGCTCTAACCACGGAATCCTTGGTAGTAACCAGGCGGGGTACGGCCACGATGGCCGACTCCACCAGCGCCTTGGCCGGGTCTCCCGGCAGCCAGCCGCTCGAGTGGCGAGCGCCAACCGAACACGGTCGCCTGTCTCGACTGATGAACTTCTACGCCACCGCGACCGGCTCCAACCCCCAACAGTTGGAATTCCGTCTTTGCTGGTGTGCCAGGGAGTATGTCCGGTCCGTCGCTCCGTGCCAGGGCCTGCTGCCCCGGCTGGACGCCAGCTCGAAACAGGCTCGTGAGATGGCGGCAGCGCTGCTGGACGCGGCCACCATCCTTCACGAACTAGACCAGACGACGTCCCGCTCCGATCTTGTCAACGCGGTACGTCGCGCAGAGCGGCAGTGGGAAGCAGTCCGCGCCGACCTGCAGCGAGGGACGGCCGCGTGGGCGGATGGCCGCCCGGACGAGCCGGGGCCGCGGCAGGTCCGCGGCTCCCGGAGCCGGACGTTGCCCACCCAGCGAAGCGACAGCCGGCGGCCGCCGCCGCCCGGAGTTCCGACCGGTGCCGGCGGCCCGAACGCCGGCCGCCACAGCTGATCGACTGCGGGAAACGTGGCGGACCGCCGGGCCCGGCCGACAACGAAGACGGGCGGGCCCGGCCCCAGTCCCAGACAGGTCGTCTAGGAGGGATGGGCGGCTTCTTCTTCCAGATACTCGGACTTGTATCGCTTCAAAATAGGGGTGACGTCTTCGGTGCTGAGATTCCAGAACTCCTCGAACGCGCGGGAGTAGAGCTCGACGCCATCGAGGTCGCGACGGCTGGCGCCGGCGGTCGACTCGGTCATAACTGTCACGTCGTCGAAGATCGTGAAGGTCTCAACGGGCGGATAGCTCAGCTTGGCGTCAAAGGTCAAGATTCTGATTGACACATTTGGCAGTTCGAGGACGTCCTCGATCCGCTGGATCTGCGCCGCCATCATCAGAGGCCAGGTCACGCGCCCGAAGCGGTGTCGAAAAACCGACTCCATGATCACGAATTCGAATGTCTTGCTCGTGTCGTAAAGCCGTTCCTGACGGGCGACGCRCAGTCCCACCGCGGCGGCCGTGTCCGGCCAGCCCTGTCGGTCGTCACCGTAGACGACCTTGTAGAAGCCGTTGATCACTCGCCGGGTGTACTCGCTGGTCTGGAGCAGGCCTGGCACGACAATTGGCTCGAACGACTGAATATGATGCGCCCCGCCCTCCTCGTTCGCATAGTCCTCCTGCTGCACGGAGGCCGGCCGGTCGACGCTGCGGCGGGCAAGCCGCTTCCTTGCCGCGGTCTCGTGCGCATGGCGCGTCTGCTCGAGGAGGCTCGCCGTGACGGTCTGCTCCAGATCAAGTGCTGTCGCGATGCGTTGGACGTCCTGCACCGAGGGCGTCGTACGCGAGTTCTCAATCTTGGAGATCTGCCCCTGACTCACGGCGGACCGCTTCGCGAGTTCGACGCCGGTAAGGCCGCGCTCACGTCGAAGTCTGGCGAGCGCGGCCCCCAGCAGCTCGTTCACATCAGCGGGATGGCGACGGTCCAGACGTGGCTCATCGGCCTCCATCGCTGCCTCCCGCTCGATGTTCGAGCTACCGCCTGGACTAAGGGCGGTAGCTCGGCTTTCAGCCGGACGCGAGCAATTCCCGCGCCGCGTCGCGTAGCAACGCCGGCGGAATGACCACACGCGCTTCCCCTGGCGGCACGTCCTCGGCGACCCGCGGGTCCGGAAGATAGCCCTGGACGATCACGTCTCCATCGGAGCCATCCTCTGTGTACACAGTCGGACACGCTCCGGAACTGCAGACAGTCGCCAGAGGGTTGAGACTCATCGCCCTACTCCGTCTCCCTAGACGGCCCGAACTTACACCAGGTCCCGGCCGTCAGCAAATATGTCGGAATATGGCCCGCACGGGCGGCTGAGATCGCCCGGCCGACCAGAATAGTCATACTGACCACGGAGCCTACGCCACGCCGTGGTGCTGGGCTGCGGCACCCTTAAAGCCTGATGCCGCAGCGGTTCCTTCGGTTGACTGGCGCGTGAGCCAGCGCCCAGGTCCTGTCAGACGGCCGGGGGGCAGCCAGTGAAATCTGACTGATCGCGGACGCCGCGGCCGCGCCACACGGCGCGGCCAAGCCTGACCATCAGCTACGAATAGCCCCAAACGACATCGAGCTCGGAGGGGCACAGGCCTAAGTCAACGGCGCGCGATCGCGTCGAGTACCGCTGGAGCGAGCCGGCCGACCACAAGAATGGCTTCGTTCTCGGCGAGCCTGATGGCGGAGGGCGGTCTCAGTACCGTCCGGCCCGACAAGTACGCCATACCCTCGCGAATCTCCGCTGTGAGCCCGTACGTCACCGGGGTGGCCCCCGCGAGCCGGAGCACCGCGGTTGCCTCGTCGAAGAGCGGCGCGGCCATCGTGACCACAGACCGGCCGTCATCGTCGGTCAGGCCARCCGAGTCCGGGTAGCCCACCACGTACAAATCCCCGGTTTCGGGATCGGCCCACACGCCGGGGCAGGTGCCGGTGCTACAGGACGCATGAGCCAGTACCAGCATCGCGCTCACCTTCTGCCTCGGTCCCGTGGCGAGCGCTAAATGTGGCCATCTCGCCAGCCGCGGTTGACCCGGTCCTACGGCCTGACGAGCCGATCGGCCACGGGAGTCAATTAGAGCACAACGATTGGCGCATACGCGCCTTTTCGGAGCGCCGCCGGAGGGCTCCGACCCTCAGCCCACCGGTCCGGCTTTTTGCCGTTTTGCGTCATATAGGTGCTATGCCATGTCTTACTTCATCCACTCCAAGACAAGATCATGAAGAAGTTACGAATATTCGGGAACAACTTGCTCGGTCGAGGCATCTTGTCGCACTATTTCAGGCAGGCCCGATGGACCGAACTCCCGTCACTAGGTCAAGGAGGTGCGATGYCCCGCTTGACGACGTCGGCGYCACCCAACGCCAAGATCTTTTCGGCAACCCCCGACACGTGGCCACGAACCCTCGCGGGTTGCGAAATCCGCAGAATCATCACGGTTGGGAGGACGGTACATGTGTGAGATCGCCCTGTCAGGCCTTGGATCCGGGGTGTCGGCGCGAGACCTGATCGCTTCCGGCATCGGCCTGACAGTCCTGGCTGCCTGCCTCGGCAAGGGACGAACAGTACTATTCTTCGCTATTCCGACATTGCTTCTCGCCGGAGCCGCCAATGTGCTCGCATGGCTGACCGGCGCCGACGAGGACACGCCCACGGCTCACAGCGCCGGGTCCATAGTCGGGCCGCCTTCCGCCGGCCTTCGCTCCAACCAGGGCTTGCCTGGCGGCGTCACGGCCACAAGTGCGGGTCCCCGCGAATCGGGGCACCCGCTGGCCGTCTGGCTCACGGCTCTGCTGGCCGCGATCCTGGTGGGGATCGTCGCCGCTGGTGTCGTCCGCTGGCATCGAGGGCGGCCGTCCATGGCCGGGAACGCCGATAAGGACGGGTTTCTCTGGTCCGGGGCGGAGCTCACCGGCGACCTCGGACGCGGCGTCGACCGCATGGCCGTCGATCCTTATCCGGATCTCCCGCCCGTCAGCGGCAGCGCCACCTGGTCAGCCATACACCTGAACAGGGACGTCGACGATGGCCGTGACCAGCTCAGGCCCCGTTTCCGGCCCGCCAAGGCATCGAAACCCACGGCTGGCACCGATCTGTTCTCCACGCGGATGAACCGGCTCGCCGTCGAGTTCGTCTTCGCGGTCGTGCCGCGACCAGGCAGGGAGACCCGGATCGACCTCGACGCGCCGGCTACTCAGAGCTTTCTGGCCGCGTTCACCCACGCCACCGATGTGTTCCTCGCCCCGGCTCCTCAAGACCGGCGGCTGATGTCGGCCGCCCTGGGCGAGGCCGAGCATCGTTGGCTACTCGTTGAACGCGGCTCGGGTGACGATCTGCGGGGTGACCAGGGCGACGGCTGCCGCCCACAGGGACCATGATCATGATAGAGCCACATGCCTGAACTGAGATGACCACCGACAATCCTGCCCGGCCTGCGCGAGGGGACGGCCGGAGGGAGACGTCGAAGCCACCGCATGATCAGAGCCACTGAACGATCAGACTCGCGGCGGACCTGACGCAGGTGCCGCGAGTAGGCGCCCCGGCCCGTCCAATCATCGGGGGGCGGGCCGGGGTCCGCGGGGCGCGTCGCTGGTGTACCAGCGACGCGCCCCGCGGTCGTATGGCGCTGCCCGGAACCGGTCGGCAAGCACCCAGGGCACGGCGCGATGCGTCCCGGCGCACGTGGCACGACGTACACGGTCCAAGATGAAGGCATGTCGATTGCCGCCTCGCCGGGAGGGCCAGCGACGCCGCCCCATGACGTCGACCCCGAGTTTCTCGCCCTGCCACGCGCGGCGCTCACCGACGCGGCTCTCCAGACGGCCCGCGATCTCGGCGCGAGCCACGCCGACATCCGTGTCGAGCGGCTGCGCGACGGGTCGCTGTCGTTCCGGGATGGCGGGCTGGAGAGCAGCCACGACGGCTCCACCGTCGGCTTCGCGGTCCGGGTCGTGCATGAGGGGACCTGGGGCTTCGCCGCTGGCGTGGACCTGACCGTGGACGAGGCCGTCCGGGTCGCCCGCGAGGCCGTCGAGATCGCCAAGGTCGCCCGGCCGCTGAACTCCGAGCCGATCGAGCTCGCTGGCGAGCCGGTGCACGCCGACGCCGCCTGGGTGTCCGCCTACGCGGTGAACCCGTTCGCGATCGACCCGCGGGAGAAGGTCGACCGGATCGGCGGGCTGTGCCGGACGCTGCTCGGCTCCCCCAGCGTCGACCACGTCGACGGCCACTTCAACGAGGTCCAGGAGAACAAGTACTACGCGGACCTGGCTGGCACCTCGACGACGCAGCAGCGGGTACGGGTGATCTGCCAGCTGGAGGCGACCCAGGTCGATCCGGCTGGCGGTTTCGAGACCATGCGCACCATCGCGCCCCCGGTGGGCCGGGGCTGGGAGTGGCTGGTCTCGGGGCCGGCCGCCGGGTGCTGGGACTGGGACTCCGAGATCGAGACGATTCCGGGCCTGTTGGCGGAGAAGGCGAAGGCGTCGTCGGTCGAGCCGGGCCGCTATGACCTGGTGATCGACCCGTCGAACCTGTGGCTCACGATTCACGAGTCCGTCGGGCACGCCACCGAGCTCGACCGGGCGCTCGGCTACGAGGCCGCCTACGCCGGCACCTCGTTCGCCACCCTCGACAAGCTGGGCGCCCTGCGCTACGGCTCCCCGCTGATGAACATCACCGGCGACCGCACCGCGCCGCACGGCCTCGCGACCATCGGTTACGACGACGAGGGCGTGGCCACCAGCCGTTGGGACATCGTCCGTGCCGGCACGCTCGCCGGCTACCAGCTCGACCGGCGGATGGCGGCGGCGAACGCCGCCCGCCTCGGCGTCACCCGGTCCAATGGCTGCGCGTTCGCCGACTCGCCGGGGCACGTGCCGATCCAGCGGATGGCCAACGTCTCGCTCGCGCCGACGCCCGGCGGCCCGTCGACCTCGGAACTGATCGGCGGGGTCGATCGCGGGATCTACGTCGTCGGCGACAAGAGCTGGTCGATCGACATGCAGCGCTACAACTTCCAGTTCACCGGCCAGCGCTTCTACGAGATCCGTAAGGGGCGCATCGTCGGCCAGCTGCGCGACGTCGCTTATCAAGCTACGACGACCGACTTCTGGGGCGCCCTGGACGGCCTCGGCGGTGAGCAGACATACCAGCTCGGCGGAGCGTTCAACTGCGGCAAGGGCCAACCTGGCCAGGTCGCCGCCGTCAGCCACGGCGCCCCGACGTCGCTGTTCCGCGGCATCAACGTCCTCAACACCCGCCACGAGGCTGGCCGGTGAAGTTACCCCACCGATCTGCCGGTCAGTGCCCATCCGTCCGTTTGGCGTCGTTCGGAGGTCGGGGAGGCAGATCCGGACCTCCCAGATCGGCTCCGCAAGCTCCGCCGATCCGGCAGGAACCCCGGGGGACCCTCGCCAACCACACCCGGTCAGAGGTACTTGCCAGACTGCTACCTCATGGGAATTGACGGGCAGCATCTGAGTTCAAAACCGCCCCTCGCAACCTAAGACTGGCGACGTATACGGGAGGATTCTGGTGACCGAGGCGTCCCACGAGATCGTGGAGCGGGCGCTCGCCGCCTCGCGGGCCGATGGCTGTGTGGTCATCGCCAGCGAGTCGAGCAACGTGAACCTGCGCTGGGCGAACAACACGCTGACGACCAACGGGGCCACCCGCGACCGCTCGGTCACCGTGATCAGCGTCGTCGGCCGCTCGTTCGGGGTGCGCTCCGTGAGCTCGATCGACTCCGGCCTTGCCGGGGGCGTCGCCGTCGACAAGCTCGCCGAGCTCGTCCGGGCCTCGGAGGCCGCGGCGAAGGACTCCGACGAGGCGGAGGACTACGCCGAGCTGCTCGCCCCTGGCCAGCCGGGAGCCGCGGTCGCCAGGCCGGGCGACGGCGCCTTCGACGAGCCCGCGCGACACACGTCGACGGCGGTGTTCTCGGCGTTCGCCGCCGATCTCGGCGAGGCGCTGCGGGCGGCCCGGATGGAGGACCGAGCACTCTACGGCTTCGCCGAGCACGACTTGACGACCACCTGGCTCGGCACGTCGACCGGGCTGCGGCTGCGGCACAGCCAGCCGACCGGCTCCGTCGAGTGGAACGCCAAGAACGGGCAGCCTGGCGGTTCGGTCTGGCATGGCCAGTCGACGCATGACTTCACGGACGTCGACGTCGCCGCGACCGACGCCGAGCTGCGCCGCCGCCTCGGCTGGTGCGCCCGTTCGGTCGAGCTTCCGGCGGGCAGGTACGAGACGCTGCTGCCGCCGTCGGCGGTCTCGGACCTGATCCTCGACGCCTACTGGTCAGCCGCCGGGCGGGACGCCGCCGAGGGACGAACGGTCTTCAGCCGCGCTGGCGGCGGCACCCGTCTTGGGGAGGCCTTCGGCCCGAGCGGGCTGCGGCTGTTCAGCGACCCCGCCGATCCCGAGCTGTCGTGCGAGCCGTTCGTCTCGTCCGGCCACTCGTCGGCGACGTCGAGTGTGTTCGACAACGGGCTCACGCTCGGGCGGACGGACTGGTTCGAGGACGGCAAGCTCGCCGCGCTGGTGCACACCCGCGCCTCCGCCCGCGCGGCCGGCACGACCGCCACACCCTTCGTCGACAACCTGACGATGGACGGCGGCGGCACGGCCACGCTGGACGAGATGGTCGCCTCGACCAGGCGCGGCCTGCTGCTCACCTGTCTCTGGTACATCCGCGAGGTGGATCCGGAGGTCCTTCTCCTGACCGGGCTGACCCGGGACGGCGTCTACCTCGTCGAGAACGGCGAGGTCGTCGGGGTCGTGAACAACTTCCGGTTCAACGAGTCCCCGGTCAGCCTGCTCGGCCGCATCGCCGAGATCGGCGCCACGACCCGCACCCTGGGCCGTGAATGGGCCGACTGGTTCAAGCTGAGCCGAATGCCGGCACTTCGCATTCCCGACTTCAACATGAGCTCGGTCAGCCCGGCCAGCTAAGGGCTCCGCCGGCGGCGGCCTCAGAGGTAGGTGCCGCCGCCGAAGCCTTCCTCTCGGGGCTGCTGGCCGCTGGGAAGGGCGCGGCGGCGCATCTCCTCGAGCTGGGCACGTGCCGCCATCTGCTGCGCGAACAACGCCGTCTGCAGGCCGTGGAACAGGCCCTCGAGCCAGCCGACCAACTGGGCCTGCGCGATCCGCAGCTCGCTGTCGCTCGGGGTGTGGTTCTCCTCGAACGGCAGCGTGAGCCGGTCGAGCTCCTCCTTCAGCTCCGGCGCGAGCCCCTCGGAGAGCTCGCGGATCGAGCTGCGGTGGATCTCGCGCAGCCGCACCCGACTGGCCTCGTCCAGCGGCGCGGCCCGCACCTCCTCCAGCAGCTGCTTGATCATGGTGCCGATCCGCATGACCTTGTCCGGCTGCGAGACCATCGAGGAGAGCGCGGAGCGGACGGACGCGCCGTCGATGTTCTCCCCGTCGCCATCACCCTGGCGTCCGCGGCCTGCCCCGGCCTCGAGGCCCTCCGGCGACGCATGCAGCTGGCCGTCCGGGCCCACGATCACCACCCGCTGTTCCGGCTGATTTGTCATGCTCACCATCCTGCCCTCTCGACCCGGCGACGCCACCAGTCGGTCGGTTCAGGCCGTCGGCGTGGTCAACAGGACCTTGCCGACGTGGCCGAGGGACTCGACGACGCGGTGAGCCTCGGCGGCGTCGGGCAGGGGAAGCACCCGGTCGATGACCGGGCGGATGGAGCCCGCCGCGAACGCCGGCCACACCTCGGCGCGTACCCCGGCCACGATCGCCGCCTTCTGCTCCGCCGGCCGATGCCGCAACGACATCGCGTGGACGGCGCCCCGCTTGGCCAGCAGCGCCGACAGGTTCAGCTCGGCCTTGATCCCGCCCTGCAGACCGATCACCACCAGCCGGCCGTCGGGCGCGASCACGTCGACGTTGCGGGCGAGGTACTTCGCGCCCATGTTGTCGAGGATGACGTCGGCACCGCGCCCGCCGGTGGCCTCCTTCACCCGGGCGACGAAGTCGTCGTCCCGGTAGGAGATCGTGAGGTCGGCGCCGAGCTCGCGGCAGCGCGCGAGCTTGTCCGGCGTGCCGGCGGTGGTGGCGATGAACGCCTTCGGCCGCAGGGTCCGCACCGCCTGGATGGCGAACGTGCCGATACCGGAGGCGCCGCCGTGCACCAGGAACGTCTCGCCGTCGGCGAGCGCCGCCCGCTGGAAGACCGTCGAGTAGACGGTCGACGTGACCTCGGGCAGCCCGCCGGCCGTGACCAGGTCCACGCCGTCGGGCACCGGCAGCACCTGCCCGGCGGGCACGACGACCCTGGTCGCGTACCCGCCGCCGGCGAGCAGAGCGCACACCTCGTCGCCGACCGCCCAGTCCTCGACGCCGGTTCCGAGGGCCGCGACCCGGCCGGAGCACTCGAGACCCAGAAGGTCCGACGCGCCGGGCGGCGGCGGATAGAAACCCTGTCGTTGCATCAGGTCGGCCCGGTTGACCGCGGTGGCGACCACCTCGATGGCGACCTCACCCGGCCCGGGGCCGGCCGGGTCTTCCACCTCACGCCACTCAAGGACCTCGGGCCCGCCAGGACTCTTCACCGTGACCGCATACACCCGGCCACCGTAGAACCAGAACCGCCGGGCGGGCGAGCGGCCCGGCGTGGTGGTCCGTCGGACGGGGTGTACGTGGTTAGACCGGATGTTTCGGCACTGATGCGACGGGTAGAGGCGATCTCATGTGTGCCCAGGCGGAGACGCGGCTTCTTGCTCGGCTAGGCCGGCCAGGCGCCCTGTGGGTCTCCCAGCCGCGGACCGTCCGGCCGCGGCCGCCGGGACCGCCGCCGCTGGACCCCGACGCTCCCATCCCCGATGACCCTGGCCCGCTGCTGCCTGACAACCCGGACGACCTGCCGCCCGCGCCCCACGAGCCGTCGCCGTACACGGAGCCCGCGCCGGAGACTCCCGAGCCGGAACCGGTCTGACGGCACCTCGGCCGGCGTCCGCGCGCTCCCGGCCCGGCGGTGCGCGAAGATACGGAAGGACTTGTCGCCCGATAGAGATCTTCGGGACGGGAGCTGGTCAGGCGGACGCCGGGCGGTAGAGACGGGCGTAGGCGCCGTCGTCGGCTAGCAGGGCGTCGTGGGTGCCGTCCTCGACGACCTGGCCGTGGTCGAGGACGTAGATCCGGTCCGCGTCCCGCACCGTGGAGAGCCGGTGGGCGATGACGAGGGTGGTGCGCCCGATCGACAGCGCGTCGAGGGCCTCGCGCACCGCCAGCTCGGACACGCTGTCGAGCGCGGACGTCGCCTCGTCCAGGACCAGGACCTCGGGGGACTGAAGCAGCACCCTGGCGATCGCCAGCCGCTGGCGCTCGCCGCCGGACAGCCGGTAGCCGCGCGCACCCACCCTGGTCGCCAGCCCGTCGGGCAACCGCTCGAACAGCGTGCCGAGACATGCCGCCTCCAGCGCGGCACGCAGCTCGTCGTCGGTCGCGTCCAGCCGGCCGTAACGCAGGTTCGCGGCGATCGTGTCGTGGAACAGGTGCGGGTCCTGCGGAACGACGCCGACGACGCGGTGCAGCTCGCTGGGAGCCAGGTCGGCCAGCGGCACGCCGCCCAGGCGCACGGTGCCGCGCTGGGGCCGGTACAGGCCGGCGACCAGGTAGGTGATCGTCGTCTTCCCGGCCCCGCTGGCGCCGACCACAGCCGCCGTCGTGCCGGGCGCCACCCGCAGACTGACCCCCCGCAGGCTCCACTCCGGCTCACCCGCGCCGGCGCCAGGGCCGGTACGAGCGCCAGCGGCGGCACCGGCTTCCGCCGCCGGGCCAGGCGGCGTGGCATGGCCGCGGGAGTCGGCGAGGTCGTAGGAGAACCAGGCGTCGTCCAACGAGAGCTCGACGCCGCCACCGAGGGCGAGCGCGACACCGCCCGACGGCCGCGCGCCGGGCTCGGCGGCCGGACCGTGCGACAACGGCCGGACGGTCCGGGCCGTCGCGGGCCGCCGAGCGCCGCCGCTCGTCGGGAGGTCGGTGGGGGTGTCCAGCAGGACGAAGATGCGAGTGAACGAGGCGCCGGCGCTGGCGAGCTCGGAACGCAGGCTGACGGCGGTCGACAGCGGCCCGAACGAGACCAGCAGCGCGCCGCCGAGTGCCGCGACCGTGCCGAGCGACGTGTGGCCGCTGGAGACGAGCGCCGCCCCGAGCGTGACGACCACCATCATCGTGGCGACCAGCCCGAGGTTCACGAGGAGGCGGACCCGCGAGGTCAGCCGCGCCTCCTCCTCGGAGGCCGCGAGCACCTCGGCGGCGGCCTCGTCGAAGCGCTCCTCCTCGTAACCGGCCCGGTCGAAGAGCCGCACGTGCAGCGCCCCGGAGACCGACGCCGTGTCGGCGGCCCGGGCCATCAGGGTGCCGTCGAGGTCGCGCCGGCGGGCGGACAACGCGCCGAGCCGGCGCCGGCCACCGCGGATGATCAGGAGGGTGGCCGGGGCGAACACCATCACCGCGAGGCTCAGCCGCCAGTCCAGCGTGAAGATGACCACAAGGCCGACGACGATGTCCGCGACTCGGCAGACCACCGCCTGGGTGGTGGCCGAGACGGCGTTCTGCGCGTCCACGACGTCGGTGGACAGCACGGTCATCACCTCGCCCTGCTGGGCACGAGGAAAGAACGAGAACGGCAGTCGCTGCAGGTGGGAGTTCACCGCCTGCCTGATCCGCACCGTCAGCAGCCCGCCGAGCCGCGCGATCAGCTTCATCCGCGCCGCGAGCACTGCCGATTCGAACACCAACAGACCGCAGAGCATCAATACCGGCGGGATCAGGTCCCCGACCTTCCCCGTGGGCAGGGCGTCGTCGACGAGCCGCCGCACGATGAACGGCCCGGCCGCCACGGCGAGGGAGCCGGTGACCGAGAGAAGGAGCAGCCCGGCGATCACCCGGCCCTGGTCGGCGAAGAACTGCTCGGCACGGACGGCCGCGGGCGCGCCGGTGAGCCGCGCGACCGCCCGGGCGTGCCACTGGGTGACGGCGCTCGACAGCCCTCGGGCCGGCCGGCCCGAGGCTGGACGATCAAAAATCACCGGCCTGCTCACACAACCCTCCCGTAACTGGCGATTGCCACCCGGGCCAGGGTATTGCCGGCCGACCCGGGCGCCCGCACGGGCCAGGCCACGACGGGGCCACTCCGGGCGATGGCGGAACCAGGCCGGCGCCACGATGATCATATGGCCGGCCTGACCGTGGCACAGCCCCGGTGCCGAGGCGCCCGCAGCCGAGGCGCCTGCAGATCACGGCGGCCGTGTAAAGCTCCGGCAGCCCAGATTTTCACCGATATCCGGTGAATTTCCGGGTCTATGACTGATAGGCGGCTCTGTCGGACTTCTACGTGATGCCCCGGACGCGGTAACGTGCGGCGAGCCCGACAAGCCGTGGGGAGCGTGCCGTGTACCTCGACAGCGTGAACCTCGACCACATTGGCCGCTCGCGCAATCGGTCGCCGTCGTCGGCGCCGCTCGCCGCGCAGCCGCACCGGACAAGGCAAACAGCGGGCCCGACAATCCTCTCGCCAATGCGAGCGGTCCCGGTGGTACCGACGGTACCGACGACAGGCGCGCCGCCGCGTGACGCCTTCCCGCCGCCATCGGTCTCCACGCCCCCGACCGTGAGCATCGAGGGCACCGTGAGCCTCGACGGCACCGAGAGCGTTCACGACACCGGAAGCGTGCACAGTGGCGAGGATTCTCGCGACGCCGAGGATCCTCAGGATGCCGATGATCATCTCTCCAGCGATCCCCGGGTTCCCGAGCACCTCCGGACCCCGGAGCACCAGCGGACGGCCCAGGCCGCGTTCGAGGCCTTCTTCGAGGACCATCACCGGGAGCTCGCCCGGCTCGCGTTCCTGCTCACCGGCAACAAGGAGGACGCGGAGGACATCACCGCCGACGCGCTGACCTCCGCCTGGATGCACTGGGACCGCGTCCAGGCCGCGGAGAACTCGCTGGCCTATGTCCGGCGCAGCGTCGCGAACCTCGCCGCCAGCCAGGTCCGCCGCCACGTCCGGCAGCGCAACCTGCTCGCCAAGGTGGGCAGGCAGCCGGAGAACCCGGCCACGCGCGAGCCGGACGTGCCGCAGGCGCTGCTCCTGCAGTGGGCACTCGACCAGCTGCCGCACCGCAAGCGCCAGTGCGTCGTCCTGCGTTACGGACTCGACCTGCCCGAGGCGGAGACGGCCGACTGGCTGGGAGTGTCGGTCGGCACGGTGAAGAGCCAGACCTCCAAGGCCGTGAGCGAGCTGGAGCGGCTGCTGACCGCCGGCGGCGCGGGCGCGGGCGCGCCGAGCGACGGCGGCGGGCGCCACCAGCGACACCCGTCGCGGCCAGGCGGGCGTGGGTCGTCCCGCAAGGTGGCCGGCCGCGGCCGGCAGGGCCGCGCGAGTACGCCCTCGGAACCGACCCGCACCGCGTTCATGTGGCTGCGGGGAGGCGAGGCATGATCCATGGGCCTCGGCGGCGCAGGATCGTCGTCTCCCCCGCCGCCGGCGGTGGCTCGTCCGCGAACCATGGCGAGCCCGCCAGGCCCGACGGCCCCGATGGCTCTTCCGACCAGTGGGTGCGCGACCTGAAGGCGTCGCTGCACGAGGGCGACGTCAGCTCGGCCGCGATCAAGTCGAAGATGCTGACGCGGATGGGCACGCCGTCCTCGACCGAGCGTCCCGGCGCCGCCGGTGCCCGGCCGCCGATGGCCACTCCCGCGCGGCGCCACGCGCGGCGGCGTGCCGCCGCGCCGGCCACCGCGCGCCGGGCCGGAGGGGCCGCGTCGACGCGGCCCGGCCAGCCCAGACGCCGCCGGCCGCGGCTGGTTTCGGTCGGCACGCTGGCGGCGGTGGCAGGTGTGCTCGGCGCGACCGCCGTCATCGCGGTCACCGCTTATGACAAGCAGCCGATCACGGTGAACGCGCCGACGGGTGCCCCCGCGGACCTGATGGGGACGACGCCCTCCCCGGCCGCATCCACCCCGGAGCCCAGTTCCGACACGCTGGTCGAGTCGGCTCCGGCCACACCGCCGTCCACAGCCAGGGTGATACCGGACACCGCGCCCGCCACGGCCCCGGCCACGGCCAGGCCCAGCAATGGTGGCGGCCCGAGCCGAGGAGACAACGGCTCGGGAAGGTCGGGTGGGCAGAACGGGCAGGTCAGCCAGAAGCACGCGGCGCGCGGTGCGGGCGCGGACACGCTCCCCCGAGGCGCCCAGCTGATCCTGCCCGGCAGGGGCGTCGCCGACTGGGCGGTCTTCGGGCCCGGTGACGGCGGGGTCACCAGCCGCGCCGCCATCTCGTTCCCGCTGATCGACACCAGGCGCCTCGCTGGCGTCGGCTCGGCGAGAGACGACTACGACACCTGGGTTTCCTGGTCGGGGGGAACCCCACCGCGCAGCTACGGCAACCGGGTCGACGACCGGTTGAGCATTCCCAATGGTCGTTCGGCGGCGCTGACCGTCTACCGAGGCCCCTACAGCGGCAAGCTTCTCGTCTACCTCGGTGGATCCACGCGCTTCAGCGTGCGAGTGAGCGCCGCCGGAATGCTGAGCAGCGACTTCACGCTGAGGCTGTCTGGTTCCGACCCCTCTGGGGTCATCACCGTCGACCTCGGCGACCTGCCGGCCTGGACACCGGCCACGGTGTCCGTGACCGGCACCGACGGCGGCAGGTCGTTCTCCCTGGCCGCCGCCGTCCTGCGCTGAGGTCCGGCGCTGAGGTCCGGCGCCGAGGTCATCAGCCATGGTGGTGGTCCGTCGACGGTGGTTCGTCGACGCGGCCCGCTGGCGACGCGCGGACGGGCTGCCCGTCATTCCCGGCGAGCTGCTCCTGGGCGGAGCGGGCTGGGGCTGATGGGTGCCTGACGACGTCGCGAGACGAGGCGCGACGCCCCCGGCTAAAAGAGGGCAGTGACCAGCGAATATAGTGAGCCACCCTGGGTGGGGCGACACGGAGCCGCGAGCCTCTGCGTGCCGCCCCCTCCCAAGGACACCTCTGCCGCCCGGGCGGGATTGGGGGGCCGGGCGGCAGAGGTGGGGGACGGAACGCCCGTCCTGCCAAACGGGCGTTCCGATCGCCGCTGAACGACGATTGCTGGCTTAGGTGGCCCGCCCGCCCGGCTGGGGGGGGTAAGCGGGGGAACGGACGGGCCAGAACACCGGGCCGGACCTCCTGGCGCGAACTCCGAATCGGCATTCACACCTAGGTCGCTCGGGGCGGTCGGAAGGTTGCCCTCATTTTCAAGATTTTTTGGACCTGGCGTCCGCGTCATCCCGCGGAGCCGGTCCGGGGGTCCRGAGCGCCCAGGTGATCTTCCCGTCGGTGCCGCCACCTCGACGTGACGGAGTACCGGTCACCCGCGAGAAGGCGTGGGGGTAGCGTCGGACGTGTGCGCAGGGTGCTGTTCTCACCGGGGTGGCTGCTACGCCATGCGCTGGCGTGGAGCCTGGTCGTCTTCTTCGTGTACATGGGTCGCTGGCAGTGGACGAAGGGCGAGTCCAGCCACGGCACCCTGCAGAACCTCTTCTACGGCATCGAGTGGTGGATCTTCACCGCGTTCGTGCTGTATCTGTGGGTCAAGATGATCATCGAAGAGGTCCGGCCGGCCACTCCCGAGCTGGCGGACGGCGACAGCGAGGCGGGTACCGAGGTCGCCGAGCGGCCGACGAGCGCCGTACTCGCTTCTTTGGCGGCCTCACCCGCAGACGATGAAGATCCCGATGACGCGGAGCTCGCGGCATACAACAGCTACCTTGCCGCTCTTCGCGAGCGGGACCGGGTCTGAAGGCGCCCCGCGCCACGCGTCACCTTCCAGCCCCGCCCGTTGCCCGTCCCGACGGCCACGACGACGATGCCCGGAGACCACCGATGACCGCACCCAGCCAGGACCGGGCCACCGTCGCCGCCACGGCCCCCTCGCCCAGCCCGGCCCCCGCGTCGACGGCCAAGCCCGTGGCCGCGCCCGCCGCCATCGCGAAGGCACTCACGCGCTACCGGGCGCTCGCTTACATCGTCGGCGTGGTGCTCGTCACGCTGGTGCTCGTCGCGGTGCCCCTGAAGTACGCCGCGGACACGCCGCAGCTCGTCCAGACGATCGGCCCCCTCCACGGCGTGCTGTACATCGTCTACCTGCTGGCGACCTTCGACCTGGCCACGAAGACGCGCCTGCCGTTCCGGCGCGCCGTCCTGGTGATGCTCGCCGGCACGATCCCGTTCGTCTCGTTCGTCGCCGAGCGCTCGGTGACCCGCGAGGTGCGTAGCCGCCTGGCGGCGAGCGGCGACGCCGACGCTCAGGGCTGATCCGCTGATCTGCTGATCTCGGCCAGGACCCACGCCCCGGCGCGCCTGCCCGTTGGCCGCTCGGGCGGCCGTGATCGGGCGAGTGACCCGGTCGCCGGGTCAGTCACGCCGGGCCGTGCCGGGCTCAAGCTCGGACGGCCTGGGGACGAGTCGCAACCCGGCGCCTCCAGGCCCACGCCGGGCGACGGCGATCGATATCGAGAAGAGATCACCTGGGGCGAGCTGACGCACCCGTCCCAGCCTGCGCGGCCGCGCGGAGCCTGCGGGCTCATGGCCGGCCACGCTGGGTACGCCTCCGCTCACCAGCCACGGCCGCGCGGGGGCGGGACCGGGCGCACCGCCGACCGACGGGCCGGGAATGAGGCCGAACAGCGGGGCGCGGAAGGCAGCTAGAAGCTGCGCTGGCTCGGTGCCGAACGCGATGTGCCGGCCATCCGACCAGGTCAGCAGGTCCGCGGCGAGCCGGCCGGTACGGGCGACCAGGAGGCGGCGGGCCGCCGAGTCCCAGACGATGACCAGCTTGTCCGGGGCGAGCCCCCGCAGGCAGCGCTCGCCGACGGAACGGTACGCGGCGGCCACCTGACAGGCGACCGCGCAGCCGCCGCGGGCCCCGTCATCCGGCTCGCCCCGACCCGGCTCACCACCGCCCGGCCCGGCCGCGAGGCGCACGCGGGCGGGTCGGGCGGACGTCACCACGACGACCGTGAGCCCCAGGTCGTCGACGGCGATCGGTGGGATGGGGTCACCCGCCGGGCCGGCGGCGGTGACGACGCCGAACGGGCCATCCAGATGCACGCCGCGGGCGGCCGGCAGGCCCAGCGAGGACGAGGCGAGCATCGACGTGAGGGTGGAGCGGCGGACATCGTCTCCGTCCAGCCGTAGCAGACCGCAGCACAGGGTCACGCCCGTGCCTCCTCTCCCCGTCGTCCCATGCCACCGTCGCGCCCCTGTCGCCGTCCAGACGGCCGGTGCCCGGGGGCACCGCTGGACGACGGTGGGCTCGGCTCCCGCCGCGCCGACAGTCCTGCTCAGCGACGGAAAGTAGCAGGTAGACAGGTCCCCGACCGGGCCGTTGACCGAATTGGGGTAAGCGGCCCCACTTGCCCGAGCCGGGCTCTCTTGGTCGGAGCCCGGCCCGACCGGGCCAGGAATCACCCGATCGAGGAACGTCACGCGCTCCGACGAAGCGCCTGACACCCAGGTCCAGCGCCCGGCGCGGAGTGAATCAGTGCCTTCTGGTGGTCTTCCAGACCCTGACGCGCCCAAGTCAGGATAGGACACACAGTGACAACGACGTCACACGGCAAGGAACAAACATGATCACTGCCGCCACCGTCTCACTATCGCGCCTGGCGTCACCCACCCCGGTGCCGGCGGCGGCATCCCAGCTCTCCTCGTCCTGCGGACCGAGCATCGCGGCGTCCTGCCTCCTCGCGATCTTCGCCGCACTCGCGGCGCTCGCCTGCGCGGCCCGCATCAGGACCACCCCCCGAACCGGTCTCGCCCGCGGCGTCCGCGGTGCTGGGTGGACCGGCGCCGCCGCCGTCGCCGTGGGCATGGCCGTCTGGTCGACCCAGCTGGCCGGCGGTGTGTCCTGCGAATACAGCGGCGCCGCCCTGTTCGACCTGCGGATGACGCTCCTGAGCGCGCTGGTCGTCCCCGTGGCGACGGGCATCGGGCTCGCCATCGCCGCCGCCGACCCGACGAGCGCCCGGCGGCTGCTCCTCGGCGGGGTGTTCAGCGGCGCCGGCTGGTCCGCGGCCACGTTCATGACCATCGCCGCGGCACGATCGGCCCAGGCCGCCGGATACGACATCCTGCTCGCCGTGCTGTCCGTCGTGATGAACGTGGGCACCGCGACCGTCCTGTGCTGGGTGGCCTTCCGGCCCGGCGTCCGCTGGCACCAGGCGCTGGTGGCCGCGTTCCTGCTGGGCGCCGCCACTCGCGGCGGGTACTACACGGCGCTCGCGGCGGTCCGGGTGAGCCCCGACCACACCCACGCGTGGTCACCAGGAGTGGATCCGTTCGCCCTCGGGCTGATCACCGCCGCCGGGTCGACCATCGTGTTGATGTTCATCGCGGTCGCGGCGGTCGGCGGCCTGATCCATCCCCGGGTTCGCGACGGCGACGTCATCGCGTGGCCGTCGGCCACGGCGGTGGCCAGGAGGGCACGGACGATGCGCCCAGGCGCGGCGGCCAGGAGGGCGGCCGTCACGACGCACGCCCGGCCCGGCGCGCTCCGCCAGGGGGCCGGGTCCCCTGGCCGCGAAGGCCGCCCCCGCGGCGGCCCCGGCATTCCGGGCAACTCCACCGGCTCCAGCGGTGCCGGCGGCTCCAGCGGTGCTGGCGTCACGACCGCCGCCGGACGGGAGACCCTGGCGGGAACGGCCCCRACAACCCCGACGGCCCTGCCGGTCGTGGCGGTCGTGGCGCCACCGCCGGCGCCGGCGCCGGCGCCGGGTCCGATGCTCCCCGGCCCGGCGGGGAGGACAACCGTCGTGGGCGGGACTCGCCCCGGTCTGCCCTACGAGGACCTGACCTACGAGGAGCTCAGGTACGTCGGACTGTCATACGACGGCCTGGCCGATGACGTGGAGCTTCTCGAGCCAGCCGACGGGGAACTCGGCGACGCCGCTCCCGTGGCCGCCCCGTCCGCCATCGAGGACGTGCTCGCGGCGGCCCCGCGCGACGCGGTTTTCATCCGGGCGGCGGGGGCCAGTGCCGGGGCGCTCGAGGTCGCCCAGCCTGGGAAGGTCTCGTCCGTCGGCTCGGGGCTCGCGTCGGCGATGCCCAGGGCCACCTGGGTGGGCGCCGCCGGACCGGACGGACCGTCGCCCCAGGAAACATCGACCGCCAGCGGAGCACGGGCGACGACCGGCGAGCTCACCGCGTCGGGCTCCGGGGAGCTGGTCGCGATCCTGGTGCCGTCCAGCGGCCTGGCGCCCTCCACCAGCCTCGAGCCGGCCGGCGGCCTCGAGCCGCCCACCAGCCTGGAGCCACCCGGAGGCCTGGAGCCACCCGGCGGCCTGGCACCGCCCCCGGGCATCTCGCCTCCCGGGCTCACGTCTCAGCCCCACGTGCCCGCGCACGATCAGCGCGCCGCCGAGCCGTCGCCGGCGAGCCCGATCACCGTGACAGGAAGTGGCGACGGCCGGGGGCCGGGGGCGCTGACTCCCAGTCCCCTGCTCTGGTCGAGCCCGCTCCCGGCGGGCGAGGCGCCAGCCGCGGCCGAGCCGGCCGCCAGTGGGGGCGCTGTCGCCCCGTCAGCCCTGTCAGCCCTGCTGGAACCGTCAGCCCCGCTGGCGCCGTCGGCCCTGTCAGCCCTCTCCGCGCCGCCGGTCCCGTCAGCGCCGGCGGTCCCGTCAGCGCCGGCGGTCCCGTCAGCGCCGGCGGTCCAGCCCAGTGGCGAGGGTCCGGCCGAGTGCGACGACGCTGACGTGCCCGCGCCCCCGCTCGCGGACGGGACGGGCGAGCCTGGAGGCGTCGAGTCTCAGCCGCGCTCGGCCGTTCCGGCGCTGTACTTCCCGCCGCCCCCTTGGTGGTTCCGGGCGACCGCGCGGGGATGCGCGACCGCGGCCCGGCGCCGGGGCGACGACCCCAGCGCGCCCACCAAGCCCCTCCGGCTGGCACCGAACCGCCCCCCGCGCTGACAAGGTGCGGGAACCGCCCGGAGGGCCTCCGCGGCGAGAAGGTGCGGGAACCGCCCGGAGGGCCTCCGCGGCGAGCCTGACGAGAAAAGTGCGACCAGGCTCGGCCTGGAGGCGGTCTCACAGCCGCGGGACGTGCCGCGGGCTCAGGACGCCTTGCGGACGCGACTACGGGCTGGCGGCGCGATGGGGATGTAGGTCGGGCATCCCGGCAGGTGCTCATCGAAACCGACGACATCCGGCCAGTGGCCATGACACCCACGGCAGTGGGTCGCGTCCTCCTCCGTCCACCGCCGGTCGCAGCCGCCGCAGCTGGCCGTCACCGGGATGTGCTTGTTCCGGCCGGGCTGTCCGAGGGAGCGCAGCGGGACGGGCAGCGCCTGCTGTACAGCATTCGCGCGGCCGGAGCTCCTGCCGGATCGACGAAGGCCGGGTTCCCTGCCGGATCGGCGAAGCCGATCTGGGAGGTCGTGATCCGGAAGGTCCGGCGTGGACTGGCCGGTGGTCACCGAAGCCGTCCCGGTCGACGGCTCGCGGTCGGCCTGGGCCGGCTGGGCCGGCAGGCGCGCGAACGGTGGCGAGGAGGCCAGGGAGACGGACGAAGGGGACCGGCTGGCAGGCACCGGGCCATCCTGTCGCACGCCGCCCGGACGGTCACGCCCTCCCCCACCGATCCGCCCGGACGGGCGCTGTCCCGCGGGCTCGGCGTTGGCGCGGGCCCCGGACGACCGCTCGAGGGCGGCCTCCGGACCTTCATGCCGGTGGCCAGAGGGCCCGGGCCCGGCGTGCGCGCGGGCTCGAGGCGGATGACCGGACGCAAAGCGTTGCTGGATGGCACCTTCCCCCACCGATCTGTCTGGCCGAATGGTTCCGTGCGTTTCGTACCGAGGCGACGAGGCGACGAGGCCCCAGGGCGCGAGCCGGACGTCGGCCCCATCTTGGCGGCGACGTCCGACAATGTCATGGCTGGTGCTGTGTCAGGTACTGATGCCGTGATGGCGCCAATGCCGCGGTAGACGTGCGGCCGCCTCCGGGCTACGCCGGGGGACGGCTGGGTCGCGGATCGTAGGGTTAGCCGCATGGTGGGCCGCTTGTCCGACCGGTTGACTGTGGCCACCGTAATCGATCGAACCTGACTGGACTCCCGGGACGGTGCCACCGCGATCTGGCGCCGCGCGATGGGCGCCCCGGTCGAAGTCCCGCCGGCCGGACTGGCCGACCGCCGCACGCCGACCACTTCCAGGCCGCCGCCAGCGGCCACTGTCCGGTAGCCGACCGCCCACACCGGTTCGCCCTGTTCTCTGCACACAGGAAAAGTGATATCACTTTGATAGACATTGACCGCAAGGTCACACCAACGGAGGGAGAGTGATGATCGAGGCGAACGGGCTCACCAAGCGCTACGGTCGCACGCTTGCCGTCAACGACCTGACCTTCACGGTGCAGGCCGGCCGGGTCACCGGCTTCCTGGGGCCGAACGGGGCCGGCAAGTCGACCACCATGCGGATGATCCTCGGGCTGGACCGCCCGACGGCCGGAGGCGTCCGCATCGACGGGAAGCGTTACACCGACCTGAAGGAGCCGCTTCGCCACGTCGGCGCCCTGCTCGACGCGAAGTGGGTCCACCCGAACCGTTCAGCGCGGGCGCACCTTCGCTGGCTCGCGGTCTCCAACAAACTGCCGGACAAGCGGGTTGACGAGGTCCTGGGACTGGTCGGGCTGACCGACGTCGCGAATCGGCGGGCCGGGGGCTACTCGCTCGGCATGTCGCAGCGGCTCGGCATCGCCGGCGCGCTGCTCGGTGACCCCGGCGTCATGCTGTTCGACGAGCCCGTCAACGGACTCGACCCGGAGGGAATCCTCTGGATCAGGCAGTTCATGCACCGGCTGGCCGACGAGGGCCGGACCGTGTTCGTATCCAGCCACCTCCTTTCCGAGATGGCGCTGACCGCGCAGGACCTCGTCGTGATCGGACGAGGCCGGCTGATCGCTCAGACCAGCACCCGCGCGTTCATCGACGCCGCGTCCGGTTCGAGCGTCAGGGTGCGCGGGCCCGAGCTCGACCGCCTGCGCGAGGTGATGGCCTCCGGCGGGCTGAAGGCTGACGACACTCCGGCGACGGCCGAAGGCCCGGCGGCGCTCGTCGTGCACGGCGCGACCACCGACGCCGTGGGCGAGCTCGCCGGCCGCGCCGGGCTGGTGCTGCACGAGCTCGCCGCCCAGCGTGGCTCGCTGGAACAGGCGTTCATCCAGATGACCGGCGGCGACGTCGAGTACCGCACGGGCGATCCCGCGCTCGCCCCCGTGGCGGGCGCGCCGAGCGTGGCGGGCGCGCCGGTCGGGGTGCCCGGCCAGCCGGGCGAGGCCCCGGCCTCCCAGTGGACAGGGACGCCGGCGGCGGCGAGGAAGGCGGACGCGCGATGACCGCGCTCACGTTGCTCAAGGTCGAGCGGATCAAACTGTTCTCGACCAGATCGCCGTGGTGGTGCATGGGCGCGGCGGTCTTCATCACCGTCGGGTTCACCGCACTTCTCGCCGCGACGATCCGCCCCGGGGATCTCGGGGACCTGACGCCGGCGACGACCCAGTTCTCGTACAACTTCGGGTTCCTGATCATGATGGTGATGGCGATCCTCGCGATCACCACGGAATACCGGTTCGGGACGATCAGGGCGACATTCCTCGCGGTGCCCAACCGCGTCGACGCGTTGCTGGCCAAGACCGCCGTCGTCGCCCTGCTGGCGGGCCTCGTCGGCGAGGCGGCCGGCGTGGGCGCCTGGGCGCTGTCCAAGGCGATCCGGCCCGAAGCGCCGCTGGCGCTCGACAACGCGCAGGACTACCGGGTCGTGGTCGGTGTGGGTCTGGTGTACATGGTCGCGGCGGTCGTCGCGGTCTCCATCGGCCTGCTCATCCGGCACTCCGCCGGCGCGATCACGGCGCTGCTGATCTGGGTGCTGGTCGCGGAGAACCTGCTCCCGGCCATCCCACGGGTCGGCGACACCATCCAGAAGTGGCTGCCGTTCACGGTCGGCAACAACTTCCTGTACGCCGGACAGCAGGTCGGCCAGGACAACGACGCCACGCCGACCAACATGCCGTTCGGCGCCTGGGGGTCGCTGCTCTACTTCGCGGTGGTCGCCCTTGCCCTCCTCGCCCTCGCGGTAGGCCTCGCGAAGCGCCGGGACGCCTGACGCTCACGCCTGACCCCACGACAGCCGAGCACGGACCGCCCGGCCACAGGGCGTTCCGTGCTCGGCTGATCTTCATGGCAGGCGGATTCCAGGGTCGCGACCACCGCGAGGCTGAACCCGCGATCATGACCGCGGCGGCGGGACGGGGCCGGCTTGCCGGCGGCGGCTCGGCGGCGCGATGACGCTAGGCGCCGAGGCCCCACGGGTCGCGGCCGGCGTCCTCGCGTTCGGCCGCCTTCATCCGGGCCTCGTGCACGTGCCGGCGACCGCCGGTGAAGCGAATCCGGATCCGCTCGTCGGCATCCACGAACGGCCGGTAGTAGAGCTCGTCGTACTCCTCGACGATCTGGAACGTCCAGCGCCCGGCGAGCACGTTGCGACCGTGCAGTTCCCGGCGAAGCTGGGCCGCGGCACGAGGGTGGCCGGCGGCGGTCAGCGCGTCGATCGCCTCACCCAGCGTCTTGTCGGCGTGGCCGGACAGCTGGTGGAACTCATACAGCGCCCCTCGGGCCCGCTCGACCCACTCCAGCGCCTCACTCAGCTTGCCGACCGCCTCGCTGGTCGCCTCGTCCACCCTTGGGGCGATCCGTTCCTCTCCCGCCTGACTCACAGCGTCCGGCCCGGCCCGCCTCCCGGATGACGTAGTAGACGTAGGACTAATCACGCCCACGACATTCCCCACCACCGGCGCGCCAACACCTGAGCAGGCGACCCGCGATGATCCAATACCCGTCGACGAGCCGTCTCCTCCGCTCCGGACCGCAGAAGATGGGCTCGGACGCCGCGCCGCGCCCGGTTCACAGGGCAGGTTGGCGCGGGCGAATGCGCGAGACAGGGGTCGCCCGCGGAGGAAAAACGAGGCTCCGAGTGTGCGCGGTGCGACCGTCCGACGTGTGCGCGGTGCGACCGGTTGATACTTTTGGTGCCACTCGACAAGAACGGGCCCGGCTGACGAGGTGGCACCGGTGACCAGCCCCGCGCTGGCGCTGAACGCGAACAACACGGAAGGCTGAGACTGGTGGCAACCGCGGTCGTCGTGCTCGTGATCGATGGCACCATCGAGCACCGCGTCGACATTTCCAGTCTGGTCGACGCCACCACACCGTGGGAGGCGCGGATCGCCGCGCTGATGCGGGAGATCCAGGGCTGGCTGAACCGCGGCGAGGTGACGGCACTCCCGCTGGACAGCGGCGACCAGCTGCTGGTCGCCTGGCGATCGATCAAGACCGTCGAGATCCGGCAGTAGCGGCACGCGGCACGCGGCAGGGGTTCGCCAAACGCTGTCTCCGCGACTCGCGTCCCGGGTTCGAGGTCCGCCAGCAGGTTCGAGGTCCGCCAGCGGGGTGGAGGCCGTCACGCCCGTGTCGGGTCAACGCGACGGCGGCCGCGATGGCGTGCCGGCGGGGTTCGGCCTAGGGACCTGACACCGGGAGGGGCGATGGCTTGTCGGTCCCCCAAGCGGTTGGCTGGTCGGACAGTGACCATTCAAGAACGGTGCCTCGGGTCAGGTCCTGAAATCGGATCCAAGGTCCGGATATCGGTTGGCCGTCGCGTCGCACGCCGGCGGGTACGCGGCTTTCGGCCTTTTCCGCTCCGGGAGTGAGCAGCTGTAGCGGCCCGTTGGGAAGGGCGACGGTGATCGATGCCGCGGCGGGTGGGGCGAGGGCGAGCATGTCGGTGCCCGGTTGGGCTGGGCCCAGCCCGAGCCAGGCGAGTACGTACCAGGCGGACAGGCCGCCGGTGTCGTCGTTGCCGGGGAGGCCGTCTGGGGTGTCTCGGTACAGCGTGTGGCGGATTCGGTCCAGTGTGGCGGCGGTCAGGGCTGGAGCGCCGAACGAGTCTCCAAGCCACGGGATGAGCTGGCTGGGTTGGTTGCCCATCGCCGCGTGCGCGCCGGTCGGACCGTCGTCCACCCGGCTCAGGAAGGTCTCGAGCCGGTGGGTCGCCGGCTGCCAGCCGCCCATGGCCTCGGCGAGACCGCCGGGATCCTGCGGTACCAGCCAGGCGTACTGCTCGGCGTTGCCCTCGGTGAAGCCCGGAATGGTCACGGGCTCGACCCGATGGAAGCCGCCGTCCGGATCACGCGGCGCCGGCAGCCCGACGGCCGGGTCCCAGACCGAACGCCAGCGCGCTGACCGTGCCGTGAAGGTGGCCGCGATGTCGGGCCGCTGGGCGGCGGACGCCAGCTGTGCGACGGCGAAGTCGGTGAGGGCGTATTCGAGCGTGATCGACGCGGCGTCCGTCGGGCCGACGGGTGCGGCGGGGACGAAACCGAGGCGGGCGTACTCCGCGGCGAAGGGACGTCGGTTGACCGTGTCCAGCGCGGCGGTCAACGCCGCCGTCGGGTCGATCGGCAGCCCGAACGCGACCGCCTGAGCGAGGAGAACCGTCCCGCCGTCGCCCGGCATGATGTCGGCGTCGCTGGTCGCCAAGGTCCAGCCCGGCACCGTCCCGGTCTGCGCCGCCGCCGCCAGCAGCGACCGCGTGGCGTCGGCGGCGACGTCGGGAGCGAGCAGCGCGAGCAGCGGGAACGTGCCGCGATAGGCATCCCAGCCGGCGATCCCGCTGCGGGCGACCCACCCGGTGGCCTGTGCCGCGGAGCCGTCCCATCCGACATAGCGGCCGTCGGCGTCGCTGACGGCGACCGGGCCGAGCATGGCGTGATAGAGCGCCGTGTACAACGTGCGGAGATCGGACAGCGGCGCCGACGCGACCCGTACAGCGGACAGCCGACGGTTCCATTCCGCCCGGGTGGCCTGGGCCACCGTGTCGACCGCGGTGGGATGTTCGGCTGCCAGGTTGGCACGCGCGCCCTCGACGCTGACATAGGACACCGCCACCCGCAGGGTCACCRCATTGTCCGCGGCGAGCGGCAGTCGCAGCCAGGCACCGGCGGACGCGGCGCGKGATTCCGCGGTGGCACCGCCCACGTCGGACGCGTCCCGCGCTGATGACCATTTCCCCGCGGACCAGGTACCCACCGTTGTCGGCGGACGATCTGGTTGGGCGACGAAGTACAGGGTGCTCACGGCCGGCTGGCGGCAGAACGTGCGGCTGGTGACGGACCCGCTGACCATGCCGGTGGCCGCGTCGACGTGTACGTCCGCCCGCCGGGCGCCGTCCGCGCGGCGCCCGGCGTCGAAGACGAGCGTCGCCTCGCTGCCCGCCGGATAGGAGAACCGGCCGACGGCCGTACGGGTGCCAGCCGCCAGATCCACGTCGATGCCGCCTCCCCCCGGTGGGGCGATCCGGACCTGGTAGCGGCCGGGCGTCGCGGACTCGTCGTGGTGGGAGAAGCCCGCGGCCCACGGCGACGGCTCGTCAGCCGCGCCGGTCGGTGGCTGCGCGGGCATGCTGACCGCTGGCATGATCGCGAGATCCTGCGCCGCGGGGCAGGCCGTGCCATGCAGATGGGTGAGGCTGAACCCGTCGATCGTCGAGTCGGCATACCGGTAACCGCCCGACCCGGCCGTCGATCGCCCGCTGGTGTCCGGGCCCCACTGGAGCATTCCAAAAGGGGCGGTCGCTCCCGGGAAGGCCCCTCCTGCCCCGTCGCCCGGGATGACATCAGCATGCTGCGGGGCGGTGCCTATGAGCGGGTCGACCAGGCGCGCGGGGTCATCGCCGGTGGTCGAGCGCGCTGGGGACGGATCCACGATACGCGGCAGCACGCCGACGATCAGGCCAACCAACACGRCCGAGGCGACCAGTACGACGACGCCCGAAACCCGACCGGCTCTGGCTGGGAACCAKGCGGCCGCGACCAGCGGTGCGGGTTCACCTGCGACCGGACGGTGGCTGCCAGCTCTACGAGTCCCGCTGGACGGTGGCAGGACGACTCCCGATGCAGGTATCCGCATAATTGCGCCAGTTTCAGGACATCATAGATAATCCTTTAGCGACGCGCAAGAGTTACGCAGAAAGCCAATCTTCGGAACGACCGTCCCAGAATGGGCACACAATGAACGCGTATCGACGATCGTCAATGTCTAATTGGGTTGCGCTCCCGACCGCCGGGCAGCGTCACGTTGTTCGATCACACAATGAGCGCGCGTCGGCCACGGCATCGGAATCCGGGCGGTCATCGAACCGGTGCCAACACCGGCCACCACGCTCGCGGTATGGAGCCACCTCGCCGGCGGGCGTCCAGATGATCGGTCCCGGTCATTTCCTCCTCGCGAGGGGGCAATGACCGGGACCGCGCCCGTCCTCAGGCGAGGGCGGGAGTCAGCGTCCGCAGGAATGCCCTGGTGGTGTCCGCCTGGCCGGTCACATCGCCCGGCTCGGTGCCGGCGAGGCGGTCGATCAGCGCGCTGCCCACCGTCGCGACGTCGCAGTACGGCAGCACCTGCTCCAGCCGCGCCCGGTCGGAGATACCGAACCCGACCGCCATCGGCACGGCCAGGTGTCCCCGCACTCGCCGGAGGTAGGCCTGAATGTCCGGCGCGAGGCCAAGCTGGGCACCGGTGACGCCCTGACGCGACATGCAGTAGACGAAGCCGCTCGCGACGGACGCGTTCACCGTCATGCGGTCGCTGGTCGAGGTGGGCGCGAGCGTGACGATGTTGTGCAGGTCGTGGCGACGGCACGCCTCGAAGTAGCCCTCATGCCGGGCGGCCTCGGTAGGGAGATCCGGCACGATGAGCCCACTGATCCCGGCCGCGGCGGCATCCCGGCAGAACGCCTCCGTGCCGTACCGGTAGACCGTGTTGGCGTACGCCATGAACAGCAGCGGTGCCCGCACCCGGCCGGAGCACTCGGCCGCGATGGTGAAGGCGTCCTGGACCCGGGCACCGCGCGCGATCGCGGCCTCGCAGGCGGACTGGATGGTCGGGCCGTCCGCGAGGGGATCGGAGAAGGGAATCTGCAGTTCGATGAAGTCGGCGCCGGCCTCGTCCATGGCGAGGATGAGCGCGCTCGTCGACGCCAGCGACGGGTAGCCCACCACCACGTGGGTCATGAGCCCCTTGCGCCCTCCGGCGGCGAGGCCGGCGAGGCGCTCGTCAATCCTGTTGGCCATGGCGCGCGGCCTCCGTCCTGAGAAACGCGTAGAACTCCTGGTCCGCGAACGCGTCGGCGAGGATGAACAGGTCCTTGTCGCCGCGGCCGGAGATATTGATCACGACTATCTCGTCCCGGCCCAGTCGGGGAGCCAGGTCGATGACGTGGGCCACCGCGTGCGCCGACTCCAGCGCCGGCAGGACGCCCTCGGTGCGGGCCAGCAGGTCAACCGCCTCGATCACCGCGTCATCGCGGGCACGGGCGAAGCTGATCCGGCCCTCGTCATGGAGCCAGGCCAGCTCCGGGCCGATGCCCGGGTAGTCCAAGCCCGCCGAGATGCTGTGCGTGGGCGACAGCTGGCCGTCGTCGTCCTGCAGGAACACCGACTTGTAGCCCTCGACGATGCCGGTGCGGCCGTGCGGGAAGCGCTGGGCGTGCTCGCCGGTCCCGTCTCCCCTCCCGCCGGCCTCGACGCCGACCAGCGTCACGGACTCGTGCGGGACGAACGGGCTGAAAGCTCCGATCGCGTTGCTCCCACCGCCGACGCAGGCGACCACGTAGTCGGGGAGCCTGCCCTCGGCCTGCCGCAGCTGCGCCATGATTTCCCGCCCGACCACCGACTGGAAGTCGCGCACCATCGTCGGGTAGGGATGCGGCCCGAGCGCCGAGCCGAGCAGGTAATGCGTGTCCGCGCTCGTCGCGATGTAGTCCTTCAGGGCCGCGTTGACCGCGTCCTYGAGGGTGCGGCTGCCGTAGCGCACGGGCACCACCGTCGCGCCGAGGCGCTCCATCATGAAGACGTTGGGCCGCTGGCGCGCGATGTCCACCTCGCCCATGTAGACCGTGCACTCGAACCCGAACTTGGCCGCCACGGTCGCGGTCGCGAGCCCGTGCTGACCGGCCCCGGTCTCGGCGACCAGCCGCGTCCGGCCCATCCGCTTCGCCAGCAGCGCCTGGCCCAGGCAGTGCGTGATCTTGTGCGCGCCGGTTATGTTGACGCCCTCGTTCTTGAGGTAGATCCGGGCGCCGCCGAGTTTCTCCGTGAGCCGCCCGGCGAAGGTCAACGGTGTCGGGCGCCCGGCGAACGTCGCCAGCAGGTGGGCGAACTCGGCCGCGAACTCCGGATCGGCCTTCGCGTCCTCGTAGGCGCGCTGGAGCTCGTCCAGCGCCGGCACGAGGACCTCTGGCACGTACCGGCCGCCGAAATCGCCGAAGTACCCGGCCGGGCTTCCGCTCACCCGGGTCACCCGGGGCTCCGCACGGGTCCGCGTCGCGTCGGTCCGCTCCGCACCAGTCACAGCACGCTCGCCGCGCCGCTCAGTTGAGGCAGGCATAGCGTCCCTTCTTCTCGCCGTCGCTCGTGTCTTCTAGAAGTCTAGACGACTAGAAGTCTGGAAGACTAGAAAACTAGAAGACCGGCTATCGTGGTGGCGCATGGTGACCGGAACTGATCCTCATCCGCGGGCCCCCGGCGGGCGCACGGCGGCGGATGCGCCCGGCCGCGGGGACCTTGGCGGCCGGCAGCCGAAGTACCTGCGCATCCATCGTGAGCTGAGCGATCGGATCGCCAGCGGGCAGTGGCCGGCCGGCAGCCCGCTGCCCTCCCAGCAGCAGCTCGCGGCCCAGTTCGGGGTGAGCGTCATGACCCTGCGCCAGGCTCTTCAGCTGCTGGCCGATGACGGCCTGATCGAGACTCGCCACGGAGCCGGGACCTATGTCGCCGCCCGTCATGCCTACGACCTTGGCGGCCTGCGCAGTTTCGGCGCCGACCTCAGCGCCCAGGGCGCCGGCGTCACCACCGAGCTACTCGCGGTCGGTACCGTCACTCCACCCGCGGACGTCGCCGCACGGCTCGGAGCGCCCGGCGAGGTGCTCCGGCTGCGCCGCCTGCGGCTGGCGGGCGGCCGGCCCCTGATCGTCCAGACGTCCTACCTGCCGCCCGCGCTCGCCACCGTCGTGGAACCGGAGGACCTGYGACTTCGCGGTCTCTACACCATCCTGGCCGAGCACGGCCTGGCCATCGCCCGGGCGGACGAGACCATCACCCCCGCGGCACTCGACGCACACGACGCGCGCGATCTCGCCCGGCCCAAGTCCAGTCCTGCCCTGCTCAGCCACCGGGTCAGCTTCACCGCCACGGGCAGCCCGGTCATCGACGACTACGCACTGCTGCCAGCCGACAGCGTGGCCATCACCGTCAACCGCTCACCGGGACGGCTCGAGGTGCGCTACACCCTCGCGAACTGACAGCGCCGCCAGGGAGGCCCTGCCGCCACGTCCGCGACCGGGCGCCGCACCGCCACTCCCGGGGCGCGCGCACCCGACGACCTGGAGCCACAAGGTGCGCAACAGCTCGGTCTAGATCTGGTCAGCTCGCCAGCAGGACCCGTACCGTTCCGTCGCGCGGATCGACCCGTACCAGCCTCGCCGAGTTCAGTAGGGCGGCGTACAGCGCGCCGGACGCGTCGACCACCAGGCCGGCGGGGTCTTCGAGGTCGGCGGCGGTGGCGGGCAGGCCGTCCGGGTCGCTCACGGTCTGGCCCGACCCAGCGATGGTCGTGATGATCCCGTCCGGCCCCACCCGTCGGATCCGGTTGGTGCCGTCGGGGATGTAGAGCGTGCCGTCCGCGACGGCGAAGACCGCCTGCGGGCTGGTCAGCACGGCCTCGGTCGCCGGCCCGCCGTCGCCACGGAATCCGGAGCTGCCAATGGTGCCGGCGACAGGGCGGATGATCCCGTCAGAGGTGATCTTGCGAACGACGTTCTCCGCGAAGTCCGCTACGTAGAGCGTGCCATCCGCGCCGAGAGCAAGCCCATTCGCGTCGTTGAGCAGCGCGTCCCTGGCAGGGCCGCCATCGCCCTCGCAGCCCCGGCGGTCGTCCCTGCCCGCCACGGTGGAGATCATCCCGTCCGGCGTGACCCTGCGGATCCGGGGCCCGTCACCGATGTACACCGTGCCGTCGGCGGCGATGGCCAGCCCCAGCGGCACGATGTACGCACGGGCCGCCAGGCCGTCATCATCGGTCTCGCCGGCCGTGCCGGCGCCGGCTACCACGTACGCCCGACCGTCTGGGGTGATCCGGTAAACCCGGCCAGCCCCGGAGTCCGCGACGTACACGCCGCCATCCGGTCCGATCGCGATGCCATGCGGGTTGAGCAGCACGAGCTCGCTGGCGGGCACACCCTCGGCGGGGACTTCTGGGATCAGCAGGCTGCCCGCCTCATCGACCTTGGTCGAGGTACTCGCGACGAGCCGTGTAACGACACCATCCGGCTGCAGTCGCAGCACCTGGCCGACAGGCTGGCCGGTGTCGTCGAGGCGCGCGGTGGCATAGACGGACCCGTCACTGCCCAACGCCAGCCTCGACACGTAGTCCAGCCCTGGAATGAACCGGGCCTCGCCGGCGTAGGCCGCCGGGGAGCTGGCCGGCCCGCCGTCGTCACCGCCCCCGCGGTTGGCGACCACCAGTCCGATGGTCACCGCGGCGAGGCTGACCATGACCATTACGGCGATGATCGCGATGAGCCCTGCGGAAACTCCTCGGCTTCGGTGGCCGGCAGGTCCAGGTCCACGCCGCCCTTCGAAACCGGCTGGGTACGGGCCTGTGCCCGCGACGCCCATCCCCGGCCAGGGATGCGGACCCCCTGGTGCCGCCGCGGGCCCGCCGCCCGGTGGCATCGGCGGCGCCAGGGGCGATGCTCCGGGCCGCGCGGCGGACCACACCGGCTCGCCGGGCTGTCGAGGCCAGCCAGCCACGCCGCCCGCGCCCGCGAGGCCGCCCGCGCCGCCGGGGGCGCCCGCGCCGCCGGGAGCGCTCGGCGTCGTCCAATCGGCCGGAGGTGATGACGGCTCGGCCGCCATCCCCGGCCCATTGGAGGCGCGCGTGAGATCCGGGGGTGAGCCATGTGACGCCGCCGCGACAAGCCCGGGTGGCCCGGCGGAAGGGGTGGCGGCGATGCGGTGCCCGGCCGCCTCGAGGATGTCGTCCGGCAGCTTCACCGGGACCCCGCTGGCGGCCAGCCAGCCTGGGCCGAACACCGCGGTCGCGGCGGTGGCGAGCCGGCGCGCCAGCTCGTGCGCACTGGCCGGCCGGTCCTGCGGCCGCTTGGCGAGCATTGTCAGTACCACCGCCGCCAGCGGTTCCCGGACCTCCCGCAGCGGCTGCGGCGGCACCGACAGGTGATGGTGCAGCAGTGCCGGCACCGGCAGCGTGCGTGGAAAGAGCGGACGGGCCGCCAGCAGCTCGTAGAGCACGATCCCGAGCGAGTACAGGTCGGTCGCCGGTCCAATCTCCATCCCGCCGATCTGCTCGGGTGACATATACCGAGGCGTACCGATCAGCCCGGTCGAGGGCGAGACCGACATCGTCTCCAGGATCTTGGCGATCCCGAAGTCGGTGATCCGCGGGACACCGTCCGCGGTGAACAGCAGATTGCCCGGCTTGACGTCGCGGTGCAGCACGCCATGCTGGTGCGCCGCGCCCAGGGCGGTCGCGGCGGCCAGCCCGATCGCGCAGGTCGCCCGCTGGTCGAGCCCTGACCTGGCGCGGGACGCCAGGCTTCCGCCGGTGAGCTGCTCCATCACCAGTAGACACAGGCCATCCTGCTCCACATAGTCGTGCACCCGCACCACGTGCGGATGATCGATCCCGGCCAGCACCCGGGCCTCGGACAGGAACCGGGCCCGCATGGAGGTGGACGAGCCGACGCCGGCCTCGGGCACGTCGCTCGGGTCGTCACTTCCGCCGCCGTCGACCAGCACTTTCACAGCGACGTCTCGTCCGATGAGACGATGCCTCGCGGCCAAGACCACGCTGAAACCACCACGGCCAAGCTCCGCGCCGACGTCGTAGCCCGGAAGCGCCGTGGCCACCTGGTCACGCCCCGGTGTCCGCATTGTTCAAATGCTAAGCAACGCCGCATTCCTCACGATCGTCGRCATCGGCCCGACAGCGGACGGTGGTCGTGCGTGGCCGGCCGATCTCGCCGCGACGACGACATAGTTCTCATCGACGAGCACGACGACCTGGGCAGGGGTCGCGCAGGCAAGCGTCGTGGACAGGCAGCCGAAACAACCTCACGCCTCAAAGGCCCGCTCACCGCGAGCACAACGATCATGGTTCCGGTCACACGGAAACAATGCGGAGCCGGACTGGCTGCCGATGGTGCGACCGTGGTGGAGAGTGCCGACACCACCGAGTCACCAAGACCGCCGGATAGCGTATGGGCGTGGCGGAAGAACTGGTACAGGCCCAACGGCTCTGCGACGCGCTGGGTGAAATCTTCTGCCTGACGTTTATCCGCGGAGTCGACACCGCCGAGGCGCTCGCCAACGCCGAGAACGGCTGGTTCCCCGCGGTGCCCATGGCATCGCCTCTCGGCTGACAGGTCCGCGGCTGGCTGCGGTTGTCGTCCACGGCGAACTGGTCAGCCAACGATCCCGACGGCCGCCATCGGATGACCGACGTCGAACGTCGCCGGGGCAACCTGCTCAGCCGGCTCACCAGCGTGCTGCGCAGCGCGCTGTACCCGGATCCGGACATCGCCGTGCGCACAGCCCTCTACCCGCTCGCCTTCAGCCCTGCGCCCCTCGCCGACCCCGCCGCACACGCAGCAGCGCTCTCGCACCTGCGCACCCGCTAGCTCAGCGAGGATCTCGGTGGACCCCAGGGGTCGGTACGCACCGGTGCTCGCGATCTCGAGGAGGACGTCGCGGGCCCTGCTGGGCACGAGGACACAGGTGTCGAGCAGGGCGCTGAACACGCGTGATCAGCCTTCCGTCTTCTTGCGGGCGGCTTTCAGCACTGCCCTGATCTCGTCAGAGTCAGTGTCGTAGAGGCCAAGGCGTTCGGTGTCGGCAACCATGTCGGCGAAGGCAAGCTCAGCGGCGTTGCGCTGGCGTCTGCGGTATTCGAGCAGATCGTCGAGCCGGACCTTGCGGTGACGGCTCGGCTTCTCGAACGGGATCGCACCGGTAAACATTCACCTGGTTTAGGGATCTTGCTGTGGGTGGCGGTTCGGGGGCGTGGCTGTGGGCCGTGCCGGTGGGTCGGCGCGGCGGGGTCAGGCGGGTGGTTGGTCAGGTGGCAGTGATCGCTGGGGGCGGCATCCAGGGGGTGCCGCGGAACGCGAGCCGTAGGGCCTGCAGGGCGGACACGCCGTGCTTGCGGGCGGTAGAGAGGTAGCTGGCGACCTGGAGGCGG
>NZ_MOMC01000051.1 GCF_001983105.1 Pseudofrankia asymbiotica | reverse complement strand
CCAAGAAACAACTCGAGTGGGCGCTAAATACAACGATCGACGAAGCTCTAGTCTATGCTACGGCCGACCCCGATCTAGCGGTCAAGGAGCTACGGACCGTTGCCCGACGCGCTCGCGAATTAAATAGCTCGCGGCGATACGAAATTCGACTTCGGGCCATGATGGCGGCCGGCAACATCCTGAGAGATCATGGCCAGCCCGCCCAACGCGGTGAAGCGCGTCGCATATTTGCGCATCTGAAACGCGCCTATCAAGAGTTTGATGAACCACTCTATGTTGCACAGTCCACTCTGTATCTTGCCGCGACCAATGAAATGGCAAATCGCCTACCTGCGGCGGCCCACCAGTACGCGATTGCCCGGGTGATTGCCGAGTCACTTCACCTACAAAACTTCGCAAGGCGCGTGCAAATTAGGGAATCAACCGTCGCGACGAAAGAGGGTGATCTGGCCACCGCGCAGTCAGCACTCGGCAGGCTTCGCGACGACGCGGCGCATTCCGGTGATGCATCTCTTTTTATTGCCACAAGTTCGAAACTCGCGATATCCCTCATGAGGGGTAATCGCTTGGATGAAGCAGCTAGCGTCCTCTCCTCGCTCGATCAACAGGCGACCCGGACGCCTCTCCAGAGAGTGCAACTGAGGATAGTTCTCCTCGATCTTAGGCTGGCGATGCGTGACAGAATAGGAATCGAAGCAGAATTTGCGGATGTAGCTTCGCTCGTCGACGCCTACCACTTCAGACATCAAGCTGAGTATCTTGGACGTCTCCGACAAAGAATCGATCTTCCATGAGAATTGTTATTGTTTCGGCGAATCGTTATGGCGTGGCGCTGCACAAAACCCTAAAAACCAGGACAGCAAACCCTACTGTTGAGATCGGCGCAATCGTTGGGCCCAACAGACGTATCGACGACCAGATTGTCAACTATTTTACCGAAGCCCAGCGAGATGGAGATCTCGGTCTCGGTCTCCGTACGTCGCCGGGAGGAAATCTACTTCGCGAGTCGGACTACCTAGAGGCGTCAATCCCGGATGTAATTGTGGCCGCAGGTTGGCGTTGGATGATCGATGTAAATCAAGTCAGCGCAAAGCTGGCGCAATTGCGCCCGGATGGTGCACCGACCTTTCTTGGCACGCATCCCTCGCCGCTCCCATACGGTCGCGGTCAATCACCAATATCGTGGACCTTTCTGGAAGGCGCATCGTCTACCGCTCTTTGTCTATTCGAGTTGACTACAGAACCGGATGCCGGGTCAGTCTTGTGGTCCGAGAAAATTCGAATTGATCAAACATGGACATGCCGTGACCTTTACTTTGCTTGCATCAAGGCGCATGAGAATTTAGGGGCTTGGCTAGGCGAGCAGGAGGACTTGGCAGATCTCACATTACCTGAGACGTTTCGTCTAGACCGTGGACCCAGACGCAGACTCGGTGCTAGCGATGCGCAGATTCGAGGAATCTCATCGGCTGATTACAATCAAAGAGTATTTCGTGCCTTCGACTACCCCTACGGCCCGGTTTGGATTGAGATCGGTGGCACGTTGCGAGAGGTCCGCTCGTTGACGGTGCTGAGCGATCTGTCGCGCGGCGAGCCTGGTATGATCGTTCAGCAGTCCGAAAAATGTCTACTGCTACACTGCAACCCAGGGCTCGTCGAGGTTCAAATCGAATGAGGTCAACATGCCCGAACGCATCGACCGTCAATACTCTGGAATTATTTTCCTTACCGCCGAGCGGCAGGTTGTGCTCCAGCGAAGGGACAATAAGCCTGGAATAGTAAATCCAGGAATGCTTACGGCATTCGGTGGTACGGGAGAATCGGACGAGACTCCGGTCGAAACTGCGATGCGCGAGGCGCACGAGGAACTCGATATCGAAATACACGCTGACGAATTGCAGAATCTTTGCGAGCTTCCGAAGCGCGAGAATGACGGCAGTCTCACTCTCTGCACTTTTTTTGTCTACTCGAAACCTATCGATGTGACGGAGATTAACGTTCGTGAGGGCGTGGGAGCTGCGATCGTTGCACTTTCGGAGATTGAGGACGAGAATCTAATTAGTGTAACCGCAAAAAAGGCGATTCTCGAACTCCGCCGTTCACCCGCGGGGAAGTTCTCAAACTAAACCCCGGTCTGATGCAAAGAGGTCACCTCATGACTACATTGAACTCGAAATCACCGTTCAGGCTCCTTACTTCCCGTCTCGTCTACGAAAATCCGTGGCTCTCGGTCACCGAAGACAAGGTGATAAGAGCTGATGGAGGCGGCGGAACGTTTGGCGTTGTCGAGATGAAAGATGGTGTTACGGTCCTGGCGTTGACCGAAGACGGGGAAACATTCCTGGCTCGTGAATATAGGTACGGTGTCGAGCGACATACGCTGGAGCTTGTCAGCGGCGCGATCGAAGAGGGAGAAGATCCGCTGCAAGCCGCACGTAGGGAGTTGAAAGAAGAGATGGGCCTAACGGCATCTACGTGGACAGATCTAGGGCACATCGATCCCTTTACGAGCATTGTTCGATCAAAAAATTATCTCTTTCTCGCGCAAGATTTGACTGAGGGAGCGCGAAACCTAGACTCAGGCGAGGAGATAGAGCCGGTCCGAGTCGGGCTCGATACTGCGGTAAAAATGGCGCTCGAAGGCATGATCACTCATGGTGCGAGCACTGCGCTAATTCTTAAGGTCCGGCTCATGGATTACATGCAATCCGGCGATTAAGCATATAGATTTGATTGGCGGGCGTCTGTCTAATATGTAATATGGCGGCTGCGCCCTGGCTCGCCAGGTGCAGCCATCTTTACAGCCGCCTCGCGCGAACGTCCCTGGAAGAAGCAAGTCAAACGACGGATCAAGCGGTGTCGACCGACCTGCCCGGAGGTCTTTGGCCTCCGGGTCCGCGGTCTGGCGACCAGGACAGGGTGGGTACTGCACCCAAGCGTGTACCCACGCCGGCGGACGGCCTTGGACGATGGCGGACGTCAACGGACTCGACGTGCTACCGGACGAGCGGCACGCACGCCTGTGGACGTCGTCGGACGGCCTGCCTCTCCTCTTAAACCGCAGGTCAAGAACGAGCTGCCGCGCTGCTTCCGTTCCTCGGCGCTAGCGCACCTGCGGTACGGGTCGGCTTGCCAACGGGGACCTGTGCCCACCGGCCGTCGTGGTACAGAGTCAGTGACTGATCGCGATCATGCCGCGCGGTGACACCTACTCCAGCCAATGGTAGCCAGGCTGGCAGCCAAGCCGGCAGACAGCAGCGGATGAGGATGGACGTCTACGGAAACCGACGGCCGCCCGACCTGGACCGGCGGACGTCGGTGGACGACTACAGACGAGTATTCGGGAATCTCATAATCCTCCGGTCGTGGGTTCGAGCCCCACCCGCCCCACAAGCGTCTGACCTGCGGTTTTCCTCGCAACGCGACAACCCCCAAAGATCAATAAGGGGTCCCGAGGGGCGTTCCGGGTACGAACCGGGTACGTTGCGGCAGCAACCATTCCGGGACCCTCGCCCGTCAGCTACGCACCGTAGCGGCGGTGCGGACGCCTCCGGCTGGCCGTCCGGGCACTGCAGATCTGGTGCGCGCAGAAGAAAGCCAGCCGGATGCCGCATCGCCATTTGACAGCGCTGCGGTTATAAGCCCGCACCACAGAGTCGGTCGTTTCACTCTTTGCCCGATGGTCTGTCTGCGACGACACTGGCCGGTCTCGACCACACGAAGTGGTGTTGGTCATAGGCCGATGTCGAACTCTTCGGGTTCCGGCCCGTCATTGTCGGGCGCGTCGTCGATGAGCTCGTCCCAGCCTGCGGGGCGGCGGGTACGGGGAACGATTTTCGCGGCGGCCTCCGCCGCGTCTCGTCTCGCTTCCTCGAACAGCGTGGTGTAGATGTCGCCGGTGATCTGGATCGACGAGTGGCCGAGCATGTCGGAGACGGCCTTCATGTCGCGGGTGGCGTGGTAGACCACGCTGGCCGCGTTATGACGCAGGTCATGCAACCGCGTTGGTGGCAGCGCCGTTATATCGCCTCGGTCATCGACGCGTTCTCCCGGAAAGTGGTCGGCTGGGCCGTCGCCGACCATATGGAGACCGACCTGGTCCTCGACGCGTTGAAGATGGCGATCGCCCGCCGCCGGCCACCCGCCGGTGTCGTCTTCCAYGCCGACCGCGGCAGCCAGTACACCAGCCGCCGGTTCGTCAGGTTCTGCAGGAAGAAAAGGATCAGGAACTCGGTCGGTCGGACCGGTATCTGCTATGACAATGCCGCTGCCGAGTCCTTCTGGGCAACCCTCAAGAAGGAGTTCATCCACCTCCACGCCTTCGCCGGCCTGGGGCAGCTCCGCGCCGGTGTCTTCGACTACATCGAGACGTACTACAACCGCAGACGGCTACATTCCACCATCGGGTATACGACGCCCGCCGAGTACGAGGAGAAATTTGACAGAGAGGCCGTATCGGCGGCATAGTTAAATAGCTGTCTACAAAAACGGGAACGCTTCAGCCGGCATCGCCGTCACCGATCGCGGACACGCACGAACGGCCTGCTCCACGCCATCGGCCTGCCCGCCCTCGGAATCCCAGCCCTGCTCATCGCACTGCTCTCCGGCGCCGACGCCCCCCTCGACACCGACAAGCACCACACCTCGACCTCCCCACCCGCCACGGACAGCGGCTACGCCCTACCCCCACTCGGCCCACGCGCCCTCCCCGCCGCCCTCGCAGACCAAGGCGCCGGCCCGGCGGGACAGGTCCCCACCGACAGCCTCGCGACCGCCGCCGCCTCCCCCGCCATCACCACCGGCCTGGTCCGGCTCACCGCCACCGAACGCCAGATCCCCGCCCGCGTCCTGGCCGCCTACCAGCAGGCCGCCACCACCCTGGCTACCGAACAACCCGGCTGTCACCTGCGCTGGCAACTCCTCGCCGGCATCGGCAAGATCGAAACCAATCACGCCACCGGACGCACCATCACCCCCGATGGCACCATCACCCCGGCCATCCTCGGCCCCCGCCTCGACGGCGCGAGCGGTTTCGCCCGCATCCGCGACACCGACCACGGCACCTTCGACCACGACACCACCTACGACCGGGCCGTCGGCCCGATGCAGTTCCTCCCCGGTACCTGGACCGCCGCCGGCCGCGACGCCAACCACGACACCGCCAAGAACCCGAACAACATCGACGACGCCACCCTCACCACCGCCGCCTACCTCTGCGCCCACGGACGCGACCTCGCCAACCCCACCCACCTCTACACCGCCATCTACGCCTACAACCCCTCCGACACCTACGTCCGCGCCGTCCTCGCCTGGACCACCGGCTACACCAACACCACCCCCATCACCAACCCCCAACCCAGCCCGACACCAACCCCGAACCCGACACCGCCCAACACCCTCCCCAGTCCGCCGGCCACACCCTTCCCGATCAYCGACCTGACACCGCGATCAATTACCCCGACAGCCCCACCTGCCTCACCCATCGCCACAACCCCAACCTGCCCGACGGTCACCCTGACCACCAGCACCCTCGCCGCGACAACCAACACCGCCACCCTCGACATCACCGGCCGCTACACCACCGCCACGGATCTGACGACAGTCATTCACGCCGAAGCCCGCGACACCACCAGCCACACCCTCACCACCACCGACACCACCATCCCCACCACACCACCGACCCGCGACACCCTGCTCACCCGCCTCCCCCTCGACCACCTCACCACCCCCGGCCACACCACCACCATCACCGTCACCCTCACCACCACAGCCTCCGCCGGCTGCCCCACCCAGACCCTGATCACCCTCACCATCACCGGCATCACCCGCCCCAACACCCCCACCCCACCGACCCCCAGCAGCCCAGCAGCGCCCACATCCACCAGCCCAAGCCCGCAGACCGCGGCCTCGACACCAGCAACAGCATGATCACCACCGCGGTGCGCACAGGACGAACAGGACACCAGGCTCGAACCCTCGACGAGGAAGACCAGCCGCGACCGGATCAATGACCGAAGCTCGGAAGGCATGCCTCGACCCTGTGCCTGGCCGGTGCGGGCAGGGTTGATCGTCGTAGACTGAAACTCGCTGTTCGACGAAGGGAGGGCGGCACGATGACCCTGGACGAGATCCAGGCCCTCCGCCCGCGGCTTGCCGCCCTGTGTCGCAGATACGGGATCGCCGAGCTGGCGGTCTTCGGGTCCGTAGCGCGTGGTTCCGCCGGTCCAACCAGCGACGTCGACATTCTGTACGTCCGGGCTCCGGGCAACGACCTTGGTATGTCCTATTTCGACCTCCAGGACGACCTGGAGAAGCTCTTCGGCAGACCTGTCGACCTGGTCGCGAAGGACGGGCTGCACCGAGTGATCCGGGACGAGGTACTGCACGACGCCCAGGTCCTGTATGCGGCATGACGAGCTCTACCTCGTCGATCTCGTAGACAATGTGCGCGCTGTCCAGGACTATCTGGAAGACGTGACCCGGGAGCGTTGGGACACCGACCGGGTCCTGCGTGACGCGGTGCTGTATCGGATGCTGCTGCTCGGCGAGATCGCCAGCTCGCTGCCGGATGACCTGCGCGACCGGTATCCCGACGTGGCCTGGCGGCAGATCCGCGCGTTCAGGAACCTCGCGATCCATCGATACTTCGGCGTCGACTGGGCCGTGGTCTGGAAAATCGCCCACGAAGAGCCGCCGGTCCTTGAGGCACAGGTACTGACGATTATCCGCAACGAGTATCCCGACCTCGCACGGACTCTCATGCTGGACGCGCCCCCGAATACCGAACCCGGTCAGGCGCCCGAGCCGCCGCCGCAGCCGACGGGCTGACTCGCGGGCTCCAGCCAGCATCCCTGTAGGGAACGCGGATAAGTGAGCATTTCGGCCTGCGTCCGCGAGGGGTAGTTGAGCAGTTTTCGGCGCGTGCCCGGCGGGATAGTTGAGCAGTCGTGACGTGCAGGCGGCTGATCTCGATGACTGGTTGTTACCGATTGTGGCCGGTCGCTGTTCGTGGCGCGTCGAGTAGGCCGAGGGCCGGCTGGTTGGCGTCACGATAGGCCCTCCGGGCCGAGGGCGTGGCCTCGCCGTGACCGCAGCCGAGCTGCCGGTGATAAAATGATCAATCCGGACCACGCGCGGGCGTGGCCCCTCCTCCCTACCCGAGGACTACCGATGCGACGTGGCGAAGTCTGGTGGGCCGATTTCGGTGAGCGGCGACCTGTCGTCCTGCTGTCGGAAGGGGCGAACGCCGAGTTCCGGGCGATGCAGATCGTCGATCCGGTCACCATCGACATCACCGACTTCGGCCTCGAAGTGACCGTGGGTGCCGCCGAGGGGCTGCCTCTCGAAGGGGTCGTACGGGTCGCCTTCCCCCGTCCGGGCTTCACCCCCTGYACGTGGCTGGCCACCGTGACGGAACAGGACGTGATCGAGCGGGCGGGAGTGCTGTCCGGGGCGAAGCTCAGCGAGATCGAGGAGGCCCTCCGTCTTGGGGGCATCGCCACGGAGCCTGAGTTTCAGCGGCGGTCCCGGTAAGTTCCGGCGAATGTCCCGGCGAACAGAAACGCCAGGTCGAGCGCTTGCCCGTGGGTGAGGCCGACGCCTGAACCGGCTAGCTCCGCGTGGCCGCCGCTGTTACCGCGAGTCACTGCTCGAATAGCCCATGACCGGTGCTCATGTAGTGCTCAACTACAAGGCCGATTGCTCATCAATCCGCGATCCCTACAATCCCTCGGCACGAGAAACGAGCCTTCCACGGCGACGRCTGACCGATACACCCCATAAAGCCGGTAGCGTGCCAAAAGTCGATTCAGAGGTTTGACCTGCGGTTTTGCTGTTCGCTCACGCAACGCGGTGGTACTGGTTGAWCACGCCATCGAGGATCTTGCGGCGGCGGATCGGGCGGTCGAGAGGTACGACGACGGTGGCTGGGTCGTGGTTCGGTGGGCGCTGGTCTCGTCCTTGATGAGGACGATGGTCATTGAAGTGGCGGGCGTACTCGTCGAGCACGGCGGTGGCGTGGCGCTCACCGTAGAGGAGGATCTTGTCGGTGCACTCCTGGCGGACGGAGCGGATGAACCGTTCGGCGTAGCAGTTCGCCCGCGGCGTCCGCGGTGGAGTTTTCACGACCTGGATGCCGTCGGCGGCGAACACGTCGTCGAACGATCTCGTGTATTTCGCGTCCCGGTCGCGGATCAGGAACCGGAACCCGTCGAGCCGCCCATCGAGGTCCATGACGAGTTGGCGTGCCTGTTGAGTGACCCAGGCTTCGGTCGGGTGGGCGGTCACGCCGAGGATGTGGACGCGGCGCGTCTGGATCTCCATCACGAACAGGACGTACAGCCGGCGCAGCGCGATGGTGTCGAGATGGAAGAAGTCGGTGGCCAGCAGGCCAGCGGCCTGGGCTCGCAGGAAGGCGCGCCAACTGGTGTCGGCGTGGCGGCGCGGCGCCGGGCCGAGACCGGCGCCGGCGAGGATCCGACGGACCGTGCCCGCGCCGATCCGATACCCCAGGCCGAGCAGCTCGCCCTGGACCCGGCGATGACCCCAGGTGGGGTTGTCGCGGGCCAGGCGGATCACCAGAGCCCGCAGCTCCTCATCTACCGGCGGGCGGCCCATCCGGTGCGGGTAGGTCCACCGTCGGCGAACCAGGCGGCGATGCCACGCCAGCAACGTCGCCGGGGTCACCAGGCGGTATGACCTGACCTGCCGGGGCAGCAACCGGGCCAATGCGGCCAGGATGGCGCGGTCGGGCCAGGTCAACCGGGGCCGACCGACCTGGCGGCGTAGGACCGAGACCTCATGCCGCAGCACCAGCAGTTCCGCCGCCCGCGCCGCGTCGCTGCGCGTCAGCAGGACCAGCCAGCCGAACACCCTGACCATCGCCAGATACGTCAACCGCACCACCATGAACCACGATCATGCACCACTGTGGCGGGCAGCGAAATCGCAGGTCAACGGCCCGAAATTGAGTTCTGGCACGGTACAGGCTCTCCGGCCGGAGAGCCGGGACGGACCGGGCGCCGCGCGTCACCGCATCTCGGTCGGGTCCCGCGGGAGTCCCAGGATTCGTTCGGCGAGGATGTTCTTCTGGATCTGGTCGGTGCCGCCACCGATCGACACCATGTGCGCGGACAGCGCCATCAGCTCGACCTCGCCGTCCACCGGGGCGTCGGGCCCGCTCAGCAGAGCGGAGGCGCCGAGGATGTCCAGGTCGAGGTCGCGGGCCTCGCGCGCGAGCTGGGCAGCGGCGAGCTTCGCGACGTTGGCGACGCCGGGAGGCGCATCCTGGCGCATCCGGGCGCTCAGCGCTCTGGTGGCCTCGCTCAGGATGTGCAGCTGGACCACGCGATCGCGCACGAGCGGGTCCTCCCACCGGCCCGCGGCGATCGCGAGCCGCCGGGCCGCCCGGCCGCTGCGGGAGTACAGGCGTGGCGCGGATGCCTCCTCCTCGGCGGCCGCCCGGGCGACCTGCGCCACGGGCTGGTCGAGCCTGCCCGCCCGGACACCAGCCGGCGGCGTACCGCCTCGACGCGAGCCGGAGGAACGCTCGGCCGCCAGCGTCGCTTGGGCGACCTGCCACCCGGCGTCGACCTCGCCGACCACGGCAGCGGCGGGCGCGACGGCGGAGTTCAGAAAGACCTCGTTGAACTCGGCCTGGCCGTTCATCTGCTTGAGCGGACGCACGTCGACACCGGGCTGGTCCATGGGGAGCAGCAGGTACGTGATGCCGCCGCGCTTGTCGGTGGGCGAACCGGTTCGGGCCAGCAGCATCCCGATGTCCGACGTGGCCGCCTGCGAGGTCCACACCTTCTGGCCGTTGACCACCCAGCCGCCCTCCTCGAGGCGCGCGGACGTCCGCAGGCTCGCGAGGTCGGACCCGGCACCGGGCTCGCTGAACAGCTGACACGCGGTCAGGTCGCCGCGGGCGATGCGCGGCAGGAGGGTCTGTCGCTGCTCCACCGTGCCGTGGCGCAACAGGGTGGGGGCGAGCATGGTCACCGCGAACCCGTCGGGCGGGCCGACGACACCGCGCCGGGCCAGCACCGAGCGCACCAACCTGCTCACCCGTTCCGGCGCGCCGCGGCCGCCGCACTCGACCGGCCACGACGGGAAGGACCACCCCGCGTCGGCCAGCGCAGCCCACCACTGCCGGAGCGTCAGCTGCTCGGACCAGTGGGCATCGAGCCAGGCTTCGAACTCCGACTCGGGGCCGATGTCCGTCATGGGCGCAATACCTCCACCGCTTCAGTCCGTCACCCAAGAAGGTATACTAGGTGAGTGATGTTTGGCGATGGCCGCGAGGCGACTGCCGGGGCGTGCGGGTAGTGGCGACCGAGATCACCACGGAGCAGGAAGAGCTGCGCTCCGCGGTCCGCACGCTCGTGAGCGAGCACGCGACGGAGGACCGGGTCCGGGCGGCGATGGACAGCGAGGCGGGGTTCGACGAACGCACCTGGCGGCTGTTGGCCGACATGGGGCTGGTCGGTCTCGGCGTCGACGAGGACGAGGGTGGCTCGGGCGGCTCGATCGTCGAGGTGTGCATCGTCATGGAAGAGCTCGGCGGTGCGCTCGCGTGCGTGCCGTACCTGTCGTCCGTCGTGCTCGCCGTCTCCGCGCTCCGCCGCGCGGGCGACGCGGAGACGACGGCCCGTTGGCTGCCCGGACTCCTCTCCGGTGAACTCCGTGGAGCGGTCGCCTTCACCGAGGACGACGGCGACTGGGCGCTGGAAAGGATCTCCACCACCGCCGAGCCCGCCGGGCCGGACCAGTGGCACCTCAGCGGGCGCAAGAGCTATGTGATCGACGGCCACGCCGCAGACCTGCTGCTCGTCGTCGCCCGCGCCCAGGAGGGACCCACCCTGTTCGCGGTCGAGGGCGACGCGACGGGCGTGACCCGGCGTCGACTGCGGACGGTTGACATGACCCGCCCCCTCGCGACCGTGGACCTCCGCGAGGCGCCCGCGGTGCGGGTCGGCGAGGAGGGCCGGGCGCTCACGGTCCTGTCCGAGGTGTTGGACCTCGCACGCGTCGCACTGTCGGCGGAGTCCGTCGGCGGGGCCCAGCGGGTCCTCTCGGATGCCGTGGACTACGCCAAGCTGCGCGAGCAGTTCGGCCGACCGATCGGGTCGTTCCAGGCGATCAAGCACGCGTGCGCCGAGATGCTCGTTCAGGTCGAGCTCGCCCGCTCGGTGGCCATCCACGCGCGCCGGGCCGCCGACGCACAGTCCCCCGACCTCCCGAGCGCGGCGAAGATCGCCAAGACCCTCAGCGCTGACGCGTTCTTCCGCTGCGCCGCGGACAACATCCAGATCCACGGCGGGATCGGGTTCACGTGGGAGCACTCCGCACACCTGTACCTGCGGCGGGCGAAGTCCGCCCAGCTGCTGTTCGGGGACGCCGCGTTCCACCGTGCCCAGCTGGCCTCGCTTATGGATCATGAGTCCAGGGCGTGATCTGAGCGGTGCGCATCGGTTCAGGGGGATCGGGACGCCGTGATCGACAAGGTCGGTCGGTCCCGGAGGGTTCACCGTCGACCGCGCCCCCTCGGGCAAAATGCGCAACAGACTTGCGTAACAAATAATCAGGGAGCGTCATGGAAGCGTTCATCGTTGCGGCGAGCCGCACCCCGATCGGCCGTGCTCACAAGGGGTCGCTGGCCGGCTGTCGGCCGGACGACCTCAGCGCGCTGGTGATCCGGTCTCTCCTCGAGAAGGTGCCAGCGCTCTCCCCGGACGAGGTCGAGGACGTCATCTGGGGATCGGCACTCCCGCGCGGTGAGCAGAGCGGCAACATCGCACGGATCGCGTCGATCCTCTCCGGCGTCGACTCCCCTGGAACCACCGTCTCTCGCGCGTGCGGCTCGTCGCTCCAGACGATCCGTATGGCCGCGCACGCGATCCGGGCCCTCGAGGGTGACGTCTTCATCGCCGGCGGTGTCGAGTGCGTGAGCCGGGTCCCGGCCAACGACCCGATCGAGAAGATCGCCAACCCGCTGTTCGCGGACGCGAGGAAGCGTACCGAGGCACGCACGAACGCCGCACCCGGGCCGTGGACGCCTCCCGGCGGTCTCCCGGACATCTACATCACGATGGGTCAGACCGCCGAGAACGTGGCGAGCCTGACCGGCATCACCCGTGAGGAGCAGGACGCCTTCGCGTGCCGCTCTCAGGAGCTGGCGACGGAGTCGCAGAAGAACGGGTACTTCGCGGCAGAGATCGTTCCGGTCACGACGCCCGACGGAGACCTGGTCGTGAGGGACGACGGCCCTCGGCCGGGCACGACCGTGGAGGTTCTCGCGGGGCTCAAGCCGGCGTTCCGCGTCGACGGCTCCGTCACGGCCGGCAATTCGTGCCCGCTGAACGACGGCTCCGCCGCCGTGATCGTGATGAGCGAGCGCCGGGTCAGGGAGCTCGACATCGAGCCAATCGGCCGGGTCGTCTCGACGGGTGTCTCGTCTCTCGACCCGGAGATCATGGGGCTCGGCCCCATCGAGGCGTCCCGCCAGGCGATGACCCGGGCGGGGCTGACGATGGACGACATCGACCTCGTCGAGATCAACGAGGCCTTTGCCGTCCAGGTGCTCGGCAGCGCGCGTGAGCTCGAGATCCCGCTGGAGAAACTGAACGTGCACGGCGGCGGCATCGCGCTCGGGCATCCGTTCGGCATGACCGGTGCGCGCATCATGACCACGCTGCTGCACGGGCTGAGCGAGTCCGGCGGCCGGTATGGCCTGGAGACCATGTGTGTCGGCGGAGGCCAGGGCATGGCCATGATCGTCGAACGGCTCTGATCGCACCCGAGCAACGACGAACGGGCCGGCTGGAATAACCCTCAGCCGGCCCGTTCGTCGTCGTGGTGTCCGGCGACCGGTGCTGTCCGGCGCCTGTCACCGCTCAGCCCAGGCTCGGCATCCGCCGCGCCGCAGGATCCTTCAGCAGCTCGATCTGGTGGCGCAGCAGGGCCCGCGGCTCCCGCGCGGCGGGCTCGGGCAGCGTGACGGGCGCCGTCCTCGACGGCAGCACGACCGAGGCCGTCCCCGGCGACGTGACCTCGCCCCGCTGGTTCTCACACCACACCTCGATGCGCGCGATGTGCTGGTCCCCGACGACCTCCCTGCCGGTCACGCGCCCGCGCAGCCAGGTGGTGTCCCCGACGTAGTTGAACTTCCGGTGCTGCACCCGCATGCCGGCCAACCACGAGTCGTCGCCGCCCCAGTCGTTGACCAGCTGCGCGAGCCAGGTCTCCCGCAGGGCTCCGTAGTCGTAGCGCTCCGCCGCGCCAACCTTGCGGGCCCAGGCCGCGTCCCAGTGCATGCGTTGCACGATGTCGGGGACGTTGAGCTCGTTCGGCGTGTACAGGCCCGGCTCCTGCTTCCGTTTCTCGTACGCGAGCCGGAAGGCGTACGTCGGGAAGGCCTGGCCGAACCCGGCGTGCCATAGGATCACGTCCGTAAGGCGGAGCGGGCCCTTCACCCGTGACGGCAGCTCCTCGCCGACCTCGACGTCCTCCCAGAACCGGGGCTCGCGTCCGCGCCTGGTCTCCGCCGCGTACGCCGCCTCGATGGCCTCGATCTGCTCCGCGGTGTAGGGCTCGGGAGCCGGCTGGACCTCGCGGGCCTCGCCGCCCGACCGGTCCTTCGAGTCCTTCGTCGGACGACGCTCGGCGCGGATCCACGTCCCGCGCTGCAGGTGGACCAGCTCACCGCGCTGGTTCCAGCTCACGATGGCCCAGGTCAGATGGGCCGTCCTGCCGCCCCAGGAGCTCATCTTCTCCTCGACGCCCACCAGCGACCGCTTGGTGAAGATGCGGTCGCCCCGCTCGATGGGACGGAAGAACTCGTAGTGCAGGTCGGACTGGAGCGCACCCGTGCCGCGGAGCGGATCCCCGCGGTACAGCTCGGCCAGCCCGGGCTTGAGGCGGCGGGGAGGCACGTCGTCGCCGTCGAGCACGATGTCGTCGTCCGGGCGGGGCAGGTGCATCGACCAGATGAACGTCGGGGGCGCRATGAGCCGCCCCCACCGTGACTTCTCGGCGTACTCCGGGTCGCAGTACAGCGGGTTGTCGTCGCCGTAGCCGTTGACGAAGTGCCGGATGGCGTCCGGGGTGGCCTCGGAGTTGAACGCCCGCTGAGGGGCACGCCAGCCGGCGGCCACCTCGGGATCGACGGGCAGGAAGTTGTCCTCGTCGAGGTCGACACCGATGCGCGCCCGGACAGCGGCAATCTTCTCATCCGTGATCTTCCCGAAATGCGGATCGGGCATGCTGACGAACTCCCTCAGGACCGAACGACGTGCGAACGACAGGTGTCCGGGACGTCAGCTCACGGGAACGCGTGCGCGCCGCTCGGCCACCAGCTGCGCGAGCTTGTCCACCGCACCCGGGATCACGTCCCAGTCGACCTCGGCGGCCGCCGCCTCGCCACCGGCCCTGGTGACCATCTCCTTCGCACGGACCCGCAGGGTCTGCACCGCCCAGTCGATCGGGTCGGCCACCGCCGCGGTGTCGAGCGCGATCGTGTAGTTCGTGTAGGCCTCGTCGTCGTGCCAGTTGCTGAAGTAGTGGTAGTGCGGGATGTCGTCGAACATGTCCAGGCGGACGTACTCGGTGTTCTTGTCCGCGCTGAGCACACTGATGGTGATCCCGCCGTCGACCAGGCCGTCGCTGCCCTTGAGCAGCTCGTCGATCTCGCTCTGCGTCTTCCCGTTCTTCATCAGATACGCCGCGTTCAGCTTCATCTGGCGGACGCTGACCGAGAGGGCCAGTGTCGATGCCACGACGTAGCGTGCGTCGGCGGGAATGGGCGCCGGACGCGAGTGACCGACCGAACCTGCCTGCAGAACCATCTCAGCAACCCTCTCGTACGGCTCGACAGCCRACCGCCGTGCCCGCATCGGGCATCAGCGTCGCGGGATGGACCCGCTCTCCGTGGTCGGCTCGTAACGGGACCACAGACCTCACGACGCGCCGGCGGCACCCTGGCGTCACGGTCGGACGCCCCGGGCACGTGCGCGCCGGCCCCGACCGGTGTGGACCGGGCGCAGCTCCGCAGAAGTCACGGTCGCCCTCCCACCCGGTCGCACGTCCCACTCGCACCTGCTGCGCCGCTGCCCGCACGGAATCGTCCGCAACGGGGCGACGTTAGGACGCTACAGCGCGACGGGGCTCTATGCACAGTACTTGCGCAAACGCGGGTGGCCGCTAAACTCGGACGTGTCCTGGGGTTTGACTCAGCAAGGTCRCCTACCTCGTCCTTGTCGACGTCGACTCCCCGGCATGCGACGACGGCCGCTGACCGACTCTGCTGGGCAGGCACGACCGCAACCACGTCGAGACCGCCCTGCGCAGCGCGAGGCGGTAACAGCCCGCACYCGCCTCCCCGGTGGAACCCGGTGCCGTGTCGGCCGTCGCGAAATCACCCGAGCTGCATCGCCGACCMTGTTACTTCCCCACAGGGTCGACGATCTCCACCGCGGATGAACGTGCCATGAACGAACGCACCGCCGCGTCGGTGGTCAATAAGGAGCGACACATGCTGTTTCAGGATGCCATGGCGCGCGGCCTTCTCGAGCACGGTGTCACAACCATGTTCGGCCTCATCGGCGATGGCAACCTCTTCGTCGTCGACCAGTTCCACAGTCTGCCCGGCACCCGGTACGTCTCCGTCGCCGGCGAGGCGACCGCCGTCGCCGCCGCCTACGGGTACGGACAGGCCACCAACGGACTCGGTGTGGCCACCGTGACCCACGGACCCGGCCTGACCAACACGGTAACGCCGCTCGTGGAGGCCGTGAAGGCTCGGCGGCCGCTGCTGCTGATCGCCGGCGATACGAAGGCGGCGGTGAACCATCACCTGCAGGACGTACCGCAGCGCGAGATCGTGCTCTCCACCGGGGCGGGCTTCGAGCCGGTCCGGGCCCCGCGGACCATGATCGACGACCTTGCGCGGGCCGTGCGGCGGGCGGAGCTGGAGCGGCGGCCGATCGTGCTCGACGTTCCCGTGCAGTTCCAGTGGAAAGAGGTCGACTACTCTCCGCGGCGACTCGCGGTGGAGCCCGTCCAGGACGTACGCCCGTCCGAGGAGGCTCTGGACCGGGCCGCCGGGATCATCGCCAGCGCGGACCGTCCGCTGGTGCTCGCCGGTCGAGGCGCCGTGGCCCCCGCGGCGAGAGCGGCGCTGCTCCGGCTGGCGGAGCGCCTCGGTGCGCCCGTCGCCACGACCCTGAACGCCCGTGAGCTGTTCCGCGGCGAGCCCTTCGACCTGGGCATCTTCGGCACCCTGTCGCACAGCGCAGGGCTCGACGTCATCGCCAACAGCGACTGCATCATCGCCTTCGGGGCCAGCCTCAACCGGTTCACGACGGCCGAAGGTTCGCTGCTGTCCAAGCGTCGAGTCGTGCAGGTCGACCACGACCGTGCAGCATTCGGCGTCTACACGGTGCCGGACGCGGCCGTGGTCGGAGACTCCGCCACTGTCGCCGACGCGATCGTCGAGCTACTTGACCAGGCGGAGATCCCCCCGCGGCGGTTCGCCTCGCCCGAGGTGGCGGCAGAGTTCGTCAAGGCGCAGGCAGAGGAACCGGAGGACCGCAGCGGCGACGGCTTCGTCGACATCACCGCGGCCGTGCACCGTCTCGAGCACGCCCTTCCCCTGGCGCGCACCTTCGTCACCGACGCGGGCCGGTTCCTCGCCACGGCGTGGAAGGGGATTCGCGTCGCAGAGCCCACCAGCTTCGTGCAGAGCACCAATTTCGGCGCGATCGGGTTGGGCATGGGCACCGCGCTCGGCGCGGCTGTCGCCCGGCCCGACCAGCCCACCCTCTTCGTGGCGGGCGATGGCGGGTTCATGCTCGGCGGCCTCAACGAGTTCAACACCGCGGTGCGCCACGGCCTCGACCTGRTGGTAGTGATCCTCAACGACGGGTCGTTCGGCGCCGAGCACATCCAGTTCGTCMGCCGCAACCTCGATCCGGCACTGTCCCTCTTCGACTGGCCCGACCTCGGACCGGTCGCGACCGCGCTCGGCGGTCAGGGCTTCACGGTGCGCACGATGGAAGAGCTCGACGCGGCACTGGCCCACCTCCCCAAGCGTGACAAGCCCGTCCTCATCGACATCCGGATCGACCCGAACAAGGTGCCCGGAGGCGGCCACTGACGGGCCGCACCGATCGGCTGGCAAGTCCGACGAGAACACCCGGCCGTCGCGGTCGGGTGTTCTCGTCTGCGCAGCGCCCAGTTCGGCGCACCCGTGCAGCGGCTTCGGACCCACCCCGGCGATGTGACGGCACGAGAACGGACCGGGCCGAGATCCGCACCTGCGGATCTCGGCCCGGTCCGGTCGAGCTTCATGTCCGGCGACGCCTGCCTGACGGCGCGCCGGCACCAGGTCACTTCTCCTGGACGGTGGTGTGGCCCAGATAGTGCCCCAGGACGTCGTCGCCGGCGAGCTCGGAAGGGTCTCCCGACCTGACGATCTCGCCACGGCTCAGCAGGTAAGCGCATGTCGCCATGCTCAGCGCCTGCTCGATGAACTGGTCGACGAGCAGCACAGCCGTTCCCCGCTTGTTGACCGAGACCAAGAACTCGAAGATCGTGTCGACGATCCGCGGTGCCAGACCCAGGGAAGCCTCGTCGACGAGCAGCATCGCCGGCCTCTCGATGTAGGCCTGGGCCATGGCGAGCATCTGCTGCTCGCCACCGCTGAGCGTGCCGGCGGTCTGCCTCAGGCGCTTTCCCAGGACCGGAAACGCCTCGGTCGCCAGGTCCACCACCTCGCCGATGTCCGACGACGTCGACTGGAGGCGGAGATTCTCCCGCACCGTCATGGAGCGGAAGATRCCACGTCCCTCGGGGATGTAGCAGAGGTTCTCCCGGCGCCGAGCGTGCGGCCGCAGCTTGGTGACGTCCTTCTCGCCCAGCGAGATCGTCCCCTGACTTGGCTGGATCAACCCGGCAATGGTCTTGAGCAGGGTGGTCTTGCCGGCCCCGTTGGGTCCGAGGACGGCGACGAACGCCCCCGTTGGAACGCTCAGGTCGACATCGCGGAGGACGGTGATCTGGCCGTATCCGCTCCAGATCCCCTTCACGTCGAGTGCCGTCGGCGCTGGCGCGGGCGCCTCGACGGTCGTCGGGGCGCTCATCGGTCGGACTCCGAGGTACCGCTCATCGCCGGAGCGTCGAGCTCGGACCGCGACGAGGAGCCGAGGTAGGCCTCCTGCACTGCCGGGCTCGCGGCCACGACCTCCGGCCTTCCCTCGGCGATCAGAGTGCCGAACTCCATCACGTAGATGTACTCGCACAGCGACATGACCAGCGGCATGTCGTGCTCGACAATCAAGATCCCTACTCCTCGCTCCTCGACGACGCGGCGCAGGACCTGCGCCAGGTGACGTGACTCGGAGGCATCGAGACCCRCTGACGGCTCGTCGAGCAGGAGGATGTGAAAGTCACCGGCCAGGCAGCGGGCGAGCTCCACCAGCCGGCGCTCGACCGTGGTCAGGCTGCCGGYCTGGCGGTCGACCAGCTCGCTGACACCGCACAGCTCCATGGCGGAGACCGCCGCGTTGTTCGTGACGACGCGGTCGTTCGGTGGCGCAGCCAGCTGGGTCAGCGGGTTCACTCCCGCGAACCCCGCCTCCCGGCCTAGGGCGACGTTCTCACCGACGGTCAGGGAGTCGAACAGGTCCGGTACCTGGAACGTGCGACCCAGACCACGACGAGCACGGCCGGCCGGGCTCAGACGCGACACGGTGGAACCGTCCAGCCGGATCTCTCCGCCCGCGAGCCGCTCCAGTCCGAGACAGGCGTTGAAGGTCGTGCTCTTACCTGCGCCGTTGGGGCCGATCAGGCCGGTGACCCGCCCGACCGGCGCACTGAGCGTCATCTCGTTGACCGCGACAAGACCACCGAACCGGACAGTGACGCCCTTGATCTCGAGCAACCCGTCCGGCCTGGCCCGCTCGACCGCAGCTTGCCGGCCCTCCGCGGAGAGCTCCGTGAATGTGGGTCTGCGCGACGACGCGCGCCGCAGACGGTCGAACATCTTGCGGGCCTTCTCCGGCATGCTCCGCGGGCCACCCTCCATCGACACCATCACCGCGGCGATACCGAAGATCGCGTTGAGCCAGTCGACCGCCTCCGACGACGCGAAGTACGACGGGATGACGGTCGTGAGGCCGGCGACGATCGCGTACCACGGCAGCGAGGCAAACGGCGCGACCGCCAGAATGACGACGAGGATCAACGAGTTGAAGAAGTCGTAGCCGGCCTCGGCGCCCGTGACCACCTGCAGCGACCCTGCATACAGCGCACCCGCGATCCCGGCGATGAAGGCCGAGATGCAGAAGACCAGGACCCGCGTCATGTTGGTGCCGAGCCCCAGCACGGACAGCCCGACCGGCGAGTCGCCCAGCGCCCGCAGCATGCGCCCCAGACGTGCGCGCTCCAACACCATCAGCACCACCGCGATGATGACGACGAAGGCGAGGAGGAGGTAGTAGTACTCCGAGTCCGACTCGGCGAAGCTCGGCCGCGGGACGAGGCGGCCGTTGCTCAACTCCGTGAACATGAAGTTCTTGTGGTAGAAAAGCTTCTGCACAAGGATGCCGAACCCGAAGGTGGCCAACGCCAGGTAGAGGCCGGTCAGCCGGATCGCCGGAACGGCCACGACAGCACCGACCGGAACGACGATGAGCCCGGCGATGAGCAGGGCCAGCAGCCACGGGAGTCCCCCGCCCTCCCCGAGCAGCTGGGCAAACGCGGCGGCACCGACCGCGGCGAACACTGCGTGGCACAGCGAGACCTGGCCCGACAGCCGAACCAGCAACCCCAGTGACAGGAAGATCATCATCTGCGTCATGGCCGTGCTGTAGATCGGCAGCCTGGTGCCGACGAGCGACGGGACGAGTGCCAGGAGCACGAGGACGACGACCGCCCCCACGAGCCGCACGGAGCCCGGCGCCCTCCACACCGGAGGATTGCCGGGCTCCTTGGTCGTCACGGGGGCCAGCTTGCGTCGGCTCACAACCATGAGCACGACAACCAGAACGATGAAGGGCAGACTCTCCGAGACGCCGCTCAGCCACGACCAGTCGAGCTCCTGCTTCGTCGCCAGACCGCCGAGCACGCCGATCCCGAGGCCACCGACGAAGGTCAGCGGGATGGAACGGAAGAGGCCCACGGCGGCGGCACCGAAGGCGCTGACGACCCAGAACGTCAGTCGGGTCGGGTCCAACCCCAGCGACGGGGCCACCAGCAGGCCCGAGAGGGTGGCGAAGCTGGAGCTCAGGATCCAGGCGAAGCGCCGGACCCGGACCGGGTCGTAGCCCTTGGTCGACAGGAGGTCAGGGTCGTCGACAGACGCCCTCATGGCCAGGCCCAACCGGGTCCTGCGGAGCAGGATGGACAGCCCGAGGACGCTCACCAGGGAGATCCCGATGACGATGACGTTGCTGTAGGCGAAGCTGACGCCGCCCACTTGGATCCGGCTGGTGGCTCCGGGCAGGAACTCCTCGATCGGTAAGTTTTCCTTGCCGTAGAGGATGCTTCCGAAGCCCTGCACGATCAGGATAAGACCGACCGTGGCGAGCACCTTCAGGGACGTGCGGTACTGGGCCAGCCGCCGCGCCAGCTGCTCCATGCCCAACCCCAGGAGAGGGCCGACCACGAGGATCACGACGAGCGCGGACGGTATCCAGTGCAGGCCCAGGGTGACGTGGAGCCAGTAGAACACGTAGACGCCGACCGTGGCGAGAGCTCCGTGCCCGAAGTTCAGGATTCCCGAGGTGCGATAGGACAGGACCAGTCCGGTCCCTGCGAGGCCGTACACGGCACCGGACGCCAGGCCGGCGATGATGAACGGAAGGAACTCTGCCATAAGGGCTGCACCTATTCCCTAGCGGATCATCGCGGCGGGGGTCACGAGATCAGGCACTTCATGTCAGGACCCTGGGGCAGGACGAACTTGTCGCCCGCGTAGCCGTTGACCCAGTAGCAGGCACCACCCGTGGAGGGTTTGCCTTCCTCGAAGCTCACCTGGGGCGAGAGACCACCGACGTCGAAGTCCTTCAGGCCGTACAGCGCATTCGTCAGGTTCCTCGACGTCACCGTCCCGGAGACGGCGCAGGCGGCCGCCCTGAAGCCCTCCAGCCCGACCCGGGAGATCATCGAGGTCCCGTCGGCCTGGCCCAACGCGCTCTGGGCCGCCTTAGCCGCGGGCTGCGTCCCGGTCGAGGCCTTCGAGCTCGGCCCGGACAGATCGACCACTACGCCCACGGCGACCGGTTCCGTGCCGGAGTCGCCGTCCCCGGAACCTCCGGAGGCACTTGCGGACAACACAGAACCATCGCGATCGTGAGCGATGCACCCCAACGGAGTTTCTTCATTGTGACCTCGTCGTCGAGCTTGAACGGTGGAGAGTGCGTCGCGACGCCTGGCAGGCGGACCCGACCCCGGGAGCCGGACACGTCCACGCACCCGGAGACCGTGGATCACATACAGCAGTCGCTGCCGAGACAGTCGAGCGGCAACCGCCGGTCGCCACTGAGCGCACGAGAGACTCGTCGTTGCCGAGGCCGACGACTTGACAGGAGACCCCGATCGGGACGGGCTCCGTCAGACGGAATCCGCACCTGCTCGGGGGCCTCGGCCAATCCTCCGCGCCGTCATGTCGCTACCCACTTGCTGCGCTGCCAGGCAGTTCGGACCCACTGGCAGGCTGTCCTCCCGGCGACGTGGACGCGCCGACCCGCGCCGACCAAGAGCCTCAGCCACGGTCGAACGCATACTCCTTCGAGGAGCGCGAGTTCGACGTCTCCGCGAAGATGAGGGAGCGGCTGTCCTGCGGGAACTGCGGGCGGTCCTTAGGATCAAGCGGCGTCGTCACTGTCTCGAGGCTCGGACCGATGCGGTCGGCGACGCTCTGCAACAGGTCCGTGTCGAAACCGTAGACCTCGGCAGCGGTCCTCCACGCGATCTTCTCGAGCTCGTCAACCGGCAGCCCRCCCAGTGCCACCTGGATCGCTTCCTGCGTGTAGGGCGCAGTGCCCTCCGAGTGCGGGATGTCGGCTCCGAACATCAGGTTCGGAACTTGTGAATTCATAGTCTCGAGCATGTCGAGCGGACCGCCCAGGTAGCAGTTGCTCTCGAAGTACTCGGAAGGCGACTTGGTCAACTTCGACACGGCCTCTTCGAAGCTGAAGAGGTTGCCGGACTTGGACCGATAGATCTCGTCGGCGTGTGCGAGCACAGCAGGGATCGCCGCCCCCGTGGACGTCTCTGTGATGACGAACTTGAGCGACGGGAAACGCGCGAATACGGCCGAGCAGATCATGTGCAGGAGCCCGMGCGCATTGTAGAAAGGCACCTCCAGGACCCCGGCCCAGGTGCCCCCCGCACCGATGATGGCGGGCGACTCCATCGGGATCACCACATGCCGGTGCACCGGCATGTCGAGCTCCGCGCAGACGGCCCACACCGCGTCGAGCTCCGGGTAGTAGAGGTTGACCAGCTTCAGGGTGTGATCGCTGGGCAGCAGGACACCGGACAGGCCTGCCTCGCGCGCCCACCGGATCTCGGCCACCGCCTGGTCGATGTCGTCGAGGAATACCTGCGCCATACCCGCACGGCGTCCCGGCAACTCGTTGCAGAAGTCGACGAGCCAGCGGTTGTGCGCTTTCAGGCCGGCGAAGCGGAGCTCCAGCTCGCGAGACGAACGCGGACCCGGCGCACTGATCGATCCCGACGGGATGAAGGGCGGCGAGGTGTTCGGGAAGAGCACCTCGGCGACCACCCCCTGGTCCTCGGTCAGCTCGAGCCGACGGGCGCTGTCCCAGTTGTAGGTCGTTCCGGCGGACGCGACACCCGGTCGGCGGTCGGGATCGGCATTCGGGAAGTCTGTCTCGACCTGGGCCCACGCGTCGACGTACTCACCCGCCCACGCGTCGAACTCCTCGTGGTACCGCTTCTCCAGGTAGCCACGGTAGGCCATCAGGTCGGCACCGCAATGCCCGTCAGATGACACGATAGGCAGATTGCTCACCACGACCAACACCTTCCACTATCGACTCGCGACAATCTGACATTGGGCACGGGTGGGTCGGTGCACCCGGCGAGCCCGTGGTCCGCGGTCTTCGTCAGGCGCTCAGCGCGGCATGCACCCGGCACCGGCGTCGACCGGGAGCACGGCCCCGGTGATCCAGCGCGACTGGTTCCCGGCGAAGAAGGCCACCGCGTTGGCGACATCCCAGCCCGTTCCCTCGGTCCCGAGCGCCGTGGCCTCGCGCCGGGACTCCCGCCATGCGGGCGTCATGTGCGGGGCGACCATGGGCGTATGGACGTGGCCCGGGGCGACACAGTTGACCCTGACCCCCTGGCGGCCGTGGGCGACCGCCATCGAACGGGTCATGTTGAGGATCCCACCCTTCGTGGTGGCATACATCAGCTCCGGCCGCCCGAACAACCCGCCCATCGATGCGATGTTGATGATGGAACCCGACCCCTGCTCGATCATGATCGGCACCGTGTGCTTCGCCATCAGCATGATCGACGTGAGGTTGACCTGCAGGCCCCGGTTCCAATCGTCCAGCGGGGTCTCGACGGCGTCGACCCGCGGAGCCGAGATCCCGACGTTGTTGACCAGCACGTCGACCCGGCCCCACGTGTCCACGGTGGTCTTGACCAGGTCACCGGTCGCGCCGAGGTCCGACACGTCGGCGATCGCCGTGATCGCCTCGTTGCCCTCGGCCTCGATCATCTTCCGCGTGGTCTGGGCCTCGTCCTCCCGCAGGTCCACAACCACCACGCGAGCCCCAAGACGCGCGAGCAGGACTGCGGCGGCCCGCCCGTTGCCGATCCCGTCGCCGGTAGCACCGGCGCCGGTCACGATCRCCACCTTCCCGGTCAATCCGACGAGACTCTCGACCGCGGGAACCCCCCAACTCATGCTGGGCAACCTAACATCGAGGATACTCTTGTGCAACAAACTTGCGTAAATCATGGAATGCGCTCTTCAGCGGCGTCGCCACGGCTGCCCCAATCGGTACCAGACCCTGAACCGGTCTAGCGGACCAGCCGAGGAAGCTTGATCGATGCTGCCTTGTCACCACCCGGCGCTCGGCCCGGAGAACCGCCCTGGTGCCAGGTCCCTAGTACCGGACGAGGGCCGGGTCGGGTTCGAGCCGCGCATGGTCGGGGCGGTCGGCGGACTGCAGCGACTCCACGGCCTCCGCCGCACGTTCCAGCGGACAGCTACTGGTGGCCATCTTCGGGAGGTCCCATCGCCCGGACGCGATGAGGTCGATGGCCCGGACGATCGAGCGGACGGGCCTGGCCGCGGTGCCCTTGCTGCGCAGCCGTTTCCTGATCACCGTATCGACGTGGATCGAGGCCACCCCCTGGTTGCCCTCCATGCCCGCCATCACGAATGCGCTCTCGGACGAACCGTTCATGACCGACGTCCTGCTTCCGCTGCGTTGTCGGAAATCGGCTGCGCGAACCGGCGAACGCGGGTGAGAGCGACTGCCCGAAGTTGGTGGATCCAGGCCTGTCTGCAAGACCGATCTCGACGATCGGCGGGCGAACCGAAGGGGCCTACAGCCGCGATGCGTGTATCCGCCGAGGTGGCCAGTTCGCACGCCGGCGCACGATCGCGCCGGCGTGCGAACTGTGATTGTGGCGCACCCCCCGTGTCGACGAGGGCGCGGACCGTCAGATAGACGGATCAGATCCCGTACAGGGTCTGGGCGTTGCCGGACAGGACCTTGCGGCGGGTCTCGGGCTTGAGGTCGCCGTAGTACTTCTCGACGTGCTCACTCGGGACCTTCGCCGGGGACGCTGGTCCGGGCGACAGGCTGGTCGGGTGCGGGAAGTCCGTCGAGAACATGAAGTTGTCCGGGTACAGCTCGAGCAGCGGCAGCGTCGTCGTCTCGAACCATAGGCTGCCGTAGCACTGACGCCGGAAGTACTCGCTCGGCAGCAGCTCACCCGGGGTCAGAGCCCCGCCCGCCTGCCACTCCCAGTCCAGGCACTCGAGGTAGTAGGGGATGTAGCCGAAGCCACTCTCCACCGAGACGAACTTCAGTTCCGGGAACCGGTCGCAGATCCCGCTCGTGATGATCCGGCCGGCCTCGAGGTGCTTCTGCCCGCCCGACGCGTGCGCCAAGGCCCGGTCCAGGCGAGCCTGCCTCCCACCACCACGCCGCTCGAAGATCTTCTCGGGCGTCACGTAGTCGACCAGCTCGCCGGTGAAGCCGACATGGTAGTTCACCGGAATCTTGAGCTCCTGGGCGACGGCGTACACYGGGTCCCAGTACTCGTCACAGAAGTTCGGCAGGCCGATCCGCTCGAACTTGTTCGCGAAGAGCACACCGCGGTGGCCCTTCTCAATGCACCGGCGCATCTCGGCGACGCTGGCTTCGCGGCTCCAGTAGGGCAGCATCGCGATCGACGTCAGGCGGGCGGGGTCCGCCTGGGTCCACTCCAGCGAATAGTCGTTGTAGACCTTGATGCACTCGATCGCGGCCTCGCCGCCCAGCTGGTCCCGCAGGACGGGCGCCTCGAACCCGACGATGTTCGGGTACAGGATCTCCTGGTCGATGCCGTACTGGTCCATCCGCTCCAGCCGCACCTTGGCGTCGTATGCGGCGGGGTCCATCTCCTCCATCTCACGCGGCTGCGTGGGCGCGTACTGCGAGTACCCGGCGTGGCCCCAGTGGCCCACCGGCCACAGCCAGTGGTCGCCGATGCGCCAGTGGCTGGCCTTCGTAACGGGGTGCCGTTCGACGCGCGGACATGCGTCGGCGAACTTGTCGCTCACACGCGAGGTCCACAGGTCGGGCGGCTCGATCAGATGCGAATCGGCATCGATAATCAACGGCTTACTGTCCTTCTCGACAGTGGTCACTACTCATCGCTCCTTCGTCCCAACGACGGCCGAAATACGGATTCGCGTCCATTGCCGGGCCATTCGATGCAGAGGCGCCCGCCGACGGCGCTGACTCCGATAACTCTAGGCGCAGGCTGCGACCTATGCAACCAACTTGCGCAAGCAAGGTGCGGCGACCCGGCAGCGAACTGTTCGCGCGACACGCCAGCCCGGATCTTGCATGTCTCGGTCGGGTGCGAGCAGGACGGCCGCCCACCCTTGTTGATGTTGAGTTCTGCCGGCGGGCCGGGGCGTGGCCGTGGCAGGTGCCCGGCTGTCGCGCGGGGTGGACGCCGCGGCATCGAGCGCCCGGCGGCCCGCGGCCGACCACACCCGATGTTGCGCGAGGGCCCTGGCCCGGTCGATCGCCGCGAGCCCCAGGTCGGCGTCGCCGGCGAGGCGGTCGACCGTCCGCGACACCGTCGGATCCGCGGCGACCAGCCCAAACAGCTCCGAATCGGCACGCGACGGCGCGACGTCGGCCAGGCAGTCACCACCCGACCCCAGCCACCGCCAGATCCGTGAGCACCTTCGCCGGATCGTGCCTCGCCAGCGGTGGCCGCCACCGCACCGGCTGCGCCGACAGCTCATGGCCCAGCCCGCTGACCCGGACGGTCTCGGTCAGCAGCAGCCCACCAGCCGYGGACACGACACCGCGCCCAGCCGAATCGACACGGACATCCGGGTAGACACCGGTACTGTGCACCACGAAGGTGTTCCTTGGTGATGGATGGTTCACGCCCTCAGGAGCACTTCTATTTCCGACGCACCCGCCAGACAATCACCGCCATGAAAGCCCTGGGCTACCCGACGTGCGCGGATGTAGCCCGCTCGCCCCTGACGTGCGGAAGGGCCGTCGGGACGAGCCCGGCGGCCCCGCCACGCTATCGGTGCGTCCCCGGCGATCCGTCGACGGTCACCGGCTCGAAGAGAACCTCAGAGACACTTCGCGTCGGAGCCCTGAGGTAGCGTGAACTTGTCGCCTGAGTACCCGGTGACCCAGTAGCACCTCAGCACCGGGGAGGGCTTGTCCTTCTCGAAGCTCACCTTGGCCGAGAGGCCGCCGGCGTCGAAGTCCTTCAAACCGTACAGGGCGTCGACCAAGGTCTCCGACGTCACCGACCCGGAAACCGTGGCCGCCGCCGCCTTGACGGCCTCCAGCRCCACCCAGGACTGCATCGAGGTCTCGTCGGACTTGCCCAACGCGTTCTGCGACGTCAACGCCTCGCGGAATGTCGCTGTGGCGGGCACGTCCGCGTACCACGGCACGGTCGGCACCGCACCCAACGCCTCCATCCCCTGCACCTTCTGGATCTTCGGACCCAGACCGTACCCGGGCAGGAAGATTTTCGCGTCGTATCCCTGAGCCAGACAGTCCCGCCGGAACTTTCCCGCGCGTTCACTGTTGGCCACGAGGTACAGCGTCTCCGTCTGCTGCTCCTTGAGCGCCAGGCACTGCGCGGTGTACGAGGTGTCCGAGGTCGAGTACTTCAACGTGCCGTCGAAGCGGAGACCGAACCCGGGCGCCAGCTTCCCCACCTGCGAGCCCGTGGCGAGACAGACCGCGGCCTGAGCGCAGACCACGGCTGCGACGGACTTCGTGCCACCGTCCTTGATCGCGTTCAGCCCACCTTGGGTGAGGGACACGTTCCTTCCGAAGTCRCTGAACGGGATCCCGAGGGCGAACCATCCTGGGGTCGTGAACCACGCCGGATTACTCGGGTTTGCCGTGAGCACCGGGATGGTGCGCTGCTTGAGATACGGCGCCATCGCCGAGTCGGTCACACCCCCGTCGCTGGCGACAACTGCCACCGCGCCGTCGTTCTGCACCGCGTTCTGCACCGCCGCCAGCCCCTTGGCGGCGTCACTGGCGCTGTCGACCACAAGCACGCGGACGTTCCGCCCGTTGATGCCGCCATGACCGTTGACCCACGCTTCCCAGGCCTTGGCCGCCGGCACCGTACCCGTGTAGGTCGTCGCAGACGGTCCGGAGAGATCGGTGACGATCGCGACCGTGACCGGCTGCGAGTCGGAGCCTGATGCGCCGGCCGTGGAGTTCCCCGAGCTGCACGCAGACAACACGACAGCCRCAGCCACGACTAACGACGCGCACCATTTCATTCTCATGTTGTTTTTTCTCATCTTCTTCATTTTCATCTTCTTCATTTCAACCTCATCCTTGAACGTGGACGGTCATGGAAGTGGGCTCAAGCGTTTTCGAGATGCCGCTGAGCCGGTAGCACGCAACAGGCACTGCGGAGTACTCGGAAGTGCACGTCGGGCGTGGGTGCCACCCCTGGCGGTGGCGGAGCCGTCAAGCTATCGTGATCGCCGAGCCTGCGCAAGTGGGTTGCATTTGTCGGACGGTGACTGACCCGCCACGACGCCGTCGGCCGTCGGCCTGCCCCAAACCCCGGCAGGGCGGAGCACCGGACTCGGCGGAGTTAGGGTGGACGTGGGCGACACGCGACGGAACTTTTTGATGTCCATCGGTGACGCAGAGTGTTCGGTCAGCTCCGGAGAGCTCTAGGCCGTCGAGAACGGGAAAGCGCTGAAGGACGTCGCTCAGCTGGGGAGCTTGCGCACGACGTCGACCGAGTTGGTCGTCAGGTCGAACCACGCTGTGCTGGGACGAAGCCCCTCGGCGAGCCCGTCCGGTCCATCCGTGACCAGTTCGACGATCGCCGACGTCGGCAACGACGTGAACACCACGTCCGACTCCGCAGCGACCTCGCGAGGCGTCGCGGCCCAGCGGGCACCGCGTTCGAGGTACTCGCCGGCGGCCTCCGGCCTGGCGTCGTTGACGGTGAAGTCGTACCCGGCCTTCTGGATGTTCGCGGCCATGCCGCTGCCCATGGCACCGAGACCGGTGAATCCGACACCCATGACTCGCTCCTCAGGGACGTCCGCGCTGGTGGCCAGCCTGGTACCTGCCGACGGTCCTCCCAACGGTCTCTCGCGTAGGAAGGCCATGTCGACACTGCGCTCCGGTGGGGGTCTCAGCCCTTGGCAGGCACCTCGACGAGGCCCTCCCGTTTGAGCATCTCCAGGACGCCGCCGGCGTCGACGATCCCGCAGAGCATCGGCGGCAGCGGCGCCGTGACGGCGGTGGCACCGGTGGTCACGTTCGTGATCGAACCGGACGAGAAGTCCACCCGGACGACGTCACCCTCGGTGACGAGATCCTTGATCCCGGCATACTGCAGCGCCGGGAGGCTGAAGTTGATGCAGTTGCGCAGCGCGAGTCCGTTGATCGACTCCGCGACGAGCCCGGCGATGCCGATCTGTCGCATGACGCGTCCGATCGCGCGCGCGGAACCCATCCCGAAGTTCTGGCCGGCGACGAAGATGTCACCTTCGGTGACCAGATCGATCCAGCCGGGCCGGATCTCGCTCAGGAAGAACTTCTTCTGCTCCGCCGGGTCGGACTGCATCACGGCAAGCATCGGCACCATGTTGTCCGTGTCGATGTTGTCACCGAACATCCAGACCCGGCCCTCCCGGACGAGGGCCGGCGACTTCTCCGAGGTCGTCATCCGTACACCACCTGGTCCGTGTCGACGACCGTTCGCGGGTCGGTGATGACGCCACGCACCGCCGACGCGGCGACGGTGGCCGGTGAGCCCATGTAGATGAGGGCGTCCGGGCTGCCCATACGGCCGCGGAAGTTGCGGGTGCTTGCGGTCAGGCACACCTCGCCGGGCCCGATCACCCCGGTGCTGAGGCCGCAACAGGCGCCGCACGTCGAGTTCGTGACGACACCACCCGCCTCCACGATCGTCTCGACGACGCCCTCGCGCACGGCGTCCAGGTAGACCTGCTGGCTCGCCGGGGTGACGATCAACCGGACGCCCTTGGCCACCTTCTTGCCGCGGACGACGTTCGCGACCTGGCGCAGGTCCGCCAGCATCCCGTTGGCACACGAACCCACGAAAGCCTGGTCGATGGCGACCTCCTCGCCGAGCTGCGACGCCGGCAGCGCGTTCTTGGGGAGGAAGTGGGGCAGCACGACGTAGGGTTCGATCGCGTCGAGGTCGAGCGTGCGGACGTCCGCGTAGTTGGCGTCCGCATCGGGCCCTGCGGGCTCGTAGGGACCGGCTGCCCGTCCCTCGAGGAAGTCACCCAGGACGTCGTCGTACTCGAAGAGGACGAAGTCCACGCCGAGCTCCACGCACATCGTCGAGAGGGTCCGCCGGTCGCTCAGCGGCATCCCCGCGAGCCCCGGACCGCCGAACTCCATGCTCAGCCCGTTGTGGYCCCCCCACACCTGGCCGATGTGAAAGAGCACGTCCTTGCCGTATGTCCACGGCTGCAGACTTCCGGTGATCTCGTACCTGACCGTCGGCGTCACGATGAACCACGCCTGGCCCAGTGTCATCGCCTGGAGGGTGTCCAGACCTCCCACTCCGCGGCCCAGGCAGTTGAAGGCGCCTGCCGCCGCGGCGTGCGAGTCGGAGTTCGTGACCAGCTGTCCGGGCAGGATGTGTCCGCTGTCCGCGAGCACCACGTGGGAGATCCCGTGCCGACCCACCTCGAAGAATTTCTTGATCTTGAACTCGTCGACGAACCGCCGGCCCTCGGTCATGCCCTGGGCGAAGCGTACGTTGACCGACGGCACAGCGTGGTCGAACACCAGCGCGACCCGGTCCGGGTCGAACAGGCGGGTCGGGCGGAACCACGAACCGGGCGACTGCAGGATCGCCTCGTGCTGCACCACGAGGTCTGGCTCGCACACCACAATGTCGCCCGGCGCCACGGTCTCGGCGCCGGAGGACCGGGCGAGAATCTTCTCGATCCCGTTCATCGGCATGGGCTCAGCTCCTTTCCGCCAGGTCCCGCCAGGATGCCCGACGGACCTTTCCCGCGTCGTCCCGCAGAGCCTCGTCCACCCGCTCGAAGGAGCGGGGGATCTTGTAGCTCACGAGCCGCTCGCGGAGGAAGGCCCGCAGGTCGTCGTCGGAGAGCTCCGGGTTCGACAGCTGCACGTACGCGTGCACCCGCTGGCCGAAGTCCTCGTCCGGCTTGCCGACCACGACGCACGACCGAACCTCGGGGTGCTCGATCAGAGCGGCCTCGACCTCGGCCGGATAGATATTGGCCCCACCCGAGATGATCAGGTCAGCTCGCCGGTCCGCGAGGTACAGGAAGCCRTCGTCGTCCATCGAGCCCATGTCGCCGAGTGTGTCCCAGCCGCCGTCGAGCACCTTGGCCTCGGCACCGACGTAGCGGTACCGGCTCRCTACCGGCTGCTCGCTCTTGATCCACACCTCGCCGACCTCACCATGCGGCAGCTCGTCGTGGGTCTCCGGGTCGAGGATCCTCATCTGGCACCCCGTCGGCCGGCCCACCGAACCAGGGTGCTTCAGCCAGTCGTCGCCCTTGATGACCGTCATGCCCTGGCCCTCGGCGCCGCCGTAGAGCTCCACGATCCGCTCCGGCCCGAGCCAGTCGATCCACGCCTGCTTCAACCAGGCGGGGCAGGGGGCGGCGGTGTGCAGGACGACCCGCAGCGCGGACAGGTCGGCGCTCAGCCGCTCCGCCTCCGGCAGCCGCCAGAGGCGGAGCATCGTGGTCGGGACCAGCTGCATCCACTGGACGCGATGCTCCGCCATCAGCCGAAGGGCCTCAGACGCGTCGAACTTCGGCATGACGACCATGTGCCCACCGGAGAACAGCCCTTGGAACGCGTAGCTGAACGGAGCGTTGTGGTAAAGCGGGCCCGGAACGAGCTGGACGTCGCCGACCCGCATCTCGGTTCGCGTGAAGAGCGCCACCGTGGGGTCGGTGACGCCGCGCGCGCCGGCGACGATGAGTTTCGGCCGACCCGTGGACCCGCCGGACGTGGGCGCTTTCCACGAGGTCGCCACACGCTCGGGCAGCGGCGCGTCCGACAGACCGGAGGAGGGCTCGAAGCCCTCCGGCACGCCGATCTCACCGGCCCGCCCGATCACCAGCCGGGAGCCGGCGAGCTCGACGATGGCCTCGATCTCACGTTCGGTCAGGTTCCTGGACACCGGCTGCGGAGTCGCCCCGAGCTTCCACAGGGCGATGGCGGACTCGACGAACTCGAAGCCGTTCGGGAGCGCTATCGTGACGCGGTCGTCCTGAACCACCCCCATCTCCGCGTACGCGCGCGCGAGGCGATTAGTCCGCAGGTCGAGCTGCCGTCGACTGAGGGTGCGACCCGCGCAGGTCACGGCAGGCCGCCCGGGATCCTGATCGGCCAACCAACCGATGGCGGCGCCGATGGGCATCTGCGTCATGTCGAAAATCCTCTGTTCGCTGCGGCTGAACGGTCGACCGCTTGCACGGGCCCGCACCTCCCGGCGCACCCATGCGGAGACGCCACCGGGATCCGAGGGGGCCATCGACGATCACCGCGGCCGACCGCGGGCGCGGTGTGGTGGTCAGGCTTCGGCTTTGCGGCCGGCCCGCAGGCCACCGTCGATCACGAACTCCGTGCCCGTGGTGTAGGCACTCTCGTCCGACGCCAGGAACGTGATCGTGTTCGCGATGTCCTCGGACGTCGCCATGCGACCGAGGGGCAGGTTCGCGTGCAGCTTCTGGAGGGCTTCCTGCTCGTCGACCCGCTTGCGGCCCATGTCGGTGTCCACGCCGCCCGGGTGGACCGAGTTGACCCGAATCCCATACTGGCCGAGCTCGATCGCCCCGTGCCGTGCGACCGAGGCGTTCGCGGCCTTCGACGCGCCGTATGCACCCATTCCGGGGCCCGCCATCTGTATCCCGCACAGCGAGGAGGTCACCACGATCGACCCTCCGCCCTGCCTCTTCATCGACTCGGCCACGGCCTGGATGCCGTGGAAGACGCCGAGCACGTTCACGTCGAACGCGCGGCGAAAGTCGTCCGCCGTGAGGCTCTCCAGCAGCCMTTCGACCATGATCCCCGCGTTGGCGACGAGGACGTTCGGATCGCCGAAGCTGGCGGCGCACTGGTCGATGGCGAGCTTCCAGGCCTCGGGGCTCCGGACGTCCAGGTGCTGGAACCGCGCCTGCTCGCCGAGCTCCGCGGCGAGCGCGCCGCCCTGCTCGTCGAGAAGGTCGCAGATCAACACCTCGGCGCCCTCACGAACGAACTGGCGGACCGTCGCCGCGCCGATTCCGCGCGCGCCTCCGGAGACCACTGCAATCTTTCCCTGTAAACGACCGTTACCAGTCACCGCGCACTCCTTATGAACTTCTCTGTCTGCTCGGACTTGTCAGAGACCGGCGATCCACGCATCGTGCGTCATCACCGACGCCTGGCGCGGGAAGATCTTCGTCATGAGAGTCTCGTGGAGTTCCACGTCGTTGTCCTTGCAGCAGTCCGAGAGGACGACAATGCCGTAATCGAGATCCCCGGCAGTGGTGACCGTGGTGAGCACGACCGCACTGGTGGCCATGCCGGTGATCACAAGGTTGGTGATATTGTGCGCGCGCAGCAGGAGGTCCAGGTCAGTGCCGTGGAAGCTGTTGACCCGCGACTTCGTGACGACCAGATCGTCCTCGGTCGGTTGGAGCTCGGCGAGGATCTGGGTGCTGCCATCGGTACCCAGCATGGCACCCGCAGCMTTCACCCGGCCGAACGTCAGGTTGCGCTCGCCGACCTCGGGGTGGCCGGGGCGAAATCCCACCCGCACGAAGATCGTCAGTATGTCATGCTTCTGTGCTGCGGAGCGCACGCTCTGCAACCGGGACAGCAGCTCGGGGTCACTGCCGTGCAAGGCGAAGATGGCCTGCTGCAGGTCCAACACGAGCAGCGCTGATCGAGAATTGTCGCTCATCGTCACCTTCGTTTGAGGAACCGGCCCCGACTCGCAGGTCCTGATCGTGGCGCCGGTCACCTACGGCCCGGGGCGCCACGCGAGTTCCAGAGGCTCGTCAACGAGACGACCGTACGACGACACATACGGCAGCGCAAGCAGCTTGCGCAAAGCAGTCCGGGAGGTAGCGGTCCCGTCCGTCAACCCGATTCGGGCGAGCCCAACGCTCGGGAGATCCGCCGCGCGGCCGTCTGCAGTGGACCCCGGATGGCCTCGATCCGCGCGTCGGTCATGAAGTGCGTCGAGTTGCTGCTCGAGATGGCGGCGATGGTGTAGCCGTCCTCGCCGCAGACCGGCGCGGCGATGCAGCGCGTGCCGAGCCGGGACTCCTCGTCGTCGATCGCGAAGCCCTGTGCGGCGATCTGCGCCAGCTCCTTCTGCAGCGCCTCCTTGCTGGTGATGGTGTGCACCGTCAGCTCGGGCAGCGGGCAGTCGTCGAGGACCCTGGCGACCTCGTCGGCAGGGCGACCGGCGAGGATGGCCTTGCCGAGCGCGGTCGTGTGGAACGGCAGGGTCCGACCGGGTCGGGGAGGGACCGTGAACCCGTCGTCGGACTGGAACTCGACGAAGTCGAGGTACATGGCCCGGTTGCCACGGGGCACGGCCACGCTCACCGAGGACTTGATCACCGGGATCAGCTCCTCGAGGTGCCTCCGAGCCACGATCGTGAGCGGCCGTTGCTCGATCGCGGCACGGCCGAGGTGCGTCAGGGCCAGGCCCAGGGAGTATCTGTTGGTCGCCGGGTCTCGCTCCAGCAGCTCGCACTGCGCCAGGGCGCTGGCCAGGCGGCTCGCGCTCCCCTCGGTGATCCCCAGCTTGGTCGCGAGCTCGATTACCGAGACGCCGTGACGTGTCCGAGCGCAGTCGAGCGCCAAGCGCACGCGGCCGACAGTGTCGGACAACGGCGCTCGGCCGCGCTTCGTGACGGTGAGGTCACCCTCATCAGGGCGAGAGTCAGCGGCCCATGCCATCTGGGCAGCATAACCGACACCGGATGTCAYACGGGCATTGACGACGTAGCCCTCTGCGTCCCGAGGGGGCCTGTGGCAATAGAATCGCCCACGACACACCTCCGTGCACGAGATGCCGACGGTCGACAGTTCCGTGATGTGGGCGGCTCACGGCACAGATCGCCGGCTTCCCCGAGGGTCAGTCGGCCGACCCAAGGCCGTCACACGACCCAACGGCGTGAGATTGCTCTTAGCCACCAGCAGGGCGCCGGCCTAGGGTCGCCGTGTCGGTGCTCGGCGGTCTAGGAACGTTTGTGCGGCATCGCGAGCGTCGTCGGAGCGGTTCAGGTCGGCCTTCTCCCGGTCCATGTGCTCCCACAGCTCGCTGTCAAGGGAGTAGGCGTACTGCGACACGCGCAGGATCGACGCCACGGCGGCCGGGTGCGCGCCCGCGACCTGCTTCGCCACAACCATGCCAGCCGTCTCGAGGTCCTCACGAGGGACGACGCGGCTGACGATTCCACACTGGAGTGCCTCCGCCGCGGTGACCGCGCGCCGGGTCAGCATGATGTCATTGGCGTGAGCACTGCCCAACCTCCGGATCAGCCGGAAGATGGCGCCGCCGGCAGGCAGYATCCCCAGGTGCGCCTCGGGGAGGATGAACGTTGCGTCTTCCGAGGCGATGAGCAGGTCACAAGCGAGCGCGATCTCGAAACCACCGGCCACGGCGGGCCCGTTCACAACGCCGACGACTGGCTTCACCCTGGGCCGCCGAAGGATCGCCGGGCTGGCCGTCGGCGCGCTCGAAGTGAGGTCCCTCAAGTCACGACCGGCACAGAAGGCGGAGCCGGCGCCAGTCAACACCATGACCCTTGCCTCGGTCGACTCCTCGAACCAGGCGAGCGCGTCGTCCAGCTCGGCCTTCAATGCGCCGTTGATCGCATTGCGACTGGCGGGACGGTTGAGCGTCACGATTGCCACATCGTCGACGAGCTTCCTGAGGACGACGGGCTGCTCCGTTGACACGCTGCCTCCCGACTCCGGTCGAGCGTAGGGCGCCGTCGAGGACGGACCACAATCACCCGAGCGACGACTAGACCTAGTACACTAAGTATACCGCTATAGGCTTCATCGCCTAAACACGTCGCCGTCGGCAGACCGCCTCGGCGCTCGACCAGCATCCGAGGCCTTCCATGGACATTGCCGACGCGCCGACGAGCGCGGTGCTCCGCATCCCGAAGGCGGGTGAAACGCTGGCCGCCGACCTGCGGCGTCGCATCATCCGGGGCCAGCTGACGGCTGGCGACGTGCTGCCGACCGAGTCCGCGCTGATGCAGCACTACGGCGTGGCGCGCCCGACGCTGCGCGAGGCCTTCCGGATCCTCGAGTCGGAGTCGCTGATCGAAATCCGCCGCGGCAAGGCCGGCGCGCGGGTACTCGGGCCGAGCCGCGACGTGTCGGCGCGGTTCATGGGAATGGTCCTGCAGGCCGAGGGGGCCACGGTCGGGGAGGTACTGGACGCCCGTCTGGTCATCGAGCCCCACTCGGCCGGACACATCGCCCGGACCCGCGACGACCACGCCATCCAGGTGTTGCGGGCGGCACTCGACGCCGAGGCCGCCGCCCTGTCCGACGACGAGGCATTCGGGAGCGCGTCGGCCCACTTCCACCAGGTGGTCGTCGAGACGGCCGGTAACAGGGCGCTCGCCCTGATGGCGGCGATGATCGAGGGGATCATCGCTCGGACCAACACCGAGGCAATGTCCGAGCCCCTCGACGGGCACGGTCCGGCGAACCACCGGCGTGCGCACGAGGCGCACGGACGCCTGGTCTCCCTCGTCGAGGCCGGTGCCGCGGCCGACGCCGAGCTGCAGTGGCGCCAGCACCTCCAGGTCGTCACCGAATTGCACCTGCGCCGGATCGACTCCACTCGGATCGTCGACCTGCTGACGGACTGATCGAACCGCAACCAGACGGCCGTCGGCGCGCGGACCGCGCTGCACATGCTTCTGCTGCCCGCGCTGCACCCACGCTCTACCCTAGACTGACCTAGTCAACGTAGTGTACTACGTAGGGAGGTATTGATGAACGTTGCAGAGCACCTGCGGTGGATTTTTCGGCACGGAGATTCGACTCCGGCCGTGCGTTACGACGGCACATGGTGGTCCTGGGGTGAGCTGCAGACGATCAGCCAGGCCGTCGAGAAGGCCCTCACCGACTCAGGACTCGCCGAGCTCGGTGAGGTGGGCGTGCTGGTGCGGAACCGTCCCGGCGTCATCGGGTCGATCCTGGGGCTGCTGGCCAACCGGCGCGGTGTCGTCATCTTCAACTCCCACCTYCCTGCCGCCGGGGTCGCGAAGGACGTCGAGAAGCTGCGTCCGGCGGCCCTCATCGTCGACGAGGCGGACCGCGAGGACGAGCAGCTACTCGCTGCCGTCCGGAACACCGGCACTTTGCTGATCGGGTCGGACGGTCAGGTGCTGCGGCCCCGGGACCCGGCGGCCGCGGACCGGGAGCCGGCCAGGCAGCGGGGCACCGTCGCCTTCCTGATGCTGACCAGCGGCACGACCGGCCCGCCCAAGCGCGTACCGATCTCGTTCGACGACCTGGACCACACCCTCCTCGCGCACAGTCGGATCGGCATCGCCCTCACCGAGGAGCCAAGGTTCAGCAAGGCCGTCGACATCCTCGCCATCCCGCCGGTGAACGTCACCGGGATGTGGCAGATGCTCACGAGCCTGTCGCGAGGGCGCCGGCTGGTCCTGATGGACCGCTTCGTCGTGGATCAGTGGGCCGCGCTCGTGAAGGAGCACCAGGTCCGCAACGGCCGGATCCCCCCGGCCGCGGTCAAGATGGTGCTGGACTCCGATGTCGACCCCGCCGACCTGTCGACTCTCTCCGCGATCTGGGCGGGCGGCGCCCCCATGGACGTGGCCGTGGGCGAGCGCTTCGAGGAGGTGTTCGGAGTCCCGGTCCTGACCACATACGGCGCCACCGAATTCACCGGCGGCATCGCCGTGTGGTCCCTCTCGGACTGGAAGGAGTTCGGCCCGCTCAAGCGGGGCAGCGTCGGCCGCCCGAACGACGGTGTGGAGATCCGCACCGTGGACGCGGAGACCGGCGAGCCACTCGGTCCGCACGAGTCCGGGATGCTCCTCGTGCGGACCGCACAGCGCGCCGAGGCCGGCGAGTCGACGTGGGTGCGTACCAACGACATCGGCCGGCTGGACGAGGACGGGTTCCTGTGGGTCGAGGGCCGCGCCGACGGGGTGATCAACCGCGGCGGATTCAAGGTGTCCCCGCACGACGTCGAGGCCGCACTGCGCAAGCACCCGGCCGTCCGCGACGTCGCCGTGGTCGGTCTGCCCGACGAGCGACTCGGTTCGGTCCCCGGCGCGCTGGTCGTGGCCGGCGCCGCTCCCCCGGAGGTGGCGGAGCTGAAGGACCTGGTGCGGGCCTCACTGGCGCCGTACTGCGTCCCGACCGTCATCCGCTTCACCGACGAGATCCCCCGCAACGCGGGCCTCAAGGTGGACCTGGCTGCGACGAAGCAGGCGCTGACTGCGCCCTGAGGGTCGGACCCCGACCCCGGACCCGGCGTCGCCCCGCCTCTTCGCAGTCGACACGATCAGGAGCACCAGATGACCGACAAAGAAGGCTCAGACGTCGTCACGAGCGAGGTGCGCGGGGATACCTCCGTCATCAGGCTCAACCGGCCGCATCACCGGAACGCCCTGACCGTGCCCCTCGCCCGGCGGCTCATCGAGGAGCTGACGCTCGCCGAGCAGGGCTCACGCGTCGCGATCGTCACCGGCGAGGGGCGGGCGTTCAGCTCCGGCGGTGACCTCGACGCGCTGATGGCCCTCGCCGCAGACGGGTCACAGGCCGCGGTCGAGGCGATCTACAACAACTACCAGCGACTCGTGCTCACCATCCGCGAGCTCGACATCCCGGTGATCGCGGCGGTGAACGGCCCTGCGCTCGGGGCCGGGCTGGACCTCGCCGTCGCGTGCGACTACCGGCTCGTCGCCGAGTCGGGCCGCTTCTCGAGCTCGTGGATCTCGATGTGCCTCATCCCGGGAATGGGCGGTGCGTACACGGTCACCGAGGCGATCGGCTCGTCCAGGGCCACCGACCTCCTGCTCACCGGGCGGGCGGTGAGCGCGGCCGAGGCCGTCGAGATCGGCCTCGCACATTCGGCTCACCCGGACGCCGAGCTGCTGGACGCGGCACTGGCCAAGGCACGCGAGCTCAGCGTGCCCTCCAAGCGGGCAGTCGCCGCGACCAAGACGGCGCTGCGCCGGGCGTCCAACGTCTCGCTGAGGGCCGAACTCGAGAAGGTGGCGGAGGTCCAGGGCGACCTGCTGCAGCAACCGGAGTTCCGCGAACGAGCCGAACACTTCGTCCGGCAGCGAGCGGAAGGCCGCCGATCCGCGGCAGCCCGCCCGGCGACTCCGACCTCAGCACCCGTCGGCCCCTCCGGCCGGGCCGGGTAGCGGCGCCGAGCAGCGCTCCCCCAGCACTCACGCCCCAACGGACCCAGGAGGGACCAGTTGTGAGCGAAGCCTTCACGTCCGTGAAAGGGCGGGTGCTGAAGATCTGCGTCGCGTCGGGCTCGGCGAACGTGCTCGACGCGACGGCTCTCGAAGAGGCCACCCGGCGCATCCGCAGCCTGGCGTCCCCCCGGCAGGCGTCCTCCCAGGGGGTCGGCGCCGTGCAGATCGTGCATCCCGGGCGCAACTTCTGCGCAGGAGGAGACGTACGGTCCTTCCCAGGGTCGCGGCCTGGGCGGCGTCCAGCCGCTCACTGAGCAACATCAGCCGCGCGGCCCGGCTCGGCGTCCGACCAGCTGACGCAGCAGTCAGGAGACCCCGAAGTCCCCGGGCAGCCCGACCTTCACGAAGGCCGACGTGACCATTGTGGACGGACAGCCCACCCGCAGGTCGAAGGCGAGCGCGAGTGCGAGCCCGGCACCGGCGACGGGCCCCGGCAGGGCGGCGACCGAGGGGGTGTCCATGGCCTGCAGGCGCCCGGTGGTCCACAGCTGCATGTCGAGCCTGCGGGCCTTCCACTCGTCGGCCGACTCCCCCGCGGACGGGGTGTCGCCTCCCTGCTCGGCAAAACTGCTCAGGTCCCCGCGGGAGCAAAACGCCCCGCCCGCGCCGGTCAGCGCGACAGCGCCCACGGCGGGGTCGGAGTCGAACCAGTCGAGGACATCTCCCAGGGCGGCGAGCATCGCCGGGGTCGCGGCGTTCCGGCGTCCGGGCCGGTTCAGGACGACGGTGCCTACGCCGTCCTCGACCTCGGCGAGCAGCTCCTCGACCCCGGCGTCGACCGGGCTCACGAGCGCACGAGCCGCTCCGACACGAACAGGTCGAGCCGGAGATCCTCCTCACGCTCGGCCTGCCGGTACTTCGCGAAGTCGGTGACTCCCTCCTCCATCAGCACGGCGTCGTCGAGGAAGAAGTTGCCGGTGCAGCTGCGCGAGTCCCGGGTGAGGATCGCGTGCGCGGCGTCGGCCATGATGTCCACAGTGCGGGCGGTGTCGGCCCGGTCCTCCCCCAGCGCGGCCAGGTTGGTGATCGCCGCGGTGACGATGGGCGTGCGCGGCCACAGCGAGTTGGCCGCCACCCCGACCCCCGCCAGCTCGGCGGCCAGCCCGAGGGTGCACAGGCTCATGCCGTACTTCGCGATGGTGTACCCGGTGTGCGGGCCCACCCAGCGCGGGTCCAGGTCGATCGGCGGCGACATCGTCAGGATGTGCGAGTTGGTGCCCCGCTCGAGGTGCGGGATCGCCGTCTTGGACAGCAGGAACGTGCCCCGACAGTTGATGTCCTGCATCAGGTCGTAGCGCTTCATCGGCAGCTCACGGGTGGGCGAGAGCTCGATCGCCGAAGCGTTGTTGACCACGATGTCGATGCCGCCGAAGCGCGCCACGGCCTCCTCGACCGCCCTGGTCACGTCAGCCTCCTCGCGGACGTCCCCGACGATCGGCAGCGCCTTTCCCCCGACCGCCTCGATCTGCTCGGCGGCGCTGTAGATCGTGCCGGGCAGCTTCGGCTGCGGCGTCGCCGTCTTGGCCAGCAGCACCACGTTCGCGCCGTCCCGAGCAGCTCGCAGCGCAACGGCCAGCCCGATGCCGCGGCTCCCGCCGGACATGAGCACGGTCCGGCCAGCCAGCGTCCGCTCGGGCGGCGTCTGGTCGGACGACGTGGGGTCGGAAGGCGGAACTTCGGGCACGATGACCTCCCCGGTACGCGGAGATGTCTCGACGCGTCGGCTTCAGCGGCACGTCGACCGCAGACGTCGGACATCGCCACAATCTTATGCTGTTGGCGCCCGTCCGCTTATTTCCCTAATGTCCTCCGGACCCGGATCGACGAACCAGGTGCTCCTACAGCGCCACTCCGCGGCGTCTCGAGCTGCTGGATCCCCGACCCGACCGCTCGGCCGCCCCGGCGCCGGGCCCACGAACAAAGGAGGCCTGGTCATGGAAACAGTACACTCATGCCGCTCGGCTCCCCGGTGCTGTCGCCCGGTCTGTCGCCGCCCCCCGATGGCCGCGGCGCGGACCGATGCCGAGGCCGCAGATTGCGCCCACCCCTTTCGGTGACGTCGCGGAGGATCCATGAGACCCAGCCCGTCCCGACCGTTGTCCGCGGCGCCCGCAGCCGCGACACGCCCCGCAGGCCAGCCTGGCGCATGAGACGAGCCACCGTACAGCGCGCGACGTGGCGACCGCCGACCCCGCCCTCACGCGCCAGCTGCGCGTAGACTTTCCGCACGCCATAGACGCCGTAGTTATCGGTGTGTACCCGTTCTATCTCCTTCAACGTCTCGGCATCGGTAGCCGCCCGCCGCGACGGCGGCCGTTTCTTCGAGGCGTAGTAGGTGCTCGGGGCGATCTGGATACCGGCATCCTTCAGCACGGCACAGATCGGCTCGGCACCGAACCGCTCCTTGTGCCCGTCGATATAGTCGACGAATACCGGCGCGGGCGGTCGGTGAAGTCGGCCCGGGACGCGGTTCCGGCCTTTCGGCCGGTCCGTCTTCCCGGGCCGCTTCCCGCACCCGGCGTGCCCCTTTCAAGGCACCGGGCGCTCCGCGGGTCCCGCTGTCGCGCGGATTTTCCCATCAGGCGGCCGTGAGCCAGGGAGAAGGGATAACTGATCCCCGGTATCGGTAACGCGTGGTGCTCATCTTCTCCGGGTTGAAAAGTTCCCCGCTTTGGCCGGTGGGCCACCAGCCGCCGCCGCAGTAGTGGCGACGCAGTTCCTTCCAGGTGGACCGTCGGTGTTTCCGGCGTATCCATCGCCATACCGTCTCGAACGTATATCTTTTCAGGTAGGCGAAGGTCGCCGACGATACTCCCGGCCGGAAGTAGGTGCACCAGCCTCTGATGACAGGGTTGAGTCTGCGTATCAGATCATCGATCGGCTGGTTCACCGCGGCCTCGCGGCACACCGTCTTCACCTTGGCCGTAATAGCCMTGACGGACTTTCTGGCCGGGTAGGAGTAGACATAGTACACGCGCGTTCCCCTCTTTCGATGACGCTGGATGCGCCACCCAAGAAAGTCAAGGCCCTCATCGAGGCGGGTGATCATAGTCTTTTCCCGCGACAGGCACAAGCCCATCGTGGACAGGACCCCAGCGATCTCCTCTCGCAGGGCTTCGGCATCACGCCTGGTGCCCTTGACTACCAGGCGCCAGTCATCGGCATACCGGACCAGCTTGAAGTTCGGCAGACCGTTCCTCAGACGCCTGGCCCTCTCCACCTTGCCGATCGCCGGACCACCCGGCGAGCGAGCGATATGCCCATCCAGGACCGATAAGGCTACATTACTCAGCAACGGCGAAAGGATAGACCCCTGCGAGGTGCCAGTGGTGGTTGGCCTTATTAGACGGTCCTCAACGAGCACACCCGCCTTGAGGAACGCCTTCACTAGGGCAGGGACGCGCCTGTCTCCGACCCGTGCCCGCACCCTGTCCATCAGAGCTGTGTGCGAGATCTCGTCGAAACAGGATCTGATATCCCCTTCCACTACCCAGGGCTGCGGCAAGTTTGCTTGGTAGTGACCGGTAGGCCGTGGTGAGGGTTTCCCTTGGTTCCGGGTGGCGGGTCGGCGTCGGTGGCGGCGCCCGAACRAGGGCGGGCATGACCCTCGGATGATCATGGAGGTTCCTACGCCAGCCTGATCGTCCCCGAGGTGCCATGCCCGCCGCACCATTATCGTCTCCGGCCCCTGCCCTGGATCGGCTGGCTATCGCCGTGCCCACCGTTCCCCACAAGCGGGCCCAGGGCGGCGGGCTCACCCTCGACCAGCAGAACCACAACAGGATGCACAACCCGCTGCGCGCCGTCGGTGAACGCGCGAACGCCCTGCTCAAGGTCACCTTCCGCGCGCTGCGGAACGTCACACTCGACCCCTGGAAGATCGGCCAGATCGTGAAAGCCGCCCTCGTCATCCTCCACACCGAGCACGGCCGCACCACCTGACGACCACCAAACGAACATCCCGTTGTCACTACACAGCGCCACAACCGGTTACCGGGAAAGGCTCACTGTCCCGACCCCGCCATGGTCTGACCTGCCGAGGTGGCRTTAGGGAGAGATCTTGCGGACCTGGCGCAGAACTGCGTCGATGAAGTAGTCCGGCGGCCTGTACTGGTGATCTGTCACATAATGATATATCAGGGTTGGGGCAGCTATCTCGATGCCCTTCTCCTGCTCAACCCGGATCTCCGCGATGCCGAGGGGGGCCTCGTGGTCGTCGAAGCGAAGCATGATGAGCGGCCACGACGGGCGTGCGGGACAGTCCCCTAGGTTGCACTCGTGGAATCCGCGTGTCACGACGGCCTGATGGTTGACGCAAAGATATCGTAGCGCCACAAGGAAATCCTCGTCGACAGCTCCGGTGGGAAATGGGTGGCGCACATCCAGCCAGCCCACGCAGACAACCTGAGAAGAGTMCTTAAAAACTGTGTGCGGACCCCCTGCCACCTTGTACGTGTAGGGCGCGCCGTCCGGGAAGTAAGTCACGGAACTGGCACATAACGACATGCGGCCCAATGGCATGCCCCCATGCCCGGGCGGAGGAGCTGGGAGAGTCTGACAGGTGACGTGACAGTGATCGGATTTCCCATTATCCTCAATCCAGTGGGAGCATGTAGCGTGTAGTCCTGGATGAATTGTCCTGGCCTGTAGATCTTCACCGGAACAGCCGCCGGATTGCCGAGTTCTATCCCGTTTCCAAGGCGGTCGGAGATTGTGTCGCCATGTTTGCAATACATGGAGAGAGAAGTTCCCTGTGGTATGCGGATCGTACCAGCACCCGGCTGCAGCGCGCCATGTCCGCTAAACACGACCTGGCCGTCAGGACGGCCCGACAGCCCCGCCCCGGCGGCGGGGGAGCACCCCATCAAACCCAGGGGGTCCAGCGCCGCGAGCGGGTTGGTGACGTAGGCACGGGGGTTTGGGTCTGGTTCTAGGCCGAGGGGGTCGGGAGTTTCGTAACGGGCGGTGGTGGGGTCGTAGTGGCGGTGGTAGTTGTAGTTCAGGGTGGTTTCAGGATCGTGGTACTGGCCGGGGAAGCGTAGCTGGCAGGTGACCTCGCCTGGCCTGGGCTGGCGCGTGACACCCCACAGGGTCGCGCGGGCGTGCCAGGCGAGGGTGCCGTCGGGGGTGACCAGCTCGGTGGGGGTGCCGACAAGGTCGGTGASGATGGCGTGGAACTGTGCGTCGTACCAGGCCTGGTCGGCGTCGTCGGTGACGTGCCGTTCGGTCTGGGCGAGTGGGCGGAAGGTGCCGGGTTCCCAGTCCCAGGTGGTGACCGCGTGAGCGGTGACGGTGGGATCCTTCAGGTTGGTGTTCGCCCCGGCGGCGTTTGGGGCGGCGCCCGTTCCGGACCTGTCACCGGCGTCTGTTCGAGGTGTGCCTTTGCCGGTTGGTCTCGTGTGCAGGGTGTGGTGTTGCTCGGCGAGGACGACGTCGTCCCAGACGAAGTCGATCTGTTCGGCGATCTGTCCGTCGGCGTCGAGGCGTCGTTTGGCGACGCGGCGGTCGAAGGCGTCGTACTGGTAGCGCCAGGTGGTGCCGTCGGGGGTGGTGACGCCGGTGAGGTGGTCGTCGGCGTCCCAGGTGTAGTGCCAGGTCTGGGGTTTGGCGGAGAGGCGTTTGCGTTGGCGGAGGATGACACGGCCTTGGGCGTCGTGCTCATAGCGGACCGCGCCCGCACGACGGATCAGAGCGCCGGTGTATTCACGTCGACCACGTTCGTCCTCCTCGCCGTTGTCGGCGCTGCCGCCCATCGCGGGCGTCGGCGCCGGCGACGACGTCGACGACAGTGACGTCGCCGGTCGCGGCGGTGGGTCGATGGTCGGCCAGGAGGCGTGGGTGACATTCCCGGCGGTGTCGTAGGCGTACCGCTCCTGCCAGGCGGGGCCGGTGACGGCGGTGACGCGGCGCATCGGGTCGAGGTCGAACCGGCGGAGCCCGCTGGTGAGGTCGTCGATCTCGGCGAGGTAGCCGTCGGGCCGGTAGGTGAAGTCCCTACGTTGCAGGAGCCGGGTGGCGGCCGCGCCTGCCTGCTCGCCAGGCCCGCCGAGCGGCGTTCCGGCCGCCGTACCCGTCGCGGTCGGCAGGCCAGCGGTGATCGTCTGTGACAGCAGCTGGTAGTTGGCGTCCCAGGTCTGGGTGAGCGCCACAGTCGTGCTCAGCTGGTCCGTTTCGACACCGGCCTGGGCGGCGGGGGTGAGGAGGCGTTCGATCTCGCGTCCGGCGGCGTCGTGGGTGAAGCGCAGCGTACGCCCGGCGGTGCGCAGGGACAGCGGTCGGCCGGCGGGGTCATAGTCCCAGTCGCTGACCGCGCCCGACGGGGTGGACCGGCGGGTCCGCCGGCCCAGCGCGTCGTATTCGGAGGTGACCCGGCGGCCGTTGAAGGTCTCGGCGGTGATGCGTCCCGTGGCGTCGCGTTCGAAGGTCACCTCGGCGTCGGGGCTGGCCGCGTGCACCACCCGACCGGCGGCGTCGTAGGCGAAGGTTGTCACACCGTTCGGGCTGTGTTTCTCGATGATGCTGCCGAGGGCGTCACGGGTGAAGGTCACGGTCTCGCCGGCGCCGTTGGTGCGGCTGGCGAGCTGGCCGGCGGCGGCGTAGGAGTACCGCAGGATGCGGCCGTTGTAGTCGGTCTCGGTGATGAGCTGGCCGGCCGCGTCGTACTCGTAGCGCCAGACGAGGCCCTGGGGATTGGTGACCGCCGTGAGGCGTAGTTCGGTGTCGTGGGTGAAGGTCAGTCGGGCGCCGTCGGGGGTGGTGCGGGCGGCGGGCAGGTCGAAGTGGGTGACCTCGAGGCGGGTGGCGTGGCCGGCCGGGTCGACGTGTTCGACGAGGTTGCCTTCGGGGTCGTGCCGGTAGGTGTCGGTGGCGCCGTCGGGCTGGGTGCGGGAGGTGAGCCAGCCTTCGGGCGTCCAGGTGAAACGGGTGACCCCACCGATGGGGTCGGTCACCGAGACCACCCGGCCGTGCGGGTCGCGCTGGTAGGAGGTGGCGGCGCCGGTCGGGTCGACGACGGCCACGGGCAGGCCGGCGAGGTCGGTCTCGACCTGGGTGACCTGGCCGAGCGCGTCGGCGACGGCCAGCGGCCGGCCGCGGTCGTCGTAGTGGAACCGGGTACGGGCGCCGGCCGGGTCGACGGCGGCGGTCAGGTTCCCGGCGGCGTCGTAGTCACGTTCGATACGGCTGCCGTCGGCGCCGACGGTCGTCACCGGTCGGCGCTGCTCGTTCCAGGTCGTGGTGACGACGGTGCCGTCGGGCCGCGCGACCTCGACGAGGTTCCCGGCGTCGTCGTAGCGGTAGCGCACCGTCCGGCCGAGCGGATCCGTCTCGGCGATCAGGTTGTCGAACCGGTCCCAGGCGAAGGCCGTCGTCCGGCCGAGGGGATCCACCYGCCGCAGCGGGCGAAGCCGGTCGGTGAAGTGATGCTCGGTGACGTGCCCGAGCGAGTTCGTCTCCCAGGTGATCCGCCGCGCCTCGTCGTAGGCGATCGTGCCGGCCAGGAAACCGCCGGAGCCGTGCGTCGCCACCACCCGGCCGGCGCCGTCATAGGTGTAGCGGTACTGCGTGCCGTTGCGGTCGACCCAGCGCACGATCCGCCCAGCGGTGTCGTAGTCGAACCGCAGCGCCGCGCCGGAGGAGTTGTAGACGTGGGTGAGCTGGCCGGCGGCGTCGTAGCCGTAGCGAACCAGCTCCCGGCCCGGCCCGCCGCCGGCGGGTGGAGTGGCCCGCATCGAGCTGCAGGCAGCCCTGGCCGCGCTCCTCGACCACGCCCCCACCTGGACACTGGCCGCCGAACCGGTCCAACGCCCCACCTTCGTCCTGCGCGGCTACACCGCCATCCCGTTGACCCAACCACCAGCACACCCCTGAACCACCTGGGTATCCCGGCCAGGCATCCCCGGTCCAACAACGCCACGATCCTCGCCCCTTCGCGTGGCGGCGCAGGACGCGGACGCGTTCCCGCCGGACCTCGCCGGACCTCGCCGGCATCAACACCGTGACGGTCTTTCGCCAGGGCTGAACCGTCATGGACGTGACAACCACGTGGTCGTTCGTAGGTCGAGCGCGCCGATACTCCGGGCAGCGATCCGGTACCCGCGGTCGAGGCAGCCGCCTTCCTCCGGGGCGACCATGGCAGGTATGACGACACCGCCCGCCGGCCTGCCGGCCAGCGCCCCACCCAGCGCGGGCCTGGTCAACCACACGACAGGCGGTACTTCCCAGGCGGGCGTCGGTACGGGCCGGCACGGTACGGGCCGACACGGTATGCGCCGTACCGGCTCGCCTCCCGTCACCGGCCGCGGGGCACGCGCCCACCGGGCTGTCCGGAGACGCCTCTGGCCGAGGCGCTGCTGGATACCCGCCACCACCGCGCTTCTGACCTTGGGCGTGGCCTGGGTCTGCCTGGGTTCCGCCGGCGCGGTCCCCGGCATACCCGGCGTACCTGGCATACCCGGCCTGTCCGGCCGACCGGGCCTGTCCGGCCGCTTCGGCCCGGTCTCCGCGCCGGCCGCCGCCCGGGACTCCCCCGCGCCAGGCCTCGCGAGCCCGGCGCCCGCCCCGATGCTCGTGCCGCAGTCCGGTCCGGGTACCTTCACCGTCGCCACCGCCGGGGTGAACGCCACCCGCGCGGGCAGGGCGTACCGGGTGGAGGTCGAGGACGGCACCGGCATAGACCCCGACGAGGCCGCCGCGCAGATCTCCGCGATCCTGAACGACGCACGGGGCTGGTCACGCGGCGGTGTCGTGTTCCGGCAGGTCGCCGACGACAGCGCGACGCTGGTGATCCGCATCGCGAGCCCGGACACCGCCGATGCCATCTGCGCGGCCGGTGGCCTCGCCACCCACGGCGAGCTCAACTGCCGAGTCCGTCAGACGGTCGCGGTCAACCTCAGGCGCTGGCAGCTTGGTTCGCCCGAGTTCGACGGGCCGCCCGAGGAGTACAGAGCGCTGATCATCAACCATGAGGTCGGGCACTGGCTCGGGTACGGCCACCGCGACTGCCCCGGACCCGGAAAGCCGGCGCCCGTGATGATGCAGCAGATCAACGGCCTGCACGGCTGCCTCTCCAACGCCTGGCCCTACGCCCCGGACGGCACCTTCTACGACGGCCCCCCGGTGCCCTGAACGGGAGTGACGTCGCGCCCATTCGGACAGGGGCGACATCCGACGCCGCCAGAGCGGCCCACCGACGCCCCGGCCACGTCCGGGCAGCCCATGACGACCCGCTTTCGCGACGCGGCTCCGGCGTCGGACGGGCTCGACTTTGGTCGCGGGCCGCGACGACACCGGCCAGGATCGAACCATCCGGGGAGTTCCCGTAGGGAGAGCAGCCGAGCCGTGGCCATGGCCATGGCCATGGCCGCGAGATGGGACGACGATGTGACCTTGGTCAGGCCACTGGCGGCACACCAGGCCGGGAACGACGACTACCTCGACCTGATGAAGCGGGTCCTCACCAACACGATCTACCAGGACCCGCCTGTCTCCCGGGGCGAGGCCGTGTTCGACGGCGACCAGCGGGCCACCGGCCAGGACTGGCCGACCGTCGCGCACACGATGGTGGGGCGCGCCCGGCTGGACAACGTCCACGCGTGCGCCGCCACGGCGATCACCGAGGGCATTCCTGGCGACATGGTCGAGACGGGGGTCTGGCGCGGCGGGACGTCGATCTTCATGCGCGCGATCCTGCGTGCCTACGGGGTGACCGACCGGCTGGTGTGGGCGTGCGACTCGTTCGAGGGGATGCCGGTCAGCGGGCCGGGCAGCCACCCGAGTGACCAGGAGACCCGGCTGCACCTGGCCAACGCGGTGCTGGCCATCCCGCTCGAGCAGGTGCGGGCCAACTTCGGCGTCTACGGGCTGCTCGACGACCAGGTCCGGTTCCTGAAGGGATGGTTCCGCGACACGCTGCCCACCGCGCCGATTGAGCGGATCGCGGTGCTCAGGCTCGACGGTGACCTGTATGAGTCGACCACGGATGCCCTGGACAACCTGTATCCGAAGGTGTCACCGGGCGGGTTCGTGATCGTCGATGACTACCAGATCCCGGCATGCCGCGAGGCGGTCCACGACTACCGCGCGGCACACGGAGTCACCGCGCCCCTGACGCGGATCGACCAGTGGGCGGTCTTCTGGCGTCTCCCGAACTGACTCTCGCGCAACAGAAAACGAGGATCGTCGGTAGCGCCGCGCGCCGGTGCTCGCGGCCTCGGACGCCAGCGCGTCGCTCAGGTCGCGCCCGGGCGGCTCATCCGCTGTTCCCGCGGGTTGCCGCGACCGTGCGAGGGTCGCTCGGGTGCCGCCGCCGGTGACTCCGGGTCGCCACCGGCAGGTGGGCGACGTCACCCGCCGCTGGCGCGCCGACGGGCTTGAGACCAGACGACCCGGCCCGGCCGTGGTTCAGAACCGCCGCGGCGGCCGGCGCACCGGGACGGGACCGCCGAGGGCGGCGAGCTCGGCGAGCCAGAGGTCTGCCAGCTCGGCGTGCCGCGGGACGCTCGCGCTCGCCGTGAACCCGGCGCACACCTGCGTGCCGAAGCCGAGCAGCCCGACCGCGAGATACGACCGGTCGACGAACAGCGGCGGCATAACGATCAGCGTGGAGACCGCCCGGCCCGCGATGGAGAACGGGCCGGGCATCGTCCCGGCGTTGCTCGCCAAGAGCGCCACCTCCTTCGGGCGCGCTCCGGCGGACGCGGCGTCGGCGAGCAGCCGGGGCGGCGCGCCCGCTGGGATCTTCTCCAGAACCCACCGTAAGACCGTGGCGAGGCTGCCACCCGCCTTGGCGCGCTGGGTCTCCGCGGCGACCTGGGCCAGCCGCCGCAACGGGTCGGGGTCCGCGCATGGCAGCCGAATCCGTGTGCCGAAGCTGAAGTTGGAGAGCATCTCACCCTCGCTGGGGGTGCGCAGGTTGATCAGCATCAAGGCGTGGATGGGGCGACTACCGTGCTTCCACTCCGGCAGCGACCAGGCGCGCAGCGCGCCGGCGGTGGCCGCGAGGAAGACATCGTTGATGGTCACCGCGTTCCGGCGGGCGATCTGGCGCAGTGTCTCGAGTTCGGTGATCGCCCAGGTGTGCCGCGCCACGCCTCGCGGCGGCCCGCCCCAGGAGGTCAGCTGGCGCGTCCTGGGGATCCCTCGCAGCAGCGTGGCGGCCGTGCGGGCGTAGTCCCGCGCGTGCGGCGCGCCGAACGTCGGCAGGTTCCGCGTCGCCGGTTCGCTGTCGGGCCCGAACAACAGGTGCAGGGCCAGGTGCAGGGCCTTGCCGTCCTGGTGGATGTGGCTGGCCCAGAACACGACGGCGACCCTGTCGGGGGTGTGCCCGTGCAGCAGCCAGAGCCGCCACAGTGGGCGGTCCAGGTCGAGCGGCCGGGCGGCGAGCTGGTCGAGCCCCGTCCGCAGGCCGTCCTCCCCGCTGCCGGCTGGCAGCTCCTCGGCGCGGACGTGGTAGTCGAGGTCCAGCTCGTGGTCGAGTTCCCAGACGGTGTCGTCCCTGGACGCGGACGAGGACGGCCGGGAAAGGCGTTCGATGAGCGCCGGCCTCTCGCGCAGTCGTTCCGCCACGTGCGCGCGCAGCTGGGCGACGGTCAGTGTCGGATCCTCGACATACAGCGCCACTCCGAATTCCAGACGCTCCCCCGGGTTGAGCCGGCTGAAGTGCAGGAAAGCGCGGTCGCCGGCGCTCAGCGGTCTGGTTTCCGGGCTGCGCGAGGCAACGCCCGCAGATTTCTTCACCACGAGGAATCCTTCTGGTCTCGGCCGCGCCCGGTCTGAGGGCGATCGATCCGATCGGAGATCGGGCCACGTTGGAGCGAAAACTATCAAATACCGCAAACGGGGTTGTCGGCGCATGGTCGCGCGTCGCCGTCGGCCCCTGGGAGCCGGCGGTATGTCGATGGGAGTGCGGCAGCGGAGTGGCAGTGGCGGTGGCGCCCAATAGGCTTCGGACGGCACGCGGCGGAAGACCAGAAACGAAAGGCGGTGCGCAGAAATACCCGCGGCACCTCCGGCTGGCCGCCGCCGGGCGGCTCGGGCGGACGGCTCGGGCGGACGGCTCAGGCGGGCTTGAGTCCGGAGAGGTCCCGCGCGGTGACGCTGTTGCGGTCGCTCACGCTGGCGCCCAGCGAGAACTGCGGCCACAGGCCGGCGAGCTCCTGCCGGCTGCGTTCGCTCCACTCGCGGGCCAGGTCCGTGCGCGACTTGTAGAAGTTCAGCGCGTACCCGCCCGCGTGGACACGCAGGAGGGAGAAGCCGCCCGGGTACTCCTTGGCCGCGCTGACCTCCTGCAGCACGACGCCCGGCGCGGCCGGGCTGACCGTCCGGTGGTTGCGGTGGGTGTGCCCGGCGTGGTGGAGGAACACCCCGGGGGTCGACGCGTAGGTCGCCAGCAGCTGGGTGGCCTGCGTGGCGTCGAGCATGCTGCTCGCGCCGCCGCCGAAGGGCGTCCCCTCGACGACCAGCGGATGGTGGCCGAAGACGATCGTCGGCTGGTCGCGGTGTGCCTTCAGGTCGGCGGCCAGCCAGGACTGCTGGGCGGCGGACATCCCGCCGGCGTCGCCGCCGTTGCCCGCCTTGTCGTACGTGTCGAGCCCGACCACGTGCAGGCCGTGGAGGTCGTGGGAGAAGTACGTCGGCGCCGAGCCCCCGAAGAAGTCGTCGCGGAAGCAGTCGTCGCCCTGCCACTCGCCGGTGCCGCAGCCGGCGTAGGCCGCGCCGGCGTGCGCCCGGTCATGGTTGCCGCGGGCGACGAAGTAGTCCTGCCGGTAGGTGCCGAAGCGGTCGAGCAGCGTCCGGGCCCGGGTGACGTCGGTGGGGGCGGCCTCGCTGGAGATGTCACCCGCGGCGAGCAGATGGTCGGCGCCGCGGGCGGTGGCCTCGGCGACCAGCCCCTCGAGCATGATCTCCGGGTACCGCGGGAGCCCGGGCGCCTGGGAGATGCCCGTTATGGAGGTGCCGCCGACCAGGCCGGCGACGGTCTCACCGAGGTGCAGGTCGTTGCACAGCGCGATCGAGAACAGGTGGCGTCCCGGCGGTGGCTGCGGGGTGGTGAAGGTGAAGGGGCTGTCCGCGCTGGCGGGTGCCGCGGTTCCCGCCGCGTTGCCGTTCACCAGCGGCAGCGGAGTGGGCGTGGCGGGCTTGCCGGCGGAGGCCGCCCGGTAGTAATAGGTCTGGCCCGGTTCGAGCCCGGTCAGCTCGACGTAGTGGTACGGGGTCAGCCCGCCCTTGTCGTGCGCGGTCATGGTCAGCCGGGATGGGCTGGTGCCGTAGGAGATCTGCCCGTCGGCGGGTTTGGGCAGCATCCGCTTGGTGCCGTCGTCCGTGCCGGGAATCCCGGTGTACCAAGTGATCACGGCGCTGGTCTCGGTGAGGGTGACCAGCTCCAGGTTCACCGGGCTGACCGTGCGCGGGTCGACGCCGGCCGTCGTCGCGGCCGCGGTGGCGCGGGCGACGGGCTCGTCCTGGTCGGAGCAGGCGACGAGTGGCGCGGCGGCGACCAGGGCGGACCATCGCAGCAGGTCGCGGCGGGTGACGTGGCAGCGGCAGGGCACGGCGGCATTCTCCCGCATGGGTTCGACACGCGGGTGAGATCATCCTGGCCGTTCGAGGTACGGACGCGGCGCGCGCCGGGTTCGCCGCATGGTCCGGGAAACCTGGCGACGTCGTTTCCGGCGGGCTTCCGTCACGCGCGTCGCCGCTTCGGCGCGGCTGGGCGGGGCACGCCGCCGCGGATCGAATCCGACCGCGGAGCCGCGTGCTTTCCCGCTGAAGAAAGGAACTCGCTGCCGGCTGGCCGGTCCACGTGCCACTCTGTTGGTAACTGCCGCGAACCGTGACCCTCGGGACTCGGCACCCCGAGATCCGGCCCGCGGGAGGACGAACCATGACCCCGTGCGGCCTCGAAGGGAACCCGCCGATGGCCCGTCGCTCCGGCTTGGCGCACCAGCGCGCACGATCCACACAGGCGGCGGACGCGACGGGGAATCCTTCCGGACGTACGCACGACCCGCCACGGGTACCGCGGGACGGTGTAACCGAGACGGCCGGCCGGCGGACCGGCGGATGGCTCACCCGGCAGCGGTGGGGTATGGCATGATCGCGCGTTGAATCCGGCGGGCCCATCCGCCCGGTGCCACCTCCGCCGGCCCAGTCACGGCCCCCTTTCCGCCGCGACGTATCCCTGCCGCGGGCATCCACATCCTTTCTTCTGAGCGAGGCAGCATGTCCGGACGCGTGCACGCGGACCCGACTGAGCTACGGGATTTCGYCGGTGAGATAGAGACCTTCGTCGAAAACATCCAGGCCGAGCTTGAGAAGCTGCGCAAGCGCTTTGACGATCTCGAGTGGGACGACGACGCGCGGCACCACATCGCCGACCTGCTGGAGGAGTCGACCAGCCGGCTCAAGCCGCTTTCCGACAAGATCGGCGAAATTCCGCCGAAGCTGCGGAACAAGGCGCAGAAGCTCGCGGAGTATCTCGAGGCCGGCTGACCGGCAGCCAGATCACGGCACGACCTGGAGTGGATGACGGGTGGCGCTCGTCTCGGTGGTCCCGGCGGTCCTGGTCGCGCACGCGCACCAGCTCGCCGCCCTGACGGCCGGCGTCAACCGCGCCATCGCGACGCTGCGCGACGGGCTCACCGGCCTGCAGGAACAGACCGAGGAGCGGGTGCGGACCACAAGCCTGGATCTCAGGAAGGCCGAGGCCGCCGTGCGCGCGGCCGGGCGGGCGCTGGAACGCCGACGCGAGGACGAGGCACGAGCCGCTGACGCGCTGCGCGAGGCCGAGGCGGCCCTCGGCCAGGCAGGCGAGGCCGCGACGGACGGTGCGGGGGGCGTCGACACCGATGCGGCGTTCCAGGCCGAGCGCAGGGCACGCACGGCGCTCGGCGTGGCCAGCCGCGAGGTCGAGGAGGCCGAGGCGGAGCTGGAGCTCGCGAGAACGGAACGGGCTGGCGCGGTCCGACTGCGGGAGGACGCCCTCGCGCTGCGCGGCCGGGCCCGTGAGCAGGTCATCCAGGGCCAGACGTGCTCGACGTGCGCCACCCGGCTTGGCGACCTCGCGGCGAACGCGACCTTCCTCCTGGCGGGCCTGCTGGACCTGCTGGACGTGTACCTCGCGGACGTGCCAGGCCAGGCCGGGAGCGCGCAGAGCCTCCGTCAGCCCGCGTTCATGACGCAGTTCGCCGGGGTCTCCGCGCGGCACGGCCTCAGGACGTTCGGAGGTGCGGGCGCAGGCGTGGGCATCGGCGGTGTCGTGGACCTCCTCGGCGGCCTGCTCGCCGGACTTGACGCGGGCACGGCCGATCTGGAGAAGGGCTGGAACGACAGCGTTGGCCGCCGCTATCAGGAAAGCCATCTGGTTCCGATGATCAGTGGACTGTTCGAAGTGGTGACCATGGCCTTGGACATTCAGGGCGCCGTGAACTGGATAGTCGGCGGCCTCGCGGATCAGGGCGGCGGTCCTTGACCAGACCCGTCCGATTCCGACCGGTCGTGGTCGTGGGTGGGGCGCGCGGAACCGACGCGGCGGGCGAAAGACGCGGGGAAGGATGAGCGGGACCGATGAGTGAGACGGCCGCGGACGGTCCGGCGCTGGATCTGGCCGGCCAGTGGGACCAGGTGCGCGGCGACGCCCACCGTGCCATCCAGCGAACCGAGCAGGCGATCGAGAAGGCCGACACGGGCCTGGCCGATCGCCGCGGCGAGCTGGACAGGGCGCGCGGCCGAGCACTGACCGGCCACGCCGACTGGCGTGCCCGCGAGGTCGACAACCTGCTGAGCCTCGCGCGCGCGGCGCTCGGCCCCCGCTGGTCGCTGTGGGAGGAGGCGGAGCGGCACGAGACCGGCCCAGCGTCCGAGGCCAGCGTGGCCGAGGTCAGCGCCGCCGCGGCCCTCGCCGAGCTCGCGCTGGCCGTCCGCCGCCTGAAGTCGCCGCTGCGCAGGAAGCGTCGCTGGGTCGCGGTCGCCGTCGCGGCGGTGCGCCGGTGCGACGACCTGATCGCGCGTTCGGAGGCGAACGCCGCGCGCCAGTGGCAGGAGGGCATGCGGGCCGCCACGCGAAGCCGGAACGAGGCCGTCGAGGACGCGCGGCGCGGCTGGCGGCACGACCTCGCCCAGCTGCGGCGCACCGTCGACGCGCTGCGCGCCGAGCTGGACGCGGCGATACCGCCCGCCGACGCCGACTGGAGCGCCTGGCACCCGGTCTCCCGACCGGTCGACGCGCTGCGCGTCGGAACGTACTCGCGACGCGGGTGCGAGGGCGAGCCGCTGGCGGTGCCCGCGCTGTTTCCGTTCCCCGGCACCACCAACCTCGTCGTCCGGGCCGGCCGGGGCGTCCCCGGGCGCGCGGACGCGGTCCTGGGTGTGGTCGGCCGCATGCTGGCCTCGGTGCCCGCGGGCAGGCTGCGCCTCTCGGTGATCGACCCGATCGCGCTTGGCAGCGCGGTGCGGTCGCTCGCCGGCCTCAACTCCGACGACGTCCGGCTGATGGACGACCCTCTCGTGCGCCCGCAGGAGATCGAGAACAAGCTCACCGAGCTGGTCGAGCGGATCGGCCGGGTGGACCGCGACCTGCTGGGGCCGCATCGGCTCGGGTCGCTCGTCGAGTTCAACCGGCGGCCCGGTGCCCGGCCCGAGCCCTACCACGTCGTCGTCGTCTTCGACTTCCCCCGTGGGTTCACCACTCCGGAAAGCCGCACCCGGCTCGACCAGGTCATGTTGAACGGCCCGCGGTGCGGGGTCTACACCATCCTGGTGATCGCCGAGGACAACCCTGACTACCCCCACCACCTGGCCATGGGCGAGGACGGGCAGGTCACGACGGGCCCGGCGATCCTCGCCCCGGCCGGCGTGGGCGAGTGGACGTTCGAGCTGGAGCGTCCGCCCGCGTCGAGCTGGGAGGCCTCCGACGTGCTGCGGACCGTCGTGGACCGGGTCGCCGACGAGGCGCGGGACGCGGACCGGGTCGTCGTCACCCCGAAACGGATGTTCGACCTGCTCCCGGTGGCGACCCGGCCGGAGCTGGGAGGCATCGCCGGTGTCGAGCGGCCGGTCCGCCCGCGTGACCCGTCGACCTGGTGGCAGGGGGACGCGACCGAGAGCCTCGCGATTCCCCTCGGTACGTACGGCCTGGACGACCTGATGATCATGCGTCTCGGCGACGGCACCCGCAACCACGTCATGATCGCCGGCATGACCGGGGCGGGGAAGTCGACCCTGCTGCACACGCTCATCACCGTGGCGGCGGTCCTCTATTCGCCGGCGGAGCTGGAGCTCTACCTCATCGACATGAAGCAGGGCGTCGAGTTCCAGGAGTACGCGCGCCACCGGCTGCCGCATGCCCGGGTCGTCGCCATGCACAGCCAGCGCGAGTTCGGCCTGGAGACGATGCGGACGCTGACGGCGGAGATCGAGAGGCGGGCCGCTCTGTTCAAGAGGTACAAGGCGGCGGATCTCGCCGGCTACCGGCGAGCCCGGGCCGAGGCCGGCGCCAGCACCGGCGTCGGTGCCGGCGCGGACGCGGACGCGGACGCGGACGCGGACGACCCACCGTTGGCCCGGGTGCTGCTGGTCGTCGACGAGTTCCACGTTTTGTTCGACGCCGACGACGAGATCGGGCGGGACGCGGCCGGGCGTCTGGCGACGTTGGTGCGCATGGGCCGCGCCTACGGCGTCCACGTCCTGCTCGCGTCCCAGACGCCGAGCAGCCCGGTCGCCATGGGCAGTGACGCCGTGCGCAACATGGAGATCCGTATCGCGCTGCGCTGCCACGACCAGGTCAGCCGCCGCATCCTCGCCGAGAACAACCCGGCCGCCACCGAGCTGGCGCCGCGCGGTGAGGCCATCTACAACGCCAGCTCGGGCCAGCGCGGCAGGGACACGAAGTTCCAGGTCGCCTACGTCGAGACGGCCGACCGTGCCGCCCTGCTGGACACGTTCCGCGCGCTCGCCCAGTCGCGGGGCCTCCTCCTCGAGCCCCTGGTCTACGACGGCGACCGGCCCGGCGACATCACCAGCGGCGTCTTCGCCGGACTCGCCAACGCGCGGCGGGACCCCGCGGCGCCGTTGCGCGCGTGGCTTGGCGAGCCGCTCGGGCTCTCGGCGCCGGTCCACACCGACTTCTCCGCGCGCGCCGACCGCGCTCTGCTGGCCATCGGCGACGACGCGGCGAACGTGGGCGTCCTGACAGCCGTGTGCGCGTCGCTGGCCGCCGCAGGCGTCGGCCGTGGCGAGGGCCGCCTGGCGGCGGTCTCGGTGGTGGACTTCACCGCGGTCGACCAGCGGTACACCGAGGTACATGACGAACTCGCGACGCTGCTGCCCGGGCTGCGGCGGTACGGCGCGGCGGACGCCCTGGAGCACGTAGGGGAGCTCGCGGAGCTGGTGGAGAAGCGGACCATGAACGACAGCTACACCGTCGATCTGGTCGACGACTGTCGTTTCCTGCTCCTCAACGGCCTGCACCGCTGCCGCGGGATCGCGGCGGCACCGTCCTGGAGCGGCGGCGCCGCGGGGCTGGGCGTCCCTCTCGACTACCTGCTCCGCGAGGGACCCGAGGTCGGGGTGTTCGTCGTCGCGACCATCGACGGCAACGGGCTGCGCCGCGTGCACCGCGACATCCTGAACCAGTTCGGCGTCGTCCTCACCCGCCAGCGCCCGCAGCAGTACGACCGGGTCGACGCCCTGTCCGGGCTGGCGACGAACCGTCTCCGCGACGGCCAGGCACTGCTCAACGACGACGGAGACGTGACCGGCCTGCGCCCGTACCAGATCCCACCAGCCGGCTGGCTGGCCGCCTTCGCCCGCGGCCTGCCCCCACACCCGCGAGGATCCGAGCCCAGCTCATGACGAGCCGGTTCGTGACGAACCGGCTCGTGACGAGCGGACCGCCGCTCGGTGGCGCGCTGTTGTCGCGCGACCGAGCGGCGGTAACGCCCTGGCTGCCTCGTCAGTGCGCGGTCCGGGCCAGCTCCCGTTCGTCCTCGGGCCGGTCGTCGTCGGACGATCCGGATCCGGTGCCCGGGGCCGCGGTGATGGTCGTGGTCTCGTCCGCCGGTTCCACGGAGAAGTGGGGCGTGATGCGGTCGAGCCATTTCGGGAGGTACCAGTTGGCCTTGCCGAAGATGTTCATCAGCGCGGGTACGAGCATCGTCCTCAGGATGAAGGCGTCGAGGAACACGGCCGCGGCCAGACCGGTGCCGAAGATCTTGATCGGCCGGCCCGGGCTCAGGAGGAAGCCGAGGAAGACGGCGATCATGATCAGTGCCGCGGCGGTGATGATGCCGCCGGTCTCGGCCTGGCCGATCGTGACCGACCGCCTGTTGTCGCGGGTGTGCACCCACTCCTCGTGCATGCGGCTGACCAGGAACACCTGGTAGTCCATCGACAGGCCGAACAGGATGGCGAACAGCATGACCGGCATCCAGGCGTCGATCGGCCCGCCCGGCCCGGCCCCCATGCTGTCGGAGAGCCAGCCGTACTGGAAGATCGCCACAGCCAGGCCGAACGAGCCGCCCGCGGCCAGCAGGTTCATCACCGCGGCGGTCGCCGGGATGGCCAGGCTGCGGAACGCGAGGAGCAGCAGGATGAAGGACAGGCCGACCACGACGGTGATGAACAGCGGCATCTTGYGCCCCAGCACCGTCGCGAAGTCCACGTTGATGGCCGTGCCGCCGAACGTGTAGATGTGATTGGCCGAGCCGTCGTACAGCGGCGGGAGCACGGTCGAGCGCAGGTGCCGGACCAGCGTGTAGGTCTTCTCCGACTGCGGTGACGTGGTCGTCTTGAACGTCACGAACGCGACGTCCTTGGCCAGCGTGTTCGTGCCCAGGCTGCCTGGGTCGACGCCCGGGACGGCCGCCAGGGCCTTCGACACGCGCTCCAGGTATGCCTGGTCCGACGCGCCCGGGCCGTTCACCACGGCTTCCAGGGTGGAGTTGTAGCCGACGCCGAAGTCGGAGGTGATCAGGTCGTAGCCGGTAYGGGTGGTGGAGCCCTGCGGATCGCTRCCCTGGTCGCTGGCACCCAGCTGGAGCGAGAAGAACGGCAGAGCGATGACGACCATCACCGCACCCGCGACAACCGCGACCAGGACACGGTTGCGGGCGACGAACTGCGACCACCGCGCCCAGCGTCCCACCGGCCGATCGTCGATGAACTCGCCGGCCCGCACGGCCGCCCGATGCTTGCGGGGCAGTACTTTCAGCCCGAACAGACTCAGGAGCGCGGGTAGCAGGGTAAGCGAGGCGACCATCGTGAACCCGACCGCGAGCGCCGTCGCCACCGCCATGCCGTTGAAGAAGCTCACCCCGAGGGCGATAAGACCAAGGATGGCGATGCACACGGTCGATCCAGCGAACAGCACCGCACGACCGGACGTGTTGATCGCGTTGACGATCGACTCGGCGACGGGCATTCCACGCCGCAGGTTCCGGCGATGTCGCGTGACGATGAACAGCGCGTAGTCGACACCCACCCCGATCACCATCAACTCAGCCAGATAGGGAGTGATGTTCGACACATTGATGGCGTGGCTGAGGATGTAGATGACACCAAGGCCGCTGACGAGCGCGGCTATCGCGCTGGCCAGTGGCAGCACCGTCGCGGCGACGGTGCGAAACACCAGCGCCAGGATGATGAGCGCGGCGAGGAAGCCAATGAACACAGAGCTGCCCGAGCCGTCGCTCTGTCCGATGCCCTGGAAGGCGTCGCCGGTGAACTCGACCTGCAGCTGGTCGCTGTCCAGGGTCTTCAGCTCGTCGTAGACGTTCTTGAACAGGGCGGCGTCGTAGTGGTCACTTTCCCAGGTGATGGTGACCAGAGCCGTGGTGGAGCCGCGGGAGCCGTTGATCAACGTCGGGTTTCCCGGACCGGTCGCACCGTTCTTCGAGCAGTCGATCGACTGCCACGGTGTCGCGATCAGAGCCACGTGGTCGCCCGAGCCGCACAGCTTGGCCAAGGTCGGCTGCAGCTGCGCGGGAGCCGCGGTGAGCGCTCCCGCCCGACTCTTGAGCACAACCGTGCCCGCCGCGCCGTTCTGGTTGTCGAGGCCCGCGTCCTTCAGGATGTCCGCGACTGACGCCGTCTCGGTGTGCGGAAGGCTGAACGTGTCCTTGTAAGATGCCCCACCCATCGCGCCGGCGACACCCTGCACGGCGATGATGAAGACAACCCAACCGGCGACGACAAACCATCGGCGACGGATGGCGAACTCGGCGATCCCTCTCAACGGTGCTCCTGCTCAACGTCTGGCAACCGGCGAAACATCGTGGCATCGACGGTCAAGGTCCAATAGACCGCAGCTTCGCACACGCTCAAAGACGGTCGACACCTGGAGGGGGCGAGAGTGACGCCGCACACATTCTTGACCGGCTGTCGACCACGACCGAATCGTCACGATCAATGATGACGACGTGCGACGCACCGGGATCGGACAAAATCACCCCGACCCACATCGCGGATCTCGGGAGGTGCCCCTCAGGGCTATCCCGGAACGGACCGGCGCGGCCGAGGAGCGAGGGCACGTCGATGCCGATCGGCCGGGCACCGGCCGCCTGAACGCCAGCCGGCCGGGCGCCACCGCGCGAGCCCGCTTCACCAGTTCCTTCGTGACGAAGGGCGAGAGCCACGATGGACGGGTCCGCGGCGCCTCGCGTGAGCGACAGTTCTCGTGTGAGCAACGATTCCGGCCTGCCGGGCACTGATGATCGCGGTCTTCGTGAAGGGGCGGTCGATCCCGTCGCGGCCCGCCCCGCCACGGTCGCCCAGGTGCTGGACGCCGCCCTCGCGTCGCGGCCGGATGCCACCGCGGTCGAGGCGATCTCCGGCGCGTGGTCGTACGCCGAGCTCGACGAGCGGGCCGGGCGGGCGGCCGGCGCCCTGTGGTCGCTCGGCGTCCGCCCGGGCGACCGGGTCGCGGCCTGCCTCCCCAACGACCTGGACATCGTCGCGGCCTTCCACGGCGCGCAGCGGATCGGAGCGGTCTGGGCGGGGATCGGCGAGGCGCTGGCGAAGGGCGAGCAGGAGGAACTGCGGGACATCTGCCAGCCGCGCGTCGTGCTGGCCGGGCCGCGCTGCCGGCTGAGCTCACTCGGCCGCGTCGATCCTGACCGGTGGGCGACGCTGCTGGCTGGCGCCGAGAAGGCCCCCCAGGTCGAGGTCGACGTCGACGCACCGGCTGGGATCGCCTTCACCAGTGGGACGTCGGGGCGACCGAAGGCGGTGGTGCACAGCCAGCGCAACCTGCTCCTGCCGGGAGCGGTCCTCGTCGCCACCCGTGGCTGGGGGCCGGAGCTGCGCAAGGGCGACAGCTTCCCGTTCACGATCCTCAACCTGATGGTGCTGTCCACGCTGCTCACCGCGCAGGCCGGTGGCTGCGCCGTCGTGATGAGCCGGCGGGACGTCGACGGCGTCGCGGAGTGGATCTCGACCCGCCGGCTCACGGTGTGGAACGGAGCGCCGGCCCAGCTCCATGACCTGGCCCGGCGCCCGGAAGCCGACCTCAGCTCTCTGGAGGAGGTATGGAGCGGAGGAAGCGACACCCCGGACGCGTTGCGCCAGGCCTTCGCCGACGCGCACGGACTGCTCCCCCGGGCCACCTACGGCCTGACCGAGGCGCCCACGGTCGTGTCGATCGACCCGCCGGGCGAGGAGTGGCGCCCCGGCCTGAGCGGCCGGGTCCTGCCGCACTACGACGTCGCGGCCTACGACGGCGAGGGGCGCCGGCTGCCGGCCGGCGAGCCCGGTGAGCTGCGGCTGAACGCGGCCGCCACCGGCCCGTGGGCGGGGGCGTGGCGCCCGGCGCTGGGGTACTGGGAGCGGGGAGCCGTCCGCCCGCTGGAGCCGGGACCCGTCGCGACCGGTGACATCGGGACCGTGGACGGCGACGGCTGGCTGCGGGTGCTGGACCGCGAGAAGCTGGTCATCATCCGGGGCGGGGCGAACGTCTACCCGCTCGAGGTGGAGCGGGTCATCTCGGCGCACCCGGACGTCGCCCGGGTCGCGGTGTTCGCGGTGCCCGACGACCGTCTTGGGCAGCGGGTGGCCGCCCTGGTCGAGAGCGCGGGCCCGGTGGCGCTGRATCTCGACGCGCTCGCGGCGCTGTGCCGGCGGGAGCTCGCGCCCTACAAGGTGCMGGAGATCTGGTCCCAGGTCGACGCCCTGCCGGTGAACGCGATGGGCAAGGTACGGCGCACCGGCCTGCTGGAGCTCGCGGGCCTCGACCGGCGCGTCGAGAGCGGCTGAGACGACCCGGCCCGCTGGCACGACCCGCCCCGCGCCGATGCGGGCTGTCGGTCTCGGCTCTCCAGGCGCCCAGGCCGCCAAGCCTCGGGCCTCGGCCGTCGTGGGGTGCCACGCTCAGGGCTGACCCCGGCGAGGGCCGGTGCGGGGGCGAGTTGACGCGCGGCGACGCGTCCCGGTACCGCCGACGTCACCAGGCGAGACCATCGGCGCCGGCCCACGCTGGCAGCGCGGGCACCAGTAGGTGACACGTGCTTCCTCCGGGGCGTCCGACGGCGCCTGCTCAGCCACGCGGATGGCCGTGCCGCACCGACGGCACGGCCGACGGCCACGGCCGTAGACCCATAGCTCCTCGCCCGGCCTCGTCGAACCGGTTGTGATCCGCCTGGGCCGATCCGCGTTGATCATGATCATCTGTCGGGCCCGGCTGACGAGCCTCTCAAGATCGGGAACCTCGTCGACCCGGGTCCACGGCGAGACTCCGGCGACGAAACACGCCTCGATCCGATAGATGTTCCCGAGGCCCGTGAGCACGCTCTGATCCAGCAGGACCGTGCCGATCTCGCGCTCCGGGCGGGCCAGCGCGCCCGCCAGCACGCGGTCGAGGTCCCAGTCCGGCCCGAGCACGTCAGGGCCGAGATGGCCCACGACGGCCGATTCGTCGGCGGTCCGCAGGATGTCGAGAACCGGAAGCCGATAACCGACCGCGACATGCCGCGCGTTGCCGAGTACCACCCGGATCCGCCAGACGGGACCGCCGCGCCAGGGTTCGCCGGCGGCGAAGGTACGCCACGCGCCGTCCATCCGGAGGTGGGAGTGCACCGTGATACCGCCGGAGCAACGCATCAGCAGGTGCTTGCCGCGCGGCACCACCTCGAGCACCGTGCTGCCGGTCAGGTCGGCCGTCGCGTACCGCGGCACCCGGAAATCGCTCACGGACAGAACCTGCCCGGCCAGCGCCTGGTGCAGCCGGCGAGCAGCCTGGTAGACGGTGTCCCCTTCTGGCACCGGCGCCTCCCTCGAAGGACTCCGCTTCCGAGGACTCCGCTTCCGATCCTCGCTCACCCGCCCGTACTAAACGGTGCTCCACGTGTGGCCGTCGCGGGCGTAGACGGTGCGCTGGTGGGTGTCGAAGCGGTCACCGGTCCAGCGCCGGGTCGAAATGGTGAGCTGGTCGCCGTCGGCCTCGATCAGGTTGTAGCTGTTGGGCTCGCCTTTGAGGCGGTCGGAGACGGCCGTGCCGCACTGCGCCACCACCAGGCCGTCGGCCACGCCGCTGTAGGCCATGTGAAGGTGGCCGCCGAGCAGCAGGTCCGCGCGCCCGTGTAGCTGCCGCAGCGCCACATCCGATCTGCCGACCAGTCCGCGGTTTCCTGCTGACCGGGTCAGCAGGAAAGGGTGGTGCGCGACGAGCACGCGCAGGTCGTCCTCCGGCGCCTTGTCGAACGCCTCAAGGATGGCGGACACCTGCCCGGCATTGATCCGGCCCCGCGACCAGTCAGCGCGGGAGCCCCACTGCCGGGCGGTGTTGACGCCGACGACGATCAGCCCGTCGGCCGTGTGGGTGGCCGTGCCGTGCGGGTCGGTGCCGATGTGCTGTCGCCACCGCCGCCACGGGCGGGTAAACCGCGACCACAGCCGCAGGCCGGGCAGGTCGTGGTTGCCGGGCACGACCAGCGCCGGAGCCGGAAGCTCGTCGAGGAAGGCACGAGCCGCCCGGAACTCCGCCTCCCCCGCTGTCTGGGTCAGGTCACCGCACACCGCGATCGTCGTCGCGGCGACGTCGCGCAGCTCGACCAGGAGCGTGTCCACGACGGCCTGGACATTGTGGCCGAAGTGCAGGTCGGAGATCTGCGCGATCCGCGCGTTCGCCGGCTTCACGTGGCCGCTCCCGGCGCGAGGACCGCCAGCGCGCGCGGCCGGATCTCGTAGCGCAGCGGCATCGACAGCTGAGCGATCTCGCCGTCACTCATGACGCTCATCAATGCCAGCCCTGACGCCCTTATCCGTACAGCCGCGCCCTCGTGCTTCGAGATCCTCTTGTCCTCCTGCCAGCTGCCGTGAAACAGCCTGGCGGCGACCGCGATCAGGTCCCAGTTGGTCCGATCGTGCGCGACGTACACCGCGAGCCTGCCGGTGTCCAGCCGTTCCCTGCCAGGCATGGGCGACGGCCCGGCGGCCAGCGGGTTGCACGACACCACCACCGCCCTGGTCCGCGTCTCGTGCTCCCGCTCGTCGACCGTGATCGTGAGCCGCATCCGCGGGTACCGCCGGACCAGGCGTAACGCGCGGCCGAGCAGCCGCGTCGCACCCAGCCCGAGGCCACCACGGGCGTTCTCGCGAAGCCGGCCGAGGTGCGGCATCATCGCCAGCATCGAACGGCACAGGAACGGCTGGYCGTTGACCGTGGCCACGTCGATCCGGTCGACCGGAGCGGCGAGCAGCGCCTCGACGGCGCGGTCCAGATCGTCCGGCACACCCAGGTCACGCGCGAGCGCGTTCATCGTGCCGGCGGGGAGAATGCCGAGCGGTACGTCGCCGCCCAGCATGCGTTCGGCGACCGCCCGGACGGTGCCGTCACCGCCGGCGACGATCAGCGCGTCCGGTTTGCTCGCCAGCAGCTCACGCACGTCGGCCGTGAGCGTGTCCGGGTCGAACGCGCGGAGCTCGGCGGTCACATCCCGCCGGCCGAACAGCTCGACGAGATGCTCCTCCGGCGACGCGTCGCCGCTGGACAGGAGGGCGCCGGCGCGCGCGTTGTACACCACGGCGACGCGATCCACAGCACGCAGTCTACGAACCGGACGGCCATGCGCGAAGCCGCGGACAGGGCGTTATCTGGGCTGGCTGGCGTTGGGCAGCGCCGGCGCGCGCCGTCCGAGGGCGACTCGCTCAATGACGAATGCCTACGGACGCGGTCCGGTCGTCGGCGGGATTCCGACGGCTGACGTTCCTCCGGCTAACGTTCCTCGGTGGCCCCCGCGGCGCCGCTCTCGGCGAGCCAGGCCAGCCGTTCGGTGACGGTGCCCCAGCCTTCCAGGAAGCCGAGGTCCTGGTGTCGGGTGCGGGCCGCCGGGTCGCCGTGGCGCACGATGATTCGGTAGTCGGTGCCGGCGGGGTGGTCACGGAAGGTGATCTCCGCGGTCATGGCTACGGGCGCGGGGGCCGCGGGGCGCCAGGCGCTGTCGATCGCGTTGGTGAACACGATGCGTTCGAGCTCGTCGACGACCAGGAAACAGGCGTCGAGGCGCGGCGTGAACTCGGCGCCGTCGTCACTAAGCCGCGTCACCAAGGCGCCGCCGGCGCGGGGTTCGAGGCGATCGACCCGGCACAGCGTCGGGGCGGGAATCCACCAGCGTTCGAGGCTGGCCGGCTCGGTCCAGGCCTTCCAGACAGTGGCGCGCGGCGCGTGGATGAGGCGTTCGAGCGAGAGGTCGAGGTTCATGCCTGCTCCTCGGGAGAGGTGACGAACTGGTCGGGAGAGGTGACGAACTGGACGAGACGGTCGGTGTGGTCTTCCCAGCCGCGCCGCTGCTCCGCCAGCCAGTTCTCGAGCGGCTTGAGGCCGTCGCGGTTGAGCTCACAGGTGCGGACCCGGCCCGACTTCGCCGTGCGGATGAGGCCGTTCTTCTCGAGCGTGCGGACATGTTTCATGAACGAGGGAAGGGCCATGGGGAAGCCGTCGGCGAGGTCGCTGACGGTCGCCGGCCCGCGGCCGAGGCGGCTGAGCACCGCGCGCCTGGTCGGATCCGCGAGCGCCACGAGCAGCCCGTCGAGCCGCACCGAATACTGTTCCACGCGGCTAAGTATTACGAGCCGCAACACTTAGCGCAAGGGCTAAGTGTTCGTTCCGACCTCCTACACTTCCTCGCGGGGTGAACGACCGTGACCACTGACATTCGGATCACCTGGACGCTGCCMGGAAGCGGCTGGGCCGACTGCAAGGTTGAGGCGGCCGCCACGGTTGTCGAACTCACCGCCTCGTACATCAGCGCGGCTCCCGAGGATCTGCTGACCGCCGTCGCCCGGCTCGTGACGGGCGAGACCAAGACCCGCGCCCAGTTCGAGGCCGAACCCGCCGCCTTCCGCTGGATCTTCTACCGCCAGGGCGACGACGCCTGGCTGCGCATCCTCGAACTGCGCCACGGCCGCGACCACGACAACAGGGGCACCGAACTGTGCTCCTGCCCCCTGAGCGTCGACGGCCTGGCCCGCGCGGTGATCCGCTGCTTCGACCAGGTCGCGACGACCTACGGCGAGAGCGGGTACTACGGCAAGTGGGACAGGCACTTCCCCCGACTGGAACTCGAAGCCCTMCGACGCGTCTGGCGGACCTACCGCTCTACCAATGCCTCGTAGCGCGCATCGCGAGAACCGACGCCATCAGCCCCGACYGACCCGTGAGGACGGTTGTGTCGCGTGCCGCTCGGCTGATGTAGCGCACGGCGACGCCCCTTCGCCACGTCTCGATGTGGCACCGACAATGCCCCGACCGCCGGGCTTGCCGAATATCCTGGTAGGCGATATATATCGGTCATGACGACCAAGCGGGTCATGACCGAGCCCGCGTTCTTCATCCTCACCGCGCTGGTCGGCGCGCCCCGCCACGGCTACGGCATCGTCGCCGAGGTCCGTGAGCTCTCCCAGGACAGAGTGCGGCTCAAGGTCGGAACGCTCTACGGGGTGCTTGAACGCCTCGTCGTGGACGGCCTGGTCGCGCCGGACCGGGAAGAGGTCCAGCAGGGCCGGTTGCGCCGGTACTACCGCCTCACCGACGAGGGCGGCCGCGCTCTGGCTGCGGAGGCGGAACGGCAGGCCGCGAACGCCGACATCGCGTCGCGACGGCTGCGCGCGCTGCGCCCCGCGAGCGCCGGTGGCACCGCGTGAACATGCTCGAACAGCGCTACCGCGCCGTCCTGAAGCTCCTGCCTCGCGCCTACCGGCAGGACTGGGAGGACGACATGGTCGCCACCTTCCTGGCCGGCCAGCCGGAGTCCGACGATCCGGACTACTCCGAGGTCGCGCGGCCGAGCTGGCCCGAGATCGGCAGCGTCGCCGCCCTGGCCGTGCGCCTGCGCCTCGACCTGGTCCGCTTCCGGGTGGGCGGGGCCGGCGCGCCCGCCAGGAACCTTGCCTGGGGTGACACGGTCCGGCTGGTCGCGGTGCTCGGCCTGCTCGTCCACGCCATCCTGGCGGCGCTCGTCGTGGCGGAGACGCTGTGGCTGGACGGCCGGATCCCGGGCCTGGCACCGCCCGCCGTCGCCGCCGGATTCCACCTCGGTTGGCATGAGCTGTGGACCGGMGGGTTCGTGTGGATACCGGCGTTCGCCGCGCTGGTGCTCGGGCACCGACGAGTGGCCCAGGGCCTGGCACTGGTCGCCGCGTCGCGCGCTCTCGCCGCGATCTGTGTGAATGCCGAGGTGTTCGTCACGGGCCCGCCGCCGATCGCCCTGCGGGGCAGCGCGCTCGTCGCCGAGGTCCTCCTCAACACCGCGCCGGTGCTCGCCGTGCTCGCCGGCTTCCACCGTGACTCCCCGCCGGTCCGGAACCCCACGCGGTGGCTGGCCGCCTACGCCGCCCTGGTCGCCGGCGCCCTTGGTCTGGTGGTCCTCGACCGTCACGTCGGGCCGTTTTTCGACGAACCCACCTACTACACCCTGCCGTTCCTGGCCGCGGCTGTTTACTGCCTGGCAGCCCATGCCCGCCGAGGGGCGAGCCAGGGCCCGGCCTGGGCGTTCGCCCTCGTGCTACTCGCCCCGGTGGTGCTGGCCGCCCAGACGACGACCGTGCTCGAGCTCAGCCTGCTGCAGTCTGTTGGGACGACCCGCTCCGCGGCCACCGCCGCCGCCCTGGCACAGGTCGCGGCGGTTCTCGTCATCTCGGCACCGTTGGCGATCGTCGCGGGCCGTTCGTTCCGTCGGCTGCCACCGGCGTCCGCCGCCTCCACCTCCGCCGCGTCCACCTCCGCCGGCCCGCCCGGGAAGCAGACGGAAGGCCACCAGTGACAGTCCGTCGACAGCCATCAGGACCCGAGCGTGGCGAGGGCATCCCGCGGCCGGACGGAGTTGGCCCGCGGCCGGCATTGTGGCGGTGGGGGTGCTCGCGGCGTGGCTAGGGTCGACCGTGTGGAACAGGACGAACGGCTACTTCACAGCTCGTCATTCGGCGCGGCCGCGACCGCATACGCCGAGCACCGCCCTGACTACGCGCAGGCCGCCGTGCGCTGGGTACTCGAGCCCGCGCCTGGCTCGCGAGTGCTCGACCTCGGCGCCGGAACCGGCAAGCTGACCGCCGTGCTGGCCGCGGTGGGCGCCGACGTCGTCGCGGTCGAGCCCGACCCGGCGATGCTGGCGGAGCTGCGCCGCGGACTACCGGCTGTCCGTGCCCTGTCGGGTAGCGCCGAGGCGATACCGCTGCCGGACGGCTCCGTCGATGCCGTGCTGGCCGGCCACGCCATGCACTGGTTCGAGATGGCCGTCGCGGGACCCGAGATAGCCAGGGTCCTCGCGCCCGGCGGCATCCTGGCCGGCCTGTGGAACGTCGTCGACGACCGGGTCGACTGGGTCGCCGAGCTCGCGCGGATCGGCGGCAGCGCGGCCCTTGGCTCGCGAGACCTGCTCAGCAGATGGCGCGCCGCGACGGCGGACCTGCACCTTCCCGACAATGGCCTGGTCGCCCGGTTCGGCTCGCCGGAGCAGGCCGAGTTCGCGCACGGCCAGCGCCGCACCGCCGACTCCCTCGTCGCGAAAATCGCGACGCACGCGGGGATGCTGGTCATGCCACAACAGGAACAACAGGCCACGCTCGGCCAGATCCGCGCCTTCCTCACGAGCAGGCCGGAGACCGTCGACGGCGAGTTCACCCTGCCGATGCTCACCGGTGTGCTGCGCGTCCGGCGGCTGTGAAGCCATCGACCGGCCGATATTCGTGTGAGATCGCCGCACATCATCAGGACGCGCCCACCTTCATCAGGTCGATCCGCGGCAGGGTCTCACCGCGGCCGACTACGCCGCCCTCCACCAGTGGCTGACCGACGCCGCGGCATCGAAAACATGACGTGCGGCTGCGTCGTGCTCCACGCCCGCCGCACGCCCGCCGCGTGCCCTGATCGAGTACGCCTTGGCAGCGCCACCGACCGAATATCCCTACGGCGCGAAGCGGCCGCCCTGGGATGCTGTCCGGGTGACCGCTGTCCGTTCCGTGGTCCTGGTGGGGCTGTTCTCGGCGAGGGACCGTGACTACCAGGCCCGGCTCGACGTCCTCGACGCGAGGGTGACGGCGTTGGGTGGGCAGGTGCTGGAACGGTTCGTCCAGCGCAGGGGCGTCTCCGATGGCGGGGTACGGCTGATGACCACCCCGCTGTCCCGGCGCTTCCTCATCGGTCCGGGAAAGCTCGAAGAGATCGCCACGGCCTGTTCGACGAAGAACATCGACGCCGTCATCTTCGTCAATGACCTGAACGCATACCAGCGCCGCTGGCTGTCGACTCGACTCGGACGTCCAGTCCTCACCCAGACTGACCTTGATCTATCAGCGGATAGCCTGGCCAGCCCAACCCGATCTCAACCTCATACAGGTCAAAGCCACAAGCCCAATCGCCGCCGTTATCGCCGATAGTCAAGATCCATGGAGCGGCGATGCCTCAACCACGCTTGGCCGCCAGATCGACAGTCCGCCCCCGGCCGAGAGACGAGCCGCATGCCTCGGGGCCGGAACCTGAGGGTGTGCGACCGTGCCGCCGCTCCCAGGCAAAGGACTCCTTCGCGCATCCGACGGACAYCTCGTCCGGGCAAGGCGAGCACGCGGGGGCGTGACGCACGCGAACAGCGGCCGAACTTTTCGTGAAGCAGGGGTGCGTCCCGGATCGAACAGTTACCTTCCAAACCGGACATTCGACGCGAATGCGGGGTTCCGATCCACACGTTGGGCGAGTCTGCGGCCAAGGACCCGAAGGTCGGACGCGGCCAGCTCACGGCACGAGCCGTTCAGGGGTCGCGTACCGGGAACTGGGCGGCAGCGACGGTCCGTCGGCCGAGAACGGCAGATCATCATGGATGACGTGAGGCAGGGCGCCACCAGCGAGGACGCGCACATCCTCGTGGCCGATGACCGCCCGAGGAGCATCGGGACGGGCGGGCAGCCGCCAGGCTCGTCCGTCCTCGACGCATCCGGCCCTGCTGGGTACGGGGCCTTCCTCGAATCCTGGCAACGGTCTTCGCCCGCCCCCCGGCCCCGGAGCAGGGTCCCCCTGCGCGTCTGGGTCGCCAGCACCGCGACAGCGGGCTTCGCCGCCGCGGTGACCGCGATCGTCCTGATCGCGGTCACCGCGACCGGCGGCGGCTCGGCTCTGGCCACGAACAAGCCCGCGCTGAGCACGTCCGCGGCGGGTCAAAACCCCGACCGGGGCGCGCGGCCCGGGGCAGCGGCCGGCGCGGGCACAGGGGAAACGCCGGTCGACCTACCGGGCGCGCAGGCAGGGCCAGGGCACGAGGCCCCGTCGCGCTCCGGTGGTAGTTCCGACGCCGGCGCGCTACCTCGGCCGGTCGGTACACAGCCGCCGGCCGTGGGGGCCGCGGCCGGCGCCAACACCGTGGCGGGCGGACCACCGCCCGCCGCGCCCGCGCAGCAAGCGGCACCCGCGCAGCAGGCAGCACCTACTCAGGGATCCGGCTCTGGCGCCGGTTCGACGACGAGTTCGGGATCCGGGGCAGGCTCGGGTGCCGGCTCCGGTTCGACCGGCACCACCGCGCCGCCGGCCGCCGCCCGGACCACCGCGCCGCCGGCCGCCGCCCCCAGCGCGCCGAAGGCGAACCCCTACTCCGCCGCCCAGGTGTGCGGCTCCGGCTACTCCCAGATCGACAGCCACTCCCTCGCCAGCGGCTCCACGACGGCGACGATCGTGTTGATGTACAACGGCAGCTCCAACTGCGTGGTGACGCTGAAGTCCGGCGCCGGCGTGGGCACGGCCCAGGCGATGTCGGCCTCGGTGCAGGCACAGAACGGCTCGTCGAAGGTGACCGACTCCGGTTCCTACGAGTACTACGCCGGTCCGACCAGGGTGTCCGCGAAGGCGATCTGCGTGAAGTGGGGCGGCAGCCTCGGCAGCGCCTCCTGGACCAGCGACTGGTCCCACTGCGGCTGACCCGGCTCTGTCGCGTATCGCCTCCTGAGGTCACCGCCGTGGCACTGTCGTGTGCCGAAGTCGCAGTAGCCCCAGCCAGATCGACACCGCGTCGGCAGCTCATACTCGGGCCCGCATTGCTCCACGCCGCCCATCGCGCCACACACCTGACGGCCGCCCGAGGCAGCGAGGGCCTGTGGGTGGCGCACGCTGGCCCAGCCTGTGGCGCCCGCGCCGACATGCCTGGATGATGGCGCTCCGTCCCGCTACGGGACATGATCGCAGGGAGCGGCAGTGAACGACAAGATCTCGGCGATGCGACTGCCGCCGAGCACCAGTCCTGGGCTGAGCCCTGGATCGCGGATCCGCTCGCCAGCCATCCGCCAGTCGAGCACGGGCCGGTCGGGCTCCCGGCGGGCGAGCACCCGTCGGTCTCCGGCGCGCCGCCAGCCGGGCCGCCCAGCGGCGCGCCGGAAGCCGACCTCCAAGCCTTGGGTGCTGGCGGTGGGCCAGGGCGACGGCGCCCCGCGCGGCTGGTCGTGACCGGAGCCGCGGGGCTGGCAGTCCTCCTGGCGCTGGTGGCCGTCGGCATCTCGGTCTTCACTGGCGACGGCCAGTCATGGGCCGTCAAGCCAGTCTGGTCGAGCGAGCTGACCGCTCTCGGGCCTCCGATAGTGGTCGGCGAGTCCGCCATCGTCCTTCAGCAGGTCGGCAATGACGGCTCGATGGGCCCGATAGTGAAGATCGCCGCACTGGACCCGGCCACCGGGCGGGAACGTTGGTCGGCGCCGGCGAGTTTTTTCCGGCCGGGTGGATTCGAACGTGCCGTTCCGCTGGTGGTCGATGACGGTGAGACCGTCGTGTGGCTGAAGCCGTCGTCGACCAGCGTCGAATCCCCTGTGTCAATGGTCGCCGCCGACGCGGACACCGGCAAGGAGCGATGGAAGTACACGAAACCRCTCACAGGCTGGTCCCCTCCGCGTCTGTGCCAGGGAGAGTCAGCGATATGCCTCCTCGTCGAGCAGGAAGCGGGCCCTCCTACCAGGCTGGTCCTCGATGCCAGGACTGGCGGTGTACGCGGCGAGACCCCGTTCTGGCAGGAAAGCTATCTTGACGAGGTCGGCGACAACCTTCTCTCGTCCGATCGCGGCATAACCGCAGTCGCCGAAGACGGCACGGAGCGCTGGACGAAGCCGGCCGCCGCGATGTTCGGTGAGACGGCCACCGGCCTGCTGTTCCTCGGTCTGGAATCCGTGCGCCAGAACGACGTGTACGTGGCCAGCGTCCGGCACGGCATCGACAGCGTGTACCTCGAACGCGACCCCTCGAGGCGGATCGACCAGGCGGACATGAGGGTCACGGCCGGTTTCAACGCGACGACGGGCGAGCGGCTCTGGACCCAGCCTGGCGCGACGATGGGATGTCCGGGCATTCCGTTTGACCCTGATCACCCGGCTCGGTGTGTGTATCGCGGAGCCCTGCGCTCCACGCGCGTTGACCCCCTGGGAATGGAGGACTACGGCGTCACGCTGGAGGGTTTCGACCTCGCGACCGGACGGACCACGTGGTCGTGGGACGCCGGAGACGCCCTTGTTCTTCTGGGCCTGACCGAGACGGAGCTGGAGAGCCAGGGGCAGGCCCGCGACACCGTCCAGCGGGTGGGCGACAGCCGCTACGTCCTGCGCCTCCGGGGCGAGACGACCGTGCTCGACCTGGACCGCGGGCCGGTCTCCGCCGAACCGCCGGCGACGGGATGGTGCCTCGCCCAGAGCACGAACTGGAGTGGCGTCGGCTGGCCGTATCCCTGCACCGTCGACGGATCAGACGCGACGCCGCCTTCCCCGGTCGGGTCCGGTGGCGCGTTCGCGGGCGGCCACTACGTCTGGCTGGATAAGGACGGCCGGATCCAGGGCGGCGCCCTCGGGCGCTGACCAGGACCACGGAGACGGGCTGGCCGAGCCGGTGCGGTCGCATCCAACGGATCCAGCACACGCCCGATCCTGAAGATCAGCCGGTCAGACAGCCGACCTCAGGATCGGGCGTCATCGTCGTCGTCGCGGTCGCGCGCGTCCCACTCCTCGTTGCGCTGGTCGAGGCGTTCCCGCCATGCCGTCGCGTCCGCCGCGCTCGCGTACGGGCCGAGACGACGGTGGCCAGGGACATCCGGCGGGTTCTCCGGGCGCTGGTGCTCCATGCACCACCACCATCCCGTCGGGTTCCACGCATGCCCATCCGGGGCGCCCGACCCGCCCCGCCCACCCAGCCCGACGGCCGCGGCAGCGCGGCGCAACATGTTGGCCATGATCGGACCCCTACCCCGATATGACCATGATCGATCTTCCGGTTAGTCGGGCAGGGCCTGGCGACGGTTCGCGTCGACAACTCGGCATGCCCGCGACACCTCGGAACCTCATCCGTCCACCACCGTTGTTGTCAGGAGTCGCGGAGAGTCCGCCCGACCCCAATCCCGCACGGCCCCTCACGCGCATCCAACGGAGAGTGTTCGGGTGCACACGGCTGAAATGGCCAGGGAAGGACGACCACGACCGCGGCGGGGTAAACCCCCGGACCCACGCGGTCCGGGGCAGAGTGGTTGTCCGCCGAGACGCCGACACAAACGCGGATCGTGTCAGATCAGCCCGCCCCCAGGCGCGCCCATCCGACACACCCCGATGGGGTGGAGGCGAACTGTGGCGGATTGGCGCGTCCATGGACGCGCCAATCCGCCACAGTTCGAGTTCGGAAGTCGCCGCGGCAGTGGCATCGACAATCCGCAGATTTCGATCAACGTTGTGGCTCGTCATTTGGAGGCGCCTGGACAGCCGGGACGCGCGGCGGGCCTCTGCCAGGCCTAGGCCAAACGGCCAGACCTGCTGATCGTGGTCCGCCGCCCGAAACTGAGGCGTTCCAGGTCGCCTACACAGACCGTCAAATAGCCGAATGTAAGGACAATGCAGACCGGTTCCCCGATGGCTGGGGTCGGGTTGCGGTGGCCAGGGCAGCCGCCGACGATGACTGGGCCATGCGTCGAGGGATGTGGCCGGGGGGGTGACCATGGAGCCGCGGTGTCCGGAGTCGCAGCACACAGACGGCACCAGCGAGATCACCTATCAGGCGCGTCGGTTGACGGTGACCGTCGACGAACCGTTCGATCGTTTCCGGGCGCGCTTCGAGCATGCCGTCCCTCGCTTCGACGCCGACCGATTCGCGGAGCTTGCCCGTGTGGACGCCTCCTGGGACGAGGTGAGGCGCGTGGCGGCCGAGAACGCCCCGCACGAGTTCATGATCTACTGGAGCCTGGACGCCTCGCCCCTGATGCGTCTCGCCGGCGGCACCCGACGATGCGTCGAGTACCTGATGGGCAACCATGTGATCGCCGAGCGGATGTACCGCCACGACCCGGCCGCTCTCCTGTACGCGCCGCTTCGCCTGGCGATCTACGAGGGCCCGCCCGGCAAACAGGCAGCCACGGACTCGCATGACGAAGGCGCGCGGCCCGTCGCCGCCAGGGCCGAGACCGCCGGGGCGGAAACCGCCGAGGTCGAGACCGCCGGGGCGGAAACCGCCGAGGTCGAGACCGCCGGGGTCGAGACCGCCGGCACCCGTACCGCCGGCACCGTGATCGCTCGCGCCAGGGCCTCCGCGTTCTCGCCTGAACCGGCGACCTGCCTGACCATCGACCAGCCAAGCGCGCGGTTCGCCGGACTCGGCAACCCGGACATCACCCAGGTCGGCCTGGAACTGGACCGGAAACTGGCGGACCTGCTGGATCACCTCCACGCTCCGGTTCCCGAGGCGATCGCCGCCATGGGCGGGTTCGGCGCCGGCTAATCGACGGCCCGGCCCGAGACGCCGCGGCCGAGGCCGGATTCTCCAGACAGATCAAGTAGATGCTGGCGAGCAGGCCGTGAGTACGTGGGGAACCGCGCGTGCGGGACTGACTACCGGCCGTTCCCATTGCGCTCGCGGTCAGCCGAAGGTGAAGGAATAGGCGCTCAGGCCTGGCGAAAGGCTGACCTCCAGCGTGCTGTGCTCCGGCGACGGGCGGTCGACCAGCGTGTAGATGTTGGGCGCGCCCGAGACCTGGTAGGTGGTCGTCTTCCCGTCCACGGTGGCGGTGACCGCGCCGGTGCCGCCGATGTTGAGGTAGACCTTGCTGGCGGCGAAGCTCAGCTCGATGCCGGCGTTCTCCTCGGCGGTGAGGGCTTCCTCGTCGACGGTCCAGGTGCCCGTGAGCGCGAACATGTCGTCGGGGACGGACTCCGGGTAGGTGAAGGTTCTGCGGCCCGAGCCCAGCGGTTGCTGGGTGCCGTTGTTCACCCGCGCCGAGCCGAGATAGGTCTCGGGGGTCTGGTCCGGATTGTTGGGCGTGGTGTCGGCGACCTCGGTGCCGGGTGGCAGCGTGGCACCGGGGTGGGCGGCGGTCAGGAGCTGGCGGATCAGTGACTCGGTGGTGGAGTACTCCCCCTCTCCGATCGCGACGTGCCGCACCTGGCCGGTCGCGTCGATGAGGTACTCCGCGGGCCAGGCGTTGTTGCCGAAGTTGTTCCAGGTCGTGTAGTCGTTGTCCAGAGCGACCGGATAGGTGATGTGAAGCCTTTTCGCGCCGGCGGCCACGTTGCCCGCGACCTGTTCGAAGGCGTACTCGGGGGTATGCACGCCGATCACCACCAGGCCGGCGGCCTGATACGCGGAATACCAGGACTGCACGTGGRAGATCGCGCGCTGACAGTTGATGCAGGAGTATGCCCAGAAGTCGACCAGGACCACCTTGCCGGTCAGATCGCTGCCGGTCAGCGGCGCATTGCCCGGGGTGTTCAGCCATTGCTGGATTCCGGAGATCTCCGGAGCCTTGCCGCAGTCCTCCGGGGCCGGTTCCGGATTCTGCGCACAGGCGGCCAGCCCCACGGCCTGGCCAGATCCGAGCAATCCCGAGGCTCCGGCACTGTCGAGATCGTCGTTCAGGCTGGCCGTGTAGTCGGGAACCGTGCGCTGCAGCGCGTCGGTGACGTTGAACGTGAGCGCCACGGCCAGCGCGATCATCAGAGCGCCGGCCGCGATCCGGATGCCACGCTCGCGGTACCGGAAGGCCCGGACACGCTCGGCGACCCCGCGACCGGCCAGCGCGAAGCCGAGCAGGGGCAACGCGGTCCCGCAGGCGAAGGCCACGGTGAGCGCGACCGTGCGCAGCCCGATCGTGCCCGTGGCGCCGGCCACGGTGATCGCCGCGAGCACCGGGCCGGCGCACGGCACGTAGACAGCCCCGAGCGCCAGGCCGAGAACGAGTCCGCCGTGCTCGCCGCTGACCTGGCGTTGGCCGATCCGGGAGAAGGGCCGCTCGAGCAGCTGCTGCACGGGCGGGAACATCATGGCGATGCCGATCAGGACGAGGGCGACGAGGCCGGCCCAACGCACGATGTCCTTCGGCAGGGGCAGGACGCTGAGCACCAGCGTCCCCAGCAGGGTGAAGGCGCTGAAGCTGAGAGCGAGCCCGGCGACCACGAGGTAGGGCCGCCTGCTCGAGCGCCGAGCCGCGCCATCTCGCTCACCCCGCGCGGTCACGTCGCCCCGCGCGGTCACGTCATCCTGTGCGGTCGCGTCGCTCTGCGCGGTCACGGCTTGCCCGGGTCGCGTGCTCTGGACGCCACCGGCGAGGAAGACCACCGGCAGGACGGGCAGCACGCAGGGCGAGATGCCGGTGATGATCCCGCCGACGATCCCGATCAGAACAAGCGTGATCAGTGCAGACCTCCCACACGACGGCCGACCCGCGATCGTCCGCGGCGACGCCCCGCTGCCCTGAGCAGGCTAGATCGCGACCCTGAGCGCCACGTTAAGTCTCCATCGGGGACGGACCGATGAGTTTCGCCCGCCGGTGACGTAATGGCTTCGTAAGCCCGGACAGCTCAGAAAGCCCGAACAGCCCGGAGACGTCGGAATCTGATCAACAGCGCGGCGTGGCATCGGTGGCGGCACGCGCATGAGCAGGTGTGCCGCCCAGCCACGACGCGCTGGCGCCGCCGATACGCCCGCGCATCCGCCTGAGTACCGCCGCATGAGCCGGTCTGCCGCGCGGCGCCGCCCCGCGCCATGGGGCGGCGCAGGGCGGCGATGCAGACCGGCTGGCTGGGCGCTTACTCGGCATCCGGGGCGGGGTCCCCGCCCTTGCCTGCGGATCCGCGGGTCGGGTTGGTATCTATGCCGCGCTCAAGCACCGCGAGGCCTTCGGAGATCGCACTCGCCAGATCGCCGCCGTTCAGGAACCAGTTTGTCTGGGCCGCCTGGATGACGCCTCCCACGGCCCCGGCAAGAATCGTGGGCAGCAGGGCGTCGGCGGGAGCGCCGAGGCGGGAGCGGAGGAAATCGGCGATCACCCTGTGCGTGTTGAGCTGGATTCCGCCGAGCACTCCCCGCAGCAGCATGGGAGTGGCCGCGACGACCGTTATCCAACGCCGAAGCAGCTCTTTGTCCTCCGCGGTGAACGCTTCCTCCAGCGCGACACGTATGGAATGCAGCGGCGGCTCGTCGGCGGAACGGGCCATGAGCCTCGCCCGGAGAGTCCTGCTCCGCCGCTCGAGCCTCAGCTGCAGGACGTCTTCCTTTGAGGGGAAGTAGCGATAGAAGGTACGGACGGAGATCTGTGCCTCGACCGCGATCTCCTCGACCGTCGTCTCCATGAACCCGTGCTGCTCGAAGAGCCTGAGCGCGACACCCTCCAGCTCGGAGGTCATCATCTCGGAACGCTTCTCGCTCAGGCGCAGCGCGAGCGATTCGGATGCCACCTCCGACCTCCGTCCGGTGCTCGGCTCGTTCCTGGCGGCCGGCGAGGGCGCCCGGCGCAGTCTACGTCGGCCGGTTCCGCCCATCGAGCACTCGCCTTACCAGCGAGCGGCCGCTCGCACTCGGGAGCGACCGGCGACCGGCGACCGTGGCCATGGCCACGGCCATGGCCACGGCGTCAAGATCCGGTCAGCCCCAATCGGCACGCTGAGCCCGAATGCGTCGGGCACATTCGGGCTCAGCACGCGAGTACTTCTACTTTCCGATCTGCGAACGTGCGGCGGCGTTCACGAGCTCCACCGCGTCAGCGGGGCGCAGGAATCCACGAACGACGCCGACCGTCGTCGCCTTGCTCCATTGAGCGACGAACTGGCCATGGTTCTTGTAAAGACCGGCGAGCGTGCTGGCACTGAACGGCACGGTGGTACCGAAGAGGCCGCAGAGCACCGGTGTGTTCCCCACGCCGGCGAGCGTCGCGATCGGGGCGTCGACCTGCGGGGACCGCACTCCGCCCAGGGCGTTGCCGTTGGCGTCCTTGGCGAACACCACCGGCGACACACCCGTCGTCTGCAACAGCGGCCCGCGAGAGGGCTCCACGCCCTTGGCGACCCACTGGTTCAGCCAGAAGACAGCCGCGTCGAGCACCCAGTGCGCTCCGCCGGTGTTGATCGGGAGCGTRCAGGCACCGGCCGAGGTATCGGTCGGCGGGTTCTGCATGGCGGTCAGGTTCAGGATCGCGCCCTGCCCGTCGCCAAGATCCGCCGGACCGATCTGCAGCCCGTAGTGGTCGAAGTGCGCTGTCCCCGCGACCTCCCACGCGCGGAATCGTTTCGTGTCCGGCTGACGGGCGGCGAGATTGCTGCCGGCGACGTCCGTCTCGGTCTGGAAGACGAAGACGGGGACGTTGAGGTCGTCTCGGATCAGGGCCGGTGACGGCACCGGCACGGTGGGGGTCAGCGCGGGCGGCGCCACCTGAGCGAGGGCCGCGCCGCTGGCACTGCGACTGTGCACGAGGAACCCGTCGTAGACGCGCGCGAGCGGGTGCACCGCGTCGATGTAGGTGACGAGGCGGGCCGCCGACTGCGACTCCCCGGCCGCGATCAGCTCGCGTGGTTTCAGGCCGCCCAGCATCAGCGCGGAGTCCGCGCGCAGCGCCTGCCCGGCCTGCGAGTAGATGTCGTACGAGTAGCTGTCACCGGGATGGGACAACGGCGCGTACCGCACCGGGTTCCCCGGGAGCAGCGCCGGGTTGTTGCCCTTCGCCGTCTGGACGCCGGTCCACTGCGCCGAGACACCGACCCAGGCGAAGCCCTCCCGGACGAGCTCGTTGTGGGTCAACGTCCAGTCCGGCCCGGCGTCGACCCCGCCGCTCACGTTGAGCCATTCGACGATGACCGTCCCGTTGAACTTCTTCGGGTCGACGGGGCGCCGGACCACCGCACGGGTCGTGTAGGGCGCGGTGCCGCTCGGTGCGACTGCCCATTTGCCGTCGCTCGTCAGCGGGCTGCCGGACGTGTAGCTGGTCGCGGTGCCCGACAGGAAGAACTCCGACTCCTTGTAGCCAATTTTGGCCAGGTCGAAGTTGGTGGAGAACACGAACTCCGCCGGCGTGCCTCCCGCCACCGGTCCGGTGACGGCCGGCACCGGGCCGGCGGCCGAGGCCGCCTCCGCGCCCAGGAGCGCGACCGGTAATGCGGCGAGCGTTACCGCCAACGAAACGAATAACCCAGATAAAACGGTTCTACGACGTTTCCTCATCCGATCGCTCCCACTGGTCATCGCCCCATCATTGGATTTCCGAGAGAAGCGACGACCCACGCGGGATGGCCAGGGCTGTCGTTGCCACTCGCGGACGAAACGTGGATGAAACGGAACCGTAAAGGGTTACTCAGCTCTCGTCAAGACATGACAGAAGTGGCACATCGTGCCATGCATGGCCTGACGCGCATCCAGTCACGGAGCGGGGTCGGCCAGACCCGCACCCCTGGAAGCGGCACAATCCGTGGCGAATCAAAGGCGGAGGGTGCAATCGGGGGCGTGCGGACACCGCGAACCCGCGAGTGTTGCCCGGCCTAATCGGGGAAGTGTGATCACAGAACGATCGCCGGCGGACGATGAGGAGGCCCGCATGTCTGTCACCCCCTTCCACGATCTGCCCCTGGCCGACCGGAAGCGCTCCTGGGACGGCGCGGCGGCCGAGAAGCGGGTCCGGCGTTGGGCGCACGCGCAGGACGCCCCGAACGGCAAGTACCGCGAGGCGCATGTCTGGTACGACCGGGACAAGAAGGACGAGTTCACCGGCTACAAGCTGCTCATCGCCGACGTGATCGACGGCGAGCTGACAGTCGTGCCGCGCGGCGTGATGGCCGCGGCGGCGGTCATGCAGGGCTCGCGCGGCGGCGTCGACCTGCCCGAGGCCGACATCACCCGGGTCAAGAACCACCTGGCGAAGTACTACAAGAAGATGGGCGACGAGGCTCCCTGGGAATGATCGACGGCCATCCGGGCCTCAGGCCGAGCACTGAAAACCGAGAACCGAGAACCCATGTTCGAGAATTTCGTCGACGAGCGGGTCGCTGTGGGCGAGGTGGAGCTCCGCGTCCGGCACGCCGGTGACGGGCCGCCCGTCCTCCTGATCCATGGCCATCCGCGCACCGGCGCCACCTGGCACCGCGTCGCCCCGCGACTTGTCGAGCGAGGATTCACCGTGGTCTGCCCGGACATGCGGGGATACGGCGGCTCGGGCAAGGCGCCGGTGCGCCCGGATCACTCGCAGCAGTCCAAGCGCGCCGCCGCGCGGGACATGCTCCACCTCATGCGATCCCTGGGCCACCGCACGTTCGCGGTCGCCGGGCACGACCGCGGTTGCTACGTGGCCCTTCGCCTGGCCCTCGACCACCCGGAGGCGGTCAGCCGGCTGGTGGTCATGGACGGCGTACCCATCAGCGAGGCTCTCGCCAGGTGTGACGCCACCTTCGCGCGCCGCTGGTACCACTGGTTCTTCCTCGCTCAGCCAGACAAGCCGGAACGGGCCATCATGGCCGACCCCGACGCCTGGTACACCAGCGATCCGGCGGTCATGGGCCAGGCGAACTACCAGGAGTTCCGCACCGCGATCCACGACCCGGCCACCGTGCGGGCCATGCTGGAGGACTACCGAGCCGGCCTCGGAATCGACCGGGAACACGAGGAAGCCGACCAGCGCGCCGGCCGAGCCGTCCAGTGCCCCACCTTGCTGCTGTGGTCGACCCGCGACGACCTCGAAGAACTCTACGGCGATCCCGTGGCGATCTGGCGACCGTGGGCAAAGACGCTTCGTGGCCTCCCCATCGACTCAGGCCACCACATGGCGGAGGAAAACCCATCAGCGGTCCTCGACGCCCTGCACCACTTCTTCGCCTGAAAGCCGACCCGGTACGTGGATCGCTAGGTTTCCGGTCATGACGCAGCCGGTGTACCTCGACGCCACCCGGGCCGCCTACGACGCCATCGCGAGCGAGTACGCCGCGCTGTTCGCTGACCCGCTGGCACGCAGGCCGCTCGACCGCGGGCTGGTGACCACGTTCGCCGAGCTCGTACGTACCGGGCCGCCCGGACCGGTCGCGGACCTCGGCTGCGGTCCCGGCCACCTCACGGCCTTCCTTCACTCTCTCGGTCTCGACGTCTTCGGCGCGGACCTGTCCCCCGCGATGATCAGCCTTGCCCGCCGGGCGTACCCACAACTGCGGTTCGACGTCTCGACGATGACCGACCTCGGCCTGGCAGACGGCACGCTCCGCGGCATCGTCGCCTGGTATTCGATCATCCACGCCCCGCCCGCCGCGCTGCCCGACAGCTTTACCGAGTTCCACCGTCTCCTGGCCCCCGGTGGCCAACTGCTCCTGGCCTTCCAGAGCACCGACCAGTCCGACGGCCCACCCCAGCCGTTCGATCACAAGGTCATCACCGCGTACCGCTGGCCCACGGACACCGCCGCGGCCCTGCTGCGCGACGCCGGCCTCACCGAGACCGCGCGGCTCGTCCGAGCGCCCGGCGACACCGACCGCTTCCAGCAGGCCTTCCTGCTCCTCCGCAAACCCACCTCCGTGGAATAGCCACCCGCCGTATTGACCCGGCGGATCTTCCGGCTCATTCTGAACGCATGTTCAGAACGGATGTTCAGAACGACGGACATGGGAACGAGCCGTTCGACGTAGCTGTGATCGGCGGTGGGCCGGCGGGCATGGCGACGGCCCTCCGGCTGCAGGCCGCCGGCCTTTCGACGGTGGTGCTCGAGGCGCACGGCCATGTCGGCGGGTGCGCGGGCTACTACCGCAGGCGGGGCTTCTCCTTCGACGTGGGTGCCACCACGCTCGTCGACTTCGCGCCCGGCGGAGTCGGCTTCGAGCTGCTCGAGAGCGTCGGAATGAGCGCGTTGGACGCCCGGGAGCTGCCGGGCTACGTCGCCCACCTGCCCGATCGCGAGGTCGTGCTGCACCGCGATCCCGCGCTCTGGCACGCCGAGCGGCTGCGCAAGCTCGGTGACACCGACCGGCATCGGCGGTTCTGGTCCCTGCTCGACCGGTTGGCGGAGACGTTCTGGCGGGCGAGCCGCTCGGGAGTGCGCCTCCCGATACGCGGGCCAGCCGACGCGCTGCACGACCTCCGGGCCGTCGGAGTGGCCGGCGCGCCGCTCGCCCGCTACGCGACCTGGACGCTCGGGGACGCGCTGCGCCGGCATCACCTGCGCGACGACGCCGCTCTCGTCGGGCTCCTGGGAATGCTGGTCGAGGACACCGTGCACGCCGCCGTCGACGACGCCCCGCTGATCAACGCGGCGCTCGGCGTGACGATCCGTGGCGCCGGCCTCAGCCGCCACGCCGGGGGCATGCACGGCTTCTGGCGCGCGCTCGTGACGCACTACCGGGGGCTGGGCGGCCGGCTCCGCACGGGCGGCGCGGTCTCACGGGTGGACGGCGAGACCGGCGCCTACCGGGTGGCGACCCGCCGCGACACGGTCCACGCCCACCGGATCGTGTGCGCGGTACCCGCCGCCACCACGGCCGCGATCTGCTCCGGTCTTCCGGTCGCCGGCAGGCTGCGGGCCTACCTGAAACGCGACGCGGACGCCCTCGGGGGCGCGTGTGTGGTGTTCCTGGGCGTGCCCGACGGTGAGACGGCCGGGCAGGAGCTCACGCATCATCAGTTCCTGCGCTCGTACGACCTGCCGCTGGGCGACGGAAACAACATGTTCCTCTCCGTCTCCGAACCCGGGGACACCCTCAGCGCGCCACCGGGGCACCGCGCGGTCATGATCTCCACGCACACCGAGCTGGCCGCATGGGCGGGGCTCGACGACGACGCCTACGAGCAGCGCAAGAAATGGATCGGCGAGCTGCTCATCACCTGTGCGCGGCGCGCCTACCCGTCGCTCGGGGAGCGGGCCGTGATCGCTCAGACCGGCACGCCACGCAGCTATGAACGGTTCGGGTTCCGCCCGGCGGGCGCCGTCGGGGGCGTCCGCCAGAATCCGCGCAACACCAATCAGCACGCCGTCCCGCACGATCTCGGCGGCCGCGGCCTCTGGCTGGTCGGCGACTCGACCTGGCCGGGCCTGGGCACGGTGGCCTGCGTACTGGGCAGCCGGATCGTCGCGGAGGGGATTCTGCGTGAGCGGGGCTTCAGCCGGTGACCTCGACCGACCTGTCCAACCCGTCCACCCCATCCAGCCCGTCCACCTCATCCGGGCAGTCCGGCCCATCCAGGCGGCCCGGTGCGCCGGGCCTTCCCGATCCGCCCACACYGGCGGACCTCGGCGCTGATCTGCTCGTCACCACCCGCCGGCAGCGGTGGACCGCGCTCGCCCGTCCGTTCGCCGGCGTGCTGTGCTTCACCGCCGCGGCGTGGGCGGGCTGGTGGTGGCTCACTCCGGTGATCGTCTTCGGGATCTTCGTCGCCGTCGTCACGGTCACCCACGACGTCGTGCACGGCACGCTCGGCCTTTCCCGGGCCGCCACCGACCGGGCGCTGTTCGCCATGGGGCTGGTGCTTCTCGAGAGTGGGCACGCCTACCGCGCCACGCACACCCGCCATCACCGCCTCTTCCCGCACCCCGACGATCCCGAGGGATATCCCGCCGAACTGTCGCTGGTAGGCGCGGCGTTCCACGGGCCGGCCTTCCTGCCGCGTCTGTGGTGGTGGTCCTACCGTCAGGGACGTGACCGCGGCTGGCTGCTGGCCGAGGCGGCGGCGCCGATCGCCGCGCTCACGGCGGGCGCGCTGGCCTGGCCGCACACCCCGGGCGTGCTGGTCTACGCGGTGATGGTGATCGCCGGCAGCTGGGTGTACCCCCTCCTGACGGTGTACCTGCCGCACCACGGCTACGGCGACACGCCCCTGACGCAGACCCGGACCCTTCGGGGGAGGATCATTCCGGCCGTGTTCCTCGAGCTCACCTACCACCTCGAGCACCATCTGTACCCACAGGTGCCCAGTCACCATCTCGCCACGCTGGCCCGGCGGCTCGACGGCTACCTCGCCGCGCACGGCGTACGACCGGTGCGCGTTGTCTGACACCCGCGGGCGCGTTCTCGACGCCACCCTGACCTGCCTCGTGCGCCATGGTTATGGAGGCACGACCGCCCGGGCGATCGCGCAGATCGGCGGATTCGCGCCCGGCGTGATCTACTACCACTTCACCGACCTCGACGACGTCCTCGTCGCGGCCCTCGCCCACACCTGCGAGTCGCGCGTCCAGCGATACCGGGACCAGCTGTCCGGCATGGACCGGGCCGGGCAGGCCGTCGAGGTGCTCCGCGGCCTCTACCTCGAGGACACCGAGGTCGGGCACGTCGCCGCCGTCCAGGAGATCTACGCCGGCGCGCGGCCAGGATCGCGGCTGGCCGCCGCCCTGGCGCTGGAGACCCGGCGGTGGGAGGAACTGGCCGTCGAACTGCTCACCACGCTGCTGAACGGCAAGCCGTTCGCCACCGTCGTACGCCTGCCCGTGCTCGCGAACGCGGCCGTCGCGTTCTACCTCGGCGCGGAGACGCTCGCCCACCTCGACAACGACTCGTCCCGAGTGACCGAGTTCTTCGACCAGGCCGCCCGGCTCGCCGTCTATTTCGACAGGATTCCTCGGCTGCGAAAGCGCGGCCACCAGCCTTCCTGACGCCGGACGCGCCGGACGCGCCGGTCACGGCGTCCTCACGGGCCGCCGGACGCCGGACGCGGTCGACGCTGGCAGGTGGCGCGCGCCGGCAGGCGACGTACGCCGCAGGTGACGTACGCCGGCTGGTGACGTACGCCGGCTGGTCACGTACGCCGGCGACCGGCTTACGCCGGCGAGTCCGCGGCCGCGGAGGCCGGGGCCACGCGCGGCCGCGGCACGCCGCGGGCGGCGAGCTGCTCGAGAAGCTCGGCGGCGCGCTGCTCCCGGCCACAGGCCTCGATCTCGGCCCGCAGCCGGCGGGCGGTGGCGGCGAAGGCGGGATCCCCGAGCACCTGCCGGACGGCGGCGCGGACCTGCTCGGCGCTGGGTGTCTGGGTACGCAGGTCCACGCCGACCCTGGAGTAGGCGACCCGCGCGTTGACCTCGATCTTGTCCTCGGTCTTCCCGGCACCGACGATCGGAACGCCGTGGGAGAGGGCGAGCTGCACCCCGCCGTACCCACCGTTGGTCACGAGCACGTCGACGCGCGGCATCAGCTTGTCGAAGGGGATGAACCGCTCGACCCTGGTGTTCGCCGGCAGCGGCCCCAGCACGGCCGGGTCGGGACCGCCGGTGACGGCGACGACGAGCAGGTCCCGCTCCCCCGCGAGGGCGGTGATCGCCGGGCGTACCAGCTGGTCGAGGTCGGTGGCGACGGTTCCCTGGTTGACCAGCACCACCCGCCGGCCGCCCGCCAGGTCGTCCCACCAGGACGGTGGCCGCCAGGTGGGGTCGGGCCGCGGGCGCGGCGGGCCCACGAACCGCACCTGCTCCGGGATGTCCGGCACGGGATACTCGAAGCCGGGCGGGCTGAACTGCAGGTAGAGCCTGGTCGCGAGCGGGAAGTCGAACACGGAGGCCCGGGTCGGCGGCAGGCCGAAGATCTGCCGCGCCTTGTTGACCTCGGTCGTCATGGGGCGGAACAGCACCTTCCTCATGGCGGCGTCCATGGCCCGGTTACGGACTCGGCCAAGGGGTCCGCCCGCGGGCCGCAGGCCGAACCCGAACGGCGCCAGTTCCCGGCTCGGAAATGCCAGGACGCTGATCCCGAACCCGGCGAGCGGCGGTCCGCCCAGGTCCTGGACGAGGGTGCCGCCGATGAAGCCGGTGTCCCCCACCACGACGTCGGCGGGCTCCTCGTCCAGCAGCGCCATCAGGTCACGCACCTGGCCCGCTACCGGGGCCGCGAACACCTGGGTCAGGTCGAACCGCAGCTTGCGAATGCCGGACAGTTCACGGCGCTCGGGGTAATGGCCGTCGAGACCCCGCTCGCTGTAGTCGTGGTCCGGGTTGGTGATGGGGTGGAAGGTCGCGCCCGTGGCGGCGATCCGGTCCGCGGACGCGACACCGGTGTACCAGCGCACCGAGTGGCCGCGGGCGACCAGCGCGCGGGCGATCGGCAGAGCGGGCGCGGTGTGGCCGACGGCGGGGACGGTGGCGAACAGAAAACGAGCCATCTGGTGGCCTCACATTTTAAACAAAGCGGAAAGGATCTCCGTCGTTGACGCACAGTCGCCGCCGAAATCGCGCCAGAGCCAAAAAGGAACGGCGCCACATGCGCGACGGAACCGAATATGAGACAGCCCGCGATATGGGCAGTCCCGGACGCGCGGCCGAACCATGATCGGCCGCGCTCCGGCCGGGACCGTGAACGGGGCTTAACGGGGTGAGCGGCGACAGCGGCGAGAGCGGCGCGGACGCGGTCGACGCCGGCAGGTGGCGCGCGCCGCGCGGTCGGATCGGTCAGGGATCGGATCGGTCAGGAAGTGGGGGCCGGGGTGGGGAGGAGGGCGGCGAGGGCGGCGGGGGCGCGGAGGGGAAGCAGGTGGTTCTCGCCGGGAACGACGGTGGTGCGGGTGTCGGGAAGCATCGCGGCGAGGTACTCGACGAGGCGGTGGGTGAACAGTGGGCTCTCGCCGCCGGCGACGAGATGGACCGGCTGCTCGATCCGGCGGGCCAGCTCCTCGTCGAAGTGCCACCCGACGAGCGAGGGCACCTCGCCGGTGAAGCAGTAGCCGCAGTCGCGTTCGGCGCGTTCGAGGCCGGCCTGACCGAGGGCGGACTCGATCACGGAACGGAAATCGGGGCCGCACAGCGCGCCCAGGAACGTGTCGAAAGCGGTGCGCAGGTCGCCCTGGGCGGCGGCGCCCATCGCCGCGCCGAGGGCGGGGCCGATCGCGGCGGCGACCGCCGCCCGGTCCGCCGGCGGCAGGAGCGGGTCGATCAGCGGCGGCTCGACCAGGACGAGCTCGCCGACCAGCTCCGGGTGGTCGAGCGCCAGCTGCAGCGCGACCACGCAGCCGGACGAGTGCGCGAGCACCCGGGCCCGCTCGATCCCGAGGCGACGCAACAGGTCCGCGCACTCGGCGGCGTGGTCGGCCACCGACATCGGCTCGGCGGGTGCCGGGCTCGAGTACCCGGTGCGGGCGACGCGGATCCGACGCAGGCCGGCGACGGCCGGCTCGCGCTCGAACGGGACGAACCAGTCGGCGAAGGCTGCCGCGTGGATCAGGACGATCGGCTCGCCGTCGCCGCCGGAGTCGGTGTGTCGCATGGAGGTTCTCCTTCTTGGGCTGTGGCCGGTCTCGGGCTGTGACCGGTCTGTGTCCGGCCTGCAATCGGTCTGCAATCGGTCTGGGGTCGGGTCAGTCGGCGTAGAGACGGATCTCGATGCCGTCGGGGTCGTGGAGGCCGACGAGGACGGTGCCGCCGTGATGGCCGGTGACGAGGCCGCCGTGCTTCTGGTCGATGGCGGCCAGGTGGTCGGCCCAGGCCCGGACGCCGTCCCGGGTCGGGACGCCGAGCGCGACGAGGTCGAAGCCGCGAAGGGCTGTCGCGCGCTCGGGGTCGTGCCGGAGCGCGATCGGGGTGGTGCCGTTCGGGGCGTTGAGGGCGACGCCGCGGAGCTCGCCGTCCTCGGTGAACTCGATCGCCACCTCCAGCCCGAGCACCCGCAGGTACCACTCGGCGCTGGCGCGAACGTCGCTGACCGGGATCTTCACGTGGTGGATCGGTGCGAGGTCAGGCATGATCTCTCCATTTCGCTAGAGTCGACTCTAACGACTCATTGGAGTACTCTCTAGCGAGTGAGTGACTCCGTCAAGGACAGGCCGAGTCGGGTCAACGACAAGCCGAGCCGAGCCGAGAAGACGCGGCTGACGAGACGGCGGATCGTCGCCGCGGCGGCGGACCTGTTCCTCGGCGAGGGCTACGGCGCGACGACGCTCGACCAGGTCGCGGCACGCGCGGGCGTCGCTGTGCAGACCGTCTACTTCCATTTCGGGAACAAGGCGACGCTGCTCAAGGAGGCGCTCGACGTGGCCGCCGTCGGCGACGACGAGCCGGTCGCGCTGCTCGACCGGCCGTGGCTCGAGGAGGTGACCGCCGAGCCCGACCCGGCCCGGATCATCGAGCTCTGGATGAACGTTGGCCTCGAGATCCTGGGGCGGGTCGCGCCGCTGCTCGCCGTCGTCCGCGCCACCATGGGCACCGATCCCGACCTCGCGGCGCAGTGGGAGGCGAACGAGGCCGAGCGCCGCACCGCGTTCCGCGCTCTCGCCGGCATGCTCGCCGACCGCGCGGCGCTGCGCCCGGGGCTCACCGTCGACGACGCCGCCGATCTCGGCTTCCTAATCTCCAGCGCCGAGAACTACATCCTCTCCACCGGCGCCCTCGGCTGGTCGCCAGAACGCTGGCGGAACACCACGGCCACCCTGCTCGCCCAGGCACTGCTCGGCGAGACGCCCAGCTAGCGGCCGAGGGGGCGGCCCCGCGGAACCTGGGTCAGCCGAACCGGTCGGCGAGGTCGCGCAATCTGCGCGCGGCGGCGAGGGCGGCCTGGACGCCGTCGGCGCCAAGCATCGCCGCTGTTCCCTCGATGGTGACGGCGTAGCGCAGGTGCCGGTCCCGGGCGTGGTCCCGGCACGGCAGGCAGGTGACGCGTTCGGGATGGGGGGACGTCGAGGCGTATGGCACCTGCGCGCCACATCCCGCCCGCACCGTGCGCGGCGCGTCCCCGACGAGGCCGAACACCGATGCCGTCAACGCGCGCGTGTCGGCGCTGGTGCTAGGCACGGTCCACTCGACATGCACATGCGGGTCGTCCACGTTCCTCCTTCGAACCCGTCATCCCGTTCCGGGTCCGCCGGCGCCGGTGACGTGCAGAGGACTGGACTCCATAACAGCATGCGCCTCCGGCTGCCCGCCGCCGCGGTGACCGTCAACAGCCTGCACCCCGCGACCTACATGCCCACCAAGATCGCGCTCGCGGAGATCGGCCGCCACATCGACAGCATCGACGTCGGCGTCTCCGCCACTCACCGGCTCATCGCGAGCGCCGAGGTCGCCGGCGTCACCGGCGTCACCGGCCGTTTCTTCGACCGGACCCGCGACACGGCACCCAATCCCCAGGCACATGACAGGGAAGCCCGGGCCGAACTGTGGACACGAAGCCTCGAACTCGTCGACCGGGCCGACATCTCTGCCTGACCGGACCTGGCACGGGGCGCGCGGCTCAGCCCCAGCGCGTGAGGTCGGACGTCGCGGCGAGGTCGGTGGCGACGTCCAGCAGGTTGCGCCGCACCGGCCTGTCGTGGGCGGGCAGCCACGCGACGACGGTTTCGGCCCGGTCCTCGGCCAGCGGTACGAACACCACGCCGGTGCGCCGGATGCTGTTCGCCGAGCGGGCGAGCCGGGTCACTCCGACGCCGGCGGCGACGAGCCCGAGCAGGTTCGACACGCCGCCGGCTCGCTGGACGACCCTTGGCGTGATGCCGGCGGCGGCGAAGTCCCGGTCGTATTTCTCGTGCCATGGCGGCCACGACTCCCGCGGCGTCAGCACCCAGTTCTCGTCGGCCAGGTCGGCGAGGCGCAGCTCGGCGTGGTCGGCGAGCGGGTGGCCGACGGGCAGGACCGCGCAGACCGGTTCCGTGGCGAGCGTCCGGGTGGCCAGATCAGCGACGAGGGGCGGACGCGTGAACGCCGCGTCGAATCGGCCGTCGCGCAGCCCGGCGACCAGCTCGTCGATCTGCCCGTTGTGGGTGGTGAGCTCGATGCCGGGAAAACGCTCCCGTAGGGCCCGCACCACCGGCGGCATCATGTAGTTGGCGGTGGAGGCGAGGAAAGCCAGGTCAAGGTGGCCGATCTCGCCGCGGCCCGCGCGCCGTACGACGGTGACGGCGGCCTCGGCCCGGGCGAGCACGGCGCGGGCCTCCGGCAGGAATGCCCGTCCCGCGTCGGTGAGGCGGGTCCCACGGGTGTCCCGGTCGAACAGGCGCACCCCGAGATCGCCCTCGAGCGTGCCGATCTGCTGCGACAGCGACTGCTGGGCGATGTGCAGCTGCCGCGCGGCAGCCGTGAAGCTGAGGTGCTCGGCGACCGCGACGAAGTATCGCAGGTGGCGTAGCTCCACGGTCACAGGATCAGACTGTAACCATGAAAGGAAACATGTGTTGGCCCAGTTCCGGCGCTCCGCGCCAGGGTGGAGGCGACAACGCACGGGAAAGCGTGCGGACGACCTGGACAGGGACGCGAGCGATGATGACTGAGACTGGCCGGGTATGGCTGATCACCGGATGTTCCGCGGGATTCGGCCGCGAGCTGGCATTGGCGGCCCTGGCGGCTGGTGACCGGGTGATGGCGACCGCTCGGCAGCCGGATCGGCTCGTCGATCTTGTCGCCACCGGCGGGGAACGGGTGCGGACCGCGCGGCTGGACGTCACCGACGAGGATCAGGTGGCCGCCGCGGTCGCGCGGACACTGGCCGAGTTCGGCCGCGTGGACGTGGTCGTCAACAACGCCGGCCACGGCAGCGTCGGCGCGGTCGAGGAGCTGGACCTCGCGGACCTCCGGGCCCTGATGGACGTCATGTTCTTCGGCGCGGTCGCGGTGACCAAGGCCGTCCTGCCGCACCTGCGGGCACAGCGGGGCGGGGCGATCGTCCAGGTCAGTTCGATGGGTGGTCAGGTGACCATGCCGGGTTTCGGGGCGTACTGCGCGGCGAAGTTCGCGCTGGAGGGCATCTCCGAGGCGCTGGCCGCGGAGGTCGCGCCGTTCGGCATCCGGGTGCTGATCGTGGAGCCCGGGGCGTTCCGCACCGAGTTCGGCGGGGCGCGGATGCACCGCTCGCGGGTGATCGAGGCGTACGCCGCCTCGACGGGCCCGACCCGCGCGGCGGTTGACGGTATGGACGGCGCCCAGCCCGGCGACCCGCGCAAGGCCGCCCACGCCATCCTCGCCGCTCTGGACAGCCCCGAGCCGCCGCTGCGGCTGGCGCTGGGCAACGACGCCGTCGACAGCATCGCCGCCCATCACGAGCTGGTGCGCGCGGATCTGGCGCGGTGGGAGAAGCTCAGCCGCGCGACGGACCTGGAATGAGCCGTCATCTGTCTCCCGGACCTCGCTGAGCCTCCAAAGGCCGCCAGCCCCTCCAGGCCGCCGGTTTCCGAAGCCCGCCGGTCTTCGAAAACCGGTCCGGGCCGGGCCCTGGCGTGGGTTTGGGCCGGTGGCTACCGTGGGGGCGGTGATCCGCTGGCGGGCTCGGCGTGGCAGGGCGAGGGGACGACGGGACGCGGCGGGGGGCAATGGCATGGACAGGTCACGCAGGTGGGTCTCGCGTGGACCGGTGGCGGTGGTCGCAGGCGTCGCCCTTGGGTTGGGGCTGCTCACCTCGTGCGCCGACGACAACCCGTCGCCACCGCCGCGGACGGCCGCGACGGCCGCGACGGCCTCCTCCGCTCCGCACGGCTGCCTGCCGGCGGATGACCCGGCGGCCTCCGTGCGGGGCGGCTACGGGGTCGGCCAGACCGAGGTCACGTTCGTCGACCACAGCCGGCCGACCGACGCGGTGCCCGAGCGCGGCCTGGCCGGCAGGCCCGACCGCACGATTCCGGTCGTCGTGAGCTACCCGATCGCCCCGGCGGCCGGCGCCGCCCGGGACGCCCCGGCCGTCGCGGGGGCGGCGCCGGCGCCAGGGCGGTTCCCACTGGTCGTGTTGTCCCACGGAGTGACCGCGAACGGGACCGGCGTGGCCACATTCGTCGCGGCGCCGTTCGTCCGTCAGGGGTACGTCGTGGTGAGCCCGACCTTCCCGCTGTCCAGCGGTCCCGGCGGGACGATCTTCGACCTGCCCAACCAGCCGGCCGACGTCAGCTTCGTCATCACGTCGATGGGCACGTGGAGCACGGCCGCGGGCTCACCGCTGGCCGGCCACCTCCAGGCGGACTGCCTGGCGATCGCCGGCCACTCCCTCGGCGCCGCGACCACGCTCGCGGCGGCCTACCTTTCGTGCTGCCGGGACCAGCGGGTCAGGGCCGTCGTGTCGCTGGCCGGAGTGCTCGCCCCGTTCAAGGGGACCTTCGCCGACAACCCGCCGGTCCCGCTGCTGATCGTGCACGGCGACCAGGACGAGACCGTGCCGCTGGCCAGGAGCGCTGACATCTTCACGACGCTTCGCGGGCCGCGCTACTTCGTCACCCTGCGGGGCGCCGGGCATACGACGATGTTCCTCAACCAGGCGGGCCAGACGCTCAACCAGTCGGTGACCGCCTTCCTCGACGCCTATCTCAAGGGCGACTTCACCGCGCTGCGCGCGCTACCCGACGACATCCGCCGCTCCACCATCGCGACCTACCAGGCCGCGGACTAGCGACCTACCAGGCCGCGGACCAGCGACGTACCGGGCCGCGGACCAGCGACCTGCCAGACCGAAGGCTGAGGACGACACCGGACCAGGGTGGCGACACACCGCGCGCCTGTCGCGCCCCCGGACGCACCCCGACGTCACGCGACATCTGGTGCCTCCTGACCAACCTGACGGGGCTTCCGTGATCGCCACGAGCACGCCAGGGACCGACAGTTCACGCGCTGTCGCGGCGGCCACATCGGGCGTGTCGCCGGCGAGGTGCTGTTAAGCTTCTGCACTGCCGCCCATTGCGACGGTGCCGCCGGGATGTTTCCCGAACGAGTTCCGGCCCGATCTGGCCACGATGGTCAGATGGGCCGACGTTCGCGAGCGGCACGTCGTGGCCGCCGTGACGCATCCGGGACTCGTCACCCCGCCGGCTGAGCGCCCGTCGCGCCTTGGCCGCGAGGTATGCCCTCATGAACGCGTCGTCCGGTCCAAGCACGCTCGAAAACACCCCGTTCTCGTCACGATCCAGGACCGCCACGGGCACCACTCCCGTCCCGACGGTCCCCGTCACCCGCGACTTCAGCCCACCGCCCGTCCCGACGACACCGCCGCCGGTAGCACGCGCGGCCCCGGCCCCCAGCACGACAACCCCCGGCACGACAACCCCGGTCACGACGARCTCGGGCACGACGGCAACTGAGGCACCGCGCGCGACGACGTGGCCCGTCGAGGCGCCGACGGCCTCAACGCTCCCGGCCCGCCAGGTCCTAGAGCCGGCCGAGGCCGCGCCCGAGGACAGCGAGGGGACCGACGACGAGGGCGGCGGCGCGGCGGCGTATCGGTGGCTGCTCGGCCTCCCGGGCGCCAAGCCGATGATGGCCGCGGGGCTGCTGGCTCGGCTACCCATGGCCATGATCGGCATCGGTGGCATGCTCCTGGTCGCCGCGACCACCGGCTCCTACCGCCTGGCCGGCGCGGCGACGGCCGCCATCGCGCTCGCCGGAGCCGCCGCCGGGCCGCTGATCGGCCGCCGTATCGACGTCTCGGGCCCGCGGGTGGTGCTGCCGGTGCTCGCGGCCGCGCACGTCGCCACCGGCATCGCCTTCCTCGTCGCCGCGCTCGCCCACGCGCCGGCGTCGCTGCTGCTGCTCGCCGCGGCCGCCACCGGCGCGACCCTTCCCCAGGTGGGCCCGGTGGCCCGGCAGCGCTGGGCGAACCGGCTCGGCGACGACCCGCGCCTGGGCGCCGCCTATGCGCTGGAGTCCGCGCTCGACGAGGTCGCCTTTGTCACCGGGCCGGCCGCTGCCAGCGTGCTCGCCGGGGTCACGCCGTCGGCCGGCGTGGCGGCCGCGCTGCTGTTCGCCGCTGTCGGCACCTCCGCCTTCGCCGCCCTGCCCGCCGCCGCCGCTCCCGCTCCCCCGGCTCCCCCGGCTACCCCGGCCGCACTGACTGCCACGGCTGCCCCGGCTGCCCCGGCTGCCCCGGCGGTCCATCGCCGGGAAGCCGACGTCCAGCGAGGGCCCGGCACCAGCCTCGGCGAAGCGTCGTCGACCCGTGCCGCCGGGACGCGCCGGCGTCCCGAGCGCGAGCGGTCCGTGCTGCGCGCCCGCGGCATGACACCCGTGCTGGTGGCGGCCGCCGCCCTCGGGATGTTCTTCGGGACGATGGACGTCGGGCTGATCGCCTATGCCAGGGCGAACGGCTGGGGCGGCGCGGCCGGGCTGCTGCCAAGCCTGTTGACCGCGACCAGCCTGGGCGCCGGGGTCACCTACGGCATGATCCGCTGGCGGGTGAGTCTGGTACGCAGGTATGCCATCACCGCCGCCCTGCTGGCGGCGGCCACCGCCCTGGTTCCGCTCGCCGGCTGGGTGGCCGGTATCGGTGCCGTCGCGGTCACGGTCGCCCTGRCCGGCCTGCCGCTCGCACCGATGATCATTACCAGCACCACGATCGTCGGCGAGCTCGTCCCCGCCCATCGCCGCACCGAGGGGTTCAGCTGGATCGTGATCGCCAACGGGGTCGGCGTCGCCGCCGGCGCCCCGCTGGCCGGCGCCGTCGTCGACCGGTTCGGCACCACCTGGGCGCTCCTGGCGCTCGCGGCCTGCGGTTGCGTCGTCGCCGCGACGTCGCTGCTCGCCGCCCACCGCCTGCGCGCCGGTCGCATGGGCCCTGGGCAGGTGGATCCGGCCGCGGGACGACGAACGGAAGCAAGTATTCACTAAGTTCTTGTCTCGATCCGTCGACTCGCCTAGCGTGTCCCGTGCCTCGGCGGGAGGCGGACGGTCGGCGTCGGGCCTGAAAGCGGGCGCCTCTCAGCTGGAGGAGACAGACATGATCGAAGACCAGGTCGTGACGGCGTTACAGCGCCACTGGGAGGACGGCTTCAACCAGTACGACCTCGACCTCGTGATGGAACCCGTCGACAAGGACATCGTGTTCAGTTCGCCGTTCGTGCCGCGGCTGACCGGGGACCCCGAGAAGGTGACGATCGACGGGTACGACGCCTTCCGCGCGTACATCGACGACTCGATGCGCCGCGTCCCTGACATCAGGTACTCGCTCGACGCGTCCTTTGTCAGTACTCAGACGATCGTGTTCGTCTACACCTGCAACTTCGCCGACGGGCAGGCCAAGACGGGCGCGGACTCCATCCGCCTCAACACGGCCGGCAAGATCGTCGAGTGGCGCTCCCACTACTCCTTCAACCCCGAGGCCATCGACAGCCTGATCCAGGACTGAGCTGATCCAGGACCGAGATCTCGCCCGCGGTCACGAGCCGCGAGGTCAGTGCTCGGGTGGTCGGGAGCGGTGCCGGCGGCGGGGATCTCGCCGCACTGGACGACGACGAAGCCGCCGGTACCGCTGTACTCGATCTGAGCGAGCTCGCCGGAGGAACGGCCGATCAGGTTGCCGAACTTGAAGGTCGAGACGAGCCGGGTGCTCACGCCCGCCGTCCAGGCGACCGCCGCGTCCCGGTCGACACATACCGGCTCGTCCGTGGGCARCACGAGAGGGTTGCCGAGACACAGGACGGCAACGGCTCCGGTACCGGAGATCTCCGTGTTGAACATGCCGCCGGCGATCATCGCGCCAAACCCGCCGGACGTCTTCGTAATCTTGTAGTGCAGGCCGGACTCCAGCGCGGGCAGACTGCGACCGTTGACGGTGAGCCGGTCGTCGTCCAGGTTGAAGACCGAGATGTGGCTGCCGGACTCGGCGAACCACACGGTGCCGCGGCCTTTCGCCCGCATGAGGTCCTGGCCCTCGCCGGTGACCGCGCGGCGCAGGTGCCCCCCGAGACCGTGCCCCTTGTACGCGAAGTCGACCTGCCCCCGGTAGGCTACCATCGCCCCCTGCTTCGCGTACATCTCGCCGCCGTCGAGGCGGACCCGTAGCATCCGTTCGCCCTCCTCGAGGGCGAACGGCGGGCCACTGGCATAGTCAGCGGCGTGTTGCGCCAATGGTTGACTTCCATGGCCGTAACCTCGCTCGCCACCCTGCCACGCCATCTTGGTCCCTTCCGATGGCCACCAGCACGGCTGGCCTATCGATTGACGAAACCCAACGTCGCTCTGCCTGCTACATATTGGCCCGGCATCGGCTGACGCACACCCGGTCTCCGATTTCCGCCATGCGCGAAAGCCACCCCCGGCTTCACCCCGACCGCAACGAGGAGAGCTGAGATGTCGACCGAGCAACCGTCTCGCCGTGAGTTCCACATCGAGCGCGAGCTCGAGTTCGAGGCCACGCCCGAGGACTACTGGGACGCCGTCACCAACGGCAACGCCGCCTGGCTGTGGCCGATCCAGCCGCCCGAGCCGCGGGTAGGCGGCGCGGTCGACGCTCTCGGCACCGTGGAGGCCTGGGAGCCGCCCCATCATCTGGTCCTGCGCCAGGAGGGGCCGGAAGGCTGGTTCAACCAGCTCGAGCACATCGTCGAGGCGCGGGACGGTGGCACGACCTGGGTCCGCTACGTGCATAGCGGTGTGTTCGTCGACGACTGGGACAACCAGTACGACGGCGCGGACAAGCACACCGACTTCTACCTGCACACCCTCGGCCAGTACCTGCGCTACTTCACCCGCCGCCCGGCCCGCTACGCGAGCGCCGACGGACCGGCGGCGTCGGCCACGCGCGACGGTGTCGACACCCTGCGCCGCGCCACCGGCCTGGCGGACGCGCGGGTGGGCGACCAGGTCCAGGTGACCATCCCAGGCCTGGCGAAGCTGGACGCGGTCGTCGACTACCTGAGCCCGCACTTCGTGGGTCTGCGCACCGGGGACGCGATGTACCGCGTCTTCGGCCGCGGAGCCTTCGGCGCCCCGACCTCCGTCGCAGCCCATCTCTTCGCCCCCGGCGCCGACGAGCCGGCCACCGAGAAGGCCCTGCGCGCCTGGCTCGAGGAGATCTACGTCTGAGCCGGGATCAGGTCACGCCGGGCGCGGCGGACGCGGCGTCCCCGGCTGGCGCGGCCTCCCCGGCCTCGACGTCACCCCCGGCCGGGGCCTGCCGTCGCGGGCGCAGCAGCGCGGCGGCCAGCACGATGCCGGCGGCGACGCATCCGCAGGCCACGAGCAGGCCAAGCCGGTTCCCACCGACCAGCGCCTCGGCCGGGCTGTGGCCGGTCCTCGCCAGCGACTCCGAGCGTCCGGCGGCGACCGTGCCGAAGACGGCGAGGCCGATCGCCGCCGAGATCTGCATGGAGAGGTTGACGATGCCGGACGCGAGACCCGCGTCGCGCGGCGGCACGTCCGCCAGAGCGAGCGTCGTCAGTGGGACGAACGCGGCACCGCCGCCGAGGCCGAGGAGCACGGTGACAAGCAGCATGCGCGGCGCGTACGCCGTCCCGATCCCGGCGCCGACGAACAGGAGCAGTCCCACCAACATGATGACCATGCCGCCGATCAGCACCCGGTGGGGCCCGAGCCGGGCCGTCAGCCACGCCGCGAGTCCGAGTGACATGGCCGCGACGACGGCCGTCTGCGGCAGGAACGCCACGCCGGTGGCGATCGCGTCGAAGCCGAGCACCTGCTGCAGGTAAAGCGTTCCGAAGAAGAAGTAGCCGTACATGCCGGCGGCCATCACGGCGCGCACCGCGCTGCCGGCGATCAGGCTGCGCTGCCGCAGCACCCGCGGCGGGATCATCGGGTCGGAGATCCGCGCCTCCCAGCCAGCGAACAGCGCGAGGAGCACGAGCGCGAGCGCCCCGGTGCCGAGGGTGGTCGCGGAGGTCCAGCCGACGTCGGCCGCCCGCACGATCGCATAGATGCCGACCAGGAGTGCCACGGTGACCAGGACCGCGCCCGTGACGTCGACCCGGCCGCGCGGCTGGCCCCCGTCGCCGCCCGACCGCCGGTCGAGGAGCAGCGCGCCGCCGACGAGCGCGGCGACGCCGATGGGGATGTTGATGACGAAGATCCAGTGCCAGTCGAGCGCCTGCGTGAGGATCCCGCCGAGCAGCAGGCCGACCGAGCCGCCGCCGATCGAGACGAGCATGTAACGGCCGATCGCGCGGCCACGCTCGGCCGGGTCGACGAACTCGGCGACGATGATCGCCAGCACCGACGACGACGCGAACGCGCCGCCGACGCCCTGCACGAAGCGGGCCGCGACCAGCGTCGGCACGGACCCGGCGAGCGCGCAGGCGATCGACGCGGCCGTGAAGACCACGATGCCACCGAGGAACAGTCTGCGACGACCGATCAGGTCGCCGAGCCGGCCGGCGACGAGCAGCAGGCTGCCGTAGCTGATCAGGTAGCCGTTCAGCGCCCAGGTGAGATCGGCCTGGCTCACGTCTAGATCCGTCTGGATCGCCGGCAGGGCGACGTTCACGACGGTGGTGTCCAGCATGACCATCAGCTGCGCCACCAGCACGACGATCAGCGCCAGCCAGCGGCGACGGGCAGCTCCCGCGGTGRCCGCCGCCTCGTCTCCGGGGGCCGGGGCCGCCGCGGCTTGCTCCATGGCGTCGGCCGAGGGCCCCGCCCTTCCAATGTCAATCTCGCTCACGAGATAGTCACTATACAGGGACTATCTATGATCGCGAATCATATACTGTCCGTGACCATCATCCGATCTTGATCGACACCTTCATGTTACGCTTGGGTCGCCATGGCACTCACGACGAGTCCGTCCGTCGAGGCGGATACCACTCCAGCTGACGAGCCGGCCCTCGCGAGCACGCACGTCCCAGGCGCGCTGGTCCTGATGACCCGGCTGAGCCGCCAGGTCTACCGGATCGCGACCGACGACGTCCTCGGCATGGGCCTCAAGCAGTTCGTGCTGCTCAACCAGCTGCACGAGGACGTCGGCGTGCCGCAGCAGCAGCTGGCCGAGCATCTGTGCCTGGGCGCGAACATCCTGGTCCTGCTACTGAACGGGATCGAGAGCGCGGGCTGGGCCGAACGGCGCCGCGACCCGGCCGACCGCCGCCGTCACCTCGTCCACCGGACTCCAGCGGGCACCGCTGCCCTCGCCAGCGCCGAGCAGGCGATGGACAGCGTCGAGGACCATGTCCTCGACAACCTCTCCGCCGAGGAGCGCGCCGTCCTGCGTGACCTCCTCGCCCGCGCGCTCGCGGACTGACCGGCCGGCGCGGCGGCACTGCCTCCACGGCCGCCCAGTACTTCAGGAGCGCGACGGCCTGCGCCCGGCTTCCCTGGCCGCGGCCGGCATGGCCGGCGCCGGCGCGACAGGTAAAGGCAACGGCGACAACGCGGGGACGGACCTGGTGACCTCGTCTTTTGCGACCAGGAACTCGCCAGGATGCGGCTCTAGCGTCGCCGCCGGCGCGCGCCGGGGCACCAGCGGCGGCCTGATCACCTTGTCCGACTAACCGATCCGGCTTCGCCATATGTCTGGCCGGCGGCGCGCGGCGCGGTAGGCTCACATTGCGACATCGGGGACATTGTTGTTTCGGGCACCATCTTGACCGCGCTACGGGGGTGCGCGTGCTTCGATATGTTTCCGCCTCAGGTGGAGAAGCGCCTTCTGATGGATCGCTGGTCAGCGGATCGCTGGTCAGCGGATCGCTGGTCAGCGGATCGCTGATGGTCGGCCATGAGGGTGGCTTCTGATGGCTGGGCTGTTCGCCGCCGATGTGGGCGTCGCCCGACAGCTGTCGAGCGACCTTTCGTCGATTCGGACGTCTCTGACGTCGCTTGGGACCGATCTCAGCGGGATGCACGGGCAGACCGGTTCCAGCGAGGTCGAAGCGGCGCTGGACCGGTTCGTGCGTAATTCCTCAGACAGCCGCGGCAATCTCGACAAGTTGCTGGAAAGGGCGATCGGGCTGTTGAACGGGCTGGTCGACGGCACGGACGCGGTGGACACGGCGCTGGCCCAGGGCCTGGACCCGCTTGTGCCGTCGCCCTCACCGTCGCCCACGTCCGCGCCGGCATCGGCGACCGCGCTGTGAGCGCGGCGGCCACGCGGGCGGCGGTCTCGCGGTTCACCCTGCGCGTGCCGGACTCGTGGTTCGAGTTCGACGTCTGGCGCGCCACCCGCACCGGCGACCTGTCCCGCCTCGTCGACGCGCGCATCGCGAAGTACCCGCGGCTGCGGCCACACCGCGCCACGCTGCTCACGCTGCTGCGCGAGCTCGCCGAGCGGGCCGAACGGCAGGGCGCGGTCTACGGCGCGACCGCCACACAGGACGAGGAGGGCACCGGCGGCCTCGTCGCCACCCTGCTGGTCTTCCACACCCCCGGCGCCGACGACCCTGCCGGCAACACGGTCACAGCGATCGCCAGCCAGGTCAGCGCGACCGCGCGGACGGAGTCAGGCGAGCCGTGGCGAACGGTCGAGATCGTGACGATCCCCGCCGGCGAGGCCGTCCGCGTCCAGGGCGTCGAACGCCACCTCGTCGACGGCGTCCCCTTCGAGACCGTCACCATGCAGACCCTCGTCCCCGTGCCCACCGCTGCCCCTGAGCCCGCTCCGCCTGGGTCGGCTGGGTCGGCTGGGTCGGCTGGCGAGAGCGTTGACGGCCCGGGTGGTGGCGGCACCATGGCGGCGAGCGGGGCGGTGGAAAGCGGGGAGGGCGCTGGCGACGCCGATGGGACCGACGGCGTGCTGAACGTCGTGCTGACAAGCCCCCACACCGCGCTCGCCGAAGAACTGCTCGACCTGTTCGGCGCCATCAGCGACACCCTCACCTGGTCCCCGGAAACTTCGTCGACCTGACCGTTCCCGAGCCGAAAGGCAGGCCCAGCAATGGCAAACATCCACGTCGACTACGAGGCGATCCGAGGCACGGCGACCGCGCTGTCCCGAGCGCAGACCGACATGGAAAACCAGCTGACCACCCTCAAGACGATGATCGACCAGCTGGTCACCAGCGGCTTCATCACCGACCAGGCCTCCGGACGGTTCCAGACGGCCTACACCAACTGGGACACCGGCACCCGCCAGGCCATCACCGGCCTGGAAGGCATGAGCAAGTTCCTCACCGAGGCCGTGACGCAGCACGAGAGCCTCGACACGTCGCTCAGCTCGGCCGCCGGCGGCTGATTCGTCGCGGCTTGAGCGGGCGGGGGCTGGGCCGCCGGGGCTGGGTCGCCGACGGCCGGGCCACCGACGGCCGGATCGCCGACGGCCGGGTCAGCGCTGGACCGTCGGCGGCGGGCCGTCGGCGGCGGGTCGCTGAGCGGCGCAGCCCCAGCCGCGTGGCCGGCGCCGCCCGCACCGGCCACGCGGCAAGGCGACCGCGCCGCGACGACCCCGGGACCTCCTGGTGCCTGCCGCCCACGCCAACGTTCACTCGTGAGCGTTCTCCCGCCGCCGCCTGGCCACTAGATCACCACCACCGTGTTGTCGCAGTCATGTACCGGGCCAAATCACGACCGCGACAACACGCTCGCGACGATCACGATGGATCGTGGACCGGGTAGACCTTCGCTGCCGCGGGACCCGGCGTGATACCAGGCGCCGCGTACTCCCGGCATCCCGCGCCGCCAGCCTCATCGCCGCCAGGACCATCGCCGCCAAGACCGCCGCCGACCAATCGGCCGGTCACGACGTTGGCCGGCGACCGGTCGCGACGAGCCGGTCGCCACGTGGCAGCCCTACCACCCGCGCACCGCCACGCATGGCACGTACCAGTCGGGAGCACGCACGGATGAGTGGTGAGTGGCAGGCGGTTGGTCTGGGGGCTGATCCGACTCCGGGTGATCCGGAGGCGGTGCGGGCGCTGGCCACCAAGCTGGATCTGCATGCGACGACCGCTGATGGGGGCACGACGCGTCTGCGGACGATCGCGACCGGTGGCGGGGGCGATCTGGCGATGGAGGGCGGCTATGCGGCCTCTTATGCGGAGGCGTTGCGTGATCTGCCCGACCAGCTCGCCAAACTCGCGAAGGCCTACCGCGGCGCGGGTGTCGCCCTGGCGGCGTACGCGCGAACGCTGGCTGACGCGAAGATCCAGTCTGGTGCGGCGTTGCGCAATGGTCTCGATGCGCAGGTTCGGTATCAGGGTGCTCTGACGCAGGTCGAGGT
>NZ_MOMC01000050.1 GCF_001983105.1 Pseudofrankia asymbiotica | reverse complement strand
GAGGTATCGGCGTAGGTGCCCTCGGAGGGAACGGGGGCGGTGGGGGAGGCCGAGGTAGCCGGCCTTTCGGTGCCAGAACCTTCGGAGCCAGAAGAGGTATCGGCGTAGGTGCGCCCGGACGGAGCGGAGGTGGTGGGGGAGGCCGAGGCGGCGGGCGACGACGACCGGGCCGAGAAATGGGCTGCCTCGCGCGACGGTGGACGTCGCGAGACTGTACGCGCGCCCGACCGGCCGCATCCGGGACCCGTCGGCCGCGAGACCCGGTCCGGGCGTGCCGCGATGGTCGCCACAGCCGCGTCGGTGTCCGCGGTGGAGGRGTTCTGGGACAGCGGCGCAGCGCCATTGCCCGGACCGTCGCCACCCGTTTCGAACATGCGTTCATGTTAGCCCGAAATGCGGAATCACACAAACCGACAGGCAGATAGTTGAGCCTAGATGTGTGGCCTTATAAATCAGCCCGTCGCTATCTAAAAGATAAACACCAAGAGGCTTGATGGGAAGGCTTACCAAGAAGCCGGCATCGGTATTTCTCTACGCACGTGAAACCGGTCGGCATGGCACCGGCGGCACGATGAGGACGGCTACCTCCCACACACGGCCACGACCTCGCACAGCACAGCACCACCGCACCGACTCGAACCGGCAGCTATGGAGTCAGCAACCGACATCCTGACCGCACCCGCCGACGATGGCTGCCTGGTCGGCGTCGCGTCGGCGCTGGCGCTGGCGCTGGGGCCGGGGCAGGGGCGGGGCGAACGGCACCCATGAGGTTCTGGCCTGGCTCGGCGTGCGAGTCGGCCACCGCGCCGGTGGCGGACACGCGCGGCTGGGGGTGGTCAAGGCTACATTTGTTGCCTCGTGCTGAGGACCGTGACCTGGGAGTTCGCCGGTCTCGAGCCCCGCGAGCCCGAGAACGGGCGTCGTGCGCCACGATGATCCAGTGGCGCACGAACCGTGCCCAGTCGACGGTGGCCATCAACCAGTAACGTTGATCAACGCGCAGGGGCTGACGCTCGGGCTCGACCATACAGGCGGGTGGATCACCTGGGGCCCTAACAATCCCGTCCGACCGGCGCAAGAACGCATCCTCTGGTTGCTACCGCTATTGGAAAGATCCCCGGACGAGGTGGCGGTATCCGTCATCACCGCAGAGGCGGGCGCGTCGCTCATCCCAGCATTGCTGCGGTTCGTGCTCGAATCATGGAGCGGCTACTGGGCCGGCATGGCCCTCGGGTGGTTCGAGGCCGGCATTCCCGGGACCGATCTGATCAATACCCTCGCGGGCCTGGAGGATTCTCCGACCAGCCGCGACTCATCCGACATCGAGCGTTGCGGCTGTGGAACAAGGCAATGATCGGATAAGGCCCCAGGCGCTAAGATCGTCTGGCGGGATGTGCCTCCCACAGCTGAATGCTGGTCCCAGGGCATGCGTGACGGTCAGGTCCCACCGCGTGCTTGACCAGTGATGATCTCCGGACCGGCGGTCCGCTTCGGTGCTACGGTGTGGACCGGCGGTCCGCTTGGCGCGGGGGCCCGAGGTGGGTGGGAGGCGCAGGCTGGTGAGGGTCGTACCGGAGCGAGCGGATGCCGCCCGCAACCGCGAGGCCATCCTGACCGCGGCGGCTGACCTGTTCGACCGGGCCGGCGTCGAGACGGTGTCGATGAACGAGATCGCCGAGGCCGCGGGGGTCGGGAAAGGCACCCTCTTCCGCCGGTTCAGCGACCGGGGCTCGCTGATCGAGGCCGTCCTGGCCCGCCGCGCCGCCGCGTTGCTGCGGCAGGAGCAGGGGCCCCCGCCGCTCGGGCCCGGTGGCGAGCCGGCCGAGGCACTGCGCGCCTACCTGGACGGGCTGCTCGACCTCGTCTGGGCCAACCGGTCCCTCATCCGGGCGCTGGAACACAGCGGGCCGAACGTGTTCTACGCGAACCCCGCCAGCCGGCACTGGATCGCCGAGCTCACCCGGCGGATCGCCGCCGCGCGCCCCGGCGAGGACGCCGACTACCTCGCCCACATCCTGTACACCGCGCTGCGCGCCGACGCCGTCGACTACCTGCACACCGCCCGCGGCATGTCGCTCGACCGGATCCGCGCCGGACTGCACGCCCTCGCGACCCCCACCGCCCCTGCCGACACCGGCCCACCCGCCTCTGCCGACACCGTCCCACCCACCGCGGTCGCCGGCCCGCCCGCCGGCGCCGTCCCACTCGGGGCGGCGACCGTTCCAACGGCCGCCAGCACCGATTCGAGTGGCGGTTGACGGCCGCGCCATGGGGTCGCCGACCGACGGACCAACCCAGCTGAAGAGAGGAGCTCCATGCTGAAGGTGATCATGCTGTTGAAGCGGAAGCCGGGGCTTTCCCTGGCCGAGTTCATCGAGCACTACGAGAGCGTCCACGTCCCGCTCGTCGAGAAACTCGCCACGCGTGCCAGACGCTACGAGCGGCACTTCCTCCACCCCGCCGGGAACGTCGTCCTTGGCGGGGAGCCCGTGGAACCGGAATACGACGTCATCACGGAGATCTGGTACGACGACATGGCCGCGTTCACCGACGAACAGCGGGACGCGCGGCAGCACGCCGACCTCGTCGGCGCCGTCATCGCCGACGAGAAGGTCCTGTTCGACCGCGCCAAGACCCGCGTCGCGTTCGCCGAGGACCGGGTCTCGGACCTCACCGCCGGATCCGTCGAAGATGGGCGATCCGCTGGAGACGAGCGTCGACGTGGTTGATCCAGAGGTGTCCCTGGAAGTCTCCTGCGGGCTGCCACCGGGGCCGGACTTCGCCGACCTGGCGGTGCTGGCCGAACGGCTCGGCTACCGCAGGGTGTGGATCTACGACTCCGCGCCACTGTGGGAGGACCCGTTCGTCCATCTCGCGCTCGCCGCGGAGCGGACCACCCGCATCGGCCTGGGCACCGCGGTCCTGGTCCCCGCGGAGCGGTCGGTGATGGCGATGGCCGCCGCCGTCGCCGCGATCGCCCGGATCTCCGACGGGCGGTTCCGCGCCTGCTTCGGCACCGGCTTCACCTCCCGGATCGCCGCCGGCCAGCGCCCCATGAAGCTCGCCGCCCTCGCCGACTACGTGACGGCCCTGCGCCAGCTCCTGGCCGGCAGGACCGCGGTCGCGGACGGCCAGCCGGTCCGCATGCTGCACGGGCCGGGCCTCGCCGGCCCCCGCCCGCTCGACGTGCCGATCTGGCTCAGCGTCTTCGGCCCGAAGGGCGCCGGGCTCGCGACCGAGATCGCCGACGGCGTCGTCGGCGCGCCGCACCCCACCCTCCCCACCGCGACGATCATGTCCGGCACGGTGCTCGACCCAGGCGAGGACCCCCGCTCCGACCGGGTCCTGGAGGCGGTGGGACCGTGGCGCGTCGTCGACTGGCACAACGCCTACGCCCAGGGCGGCGCCGCGGCCGTCGACGCGCTACCCGGCGGCTCGGCCTGGCGGGACGCCCTCGAGGCGCTGGCCCCCGACGGCGAACGCCATCTGCTGACCTTCGAAGGGCACGTCACCCACCTGCCCGACCGCGACCGCGCGTTGCTCGAACACATCGACACCCGCACCTTCGTCGGCGACCCCGAGCGCATCCGACGCGGGCTCGCGCGCCTCGCCGGCTTCGGCTTCCGCGAAGTCGTCTACACCCCGGCCGGCCCCGACATACCGCGTGAACTGACCGCTTTCGCAGGCGCCGCCCACAACTCCTAGCGCCGCCCGCCCGCGCCGAGGGGTCAGCGGGTCGCGAGGGCGAGGAGGCACAGGTCGTCCTCGCGGTCGGTCATGCCGACGACGTCGGCGAGGATGCGGTCACAGATGCCGGCCAGACCGTCCGGCCCGCTCCATGGGCCGCCGCTGATGGTGGCCGCCGGCTCGTTCGTGACCGCCGGCTCGTTCGTGACCGCCGGCTCGCTCGTGGTCGCCGGTCTGCCCGTGGCCCCGGATCTGTCACAGGCGTCGGCGCAGGCCGCGGCGGCGGTCGTGGCGAGGGTGTCCAGCCGGTCGGTGATCGAGATGTCCCGTCGCTCCACCAGGCCGTCGGTGTAGAAGAGGAGCCGGGCGCTGGGCGGCAGGCTCAGGTCGCTCTCGCCATAGTCGATCGTGGGGCCGGCGCCGAGCGTCGGTCCGTGCACGTCGTCGAGGTACTCGGCGCCGCCGTCGTCAAGCAGCGGCGGTGGCGGGTGCCCGGCGCATGACCAGGTGAGCCGGTCGAGGTCCGGCGTGAGCCGCGCGATCACCGCCGTGGCGAGCGTCCCGTCCGGGTCGGGAGCGAGGTTCGCGCCGAGCTGCCTGTTGATCTCGGCCGGGGTGTGGCCCTCGAACGCGTAGGCGCGGGCGGAGTGGCGCAGCTGCGCCATCGTGGCGACGGCGGGCAGGCCGTGACCGCCGACGTCGCCGATCGTCACGAAGACCGCGCCGTCGGGAAGAACCACGGCGTCGTACCAGTCGCCGCCGATGCCGGTGTCTCGGCCGGCCGAGCGGTAGCGCGCCACCAGGTCCATGCCGGGCAGGTCGGGCAGCGTCCTCGGCAGGACCGCGCGTTGCAGCAGATCGACCATCGACCGGCGCCAGGTCACGTCGACGAAGACGCCGATCGTGCGGGTGGCCCGCCCGTCACGGCCGGACACCGCCCGGCCCAGGCCCTGGATCCACGCCAGCGACCCGTCCGGCCGCGGCACCCGGTACTCGGCCACGAACGTGTCGCGCCCCTCGTGCGCCGCGTCCACCGCCTCCCGGACCATCGGCCGGTCGGCGGGATAGATGGCGTCGTAGAACTCCTCGATCGTCGCGCCGAAATGATCCGGGTCGATACCGTGCAGCTCGAGGGCACGCCGGTCCCAGACCAGCCGGCCACCGGTGATGTCGTGGTCCCACAGACCGACGGCGTGCGGCATGCCATCGTCGGAGTCCGCCAGCGACCAGGGATCCGCAGGCACCGCCGACTCGAACCGGTCGTCCATCCCACCCGCCTTCACCGGCGACATCCGAGAGCTTCCGGCTGGCTGCCGCGGCCGGACCGCCGCGCGTGACAGCCGTCCGGTAATCCCTCGTACCGCCGCGCAACGGGCAAAGCTGGGTACAAACGCCGACGTATCGGCCGTATCGGGCGCCGTGGCCCGTGTGACATCCGCCAGGCGCCCCGGACCGTGGTCGGCGAGGGTCAAGCTGGCGGCGGTGCCGGCCGTGTCGGCGTGGCGGCGGGCGGCCGCGAGCCTGATGCGCAGCGTGGCGCCGTCGATCGGCTCGCCCGCGTCGCCGCCGCGCCCAACCACCCGCCCGCGCCGCGGCATTCCCGGTCTGGGCGTGGGCCGACGACCAGCCGTGGCGAGCTCCGTGCCAGGCGGCGACAAAGGCCGCGTTGTCCACGGTCCAGAAGGGCTGATGGCCTCGCGGTCAACGATCGCGGTCGACGCGGGTGGCCCAGCAGCCACGGCTCGCGTTGTGCACGTGGACGTGGTCGCACGCGTCGACGTCGAAGAAGCGGTCGAGCGTCCCGGCGAGGTCGGTGCCGGCGACCACAGCAGCGTCGATCATCATCGCGTCCGCGTCGAAGGCGCGGGCGGACAGTTCCCGGCCGACGAGCTGCACCGGAAGGGTCCGGAGGTCCGGCGGCGGCTCGCAGGGGGCGCGGTGCAGGAAGATCGGGCTCGCCGAGCGGTACGGGCTGTCGGCCGTGAACGGATCGTGTGACACGAGGATCACCTCCTCGCCGACGTCCGCGTCCCGCAGGCACTGCCGGCATGGGTAACCCGGATGGGCGTCGACGGCGTACACCGGCGCGTTCGGGTTACCGGCGCGCAGCCGGTCGGCGTCGCGAGGATCGATCGGCCGGAGGCGGTAGGCGGTGGCGGCCTTGGCGGTGGCGGCCTCGGTGGTGGTCATGCGCCCATCATTCGATCGGCGGCCCGGCTCGTCTGGCGGATTTTCGCCATCGCGTCTGGGCACGGCTCGGGATCCTCGGGGTGGTCGGCTAGATCTCGGCGATGATCTGGTCGCGCTTGGTCCCGTACTCGACGTCGGTGACGGCGCCCGCGGCGCGCAGCGCGTCGAGCTCGTCCATCCGCTCGACGGCGGATCGTCGTGGCCTGGTCAGCGGCGTCGACGCGGCCTCGGGCTCCCCGGCCGAGGCCGGGACCGGGACCGGAGCCGGGACCGCCGTGTGGCTCGCCGCGTCCTGGGGCGCGGTGGCGTGGGCCGCGGTGGACCGCGTGGCGGTGGCCTGCTGGACGACGGCGCGTAGCTGGTCGCGCAGGGCYGGGTTCGAGCGGGCGTCGACCAGCTGGTCGAACGGGACGCCATGGGCCTTGAGGATCCGCAGGATCTCCAGCAGGGGGCCGGCCTGCCCGGTCAGGTCATAGGTGGTGTCGTCCTCGGCGAAGGTGAAGCGCGCGGCCACCTCGCCGTTGACGAGCGCGCTGCGGTCCCAGTCGATGGCGAGGGCGTGGGTGGCGGGGTCGACGAGGACGACGACCTTGCGGGCGTTGAGGGTCGCCAGCCGGGTCACCATGGCGATCACCTGCTCCTGGGCGTCGAACGCGAAGCCCGGCCCCTCGACTCGCAGGCGGATCCCAACCGTCGGATGATCGTTGATGCTGATGCCAGTCTCGGTCATGCCGGTGATCCGGGCGAGCGCCAGCACACCGTCACGCTCGAGGGCGACGGTCGGTGCGAGGCCTCCGATGCTCACCRCCACGCCGCCGCCGGCACCCATCCCGGCCAGCCGCATGGCGKCCTGCATGCCGCCGCCGGCGCGGGTGATGAACGCGGCGATCACCAGGTCGAGCACGCTGATCGCCAGGCCGATGACGAGCATCCACGTGAGCAGCGAACGAGTCTCGGCGTCGTTCAGGTAGTACACGAGCAGGAAGACCGGCCCGACCAGGCCGCCCGACATCAGGACGATCAGCAGTGCCTTGGTGTAGCGCCAGAGCATCGGACTGCCCCTGTMCCGAAAGTCAATCGAAGATGGCGCCGCGGCCGGTCACCGCGACCTCCGAACCGTCGGGTCCCACCGGGCTCGATCATCCCGTATCCGGCGCGCGCACCGCCCACGGACCGGCCACCCGAAGGTCCTCGCCTGGTTCGGCCGAGCCGACGTCCGCGACGCGGGAGATCCTCCGCCCTACCGTTGCTCCGGGCAAGGACCAATACGCGTCATGTTCCGGATATGTCCCGCCGGTCGGTCGGGCACCGCCGGGTGGCCAGCCAGACCTGACGGGTCGTCAGGAAAGGGTTGACCCTGTCGGGTCTCGCCCCGTACCGTCCGCCCGTCCGCGCTACGTCCGGGCGGGCGACGTCAGGCGAAGGAGCACTGGTGACGGGTCCGACGGGTCGGTTGGCGGGACGGGTGGCGATCGTCACCGGGGCGGGGGAGGGGATCGGGCGCGGCATCGCCCGCTGTTTCCTGCGCGAGGGAGCCAAGGTCGTCATCGCCGAGTACGACGAGCCGTTGGGCAAAGCGACGGCGGCCGAGCTGGTGTCCGACGTCGGCGGCGACGTCCGGTTCGTGCTCACCGACGTCAGCGACCGGGCACAGGTGATCGCCGCCGTGACCGCGGCGAAGGACGAGTTCGGCACGGTCGACGTCCTGGTCAACAACGCGTGGAGCGGTGGCGGCCTGGCCCGGGCCGAGCTCAAGACCGACGCCCAGCTCGACCACGCCCTGCGGGTCGGCTTCTACGGGCCGTTCTGGGCCATGCAGGCGGTCTTCCCGCTGATGAAGGCGCAGGGCTGGGGCCGGGTCGTGAACATCTGCTCGCTCAACGGCGTGAACGCGCACGTCGGCTCGCTCGACTACAACGCCGCCAAGGAGGCGCTGCGCACCCTGACCCGTACGGCCGCCCGGGAATGGGCGCCGTACGGGGTGGTCGCGAACGTCATCTGCCCGGCGGCGCGGTCGGCCGCCTTCGAGCGGCTGGCCCGGCAGGACCCGGCGCTGCTCGCCGGCGCCGCGGCCATGAACCCGATGGGGAGGCTCGGCGACCCCGAGGCCGACATCGGTGGCGTCGCCGTGTTCCTCGCCAGCGAGGACGCCCGCTACCTCACCGGCAACACGCTCTTCGTCGACGGGGGAAGCCACATCAACGGCGTCTCCTGGGCGCCCGAGCTTCCCGAAGCATGACGGCCCCCGAGTCAGCCGGGCCCGCCGAGTCAGCCGGGCCCGCCGAAACCGTGGTTGACCAGCCGGGCCCGGGTACGGAGCCGGGCCGGTGGCCGACGGCGCTGGTCACCGGGGCCAGCCGTGGCATCGGCCGGGCCGTCGCGCTCGCCCTCGCGGCCGACGGCTACGACGTGGCGGTCACCGCGCGTACCGTCCGCGAGGGCGACGGGCCGTACGGCCTGCCGGGCAGCCTGGAGTCGACCACGGCCGAGGCGACGGCCCTCGGCGCCCGGGTCGTGCCCGTGCCCCTCGACCTGCTCGACGCCGACCGGCTGGTCCCGGCCGTGGAGGAGGCGCTCGACGCCTTCGGCCGGCTCGACGTGCTCGTCAACAACGCCATCTATGTCGGGCCGGGAGGCGACGCCGGATTCCTCGACGTGAGCCGGGCCGAGATCGAACGCCGGATCTACGCCAACCTCACCGCGCAACTGCTGCTCACCCAGCGGGCGGTCCGGGCGATGGTCGACGCGGGCGGCGGCACGGTCGTCGGCATCACGTCGGGCGCCGGCACGGCCGATCCGCGCGGCGGCCCGGGCACCACTGGCGGCTGGGCGGTCAGCTATGGGTGCAGCAAGGGCGGTTTTCACCGGATGGCCGGCGCGATCGCCGCCGAGCTGGGTGAGCGAGGCATCCGTTGCTTCAACGTCGAGCCCGGGCCGGTCGCCACGGAACGGGTCCTCGCCCGCCCCGACCTGCGCTGGGTCGCCGAGCACGGCCGGACCCCCGAGTCCGTGGGCGCCGTCGTCGCGTGGCTGCTGCGCCAGCCGGACGGCGCCGTGCCCAACGGCGACACGGTCAGCGTCGCCGCCGTCGCCCCGGCCCTCGAGGCGGCCGCCCGCGGCGACCAGCGGTGACGGCCGTCCCGCCCCGGCGGGCCACCCGCCGTGGTGGCCACCCGACCCGCCCGAAGGGGATGCGATTGTGAGCGCCGATGACCTCGCGGTCGAGCTGCGACGCCTCCGGCGGGTGGCCGACCGTGACGAGATCCGCCAGCTCGCGTACCGGTATGCCTGGGGACTGGACAGCCGGGACATCGACGCCGTCGCCGAGCTGTGGGTGCCGGCCTCCGTCCCGGCGATGAGGAGGTTGTTCCGCCGGTCCATGAGCGAGGTGGGCGTCACGGTCCTGTTCGTCGGCAACCACATCATCGACTTCGATGGCGATGGCGATGGCGACGGCGACGGCGACGCGGACGGGGGCGGCGCCGACGGGGGCGGCGGGGGCGGCGGCGCGGACGAGGCGCGCGGCCTCGTGTACTGCCGGGGCTACATCGAGACCAGGGACGGCCCGGACCCGGGCCGCTTCGTGGAGCAGGCGATCCTCTACCGGGACCGGTACCGGCGCGTCGACGGCGCGTGGAGGTTCGTCTCGCGCGGGCACGAGCTGTGGTTCGGGATCGAGACGGCGGAGCGCCCGCTGCGGCAACGGGCCGCCGACTGGCCGAGGCATCATGACGGGGTGGGTACCGTGCCGTACGGCGAACCGACCTGGCGGTCCTTCTGGGCCGAGCACGGCGGCGGCCATACGGGATGACCGCAGGCGCGGTGTGGGCTGGCGGCGCGACGGGGAGAGGCTCTCAGGCGCGGTGCGCGCCGCGGCGGGGTGGTCGGGCCGAGTGACCCCGCCGGCGGCGCCTGCTTCGTCGGCGACCGTCACCGCGGCGAGTCCAAGTTTCCGAATTCGCGGCTTCGAACTCCCTTTCTCGTACGTGTCCCGGCATCGGACCATGGCGGTACCGACGTCGGATATCGCGGGCCAGGCTGTGGTTCACCCGAGAAGCGGGCGGGCGCGAAGTCCTCTCCGAGGACGTTCCGTCGCGTGCCGTCGCAGATCCGAACTCGCGCCGGCCGGCGGTTTCGGTATCGACACGCCGCCGGGCTCGGGGCTGACGTCCCGGCTCGCGTCGAGTGGGATTTCCGGTGGAATTCTGAATACCGGCCAGGCTCCGGGCGAGACCACCGGACCGGGCGGATGATATGGAAGGGATGAATAGGATCCGGTCGGGGTGGGCCGGATTACACAGCAATCTCACAGCAGACGCATAGCGGGACCAAAGATCCCTTCGTCACGCTGTGAAGCGCGGAACCATCCGATCGGCAGAGGAGACGCGCGTGGCGAAGAACCAGCGGCCCGACGGGATCCCGTCCTACGAGGGACGCCCGCTCGCCCGGCCGCCGCGGGACGTCGTCGATCAGGGACTCGCGTTCGACATCGGCACCCTGCTGAGCCGCCGGCGGCTCCTGAGCCTGGTGGGGCTCGGCGCGGCGACGGCGGGCCTGGCCGCGTGTGGGTCCGGCTCCGGTTCCGCCACGTCGACGGGCGCGTCGCACGGCTCCGCGACAGCCGGTTCGACCGCGTCCACGTCAACGAGCGCCGCGTCCGGGGAGATCCCGCAGGAGACGGCGGGCCCGTACCCCGGCGACGGCTCGAACGGTCCGGACGTGCTCCAGCAGAGCGGCGTCGTGCGCGGCGACATCCGGTCCAGCTTCGGGACGGCGTCGGGCACCGCCGGGGGTGTCCCCATGACAGTGGAGCTGACGATCGCCGATCTCGCCGGTGGCGGTGGCGCGTTCACGGGCGTGGCCGTCTACGTGTGGCACTGCGACCGGGAAGGGCGCTACTCCATGTACTCGAAGGGCGTGACCGACCAGAACTACCTGCGCGGCGTCCAGATCGCCGACGCGTCCGGCAAGGTGCGTTTCACCAGCATCTTCCCCGCCTGCTACAGCGGGCGGTGGCCGCACGTCCACTTCGAGGCCTACCCCGACCAGGCCAGCATCACCGACGCCACCAAGGCCATCGCCACCTCCCAGGTCGCGCTCCCCAAGGACATCTGCGACCAGGTCTACGCGCAGGCGGGCTACGAGGCGTCCGTGACCAACCTCGCGAGGGTCGGTCTCACCAGCGACGGCGTCTTCGGGGACGACGGCGGCGCCCACCAGCTCGCCACGGTCACCGGCGCCGTCACCACCGGCTACACCGTCTCGCTCGCCGTCGGCGTCGACACCACGACCAGCCCCGGCAGCGGCCAGTCGGCCGGCATGCCCGGCGGCCCATCACCAGGCGGCCAGCCGGGCTGACCAGAGATGATCACCCTTCACGTGCGGCGTTGTCGTGGTGACCGTTGAGTGTGGACAAGCGGCTGGGCTCTGGGGGCAACGAGAGCAGGTCGGCCAGCGCCACCGCGTAGATCACGAGAAGGCGAGAGCTGGGTGGTAGACGACGAGAGTGCCCGTTTGTCGTCGTTTTGCCGCGTACATAGCGAGATCGGCCTGATGGAGCAGGACGTCGGGGGTGGCGGGCCGGGTGGCGGCGCCATCGAGGATGACCATGCCCAGGCTGGCGCGAGGGGTGTAGGGCCGTCCGGCCAGCAGGCACGGTGCCTGAACGGCGACCGCGAGTCGTTCGCCGACGCGGAGGGAGTCGCCGGGGTCGCCTCCGTCGAGGACGAGGGCGAACTCGTCGCCGCCGAGCCGGGCGGCGGTGTCGGCCGCCCGGGTCTCGGCCCGCAACCGGTCGGCGACGATCTGGAGCAGTTCGTCGCCGACCGCATGGCCGAACGTGTCGTTCACCCGCTTGAAGCCGTCGAGGTCCAGGAACAGGACGGACATCCGCATGCCGCCGTCGTGGCCGTCGGTGGCCCTGGTGGCGCCACCGTCGGTGGCCGCTGTCAGGGCCCGCTGCAGCCGTCGCGTGAACAGCGCCCGGTTCGCCAGGCCGGTCAGGGGATCGTGGAACGCCTGGTGATGCAGTTGCTGCTTCTGCTCCCGGGTTTCGGCGAGCAGGTGGGTGTTCTCGGCGACGGTGACCATCTGCCGGACCAGGGCCACCACCAGCAGCGCGATCATGCCGTAGGTCTCGAAGGGGTCGAGTCGGGCACCGTCGACGAGCTTCAGGACTATGAGGAGGCCCGCGGCGGCGAGCACGACATAGGGCAGAACGGCATGCGCCCACATCGCCCGTGGGCCGGGCGGCGCCGGCCCGTCCGACTGTGCGGGGCGCGGAACCGGGATCAGCGCGGCCAGAAAGATCAGCAAGAAGGCGAGGGCGAATCCGATCAGTTCCCACTTTGGCTGGTACAATCCACGCACCGCCGCGATGTACGGCAGGAGATTGGTCGTGAGCGCGTAGGTCACCAGGCCGGCGCCGACCAGGGCCAGCGTCGCGGGGGCGCGCGGCCGGCGAAAGCAAGCGATCAACACGACCGCGGCGGCCAGGACCAGGCCGGCCACCTGGTGGATCAGAGCGAGCTCGAACGCCTCGGTGTTAGGAGCCCGGACGCGCGCGGCGAGCGTCATCGTCCACTGCGCCAGGACCAGCGAGCCGACGATCAGCACGCAGTCCAGCAGAGTGATGGTGTACCAGCGGTAGGCACCGGGCCGCCATCGGCCCTGACTCGCGCGGTTGCCCTCGAGCGGATCGGTCGGCAGGGACAGCAGACCGGCCAGAGCGAGGCCGTAGAGGACGAGAAAGGCGGCGTAGCCGGCGGACATGCCGCCCTGGTGGGGCATGTGGCCGGCCAGGAACGCCGGCGCCACCGACAGGGTCCCCATCATCACGCCGGTGGCGGTGATCGCGATGAGCACTCGCCAGCGGCGCTCCGTGCCGTGTACCCGGCGGGCGGACCAGAAGCAGGCGACCGCGGCGGCAAGCTGGGCGACGGCGGCGACGAACAGCGTGGCGGCGCGGGCGGAGTCCAGGTCCAGCAGCGCCGCGAAGGCGACGTCCAGCCCGAGGAGCAGGGCGGAGGCCACTATGGCGTACCGCACCAGCCGGCGCACCCGACCCACCCCGGTCGCACGCGACGGCAAGCCCGTGGCGTCGGTGACGCCCCCGAGTTCGGACATCATCTGTATCCCTGCGACAGCATACCGCAATCGACCGGATTCATTAGGTGAGTGCCCGCCCGGCTCATCCCGCCTGCTCGGGCCGGCCGACCCCGCGCGACGTGGACGGCCGGCGCGGTCGACCCTCGCCGACGCGGGGCTCTCGGTGGCCTCCACCGGAGTGCTCGCGGGCCCACACCGGTGACCGCCCGCCGATGGCGCCCACCATTTCTCGTGAACGGTGGGGCTAGCTCCACCCCCGGTGGCGGTTCAGGCCCCTCGTGCGTGAACCGGCCCGTTTCTAGCGTGAGTGTCGCTACCCGTCGCGAACGGCCCACTCACCTGGAGCGAGCTCATGACAGCCCCGCCAGTCCCCTTCGCGCTGGAGGCACAGGGCCTGACCCGGACCTTCGGCGCGGGCACCGGAGCCGTGTACGCCCTCGACGGCGTCGACCTCGGCTTCCCCCGCGGCACCTTCACCGCCGTGATGGGCCCCTCCGGCTCCGGCAAGTCCACCTTCCTGTCCTGCGCCGCCGGGATCGACCGGCCGAGCGGCGGCCGGGTGCTGGTGGCCGGCACGGACGTCACCGACTGGGACGAGGACCGCCGCTCCCGGCTGCGCAGGGAGCGCATCGGCTTCGTCTTCCAGGACTTCCAGCTGATGCCCTACCTGACCGCCGAGCAGAACGTCGGCCTGCCGCCGCGGCTCGCCGGGCGGCGGCCCGACCGGGCCCGGGTGCGCGGCCTGCTCGACCTGGTCGGCCTCGCGGACCGCGCCCATCACTTGCCCGGAAGGCTGTCCGGCGGCCAGCGGCAGCGGGTCGCGATCGCCCGCGCGCTGGTCACCGACCCGGCGGTCGTCCTCGCCGACGAGCCGACCGGCGCGCTCGACTCGGCGACCGCCCGGGACGTGCTCGCGCTGCTGCGCGCCTGCGTCGACGAGCTCGGCCAGACCGTCGTCATGGTCACCCATGACCCGGTCGCCGCGGCCTACGCCGACGCGGTGGTGTTCCTCGCCGACGGCCGAGTCGCCGGGCGGATCGAGGCGCCCACGGCGGACGCCGTCGCCGCCCGCGCCGCCCACCTCGACGACCGGGCCGCCCACCTCGACGAGCGGGCGGTGCGGCGATGAGCGGGATGACAGGCCTCGCGCTCCGGTCGCTGCGCCACCGGATGACCGCGCAGGTCGCCACCTTCCTCGCGGTCCTGCTCGGCACCACGCTGATCGGCTCGTTCGCCACCCTGGTCGAGACCGCGCTCGCCCTCGGCCCCGCCGCCCCGGACCGGGACGCCGACCGGGAGACCCTGATCATCATGGGGGCTGTCGTCGGCGGCTGGGGCAGCCTGATCGTGCTCTTCTCGGTCGCCTCGACGGTCGGCCTCACCGCGGCGCGCCGGGCCGGCGAGATCGGGCTGCTGCGTGTCCTCGGCGCGACCCCGCGCCAGGCCCGCCGGCTGATCCGCCGGGAGGCACTGGCCGTCGCCGTCCTCGGCGCGCTCGCCGGCGCCGTGCTCGCCGCCGGCACCGGCTGGCTGCTGCTCGACCTCCTGCGGGGCCATTCGGTCTCCGCCTCGGTGGAGTACGCGGCCGGCCCCGCGTCCCTCGGCGCCGCCGCCGGTCTGGTCGTGCTCACCAGCGTCGCGGCCGCGGCCGTCGCGGCCCGGCGGTCGACCCGCGCGCCCGCCGGCGTGACGCTGCGCGACAGCGACGCGGAGACAGGCCGGATGCGCTGGTACCGGGTGGTGGCGGCGCTGGTGCTGATCGCCTACGGCGTCGGCGGCGGCGTCGTCACGATCACCGTGACGGCGAACTCCGACGACCCGTACGCGGCGATGCAGACGAGCGGGAGCTGCTCCATCCTGGTCGGCCTCGGCCTCGCGCTGCTCGCGCCGCTGCTGCTGCGCTGGCTGGCGGCCCCGCTCGCGGGGCTGATCACGGGCCTCGGCGGCCAGGGCGCCGGTTACCTCGCGGCGTACAACGCCCGGCGGCGGGCACACCGGCTCGCGGCCGTGCTCGCCCCGGTGATCGTGCTGACGTCGGCGGCGATCGGGACGCTCATGCTGGTGAGCATCGACACCCGCACCCTGCCCGGTGGAACCGAGGACTCCGACACCATCAACCTGCTGAACAACGTCGTCGTCGGGATGGCGTCCCTGTTCGCGGCCATCATGGTCGTCAACGCGTTCGCCGCCTGCGTCGCCGACCGCTGGGCCGAGCTGCGCCGGCTGTGGCTCATGGGCGCGACCCCGACGCAGGTCAGGCGGTCCGTGATGGCGGAGGCCGGCGTCGTCGCCGTCGTGGGCCTGGTGTTCGGTGCCCTGGGCTCGCTGGCGACCGTGATCCCCTTCTCGGTCGCCCGCGACGAGGGCGTCGTCCCGGACGCCCAGCTGTGGATCGCGCCGCTGGTCGCCTCCGTCGTCGTGCTGCTCACCCTGGGCTCCGGCCGGTTCGCCGCCCGCGCGACCATGCGCACCGCGCTGGGGGAGGTCAGACGTCCCGCCACATGACGACATGCGGGCCGATGCCCGGCTCCTCCCGCACCTCACCCCGCGTGCGCAGCCCTCCCCGTTCGTAGAAGGGGACGGCGCGCACGCGGGCGTTGCACCACAGCAACCCGCCACCGTGGTCACGGACGTGGTCGAGCACGGCCGCGAGCAGCCGGGCCCCGATCCCGCGGCCGCGCATCGCCTCGTCGGTCGCCATGCCCCGCAGCCGCCAGCCGGCCGCGCCCCATGGCGCCGGCTCCCGCAGCACCGACACGGCCCCGACGACGGTCCCGTCCGCCAGGACGGCGACGACATGGGCGCTGTCCGCCTCGTCGTCACCGGGGAACGCCACGTCGTGAACCGTCTGGTGCGGCCGCAGCACCCGCTGCCGCAACGGCAACGTCGCCTCGGCCGCCGTCCGCTCGAGACGGACCTGCGCCCGCTCGTCAACGCTCACCGCCCCATTCTCGTCCCGGCCCGCCCGCGCTCGCCCGTGCCGGTGGGTGGTCCGCGGAACCCGCCTGAGGAATCCGGGCAGGCATTCGGCGTCGTCGCCGCTCGCGATGACCTGTCCTACTCGCGGGTGGCCAGGACGAGGAAGCGGTGCGGCGGGTCGTCATAGCTGTCCAGGCGCCAGCCGGTGGCGGCAAGCCGTGGCTCGAGGCGGGTGACGGCGAGCGGCTCGTCGGGGCGCAGGGCGCGGCCGTGGCGGGCCGCCAGGGCGGCGCGGCCCGAGGGGTGGAAGATCGCGAGCCGTCCGCCGGAGCGGCTGACCCGCGCGAGCTCGGCGAGGCCGCCGGACATGTCCGGCAGATGGTGCACGAGGCCGGCGGCGAGGACCGCGTCGACGGCGCCGGTGGGGATGGGCAGGCGGCGGGCATCGGCGAGCACCAGCGCGGCATGGGCGTCACGGCCTCTGTGCCGCGCGGCGGCGAGCATCTCCGAGGTCAGGTCCAGGCCGATCACCGTGCCGGCCGGTCCGACCGCGTCGCGCAGCGCGGTCAGGGCACGCCCGGTCCCGCAACCGGCGTCGAGCGCGACCGCGCCGGGGCGCAGCCCGATCTCGCCGACGGCGGCGGCGTACGCGGGCAGGTCGTCCCCGAACCTCGTGTCCCACGTGGCCGCGCGGACGCCGAAGAACGCCTGGCTCTCGCTGACATGCCAGCTCCCGTCGCCGGCCAGCCGGGAGGCGACGCGCCTGATCACCGGCCACGCCGGGTCGTCCACGTCGACGACGACGTCCGGGCGGCGCCCGTCGTCGCGGTCGTCGTGCCGCGCCGAGCGGGATCGCAACCAGACGACGACATCCCACTGGCCGCCGGCCGGCTCGGCGCGCCAACTCGGACCGTCCGCGAGCACCACCAGGTCGGCGGCGTCCTCGCCGCCCGCCGTGCCACCGCCCGCCGCCGCGCCCACGAGCCGGCGGCAGGGGCGACCGCCCGCCCGCAGCCGGTCCGCCAGCCGGTCCGCGAGCACGGCGGGCATGGCCCCGACCGCGGAGCCGTCGACGAGGACCCGAACCGTGCCCGCAGGCACCATCCGGGCGATCGTGCCGGCGACCGCCAGCCAGCGGCCGACCTGCTCGCTGGTCACTTCGACTCCACCGCCGCCGTCACACCGTCCGCCACGGGCACCATGATGGCCACCCGGTCCGTCGGGTGGCCATCAGAGCGGGCAACCGGCCCAGACCTGTCCGGCTAGTCGTTGCGTGCCGCCTCCGGGCCGGTGATCCGCCGCAGCAGTGGCAGCGTCGAGGCGATGACCGCCAGCGAGAGCGCGAGCCCACCGGCGACGACGGCGTAGTACACCCAGCCCGGCGCAACCAGCGTGTAGTCGAGCTGCGCGCGCAGGAACAGCTGCGCGGCCAGGAATCCCATGCCGATCGCCACGGCGGCGGTGACCAGCAGCGGTACCACGCTCTCGATCGCGACCACCCGGCGCAGCGTCGCGAGCTGCACCCCGGTCAGCCGCAGCAGGCTGAACGGTCGCCTGCGGTCACTGAGCCCGCCGGCCACGCTGACCGCCAGGCCGCAGCCCGCGATCGGCAGGCTGCACAGGATCACCACGTTGGCCAGCTGCTGGAACCGCACCAGCGGCCGCGCGCCGTCGGCCTCCCACTCGCCCTCGCTGGCCGGCAGCTGTCCCTGGGGGAACGCGTTCTCCAGCATGGTCCTGGCGCGCTCGAACGCCGCCTGGTCGGTGGTGTCGACGACCACGGAAAGGATGGGCATCCGCGTGACCTCGGCGGGTGTGACGTCGACCGCCTCGATGGCGTCGACTCCCCCGCTGGCCGAGCCGACGAGGCCGGGGGCGACGGTGGCGACCCTGGCGCCGGGCGGGCAGTAGCCATAGACCGCCAGACGGTCCAGCTCGGCACACGTGATCACTGGTTGCCACTTCTTCGGGTCGGTGTCCCGGTGGACCAGCGTTACATTGCGGACGCCGGGGATCGCCCCGAGCCCGGCCGGGACCTGGGCCGTCGTCGGCGCCGGACCATCCTCGGGCCAGAAGATCTTACGAACGCTCGTCGTCGCCACGGAGTCGGTGCGGGGCGCGCCGCGGTTGGCGACGAACGTCGTGATGGCCCCGGTCGCCGCACTGGTCACGAACAGCGCGACGATCAGGCCGCTGACCGACCGGAAGCCGGCCCGCGGGTCGTCGGCGAGGCGCCGGCCCGCGATGAGGGCGGCCGGGCGGCTCGCCCGGCCGGCCAGCAGGCGGGCGGCCAGCATCGTGAGCCACGGCCCGGCCAGCAGCAGCCCGATCAGGATCAGCACGAAGCCGGTGAAGTACGCCATGAGCTGGCCGCTCGTCGCGTCGGGCCGCCGACCGATGAAGAAGGCCAGCTCCGCGAGCCCGGCGGCGAGCGGAAACACCCGCCGGGCACGCGGCGGGCGGGGCGTGATCCGCCTCGTCACGCCGAGCGGCGAGATCCGGACCCGGCGTAGCGCCAGCCCGGCCGCCACGACGGCACTGGCCGGGACGCCGAGCGCGACCAGCAGCACGTCCAGGGCTGTGAGCGACAGGTCCGCGGGGAAGAACCGCTCGCCGGTGAACGGTAACCCGGCCAGTCCCGGCCGGAGCGCCAGGAACAGGCCGAACCCGACGGCGGTGCCGACGGCGGCCGCGAGCGTCGACTCCACCGCCGACAGCAACGAGATCTGCCGCGGCGTCGCGCCCACCAGCCGCATCGCCGCGAAGCGCTGCTCGCGGCGGGCCGCGGCCAGCCGCGTCGCGGTGCCGATGAAGATGAGCACCGGGAACAGCAGCGACACGGCGACGACGGAGAGGGTGACCGCCATGATGTCGGCGTTGAACCCGATGTAACAGTCACGGCACGCGCTCGGCGTGGTGGTCATGATCTGCGTGACCCGGGTGGCCCCCAGCGCCCTGAGGTCCGCGGGTGGGCGGCCGAGGACGATGAGCAGCGAGTCGGGGGAGGGCAGCGCCGACCCGCCGATGGTGCCGACCCCGTGGCCGGGGAAGCGGTCGGCGAGTTCCGCCGCGGGCGTGGCCCGTAGCAGTTCGTCCAGCGCGGGGGAGACGTAGTACTCACCGGGGCCCGGCAGCCGGGGGATGCCCGGCGGTACCGGCGCGTCCGCTCCCAGCGCGGCGACCTCGACCCGACCGATCGTGCGACCGTGGTAGTAGTCGCCCCGGATCAGCCACAGCATCCCGTCGCCGCCGCGGGCGGCCGGGCCGACAGCGGTGTTGAGCCAGGCGTACCGCTGGTTCTGCGCGCCCACCGCGTTCAGGCCCGCGACCGGCGCGAGCAGCATGGCGACGCCGAGCGCCACCGCGCCCGCGATGATGACCAGCCGGACGAGCGCCTCCCGCCCGCCGGCCACCGACAGCCGCACCGCGAACCGGATCATGAGCTCACCAGCGCGTTCACCCTGCCGTCGCGCACGATGACCTGCCGGTCGGCGTACGCGGCGACCCGGGCCTCGTGGGTGACGAGCACGACGGTGGTGTGCTGCTCGTGGGCCGAGTCGACGAGCAGGTTCATCACCTGCTCGCCGGTGATGGAGTCGAGCGCTCCGGTCGGCTCGTCGGCGAACAGGACTCTGGGCCGGGCGACGAGGCCGCGAGCGAGCGCCACCCGCTGGGCCTGACCGCCGGAGAGCTCACCTGACCGGCGCCGTTCAAGCCCGGCCAGCCCGAGGCGCTCGAACCAGGGCAGCGCCGTGGCCATCGCGGCGCCCCGCCGGACGCCGCCGAGAAGCAGCGGCAGCGCGACGTTCTCCTGGGCGGTCAGCTCCGGCACGAGCTGACCGAACTGGAAGACGAACCCGAACCGGTCCCGGCGAAGGACGCTGCGCTCGTTCTCGCCCAGCTGGTCGACCCGGCCGCCCTCGAAGCGGATCTCGCCGCCGCTCGGGACGAGGATCCCGGCGAGGCAGTGCAGCAGCGTGGATTTGCCGGAGCCGCTCGGGCCCATGATGGCGACGATCTCCCCCTCGTCCACGGCGAGGCTCGCTCCGCGCAGCGCCGGGGTCTCACCGAACGACAGGACGACGTCGCGGGCCTCGATGGCCGTGGCGCCCCCACCGGCCGTCATGCCGTCACCGCGGTACGCAGGGCGTCCAGCCGGACGACGGTCGTGTCGATCCAGTGCAGGTCGGCTTCGAGGTGGAACAGTCCGTGGTCGGCCAGCAGGGCGTCGACGAGGTCGCCGCCGCGCTTGACCGTGGTGAGCTCCTGCATCCGCCGCAGGTGTGCGGCGCGCTGCGTGTCGAGGTACTCCTCGGCGGGACGGCCCAGCATCAGCGCCAGCACGACCTTGCTGAACAGCACCGTCTGCAGGTTGGGCTCCGGCTCCACCGGCTCGGTCAGCCAGGTGTCGACCTCGGTCGCGCCGAGGTCGGTGATGACGTAGCGCTTCCGGTCGGGCCCGACGCCCGGCTCGACGTCGCCGATCACGATCTTGCCGTCCCGCGCGAGGCGGCCGAGCGTGGCGTAGACCTGCCCGAATGGCAGGGGTTTGCCGCGGTTGAAGAAGGTGTCGTAGTCGCGCTTGAGGTCGTAGCCGTGGCTGGGTTCGCGTTCGAGGAGGCCGAGGAGGGTCAAGGGGACGCTCATGCGAGCAATATAACCTGAGCGTATACCTCGCGTATATACCTCCAGGGTTTAGAGCGACTGGGGCGTGCTAGAGCCGCTCGATCGGTTGCTGACGACGGGGCGGATCGTGGCCAGGTCGCCGGACCGCTCGGGGTTCCAGTCGCCGAAGAGCCGGCCGGTCGCCTGGTGGCAGCCGATGTCCTGGACGCGGGCCGCGGTGGACTCGTCGGCGACACCGTCGGCGATCACGGTCAGCCCGAGTCGGAGCGCGGCGGTCAGGTAGGCGTGCGAGAGCGCGGCCGTGGCCGGCTCGTGCCGCCTCCCGGTGAGCGACTCGTGCAGGACGATCATGTCGACAGGAAGGATGCGCAGCGCGTCCGGCGCGGTGTCGGTGCTGCCCACCCTGGCCAGCGAGATTCGCACTCCGAGGTCGTGCAGGCGCGCTAGAGCGCGCGCCGTGGCATGCAGATCGGGCGCCTGGGAGGTGCCCACGAGCTCGAGCACCAGCGTCTGCGGCCGTATTCCGGTGGTGTCCACCGTGGCGAGGATCTGCTGGGTGATGTCCCGGCCGGTCAGCTGGGCCGTGGACAGCGGGATGTGGACAGGCAGTGGTCCGCCCGCCGCGTCGTGGTGGTCGGCGGCGTGAGCGCAGGCCGTCTGGAGCAGCAGATCGTCGAGGGCGGGCGCGAGGCCGGCGGAGGCGGCGGCGGTCAGCATCCGGTCGGCTGGCACCGTGCCGAGGGTGGGATGACGCCAGGTCAGCCGGGCCTCGTGTGCCACCGAGGTCCGGTCGATGAGGTCGACGATCGGCCGGTAGTCCACCTCGAGGCGTCCGCCGGATGGGTCGCCGCGGATGGCCGCCCCCAGTGCCGCGTGCAGCGCAGACAGGGTGTCCGGCGAGGCGAGTCGTGGGGTGTACAGGGTCAGGCCCCCGTCGCCCTTGGCCTTGGCCGTGTACATCRCCAGGTCGGCGTGATGCAGCAGTGTCTCGGCGGTGACCGGCCCGGCGGCGGTGTCGACCACGGCCATTCCCGTGCTGGCCCGCACGACGTAGTAGGTGTCGGCGAGCAGGAACGGCTCCCTGACAGCGTCGGTGAGCCGCCGTGCGGCCTCTGCCGGGTCGTCGGCCTCCAGCAGGATCGCGAACTCGTCGCCGCCGAAGCGGGCGACGGTGTCGGCGGCGCGCACGGCGGCGCGCAGCCGGCGGGCCGTCAGCCGCAACAGCTCGTCGCCCGCGGCGTGCCCGAGAGTGTCGTTCACGTGCTTGAAGCCGTCGAGGTCGCAGAAGAGCACGGCGAGGCGGCCGGGAGCCCGGGTCCGCCGGTTCAGGGCGTGCGCGAGCCGGTCGGTGAACAGCGCACGGTTGGCCAGCCCGGTCAGCGGGTCGTGGAAGGCCAGGTGACGCAGGGCGATCTGGTCCTCCTCGACCCGGTCGACCAGCCGGAGGTTGTCCGCCAGGGTGACCACCTGGCGAGCAAGGGTGAGCAGCAGCAGCGCGAGCAGTCCCCACATCTCCACGGTCAGCCCGCGTTGCTGCGTGATCGTGGCCAGGGCGAACCCGCCGGCGGCCACGAGCGGCAGGTAGGGCAACGCGGCCTGCCACCAGCGGCGCCGTGGACTACGGGCGTGCGCCTCGGGCCGGTCGGCGTCCCCCGGTCCGAGGGCCGATGCCGATGCCGTTGTCGGCAACAGGGTGGCCAACGCGATCATCGGCGGCCCCACGACGTAGCCGAGATCGAACAGGTGCGTGTAGTCCGTCGCCCCGCGGACCTGGACGTCGAGCTGGACCAACAGCGAGAAGACGCACGCGAACTGCCCGAGGCCGAGCACGACGAGGCCGCGTGGGTGCCGGAGCCGGCGGAATGCCAGGACGAGAATCACGGCGAGCACCYGCACCAGCGAGACCGCCGCCAGCCCGAAGGAATACAGCACCGTCGATGACCGGATACCAGGACGGACGACGCCCTGGAGAATGACGATCCAGGCCAGGAGCGCGAGCGCGCCGGTCACGATGAGGCTGTCCAGGACGATCACCAGGAGCCAGTAGCGGTCACGGCGTCCGGTCGGACCCCGAATGGTGACGTCGAACGGCTCGGACGGGTAAAGCATCAGCCCGACCAACCCGGAGGTGGCGGGCAGGAGAAAGACGAGCAGGGCGGTGGCGTTGTATTTGGGGATCGCCTGCCCCTGTTTCGCCACGAGAAACAGGTACGGCACGGTCATCACCGCGCCGACCAGGAGCATCACGCACATGAGCGCGCGCCACCACCGCTCGAWCCCGTGATGACGGCTCGCCGCCCAGGCGCAGACGCAGGTACTGACGATGACGGCCGTGGCGTTGGCCACGCGGACGGCCGTCAACGCCTCGCCTTCGGGCAAGACCAGTGCGCAGACTGTCACGGTCACCGCGAACCCGACGAGCCCGACGGCGAACCGGCGAGCATCCTGACCCGTGCGCGGAGCGGCTGATGTCGTTGCGCCGTTGCCCATACGCAGCCAGTCCCTCCCGCCGGCCCCGATTCGATGCGGACAGGCGCACCGGCGGTCAGGCCGCCAGGGGGTGTCGTACCCCTCCAATGCCATCGCTACCAATTGGGTGCATAGAGTGATATAGATCATCGGCCTCGTGTCATGGCGTCGGCGAAAGAACACCGTGTCCACGGGTGTCTAAGCACGCTCGTCGTGACGGGCGGACCGGAGGGCTTCGGGATTGACGATGTTGATCGGCGTGCCGGCGGCGTAGGCGTTGATCTGGTCGAAGACGTCGGCGAACTGCAGCTCCCATTCGTCCCGGGTGACGTAGCCGATGTGGGGCGTGCAGACGACACCCGGCATCGTGAGGAGTGGATCGTCGGGGTCCCGCAGTGGCTCTTCCTCGAAGACGTCGAGGGCGGCCCCGCCCGGCCGGCCCGAGCGCAGCGCGGCCACCAGCGCGCCCGGCTCGACGAGGCCGGCGCGGCTCGTGTTCACGAGCAGAGCCGTCGGCTTCATCAGCGCGAGATCGGCGGCCGTCACGATCCCGCGGGTGGCGGCCACGAGGCGCATGTGCAGCGTCAGCACGTCGGAGGTCCCGAACAACTCCGCCCTGCTCGTGGCGGCCATGTGCCCGTCGGCCACGGCGCGGCGCAGCGACTCCGGCCGGCCCCACACCTGCACGTGCATGCCGAAGGCGCGGCCGTACCCGGCGACCACCGCGCCGATCCGGCCGTAGCCGTAGATCCCGAGGGTCTTGGACCGCAGCGTGTGCCCGACGCCTGACTGCCAGGTTCCGGCCCGCAGGGATGCCATCTGCCGCGGGATCTGGCGCGCGGCGGCCAGGACGAGCCCCCAGGTCAGTTCCGCCGTCGCGTAGGACGGCGAGCCGGCGTGCAGGTTCGAGGACACCACGATCCCCGCGCGGGTGCACGCTTCGACGTCGATGTGCGGGAAGACGCTGCGCTGGCTGATCAGCCGTAGCCGGGGCAACCGCGCAAGCAACGGCGCCCGGATCTCGGTCCGCTCCCGGATGAGCACCAGCCCTTCGTGGTCGCGCAGGCGCCCGGCCAGGATGTCGACGTCCTGGATATGGTCATGGAAGATCGTCACCTCGTGACCCGCGAGCCGACCGAAGCAGTCGAGGGTGCGGAGGGTGTCGAACCAGTCGTCGAGGATCGCGACCTTCATGGCCGTCTCCCTGCCGGGTCGGTCGGCGCGCGCCCGTGCTCCCGCGGGCTCATGCGTGGATGCCGCAGCGTTGGCCGAGGTAGTCGCTGATGTTCTGCAGGGCGCCGCGCAGCCCCTCACCCCCGGCTTCCTGCGCGAGGACGGGATCGGGGGTGCCGTTCTCGGCGAACAACGCGTGTTCGAACGTGTCGAAGCGGACGAAGTCGGGATGGATGACGGCCGGAGCCGCGGTGGTCAGGTCGTCGATGTTGGTCAGTACCTGACGCTCCTCGGCCGGGGTGGTCGACTCGCCGTCGAACACGTTCAGGTTCGCGGCCCCCTTGGCTCGGGCCAGGGCGCAGAACGACGCGTCGGACCCGGCCGGGCCGGTGGTCGGGACCTGGCTCGCCTGGGCCTGGCCCGCGGCCCCGGTGGGAACCTGGCTCGCGGCAACGGTCGGCCGGGGCCCAGTCGACGCGCCGTCGTGGTTCCCGTCGCTGGCGTGGCAGCCGGAGGCCGCCGCGACGGCGAGGGCGGCGAGGGCGGCGAGGGTGAGGATGGCGGACTGTCGGGCCATGAGGCGCATGATGATCATCTTCCGGGTGAGGAGTTGTCGGGACGGGCGGTGGCGGCGCGGGAGCGTTCCCGGCGGCGGGCAAGGATCATTCGCGCGATGTAGGCCGGTCGCGGCGGTATCCAGCCGAGCTGCTTGGCCAGGTCGAGGTCGTCGCGGACTGCGTCGTGCTCGGCGATCGCCCCGTCGACGACGCGGAACCAGTGCACGTGCCGGGCCGCGAAGGCGCGTCCGGTCGGGGGAAAGACCTCGGTGACCGCRCCGTCGGGCGAGTCGTGGACGACGAACGGGCCCGCGTGGGTGCCACGCATGGTGACCCAGGCCGTCGCGCGGTCGCCGCTCACCTCGATGTGGTGGATCTCGAAGCGCGGTTCGCCAAAGGCGCGGCGCAGCCAGACCGCGGTGGCCTTGAGGGCCTCCGGACCGCGCCGGCGGGCGGCCAGCGGCTCGTGTCCCGCCCGGTGGTTGACGAAGTCCGGCGTGACGTTGGTGTCGGCGAGGCGGAGATCTCCGGTCTCGATGATGGCGAACTGCTCCCGGACCAGCCGGTCGACGGTCGCGGCGTCGGTCGAGGAGACGGATGACAGGGTGTCGGCGCTGGTGGGCTTGGTCATGGTGAGCTCCTCCCGGCGGCGGCCCCGGGCGGGGTCGCCGCCGGATGTGAAGGGTGGTGGCCTCAGCGCCCGGGCGTCGCGGCGATCTGACGCTGGAGCTGGTCGAGGCCGACGTAGGCCCAGTGCCGGATACCGCGGGCCTGGTCGTCGCACTGGACGATGTGGAACTGCTCGACCGCGACCCGGCCACCGGTGGCCTCGGCCCCGAACAGGGGCCCGCCGGTGTGGGTACCGGTCAGGTGGATTCGGGCGGCGACCCGGTCGCCCTCGGCGACCAGATCCTCGACCGTGGTCTCCAGGTCGGGTAGGGCCGCGCGCAGCATGCGGATGGTGCCCTTGAGGTGCGCGCGGAAGTCGGGCTCGTCCTCGGCGAAGGGATGACGGTCGACGGCGTCGGGGGCCAGGCACGCGTCGACGACGTCGAGGTTGCCCTGAGTGAAGGCCTCCTCGAAGACGCGGCGGACGGTGCGCTTGTTCGCCTCGGTTTCCACAGCCTGCTTCCTTTCATGATCGTTACTGGCTTGCGGACTCACGTCTGATGCAGTAGCACTGCTTTCACTGCTCTTTATGTGCTGTCGATGCAGTGRCACTGCATCTAAGGCAGTGCTACTGTATCCATGTGRCTCCGCCTGTCAAGACGTCCAGTTACCGACAACTCCAGGCCCAGCAGACCCGCGAGCGGATCGCCCAGGCGGCCCGCCGCCTGTTCGCGGCCCGGGGCTACCGGGCGACGAGCATGGACGCGATCGCCGCCGAGGCCGGCGTCGCAGGCCGGACCGTCTACTCGGCCTTCGGCGCGAAGCGGGAGATCCTGTCGGCGATCTGCGAACGATGGCTGGAAGAGGCCCGCGCCCGTGAACTCGCCCAGGCGGCGGTCGCCGAGCCCGACCCCAGGTCGCGGCTGCGCGCCGCCGCCCACTGGCTGCGGGCGCTGTACGAGGCCGGCTTCGACGTGGTGACCCTCTTCGCGGCCGCCTCGGACGAGGACGCCGAGACCAGGGCGCTTCTGCAGGCCAAGCTGGCCGGCCGCAACCAGGTGATGGACATGATCATCGCCTCGCTCGACGGCGCGCTGCGCGTCCCCGTCCCCCAGGCCCAGGCGATCTACCGCGCGCTCGCCGCCCCCGGCGTCTACGGCGAGCTGGTCGTCGAGTCCGGCTGGGCGCCCGACGCGTTCGAGGAATGGGTGGCTGACGCCCTGATCCGCGAGCTTCTCGATCGGGACCCGTCGAGGCGCGCATGAGCCATCCGGACCGCGTCGCGATCGCGCCGTCGCCGCCGGACGGCGGTGAGCGGCGCTGCCCAAGGCGGGGATCATGACGGCGCGCACCGAACTGGTCGGCGGTCCCGAGCGTCGCACGATCACGAACAGCGCTGTCTTCCGCCGCTGACCGACATCGGATACCTGCTCCGGGTGCGGGAACCTGGACACCGCATGCTCCGCACGCCGGACCTCGCCGTGCATCTGCACATCTGCACGGCCGGCAGTGACTGGGAACGCCGAACCCTGCTCTTCCGGGACTGGCTACGCCGGGACCCGCGTGACCGCGCCCGCTACGAGGCGCTCAAGCGTCGGCTCGCCTCCCGCGACCGGCCGGACATGGACGCCTATGCGGATGCCAAGGGCCCGCTCGCGACCGAGATCATCACCCGAGCGGAGCGCTGGGCCAGCACAATCGACTGGACCCGCGCAGAATGATGGCGGCGCCGCCGAACAGGAGCTCGGACCTCGCTTTCACGAGGCCACGCACGCGATATCCCTGTCCGGGCCCGGGCCCCGGGCCCGGTCGCCCGACATCGGTGGCATAGCTGGCTGACGTCGGCGGATGACGGTCTGCCCAGCCTGGGGCGTGACCGCCCTGACCGCCCTGACCGGCGCTGTCCCGCCCGCATGGTCGGTTCGTGGCAAGGAGCAGCTGATGGCGACCACGGTGGCCGACGTGATGGTGGCGACGCTGAAGGCATCCGGGGTACGCCGGGTATATGGAATTCCCGGTGACTCGCTGAACGGCTTCACCGACGCCCTGCGGCGCGACGGCGCGATCTCCTGGCAGCTCGTCCGGCACGAGGAGGCGGCCGGGTTCGCGGCGGCCGGGGAGGCGGCGCTGACCGGGGAGCTCGCGGTGTGCGCGGGCAGTTGCGGCCCGGGCAACCTGCACCTGATCAACGGGCTGTACGACGCGAACCGCAGTCGGGTGCCGGTCGTGGCGATCGCCGCGCACATCCCGCGGGAGGAGATCGGCGGCAGCTACTTCCAGGAGACCCACCCGGAACTGCTGTTCCGCGAGTGCAGCGTCTACTGCGAGCTGGCCAGCATCCCGGCGCAGCTTCCGCGCCTGCTCGAGCTCGCGATGCGCGCGGCACTGCAGCACCGCGGGGTCGCCGTGATCATCGTCCCCGGTGAGATCTTCCTCGGCGAGGCGTCCGGGGGTGCCACGCCGGCTCCGGTGCGGGCCGTGTGGCCGGTCGTACGCCCGGACGAGCCGGCGCTGGCGGACGCGGCGCGGGTGCTGGACGCCGCCAGCCGGGTGACCATCCTCGCCGGCGCGGGCTGCGCCGGCGCGCACGACCAGCTTGTCGGGCTCGCCGCGGCGCTGAGGGCGCCCGTCGTGCACGCGATGCGCGGCAAGGACGTCGTGGAACCCGACAACCCCTACGACGTCGGGATGACCGGGTTGATCGGGTTCAGCTCCGGGTACCGGGCGATGGAGCACTGCGACGCCCTGGTCATGCTCGGCACGGACTTCCCCTACCGGCCCTTCCTGCCTGAGGGCGTGCCGGTGATCCAGGTGGATGTGCGGGGCGAGCAGATCGGCCGCCGGGTACCGGTTCAGGTGCCGCTGGTCGGCACGGTCAGGGACACGATCGACGCGCTGCTGCCGCTGATCGCCGTCAAGACCGACTCCACGCACCTGGACCGGATGACCGCGCACTACCGGCGGGCCCGGACCCGGCTGGACAGACTGGCCCGCCCCGGCCGTGACGGCGCCCCGCTGCACCCGCAGTACATCGCCGCCACGATCGACCGGCTCGCCGCCGCCGACGCGGTCTTCACCGCCGACGTCGGCACGCCGTCGATCTGGGCGGCCCGCTACCTGCACATGAACGGCGCCCGCCGGCTGATCGGCTCGTTCAACCACGGCAGCATGGCGAACGCCCTGCCCCAGGCCATCGGGGCGCAGGCGGCCGCGCCGGGCAGGCAGGTCATCGCGCTGTCCGGCGACGGCGGCCTCGCGATGCTGCTCGGCGAGCTGATCACGCTGCGCCAGCAGCGGCTGCCGGTCAAGGTCGTGGTGTTCACCAACGGCGCGCTGTCGTTCGTCGAGCTGGAGATGAAGGCCGGCGGCATCGTCACCTACGGCACCGAGCTCGACAACCCCGACTTCGCCGGGATCGCTCGCGCCGCGGGCCTGTTCGGCGCGCGGGTGGAGAGCGCGAGCGAGCTGGAGGAGACGCTGGCCGCCGCGTTCGCGCACGACGGCCCGGCGCTGGTCGACGTCCACACGGCGCGCCACGAGCTGGCGCTTCCCCCGAAGCTCACCTACGGCCAGATGAAGGGCTTCACCCTGTACGCGACGAGGACGATCGTGTCCGGCGGCGGGGACGAGCTCGTCGAGCTGGCCAGGACCAACCTCAGGGATCTGGACGCCGAGTGACCTGAGGCCTCGCGGGGTCGACCGGCGCGAGTCCGATTCATGACAAATCGGTCTAACCTGTCGGTGGTGCGGTCTACGGTGGCCGTTGCTGGTGATCCATCCGAGGAGGCGGGCAGTGACCACACTTCCGGGCCGGCCGAACACCGCGCTGCTCGTGGTGGACGTGCAGAACGGTGTCGTCAACAACGCGCTTCAGCGGGACGCGGTCATCGCGAACGTGGCCTACCTGGTCGAGAAGGCCCGGCGGGACGAGGTGCCGGTCATCTGGGTGCAGCAGACGGACGAGAACTTCGTGCCCGAGAGCGACAGTTGGCGCATCGTGCCCGAGCTGCGCCCCGGCGACGACGAGCGGCGCATCGAGAAGCGCTACGGCGACTCCTTCGAGGACACGGACCTGGCGGGTGTCCTGGCCGGGCTGCGGGTCGGGCGGCTCGTCGTGGTCGGCGCCCAGACCGACCAGTGCATCCGCTCGACGCTGCACGGCGCGCTCACCCGGGGATACGACGCGACGCTGGTCAGCGACGCCCACACCACCGAGGACACCACGGCGTGGGGCGCCCCACCGCCGGACGCGGTCATTGCCCACACCAACCTGTACTGGACCTACCAGACGGCCCCGGGCCGTACCGCCGGCACCGTCGAGACCCAGAACGTCGACTTCGCCGGAACGTCCTGAGCGCCCCCGCACCTGCCTGAGCGCCCCCGCACCTGCCTGAGCGCTCCCGCACCTGCCTGAGCGCTCCCGCACCTGACAGCGCTGCCCGCTGAGACCAGCCGTCGCGTGCGCCGGGGAGCGCGGCGACCGATCCAGCAACTGCGCGCGGCTCTGTGCCTGAACCACGCCGCGATCGGGCTCGTCCTCGACCTGCTCGACCGTATCGACGAGCTGGAGGCCGAGGCACGCACGAGCGTGTCGGCCGCGACGGCCACGGCGACGACCTGAATCGGAAGCCGGCGCGACCAGCACCGATGGGGGACCGTTGGCCTACTCCGTGCCGGCCACGCCGATCACATGACCCTCGGGATCCGAGAACTGTCCGACCACGAGGGTTCCGGGAGTGCCCTCGGGACCCATCCGGCGCTTCCCGCCGAGCCTCTCAGCCTCCCTGAGCGCGGCCTCGACGTTGGGGACCCCGACGTAGAACAGGACACGTCCCTCGTGGTCCGCGCCGCCGCCGACGCCACCGTTGATCCCGCCTCTGGCCGTGCTCTCGTCCACGAACCCGTAGTTGCCCGGCTCGGAGATCGTCTCCGTGGCCGCGTCACTGGTCTGGAACTCCCACCCGAACAGCTCGGCGTAGTAGCCCCGGAGCTTCGCGGGATCGCGCCCGATGATCTCGAAGTGCACGACTGGCTGCCCCATCGCGGGTCCCTCCTGTTGTTCGGCCCTGGTGGAGAGACCCGGGCGACCGAACAGACTCATCGGTCCAGGCGGATTGAGCGACCGCTTAAGATCTGTTGGCCTTCAGTTGAGCAGCCGCTCAAGCGGGCGGCCGATGGAGGAGCTGGCATGAGGCAACCGCGGGTGTCGAGTGTCATCGAGCGGCGTCTGCTGGTGAACTACCGCGTCGCGCCGGCCGCGGTCGCTTCGATGCTGCCCGTGGCGATGCGCCCCCAGCAGATCGACGGCTGGGCGGTCGCGGGCATCTGTCTTATCCGGCTGGGCCGGGTTCGCCCTGCCTGGCTGCCGGGTGCTCTCGGGCTGCGTAGCGAGAACGCCGCCCACCGGATCGCGGTCGAATGGGATGGCCCCGACGGGCCGGAGAAAGGCGTCTACATCGCCCGTCGCGACACCGGGTCGACCGTAAGTGTCCTGGCGAGCGGTCGGCTGGCGGTGGTTCACCATGCCGCGTCGTTCGACGTGCGGGAAACGTCGCGGGACCTGCACATCGCCTACGCCAGCCGGGACGGCGCGACCCAGGTGAGCGTCGACGCCGACGTCGCCGAGCGGTTTCAGGGCAGCACGTTGTTCGCCAGCCTCGGCGAGGCGTCGGACTTCTTCAGGCGCGGGTCGGCGGGCTACTCCGCCGGCCGTGACGCGTCGTGCCTGGACGGTGTGGAACTGGACGTCGCGGCCTGGCGGGTGGAGCCCGTCGAGGTCCGGCACGTGCGTTCCACCTTCTTCGACGACCCCGACCGGTTTCCGCCGGGCAGCGCCGTGCTCGACAACGCCCTGTTGATGCGGGCCGTCCCAGCAATCTGGAAACCGCTTCGGCCGATGCCCGTCCGGGATGAGCCCGCCGCGAGTGCTGGCGCCGGACAGGTGCCCTGCGCGTCAGCCGCTGGTTCCGGCGGCCCTGGTGGTGCGACGGGTACGGCTTCGTAGCGCCCGTCGTGCGACCGGGCCGAAGCTGTCGAGGAGGTCGAGCAGCGCGGCGAGGCCGTCGAGGGAGCTTGTGGCGGCCGCGGCGCCGGCCGGGTCGACCCCCTCGAACAGTTCCAGGCCGATGAACGAGGCCGAGACCGCGCGGGCCAGGCCCGCGAAGTCGGTGACGTCGGCGAGCGCGGACTGTCCGAACAGGCGGCGGAGCACTGCCTCGATCTCCGTGGTCCACAGCCCGAGCGCCGCGCGCACGGCCTCCGCGAGCCGGGCGTCGACCTGCGCGCCGGCGAGCAGCTGGGCGAGCACCGTGACATGGCCATGGCCACGTTCGATCTCGTGCAGCTCCTGGCCGAGCCGCAGCAGCTCCTGGGCCGAGCCGACGGCGGCCAGCCGCTCGCGGTAGAACTCGACCCGTTCGGCGGTGGCGGACTGGCACGCGGCGGAGAGCAGGCCGTCTACCGTTCCGAAGTGGTAGAAGACCAATGCCTGGTTGACGCCAGCCGTCGCGGCGACGGTCCGCGCCGAGATTCCCGCGATGCCGCGCACGCGGATCGCCTCCAGCGCGCCGTCGATCAGCCGCTGCCTGGTGTCGGGTTCGGAGCGCTGCTTGGCAGGGTCGTTCATACGTCCGTTCCCTCGCGCGGCAGCCTGACCACTGCCGTACCTCCGTGGGGGCACTGTACTGGGTCGTGGACCGACGACCAGAAACCAAAGCCAGCCCTTTTTCGCCGCAGCGACTGCCGGCCCTCCCAGGCCCCGTCTCGGCGCCGGACATGATCCCGTTTCCGCCCGCTGAGGGCTCGGTCAGTTGCCCGATGCCCGTGCCTGCCATCTGTGCTAGCAGGGGGATCAATCGGACGGTGCGCCGGTAGTCTGCCCGATGACCGGCCCCGTGCCGCGGTCCTAGCGTCCACCCCATGTCACACGTTTCGAGGTGGGCGCCCCTGCCCGCGGCCGGCGAACGGCCGTCGCGGACGGTGCTGACCACGCTGACCGTCCCGTCCCGCTTCTGCGGGCCGCCAGGCAGCGCCGACGGTGGCTACGTGGGCGGCCGCCTCGCCGGGTATCTCGACGGCCCAGTCACGGTCACCCTGCGTCGACCGCCGCCGCTGGCCGTGCCCATGGCCGTCGAGGTCGGCCCCGAGGGTTCGGTACGCGTCCGGCGGGCTGGCACGTTGATAGCCGAGGCCGCGCCCTCCCAGGACCGCCCGGCCCTGTGGGTACCCGACACCGTCTCGATGGCCGAAGCACGCGCGGCCGAGGGGCAATCACGATACTTCCAACGGCCGGAGTTCCAGACCTGCTTCGTCTGCGGCACTCACCGTGGGCGGGGTGACGGCCTGCGTATCTTCCCTGGACTCGTGCGTGGTCGACCCCTGTGGGCGGCGCCGTGGACACCGGATGCCTCGTCCGCGACCGGCGGTCCGAGTGTGCGCCCGGAGATCGCCTGGGCGGCACTGGGCTGTCCCGGTGGGATCGCCGCCATCGAAGCCCATGACATCGGCGAGGATGCCGCCGTCCTGCTCGGCCAGATGACCGCCGACGTGCCGACACTGCCGGTGGCCGGACACGAGTACCAGGTGGTCGCCTGGTCGGTCAGACGTGAGGGCCGCAGGCTGATCGCCGGCTCGGCCCTGCTGGGGCAGGGTGGCGAGGTGCTCGCGGCGGCCAGGACGGTGTGGCTCACCGTGCAGCGACAGGTCCCGAGGATGACCGTGGGCATGCCAGAGATGTCATGACGGTACGGCGGCGCCGCTGTGGGCTCGCGCCTCCACTCGACGTCGACATCGAGGGCATGTGCCGTAGGACTGGCACGCCGGTTCGCCATCCTCGTTGACAGGTACACGCGTGCGAGTGGACCCGGCCTCAGCGCGCGGGCGGGGTGGTGTCGGGGCCGAGCATCGCTACAAACCTCTCCAGGCGCCGCTGGCGTACGACCTCGTTCGGAGCGGTCATGAGCCGGTGCAGCACCGAGTAGCGGTCCTGTCCGCTCAGCGCCTCGAACCGCTCGTGTGCCCCAGGCCGCGCCGCCAGGGCGGCGGCGAGATCGTCGGGGACACCGGCCGTCGCCGCACCCGCGTAGGCACGGGCCCAGCGCCCGTCCGCCCGCGCTCGATCGATCTCCTGCTGGCCCCGGGGACGCATCCTGCCCTGCGCCGTCAGGCGCGCCACGTGCCCGATGTTCCGCTGCGACCAGATCGACCGCGGGCGACGCGGAGTGAATCGCTGTAGGAAGGTCACCTCGTCACGGCTTCTCTTCTGCCCGTCGATCCATCCGCTGCACAGTGCCTCGTCGAGTCCCTCGGCGTAGGTCAACGACGTCGGGAATACCGTGCCCTTCTTCGCCAGGACCACCCACGCGCCGTCCGACAGGCCCTCGTTCGCGTCCAACCACGCACGCCACGCGGCGACATCGGACACGATCAGGATCTCGGCCTGTCCACGCTCGCCGGATTCCACGTTCTCCATTATCTCCTGAGGCGACGGCGACGGCGACGGCGACGACGTCACGGGCCGCGCCACCGCCGCCCTTGACGCAACCTGTCGGACGTCACGACAGCGCGGCCGCCTTGCGCAGCAGCACCGATCGCTCGCGGACGTTGCGGCACAGCCGGGCGGCGAGCTCCAGCTCGGCGCGTGCCTCGGCGGTCCGGCCGAGCCGGCCGAGCAGCTCGCCGCGCACGCCGGGGAGCAGGTACGACCCGGACAGGCGATCGGAGGCGACCAGCTCGTCCACCAGGACCAGCGCCTCCCGCGGTCCGTGCGCCATCGCGACGGCGACGGCCCGGTTGAGCTCGACGACCGGTGACGGGGCCACCCGGCCGAGCGCCTCGTAGAGGAGCACGACACGCTCCCAGTCGGTCGCCGGGACCGACGGGGCCGACGCGTGGCACGCGGCGATCGCCGCCTGCAGCCCGTACGGCCCGAGCCCGCGCCCCAGCGTCGAGGCCCGGCCCAGGGCGGCCTGGCCGCGGCGGATCGCGGACCGGTCCCACAGCCGCCGGTCCTGGTCCTCCAGGAGCACCGCCTCGCCGTCGGGCCCGGTCCGGGCGGGGAAACGCGCGGCCGTGAGCTCGAACAGCGCGAGCAGCCCGTGTACCTCCGGCTCGTCGGGCAGCAGAGCGGCCAGCATCCGGGCAAGGCGGATCGCCTCGTACGCGACGTCGGGGCGCAGCAGACGGTCGCCAACCGTCGCGGTCGAGCCCTCCGTGAAGATCACGTAGAGCACGCTGAGGACGCCACCGAGCCGCTCGCGCCGGTTCTCGGCCGGCGGCAGCTCGAATGGCACCCCCGCGGCCGCGATCGTCTTCTTCGCCCGGGTGATCCGGGCCTGGACGGTCGGCACGGGCACGAGGAACGCGCGGGCGATCTCCTCGCTGCCGAGACCTCCGACCACGCGCAGCGTCAGGGCGACCCGGGCCTCCGGCGAGAGCACCGGATGACAGGCCACGAACATCAGCGCGAGGACGTCGTCGTCGACCCGGTCGGGATCCCACGGCAGGTCGTCCGCCTGACGCCGCGCAGGCGCGCCCGAGCTCGCCTCGCCCTCGGCGAGCTGGCCGGCGAGCGTCGCGTACCGCTCGTCGAGCGCCGACCGGCGACGGAAGCCGTCGATGGCGCGCCGGCGCGCGGTCGTGAGCAGCCAGCCCACCGGGTTCGCCGGCGCGCCATCCCGTGACCAGGTGACGAGCGCCTCCGCCACCGCCTCCTGCGCGACGTCCTCGGCGAGCGCGAAGTCCCCGATATACCTGGCCAGCGCGCCGACGATGCGTGCCGACTCGATCCGCCAGACGGCCTCGACGGCCCGCCGCGCCGACTCGGCGCTCGGCGGGCCGCCGGAAGCCCCGGTCATCTGGAAGCCCAGGTCATGCGGAAGCCCTGGCCGTCAGAGCTGGCCGGTCCGCTCGCGCCACGCGCGCTCCATGACGACCCACTCGTTGTCCTGCGGGAACTCGTCGATGCCCGGCACGCGGCGGATCTCGCACTTCGAGCCGGTCATCGCCGGCATCCGCTTGGCCCACTCGACCGCCTCCTCCTTCGACGCGACGTCGAGGATGTAGAAGCCGCCGAACAGCTCCTTCGTCTCGCCGTAGGGACCGTCGGTGACCACCGGCGTCTCGGCGCTGAAGTCGACCACCACGCCCTGGTTCGGGTCGTCCAGGCCCTCGGCCGCGACGAGCACACCCGCGCGGATCAGCTCCTCGTTGAAGCGACCCATCGTCTCGAGCATCTGCTCGAACGGCGTGTCCATCATCTTCGCCATGGACTCGTCCGTGCCTCGCATGATCAACATGTACTTCGCCATCTTCGGTCTCCCTGATCTCCCTGGCGCGGGGCCGCCTCTCGGCCCTCACACTCACAGGTCGAACGGGGGAGCCGCGGATCGACACCCCTTCAGCGAACGTCCGCCCCGTCGCCCGCGCCGGCAGGTCGAAGTTCGGTCAGACGCCACGTGTCACCCTTGGCGTGCGACGTCTGACGGAACTTCCAGAACTCGCGGCGCGGTGGGCCAGTGCCGCCTGGCGCGACGCTACCGGCGGTCCGTGTCGGGCTGGGGTGCGCCGCCGACCACTTCTACGGTGTTGCCGTCGGGATCCTGGACGACCGCGACGCGCACGCCAGGACCGACGTCCATGGGGCCGTGCCGCAGCCGCCCGCCGCGGGCCGTGACGCGCTCGAGGGTTCCGTCGAGATCCGTGACGTACATCGTCAGATAGCGCAGACCAGTCGCGCTGAGGAAGGACTCGGGTGGCTCGGTGACGCTGGGCGGGGCCGAGGGCACCATCACCTTTATCACCGTGCCGGGCGCCTGCAGGCGGTGCACGACCCCGGAGCCCGATTTCACCGCGGGGAGTCGTTCCAGCCCGAAGACGTGGGCGAAGAATTCCACCAACGCCTCGTCGGCGCTGACCAACCCGATCTCGACCCGCTGTAATCCCACGGCACTCTCCGTTTTCTCGACTCTCGACGCTGCCTCCGCGCCAGCCCGGGACGCCCTGGCCAGCCACCCGCTCCAGCCCATCCGCGCACCGCGTGGCGGGGGACGCCGAACCATCGCCGGGCCAGGCGCACGCTGACGACCACCCTGCCACGGCGAGGCCGCACCTGGCCGGCGCCCACCGACCGGGCCGTCAGGAAACTGCTGGGTGGCCGGCCGGGTCCGGAACGCGCGGGTGATCTGGTGGGATCGTCGGAGCTCCGGCACGCGAGAACCCAGTGGCTCTGGGACGTCCTGGCGATCGCAGAGTCAACCCCGCTCGCAGCCCGACCGGGCTCAGGCAGGGCGCCGCGTGGGCGGCCGCGCGGCCGTGTGCTCATCCTGTCCGACGTCAGAGTCACCACCAGCACCGTTTCAGGCCCCAGACGTCTGACACGACGCCCGAGACCCCGTGGGCGCCTGCCACGACGCGGGAGAGGGGCGCCCGGGCCGCCGCTTTGCTCTGGCTGTCCATCCGTCCATAAGTTGTGGCGGGCCGGAACGCCGGGATCCGCTCCACAAGCCATGACCGGATCCGACGAAAGACCTGAGTGATGAGGTTGCCTCGCTCTGGCGACGAGGATCCCACCAGATCATGGGCCGAACCATGATCTGGTGGGATCGGAGGCATCGCCCCGGTCACTGGCTACCCGGTCTCCGGGTGTTGGTCACCGGGCGCGGTGCTGTCCTTGGGACCATGCCCGGGCGCCGTCCACGCTCAACGGCCCCTGCGTCCTGCGGCTAGCGGCCGCGTTCCCGGTACATGCGTCGTTGTTCCTTGCTGATCGTTCTCCACTGGCGTTCCTGCTCGGCGCGCAGCCGGGCGTCGCCACGGGCCGCCATGTGGGCGTTCTCCCGCAGCAGCCGGCGGTAGCTCGCCAGCCGCCGGGCCGGCATCGTCCCGTCGTCGACCGCGGCGAGCACCGCGCAGCCGGGTTCGGTCCGGTGCTCGCAGTCGCCGAACCGGCAGCCGGCGGCGAGCTCCTCGACGTCGGCGAAGGCCTGGCTCAGCCCGTTTTCGGCGGCCCACAGCCCGACCCCGCGCAGCCCGGGGGTGTCGATCAGCACCCCGCCGCCGGGCAGCGGCAGCAGCTCGCGGCGGACCGTGGTGTGCCGGCCCTTGCCGTCGGCCGACCGCACCGCGCGGACCCGCTGGGCCTCGGCACCCAGCAGCGCGTTGGTCAGCGTCGACTTGCCGGTCCCGGACGTGCCGATCAGCACCGAGGTGCCGGTGAGGAGAGCGGCAAGGACGTCCAGCCCGGTCCCGTCGGCCGCGCTGGTGGTGACGACGTCGACGCCGGGTGCCGCCGCCGCGGCTTCGGCCTCGGCGGTCCGGGCGGTCTCGGACCAGGCGCCGCCGGCCTGGTCGGCCTTGGTCAGCACCACCAGCGGGCGGGCGCCGCTCTCCCAGGCCAGGGTGACGAGCCGCTCGAGGCGGCCGAGGTTGATCGGGGCGGTCAGCGCGACGGCCACGGCGACGATGTCGACGTTCGCGGCGAGTGGCTGCGGGTCGGACCGCCGGGACGCGGACGCGCGGACCAGCGCGGTCCGCCGGGGGAGCAGCGCGGCGACGGTCAGGGTCTCGTGCCCGGCCGCGCCGGCGACGGGGGCGGGACGCAGCGCCGCCCAGTCGCCGGTGCAGGGCGCGGTGCCCACCGGCCCGGCGGGCACCGTCGCCGGCCATGAGCGGCCGACGGCGGTGACCACCTCGCAGGCTCCCCGGTCGACGCGCGTGATCCGGCCAGGGACGAGGCCGGCGGCGCGGTGCGACGCGAACACGTCGTCCCAGCCGTCGTCCCAGCCGTACGCGACGAGGTCCTGGTCGGCGCCGGGATCGGAGCCGGAGCCGGCTTCGAGATCGAGGTCGAAACCGGACTGGTGGTGATCGGTGTGGGTGTGGTTCGGGTGCGGACGGCCGGGCACGCAAGCGCGGTCGCCAGCGGGAGACGCGAGCAACGGAGGGAACCCCTCGGGGAGTGCCCCGGTGACGGATGGCCGGCGGCGGACCGGCGGTAGCCAGGTCCGTCCGCGGCGTCGTCGTCAGCCGGTGACGATGGACGGTCGGAAGGATCGAGGGCGCGCGAACGCGACAGCCACCGTGGCGGCCATGCCCACCTCCATGCCATCCGGGTCGGAGTGATCGCCAGCCGCGACCGGGCCCGACCACTTCATCGTCCGGCGGGGAAACTACCACCCGCCGGGGCGCACCGCCGCTGAATTTCCGGTGCCGAATCTCCGGCCCAGCCGCGCGCCGATGCCGGGCGATCGCCCAAATTCTCGATCGAGTGGCCGCTCACTCTGTCACGTTGCGGCACGTTGCGGCTGCCTCGGTCCGCGCCGGCCTGCTCTTCGAGCGCTTCCCGAACCTCGCGCTGACCGGCGAGGAGCTCCAGTTCCGCCCCAGCCTCACGTTGCGCGGGTTCTCCCGGTTGACCGTCTCCCCTTAGCGAACTGGCCTATTCGCAAAAGATCCACCGATAGCGCCGCCGAGATGGTCGTCCGTTCCCAGTCGGATATGTTTCTCCGAGCATTCTGGTCATCTGGGTGTCGATTCGGCTCGATGCGGATTTCCGTCCCGTGACCGGCGCGACATCTACCTGGGCGGGCCCTCGGCGGCCGTGTGGCCCAGCACTCGGTCCTCGGCGGCCGCGCAGGGTGGAGAGGCCCGTCCCGACGCCCCTCGTGRCACCCGGCCGGCCGGCGGTGTTCAGCACGCGAAACGCTAGGCTGCGCTGGGACTTAGCAGTGATCCGGGTCGGGCCGAGGCTCTCCTGACGGGGCCCGTCGGGGCCCGTCGAGCCGGGCGGACGGGGCCCCCGCGGTGCGGGTGGTGACCCGCGCCCACCGTCCGGTCATAGCGGATGATTATTGGGCAAAACGGGCATCCAGTCGCGGTGAGCGCATACCGCTGCCGATTTGGATAGTTCGCCCACGTTTCCTGCGTTAACCTGCCCGCCACGCCATCGTGCGACCAGGCGTCGTCAGTTCGCTACGCCCACCGTCGGCTGTGGTGCGGCGGGTGAGGGCGACGGTTCCCTTCCGTGACGGCTGGGGAGTGGGGGATCGTGGTGCCGGGGGACGAGCAGGCGCTGTTCGGGCTGGACGAGACGGGTCTGGCAGTCTTCCGCGCCGCCGCCGGCCACCACCGGGCCACCATCGAGATGCTCGCGGACCGGGCCGGGCTGCCCGTGGAGAAGGTGACGGCCGAGGTCGACCGGCTCGCGGGACGGGGGCTGCTGCGCAAGATCGACGAGGGCTGGGAGGCGCAGGACCCCTCCATAGCGCTGTACGTCGAGCACGCGATGCGCGAGCGCGCCCTGGAGCAGCGGGAGGCCACACTGTCCGCGCAGCGCACCGCCCTGTACCGCAGCCGGCTCCTGTCGGACTACGTCGCCGGCCGGCGCCGCCCCGACAACGTCGAGGGGGTGGCCGCGCTTCTGGACCCCCACCAGGTGTGGGTGCAGATCGCCGAGCTGGTCGAGAACGCGACCACCCAGATCGGCTTCCTGCTGTCCGGGCCGACCCCGCCGCGCCCGGCCGCCGTGGACATGCTGCAGGGGCTGGCGAGGGCCGCCGGGCGGGGCGTGCGGGTCGCCTCGGTGTGGACACCGGACCAGGTGACGGCGGCGCGGGCCCTGGGCGGCGGCCGGCTGCCGGCGGTCGGATGGGTACGCCAGAGCCCACTCGTGCCCATGCGGGTGATGATCGTCGACGGGCGGGAGGCCGTCCTGCCGGTCGACCCGGACGACCTGGGCCAGGGCGCGCTGCTGGTCCGCGCCCCCGGCCCCCTGGCCGTGATCAGCGACCTGGTCGAGCGGGTACACAAGGAGGCGCAGCCGCTGAACGGCCCGCGGCCAGCCGCCGACGGCTCCGAGCAGGCACGCCGCGGCGCCGTGCTGGCGCTGCTGGCCCAGGGGCACACCGACCAGGCCGTCGCCGACCGACTCGGGATCACCCCGCGCACCGTCCGCCGGGACGTCGCCGACCTCTATGTCCAGCACGGCGTCACGAGCCGCTTCCAGCTGGGCGCCATCACCGCCCGCCTCGGCCTCCTGCCACCGCCCCGCCGTTAGGGCTCCGCCCCGCCGTCAGGGCTTCGCCGGCCGGAGCCACGGCGCCGCGCGGGTGGCCCGGGGCGGCGCCGGGGTCGTCACCGGCGGTGGGCCGTCACCAGCTCCGGTGTCCTGGGCGCGTGGCCGGGCTCCAGGCCGATGGCCAGTTCGCGGGTGGCGGGCGCGGCGTCGACGAAGCGTTCCTCTGCGACCCAGTCGGTGAACCGGGCCAGGCCGAACGCGTCGACGGTCGGCCCGATCTGGCTCGCCATCGCGCGCAGCGCCACCACCTTGCGGTCGAGCTCCGGCCCGTCGAGCGCGACGCGCAGGGACAGCGCGTCCGCGGGCACGCCGGCAGGGCGGGCGTCGCTCATGAAGACCTGGAACTCCTCGTGCAGGCCCGCGAAGCGTTCGAGCGCCTCCGCCGTCCAGACCGCCTCCAGCAGGCGGAACCCACGGCCCCGCTCCTCCCAGGCGTGGCGCACCCAGCGGTGCACGGCGACATGGTCCGGGTGAAAGGTCGTCCCGTCCGGCCCGAAGGTCACCACGGTGTCGGGCCGTATCTCGTCGACCATCTGGCCGACCATCCGGGCGCCGACGGGGCCCCAGGCGTCCAGACCGCCGTCGGGCATCCCGACGATCCAGTGCTCCCGGACCCCGAGCACGGCCATCGCGGCGTCCGCCTCGAGGCGGCGCGCCGCGCCGAGCCGCTCCGGCGGCCACGTCTCGGGGTCGTCGGTGCCGCGCTCGCCGGCGGTCAGCGCCACACACACCACCCGCTGGCCGTTCGCCGCGGCCGCGGCCATCAGGCCGCCCGCCAGGTAGGTCTCGTCATCGGGATGCGCCCACACCGACAGCACGGTCCCAAGGTCAGTAACACTCAGTCGATCCATGCCGCCCACCGTGGCCGGCGCCCCTTCCCCGGGTCTTCTCGACGCGGGTCGCGTACCGGACAGTGCCCGATCAGATCGCCGGGCCGGGCCGGGCCGGGCGGGGCGAGGCGGGGCAGGCGATGTCCAGCGGACGTCGACAGGCGCCCGGAGGCGAGCGGCCGGCCCGGCCGCGGCCGTTGATGATCTCCGGGGATGCTACCGGTGGTAGGCGTAGCGGCTGGCCAGGACGGCGATGGCGGTGGTCAGGCGGTGGGCGGTGGCCGGATAGAGCAGGCGTACGTCGAGGAGCAGGTCGCAGCCCATGGCCGGGCTTCGCCAGATGCACAGGCCGCGGTTGCGGGGGATCCACCGAGCGGGTCGGTCGACGTGGGGCGTGCGCAGCGCCCACTCCGGCGTCGGCCAGACCGCGACCACCTCGCGTTGGCCCAGGCGGACGACCCGGGCGCCGCGCGCCTGCGACCACGGGATGTCGTAGTGACGCCCACCCGCCCGCGCCTGGATGCCGCCGGGCGTGATCGAGAGCCAGGGCGGGCTGGACGCCAGGCGTAGCCGCCACACGGCGTGCCGAAGTCCCGTGACGGCGAGAAACACGGCGCCGGCGCCGACGAGCGTGCTGAAGAGCTTTGCTCCGGCGGTGACGGTCGGGTCCTTGCTGCCCAGGGTTCTGAGGCAGGCGACGAGGACGAACAGCGCCAGCAGGGTCGCGAGCAGCGCCAGGACTCCGGCGAGGACGTTGGGCCACCGTCTGCCAGCGAAGGCGCAGGACTCGTCGGAGCCGTTCTCCGTCAGCGCGACCCTGGTGGGCGCGAGCGGCGGATAGCCCGGCACCGGTACCGGCAGGCGCTGGACACCCGGCCTCACCGCGCCCGGCGCCGCCATGCCGGGCGCCGCCACGGCCGGCGGTCCGGGCCGTCGCGCCGCCCGCTCGGCGGGTGCCGGCGGCCGCGGCGGCGCCGCGCGGACCACGGCCTGGTGCGCCGCGGCGTCCGGCGCTGGGAGCTCTCGTCGCGTCGCCTTCAGCGGCGTGGGGCCAGGTGAGGCCGGAGACGGCGGTGCTGGTGCCGGTCGCGGTGGCTGTCGTGGTGGGAGCGCTGGTGCTGGTGCCCCGCCGGGTCGGGCGGCGGGTGCCTGCGGGAGGGCGGGTGCCTGCGGGAGGGCGCGTGCGGGCGGGAGGCCGGGCGGCGCCGCGGTGGCGAGCGCGGGCAGGGCGGGTGGGGTGGGCGGGGCTGGCAGCCAGGCCGCGATCTCGGCCTCCCGCTCGCGGACCAGCCGAGTGACCTCCGGCGGCCAGGCCGGCGACGGGCCGAGATCGGCGGCGAACAGCTCCAGCAGTGTGGCCGGGGCCGGGCGGTCCGCCGGGTTCCTGGCCAGGCAGGGCAGCAGGCGGTCCCGCAGCGCCGCGGGCACCCCGCGCAGGTCGGGCAGGTCGTGCACGATCCGGAACAACAGGGCCGCCGGGTCGCCGGGCCCGAACGGGTCGCGGCCGGTGGCCGCGAAGATCAGGACCAGCGCGAACGCGAACACGTCGCAGGCGGGGCCGACCTCGCCGCCCATCGCCTGTTCGGGCGACATGTAGGCGGCGGTGCCGAACACCTCGCCGGCGCGGGTCAGCGCCGTCTGGTCGGCGGCCCGGGCGATCCCGAAGTCGATGAGCCGCGGGCCGTCGGCGGCGAGCAGGACGTTGTTGGGTTTCAGGTCCCGGTGGGCGATGCCGTCCCGGTGGACGGCCATGAGCGCCTCAAGCATGCGGGCGCCCAGCATGAAGCAGGCCTCCAGCCGCAGCGGGCCGAGGACCTCGACGGCCTCGCGCAGCGAAGGGCCCGGCACGTACTGGGTGGCGAGCCAGGGCCGGGGGCCGTCCGGGTCCGCGTCCGCCACCGGCGCGGTGAAGGCGCCGGCGATCCGGCGAGCCGCCGCGACCTCGCGGCGGAACCGCTCCCGGAACACGGGGTCGCCCGCGACGGACTGGCTGATCACCTTGACCGCCGCGAGCCGCCCGGCCGGTGAGCTCGCGAGGTAGACCCGGCCCATCCCGCCCTCGCCGATCAGCGCGCGGACGAGGTACGGGCCGATCGTCTTGGGATCTCGCGGCCCCGGGGCGCGCAGGCGCCCAACGGAAGACGTCACGGGCCACCATTTCCGACCAGCACGGGGTCCGACCAGCACCGGGCAAGCCGCCCAAGAGCGGACGACTCGTCCCGGGCCGCAGATTACCCCACCCGCGCCGCCCGCTCACGGCCCACCGGCCCCGGGCCCGCCGGACGGCCGCTAACGCCCCGCGAGGTCGAGGAAGAAGTCGAGGCCGGTCCAGGTCGGCTGGGTCACCACGCCGTCGGCCCGCAGCGACGGGTTCTTCGTGCGGCAGAACTCCTGGAAACCGCGCACGGCCTTCTCGGTTCCCGCGTCGAAGACACCGTTCGGGTCGACCAGCCGGTTCGCGCCCTCGCGTTGGGACGCGATGTTCAGCGCGTTCTGCAGGGTGACGACCGGATGGGCGAGGTCGGGGAACACCCCGGTGGGGCCGCGGTCGCGCGCGCCCAGCCGCAGGTCGGGGAAATGGCCGAAGCGGTTGCCGGCCGGCGCCACCTGTGGCCTCAGCCCGGCGGGTACGCCGCTGAACAGGTGCTGCCAGCTGACGCAGCCGGCGATGAGCTGGCCGCCGGCGGTCCACGTCTTCGCGAGGACCTGGTCGTCGCCGATGTTGCCCTCGACCGTCTGGATCTGGTCGCCGGACCGCCCGACCACGATGCCGGTGTGGGTCTCGGCGGTGAGGGCCTTCTCCTCGCCGGTCCAGTCGAAGACGATCTGGTCCCCGGGCCTGCTGCTGGTCGACGGAATGGCCAGGCCGTGCGCCTGCGCCCACGACCAGATCGCGGGTACCCAGGCCGTGCGAATTCCCGGCTGAACCCCGATGTCCTCATACATGCAGTAGGCGAACATCGCGCACCAGGGGCTTCCCGGCGCCTGGAAGCGGTCATTCCAGAATGTGTGGTTCTCCTGCGCCGGCTTGAAACCGACCTGGTCCCTGCAGTGCTTCACGAACTCGTCCACGGTCGCCATGCCCACCGTCCCCCGGTTCTGTGCGTGGCCGCCGGCCGGTCGCTCAGCGCGACGGCCGCGGCGATGCCTCAGTGTGGCAAGCCGATCGACACGCCCGTTCGGCTCGGGCATGTCTCGATGGCGACGGCGCATTCCAGTGCGCGCCTTCCGGCGTCATAGGGTGGGCTCCGGCGCCACGTGCCGGTCACCGGCCGGGTGAGGCATGGAGGCGCCGGAACGCCCTCGGAGACATATTCATGCCCGTCCACCTGAACCACACGATCGTGCATGCCCGGGACAATCGCGAGTCCGCCGACTTCCTCGCCGGCATCCTCGGCCTCGAGGTCGGCCAGGAATGGGGCCCGTTCATCCCCGTCGTCACCGGAAACGGCGTCACGCTGGACTTCGCGACGGCCCCGGCGGACAGGATCACCACCCAGCATTACGCGTTCCTGGTGTCGGAGCCGGAGTTCGACGCGGCCTTCGCGCGAATCCAGCGTGCCGGGGTCATCTACTACGCGGACCCGCACGGGCAGCAACCAGGCCAGATCAACCACAACGACGGCGGTCGCGGCGTCTACTTCCTGGACCCCTCCGGCCATGGCATGGAGATCCTGACGCGCCCCTACGGCGGCGGCCCCGCGCTCGCCGCCCAGGACGGAACCAGCCCGCTGTCGTGACCAGGCGCGGCCGTCATGGTGATCGAGTCGCCGGGAGCGGCCGTGATGACGCCGCGGGCGCCGTCGTCTGCGCGAAGTCGCGATGTCGGCCTTGACTCATCGCCCGGGTGAGTGGCCGGACGGGGTGAGGGGGTCCCTGTTCAGGTCGCGTGTGTCAGGTTATCCTGACATGCATGGCTAAGGGTAGGAGCGGTCCGTGGCAGGAGGGCCGCCGAGCGTGGGAGCGGCTGGACACCTGGCGAGACCGTGTGTTCGGCCGTCCGGAGAACATCGACCACGGCGAGGCGGCACTCGGCGCGCTGACCGACATCGGCACCCTGCGGCGGCTGCTCGACCAGACCGAGCTCGAGGCGGTTCGCGCGGCCCGCTTCCACCGCAAGTCGTGGGCGGAGATCGCCACCCGGCTCGGCGTCTCCCGCCAGTCGGCCTGGGAGCGCTGGCGTGACCTCGACGAGAACCTCCCGCCACTCGCCTCCGGGCCGGCCGCGGGCGCCGTCAGGCTCCAGGTGCCCATCGACGACGCCGCCGCCGAGCAGGTCAGGCGGGCGCGCGCCCTCGCCGAGGAGGTCATGAAGGACTCCGACGCGACCGGCGCGCCGCCCGACGCGAGCGTGGAGCCGGCCTCCGGTGCCGGTGCCGCGGTGGCGGCGGCGGCCGGCGGCCGAGGGGAGGAGGCGGACGGCTCCGGCCGGAGGGCGCGGCGCCGGGCGGGCAAGACGATCGTGGTGCCGAACGTGGTCGGCCGGACGTGGGAGGACGCCCGGTCGGTACTGGCGGGCTGGAACTTTCCCGCCGTCGCCGTCGGCCTGTCGACGGAGCCTGGCGCCGGGCTGGTCGAGGTCGAGCCGGACTCGGGCGCGCTGGTCACCGGCCAGGCCCCGGAGGCCGGTGCCAGGGTGGCGTCTGGCACGCCGGTGCGTCTGTGGATCGGCGGCCGGGGCGAAGGCTCGGCTGGTGTCCGCGAGCCCCGCCGCCCGTTCCCGTCCTCGCCGCCAGCCCTGGAGATGGTCCCCGAGCCCACCATCGAGTCCGTCATCCAGGCCGTCGGCTAGCTACGCCCGGGCGCCCCGGGCGCGGGCGGGCTTGCTCGGCGGCAAAAATGTTGAAGGTATCGACATTCGGCCGAGCTTCCGGCATAATTGAGGTATTGCCGGCCGTGCTGGCGCGGATCCCCCCGTACCGCGCCAGCACGGCCGGCTTCTTCGTTGTCGCGCGACGCCCGCGGTTCGCGGGACCGCCGGAAGACGATCACCAGGACTCCGCGACTAGTTCTGTCCCTACCGGGCCGCGGGGTGAGGAAGCGCCGTTTCCACCCGGTTGCGCCCACCATCCTTGGCCTGGTAGAGGGCGTTGTCGGCGAGGTCGACGAACGCTTTCACGTCGTCGTCGGAAGCAGGCGTGGTCGCCGCGACCCCGATGCTGACGGTGATGATCCCGTTGGGCGGCGTCGGATGCGGCTCGGCCAGGGCATCGATGGCGGCGCGGAGTCGTTCCGCGATTCGCTCGGCGGTTTCGAGGTCCGCGCCCGGCATCACCACGGCGAACTCCTCGCCGCCGTAGCGGGCGGCCAGGTCGGTGTCGCGAGTGCTGCGGGCGAGGCAGGCGGCGATGCGTTGGAGGCAGCGGTCGCCGGCGGTATGTCCGTAGTGGTCGTTGTAGGTCTTGAAATGATCGATGTCGACCATGGCGAGCGCGACGGGCGTTGCCTGGTGCCTGGCTCGGCACCACTCGGCGTCCAGGATCTCGTCGAGACGTCGACGGTTGGCGAGCCCCGTGAGCGGGTCGGTGATGGAGAGCTGTTCCAGACGCCGGTTGGCGGCAGCGAGTTGCCGGGTGCGCTCGGTGACCTTGCGCTCCAACGACGCGTAGATCATGGCGTTGTCGAGGGAGACGGCCAGCTGCCCGGCGATGAGCATGATCCCTTCGAGTCGTTCCGTGGTGAACGCTCCGCGGATCATCCGATTCTCCAGCAGCAGCATGGCGCGCAGCTCGCCGCGGATCATGATGGGTATGGCCAGGAGCGAACAGCGGTCCAGGTCGGCGAAGTAGGGGTCGCGGGTGAACCGGTCGTCGCGCGTCGCGTCGGTGCTGACGAGAGGTTCGTGGGTGCGTTCGGCGTACCGGACGGCCGAGSGCGGCAGCATGCGCCGGTAGCCGGCCCCGTCGAGCGAGATGGCGTCGTTGTCCCCGACGGGTACCGACCAGCGGCCCTCCCGCTCGTCGTCGCGCAGGAGCAGGTGGACGCCGGTGGCGCCGGTCATCGCCGACAGGATTCCCGCAACCTTGGCCCGAAGGCCGTTGGCGGTGGTTTCGGAACTGAGGGCCTGAGAGGCGGCGACGATGCCGAGCAGGTCGAGGGTGCCGGCGGTGACGATGGATTGGGTGGCTGTGAGTTCGACCGGTGGTTGCGCGGCCGGCCACGCGCCGCCGGATTCGGCTCGTAGTTCCGGGTGGGCCCAGTCGAGCTGGCTGATCTTGGTGGTGGCACCCCAGTCCGTGTAGTGGCGGCGAGCTTCGGCGAGCAGCGCATGGCCGACGTGCCGTACGCCGTGGGCCAGGTAGAACCGGGCGGCACGTTCCGCGATGAGTGCCCGATGCCAGGGACGTGCGCGCGTGACGGCCTCGTGCTGCGCCAGGTCGAAGGTGTACATCGCCTCGCGTAGGTCGCCGGCTGCCCAGGCCCGCTCCGCTTCCACCAGGCGCAGCAGGTGCACGAAGTTGACCGGCGCGTCGGCCGCGCGCGCGGCCAGCCAGGCGATCGACTCGTCCAGCTCGGCCAGCGCGGCGCCGCGCTGGTCCGCCTGGGCCGAGCTGGCCGCGCTGGCCGCGCGAGCCCGCGCGGCCAGCGCGAGAGCACGCAGCACACGCGCCACCGCCACCTGATACTGCGCCTCGAAGGCCGGCAGCAACGGCGCTACCGCGGCCGTGTGCCGGGCCAGCTCCTCCGGACGATCGAGGATGGCCGCGACGACCGCCCGGCTGATGTGGAGGTGCAGGGCGATGAAAGGGTCGTCGTCGAGCATGCTCAGCTGGGCCGCCTCGTCAGCGGCTGACCCCACGGCCTCGCCGCGCATCACCCGGGTCAGCCAGCGGCATGGCTTGAACATCTGTTCGGCGTATCCATTTCCGGTGCGCGCGGCGATTGCCTGTGCTTCGTCGATCTCGGCGGCGAAGATCTCGAGTGATGGTGCGCAGTCCAGCAGGTTGTACAGCAGCGCGTAGTGCGTCCAGCACGCGTTCTGCAGGTCACCGCCCTGGATGAGGCCCTCCCACGCGTGCCGTGTCACGGACACGTTGTCCTCGAGCGGTTCGAACCAGTGGCCGGTACTGACCGTGTACAGAAACTGCGCATGCCACACCTCGGGCTCATAGCCGCGATCCAGCCCGACCGCGATKATCCGTCGCATGATGCGGTGCGCGACGCGGTAGTCGTGCCGGCGAGGGATGATCAAATTGGCGATATGGCTGGCCGGGCCGAGCATGCTGGGATCCGGGCCATGCCGTGCCCACATCGTCAGCGTCGTCACGGTCAGCCAGGCCATCATCGGCTGGTCCCAGAAGAACGCCACGGGCATGATCCGGTTGACCAGTCCGATGAGGTCGAGCAGCGAACGGTCGGTGATCGGCGGGCGGCGTAGATCATCGGATTCCGTGGTCTGGTCGATCCACTGGTAGAGCGCGTCGAGCCCGCGGTCGACCTCCCCGTCCAGGCGGTCCCGGTCCGGGACGGTGAGGCCGAGCTGACGCAGCTGGTCCAGGCCGAGCCGCATCGCCTCGCTGAAGTGGCCCTGGTTGGCGAGGCTGCTGACCTGCGCCGCCGTGGCGGCCGTGCGCTGCGCCGGGTGGGTACAGAGCCGGCTGATGGTCTGGTACTCCTCATTCGTCTCCTCCAGCCGGCCGAGGCTGTACAGGGCGGCGTGCCGGCCGGTGCGGACCGCGACCAGCTGGTCGGTGTCGGCCGGGTCGACGAGCCTGACCGCCGCGGTCAGGAACCGCTCCACCAGCGGGTAGTTGCTCAGCAACCGTGCCTCGTCGGCGGCCTGCCGGAACAGACTGACCACCAGCCGCCGTTCCCGGGTCGCGTGCACGGCGTCGGCCACGTGCAGGTACTGCTCGGCGGCGACGGAGAAGAACTCGGGCCGGTCGGCCAGGCGTCGGGCCAGCCGTAGCCGCATGGTCTGCCGTTCCCGCGGGGTGAGGTCGCCCAGGACGGCCTCCTGCGTCCGGTCGTGGCGAAACCGCATGCTCTCGGGAGCCTCGGACTCCAGCACCAGCAGGCCGTCGGCGAACGCGGGGGCGAGTCGTCGGGAGACCTCGCCCGCCGTCAGCCCGGTCGCGGCCTCGAGGAGGTCCAGTTCCACCCGGCCGGCCAGGCACGCCATCACCGCCAGCATCTCCCTGGTCGCCGGTGGCGACGCGGCCAGACAGGCGGCCAGCAGCCCGGTCACGTCGGCGCGCTTCAGCCTGCGGCGCAGACTGGTCCGGTCCCATCGCCAGCCGCCCTCGCCGCTGGCCAGCACGCCGTCGTGGCGTAGCGCGTTGAGCAGCTCCACCGTCTCGTACGGATTGCCGCCCGTGGCTGGCGCGATCATCTCCGCCAGCTCCGTGGCGGCCTCGGGTGCCAGGTGCAGCAGGTCGGCCACCAGGGCCGCGTGGCCCTCCGGGGGAAGGTCGTCCAGCCGCAGCTGACGCGGACCGGCTGGCAGGCGGCGCCAGCGGGCGATCATCGGCGCCAGCGGATGAGCGGCGTCCACGTCGTGCTCCCGGTAGGCGCCCACGAGCAGCACCCCCTCGACCTGTTCCTCGCCGCCGAGTACCAGGTCGAACAGGCCCAGCGGGGTCCGGCCGGCCCACTGCAGGTCGTCGACGAAGAACACCACCGGCCGTTTGCGAGAGGCGACGGCGCGCAGGATCTCGAGAGACGTGCGCACCGCTCGTGCCTGCGCGGTCATCGGGTCCCCCGGCTTCGGGAGGACCCCGAGCAACGCCGCCAGCTCCGGCACGACGGCGGCGGCCAGCCCGGCGTTGGGTCCCAACCCCCGCAGCATCCGGTCCCGCACGGTCGCCACCTGCTTCTCCGGCTCGGCGAGCAACAGCCGGCCCAGCGCCCGGAACGCCTGCCGGACCCCGTCGTAGTCCTGGTCACGGCGGTACTGGTCGAACTTGCCCGCCACGAACCAGCCGTCTCTGTCGGCCACGATCGGCCGCAGCTCGTTCGCCAGTGACGTCTTGCCCACCCCCGGCGCGCCGTGGACGAGGAGGCCGGTGCAGCGGCCCGCCATCGCCTCGGCGAACACGGCTCCCAGCGTCCCGATCTCCTCCGCGCGCCCGGACAGCCGGGACGGCATCAGCGGCCGCGCCGGGAAATCGCACTCGCCAGGACGCGCGGGCGCGGCGCCGCGGCGTACCAGGGCGAGATCGCGCGTCAGCCCGTCGGCGCTCTGGTACCGATCATCCGGTTCCTTCTCCAGCAGGTGCATGATGATCGCCGACACGGGGGCCGGCACCGCCGGGTTCACCGTCGTCGGCGACGCGGGCCTCCGCGCCAGGTGGTCATGAACGATGCGCAGCGGGTCGCCGGTGCCGAACGGCGGCGCTCCGGTGGCCAGCTCGTACAGGGTGGCGCCGACCGCGTACAGGTCTGCCCGCTGGTCGACCGGGCGACTGGTCCGGCCGGTCTGCTCCGGCGCCAGATAGGGCACCGTCCCGACGATCTCGCTGGGATGGACGAACCCACCCTGGATCGCCGTAAAGGTGGTAGCCAACGCGAAATCGATCACGCATGGCATGCGCAGGTCGTCACTTACCACGATGTTCGCCGGATTGATGTTCCGGTGGAGGACGCCCCGGCGGTGCATCTCCGCCACGGCACGCGCGAGCGATTCGGCCAGATCGACCAGCGTGGCCGGGTCCAGGAGAGCGGTCCGCTCGGACAGAGCCGTGCCATGGATGTCGGCCAGCAGGATCGCCCCCGGGCACAGTGGCGTCCCGTCCGCCAGCTGCGCGACCCCCACGACTCCCGACAGCCGCTGCAGGATGGCCACCTCGTGCCGCAGCCGTTGCCGGGCGTCCGGCCCCAGCGGGTCCTTCCGGATCACACTCCCGGTCGAGGACACCAGCCGCGTCACCCGGGTCCGGTCCGACGCGTGGAGCAGCTCGGCCCGCGCCACCTCCGGTGGATCCCGACCTGGCGTCGCTCGCTGGGCACCCATCTGCCGACCTCTTCATCGCGTCACGCGCGGCTCACATGCGGAGTCTGCCCCGATCGTGTCCAGAGCAACGAAGTAGTCGCCCACCGCTCGCGGCCCCCTGGGTAGTCCTGCGTCTCGGCCTGGCGGCCGGTGGCCGGGATCGTTCGCGCTCCGCGGGCGACCACGAGATCGAGTGGTGATTTTTCTTGCGCTCGGACATGGAACTCGCGGCGGATCGGCTGGCCATGTCAGCTGTCCGACACGGCGGTGAGCCGGGCCTGGGGCCGTCTGCCGGAGCGGGTTCACCGAGAGGGCAGGTGCCCTGGTCGGGCGGCTGGGCCACCTGGACGGGGCAGGCGGGTCGGATGGCCTGGCGGGGAGGGGTGGATGGGCCGGGGACGATGTGTCCGATGCCGGTCAAGCTGGGCATGTGACCTGGCGTTAAGGTAGGGCGTAGGGGGGCAAAGGTGCCGCCGCGAAACGCCAGCAGGCTCGCCGACGGCGTCGGCGGTCATGATCGCTCGCTGATCAGAATTCATCATCGCCGCGCCAGGGAGGCTTCCGATCGACCGCAACGAGCTCATCGACATCACGCGGCGAGCGCTGAAGATCGCAGATGACAAGACGACGGACATGATGCCCAGCGAGCGCATCCTTCCGGCCGCGATCTACACCAGCCAGGAGCTTTTCGAGCGCGAACGCGAATTCGTGCGCAGCTCCCCGCAGCTGGTCGGCTACCGCTCCGAACTGCCCGGCCCGGGAACGTACACCACCAAGACGGTCATGGACGTCCCGGTGCTGCTCACCCGCGACGACGACGGCACCGTCCGGGCGTTCCAGAACATCTGCGCGCACCGGCAGGCCAAGGTCGCCGAGGACAGCGGCGAGGCCACACGCTTCACCTGCCCGTACCACGCCTGGAGCTACAACAACAAGGGTGCGCTGGTCACCTGCCCAGGCCGGGACGGCTTCCCGGCGACGATGGCGGACAAGCCCGGCCTGACCGAGCTGCCAGCCGCCGAGCACTCCGGTTTCCTGTGGGTCGGTCTCGACCCGGACGGCGGCCCCCTCGACATCGACGGCCACCTCGGCGAGCTCGGCCCCGAGCTGGCCTCCTGGGGAATCGGTGACTGGAACCCGGTCGGCGAGAAGGTTCTCGACGCGCCGGTGAACTGGAAGCTCGCGCTGGACACGTTCGGCGAGAACTACCATTTCCCGACGGTGCACAAGAACACGTTCGCACTGCTGGTACGCGGCAACTGCGCACTGTTCGACACCTTCGGACCGCATCACCGGCTGATCTTCCCGATGCAGAACATCACCGAGCTCGCCGACAAGCCGGAGAGCGAATGGGAACCGCTGCACTACTTCGTGGTGATCTATGCGATCTTCCCGAACATCGTCATGTCGGTGACATTCATCAACGGTGAGATCTTCCGCGTCTACCCGGGCAACGGGCCAGGCAATTCGGTGACCGTTCACCAGAACGCCACCACTCTCGACACCTCTGACGAGGCGGGTCGCGCGGGCGCGGACGACATCTTCGAGTACGCCCACGCCAGCGTCCGCGACGAGGACTACCCGCTGGCCGCCAACGTCCAGGCCGGCATGGCGTCCGGCGGGCGGCCTCAGCTCGTCTTCGGCCGCAACGAGCCCGGCCTGCACCACCGGCACGCCAGCATGGAGACGGCCCTGGGGATCAGCCTCGACGCCTGAGCGCCCGCGCCGGCCACAGCCGCGCCCGACGCGCCCCAGGACAGCCCCGGCTGGCCTGGGGCGCATTGGTCTCGGGGCCAACCGGGTTCCGTGGCCCGACAGCGCTAGTCGATCTGCGCGGTGGGCCCGCCGGCCAGGCCGGCGTGCTGCTCAGCCCGGCGACGGGTGGCCGCGAGCAGGCGGCGCAGGCCGACGACGTGGCCGCGGGAGCCGATGACGAGCAACCGGTAGGTGCGGCCGAGCACGCCTGGGAAGGCCGCCCTGGTCTCGGCGCGCAGGCGGGTGCGGCCGCCGCCGGCGTCGTCGAGCCGGAAGGTGAGGGTGTAGTCGGAGTAGCGGTGGCGCCCGGCGAGCATCAGCCAGGAGCCCGGCTCGGCGGCGACAACCCGGAAGCCGACGATCGTCGACCCGGTGGCGAGCGGCCGCGGCCCGGACGGTGCCCATTCGGCGCAGCCGACCGCGCGGGCGTAGCGTTGCGCGCCCGCGCCGCCGAACGACCGGTCCAGCCGCTCGGCGAGCGCCAGCCAGACATCCTCGGCGCCGGCGTCGACGACCGTCGTGTGCTCGTCGACGAACGGCGGCTCGGAGGTCACTTCGGCGATTCTCCCAGCTCCGTGCCCGCCGGGAAACCGTTTCACCGCGGCGGCTTTGCTCGCGGCGGACGCTGCCACGAGAAAGCTCCGCGCGCGGTGAGCTCCGCGCGCGCTGGAGCTCTGCCCGCGGTGGAGCTCTGCCGGTTAGAGGTGTCCGCCGGGCGCGAAGACGGCGCCGGGGTTGAGGATGCCGAGCGGGTCGAGGGCCTGCTTGACGCGCAGCGACAGGTCGAGGACGTCCTGGCCGACCTGGGGGAGCAGCCATGGCCGCTTGAGCCGGCCGACGCCGTGCTCGCCGGTGATGGTGCCGTCGAGGCTGATCGCCAGGTCCATCACCTCGCCGAACGCGAGCCGGGCCCGTTCGGCCGCGGCCGCGTCGGCGGGGTCGACGACGATCAGCGGGTGGGTGTTGCCGTCGCCGGCGTGCGCGACGACCGCGATCGTGACACCGCGGGCGGCCGCGATCGCCTCGACGCCCGCGACCAGCTCCGGCAGCCGGGGCACCGGGACACCCACGTCCTCCAGGAGCACCGGGCCGAGCCGCTCGATCGCCGTGATCGCGGCGCGGCGGGCGACGACGAACGCCTCGCCCTCGTCCGGGTCGTCGGTGGCGAGCACCTCGCTCGCCCCGGCGTCCTCGCACGCGGTGACCATGGCCCGCAGCTCCTCCTCGCCGGCCCGGTGGGGCGCGTCGGTGCGGGCGAGCAGCAGCGCCGCGGCGTCGCGGTCAAGGCCCATGATCAGCATGTCCTCGACCGCGTTGATCGACGTGGAGTCCATGAGCTCGAGCATCGCCGGGCGCAGCGCCGAGGTGATCGACAGGACCGCGGCCGTGGCCGCGGCCATGGTCGGGAAACTCGCGACCAGCGTTCTCGCGGGCGGCTGCGCGGGCAGCAGCCGCAGGGTCGCCTCGGTGACGATCCCGAGCGTGCCCTCGCTGCCGACGAACAGCTTGGTCAGCGACAGGCCGGCGACGTCCTTGAGCCGCGGCCCGCCGAGCCGCACCGCCGTGCCGTCGGCGAGCACCACCCGCAGGCCGAGGACGTAGTCGGTCGTCACCCCGTACTTCACGCAGCACAGGCCGCCGGCGTTGGTCGCCACGTTGCCGCCGATCGAGCAGATCTCGAACGACGACGGATCCGGCGGGTACCACAGCCCGTGCTCGGCGGCCGCGCCCTTCACCTCCACGTTCAGCGCCCCGGGCTGGGCGACCGCGATCCTCGTCACCGGGTCGACGCGCACCGCCCGCATCCGCTCCGTCGAGAGCACGATGCCGCCGGTCACCGCCGTCGACCCGCCGGACAGGCCCGTGCCGGCGCCGCGCGGCACCACCGGCACCCGGTGGCGCGCCGCCCAGCGGACCGCCGCCTGCACCTGCTCGGTCGACTCCGCCCGCACCGCGGCGAGCGGCATCCCGGCGTCGGGATCCGCCGCCCGGTCCCGCCGGTACTTGTCCAGCAGGTCGGGGTCGGTCGCGACGACACCCGCTGGCAGCTCGTCCACGAGCTCGGCGATCTCGGCGACGGTCACGCCCACGGCCTGCCCCCTCCCGCCTCGGCTGTGTCCCGTCAGACGTTAGGTCGCCGGAGGCGCCCTGTCAGACCGTGCGACCGAGCCAGGAAACCTGGTCGCTCAACTGCCCGCACGGGATCCCGGGCGTCGTGTCAGACGTGAGGGGACGGCCGGGCCTCAGCCGGCCGGCGGAGACCCAGGACGGCGGTCGCGGGCCCATGGTCGCCGCGCCGCTGCCGTCAGCGCGACGACGAGGGCGACCAGGACGGCCAGGGTGACGAGCAGGACGGTGGCGCCCGCGGCGCGAACCCAGTCGGCGAGCGTGCCCTGCAGGCGGGTCGCGGCGCGGACCACGGGGTCGGCGGCGTCGGCGCCGCCGAACACACGCAGCTCGTAGACGCCGTAGTAGAGGACGTAGCAGCCGGCGGCGACAAGCAGCGCGCCGCCCGCCCGGCCGGCGTAGGCCTGGGCGTGGCGCAGCCAGCGGGTGGCGCCGTCGCGGGCGAGCGCGGCGGCGACGGTGACGACGCCGACGACCAGGCCCATCCCGGCGGCGTACACGACGAACACCGCCACACCGGCGGCCAGGTTCGCCGAGGAGAAGGTCGAGGTCGTCACCGCGAGAAACGGCCCGACCGTGCAGGACAACGAGGCCAACGCGTACGACACCCCATACAGCGCCGTCGACCAGACCGTCCCGTCGACCCGCGCCGAACGAGGCTTCGGCAGCCGCACCCATGCCTGGCGCCCGGCCGCCATCGCGGCGCCGAGCCCGACCAGCCCGGCACCGATGACGATGGTCACCCACGGCAGCCACCGCCCGACCGACAGCGCCAGCGGGGTCACGACCAACCCGAACAGCCCGAACACCAGGACGAACCCGCCGGTCATCGCCGCGGTCATCCCGGCGGCGCGCCGCAGCGCGCCGAGCCGGGCTGGCGGGGCGCCCGGCCGGGTGTGGTCGACGACGACGAGCGAGACGTAGCCCGGCAGCAGGGCGAAGCCGCAGGGGTTCACCGCGGCGACCATGCCGGCCGTCAAAGCCAGTGCGTAGGGGGCCCCGGCCATCAGTTCGCACCCATAGCCGGCGGCGCCGAGCCGCGCTCGCCGCGCCGGGCGGATCGTCGTCGGCCGGGGTCGGTCAGCTCGTCACCAGCTGCTCGGTGTACATGTTCAGCTCGGCCTCCGACAGCAGGCCCTGCAACGTCCTGACCTCGCCGTCGGCCGTGACGAACGCCAGCGCGGGCTGCTCGTCGACGCCGAACGAGGACCACAGGCGGCCGTTGTCGTCGACCGCGTGCGGGAACGCGCCGAGCCCGGTGTCGGCGACGAACTTCCGCATCTCCGGGACGGTCCCGAGCCCGGCGACGCCGACGAACTGCACCTTGTCGCCGAACTTCTTCTGCGCGCGGGCGATGTCCGGCGCCTCGCCGTGGCAGATCGGGCACCACGGTGCCCAGAACCACAGCACCGCCGGCCGCCCGGCGAGCGACGCCCCCGAGATCCGCCCGCCGTCGACTGTCGCGGCGTCGAACCGCAGCTGCGCGGGCACCGAGCCCCCATCGGCCCGGCCGGCGCCGGCGGCCGCGGGCGTGCCCGTGCCGCCCCCGCCGCACCCCGCCACGGCCGCGAGCGCGGCCACCGCGAGGCCGACGGCCACGAGCCTCGCCCGCGCGAGCCTTCGCATCAGCCTGGCCGGGCGGGCCACCCGCGGGCGCACCTTGAAGTCCACCCGTCCATCGTCGCTCGCGCGGTGGCCCCTGGACTGTCGCCCAGCCGACGCCCCTGTTCACGCCGCGCCGGGCGGTTTGCCGCGAAGGGATCAGGTGATGCGCACGTCCTCGGTGTTGCTGAAGCGGCGGGTGCCGAAGACCACGAGCAGGGCGCTGAGGGCGACGGTGACGACGATGCCGAGCCAGGCGCGGCCGGAGCCGAGCGTCAGGGCGCGGACAGCGTCGACGGTGTGCCGCAGCGGGTTGGCCTCGGCGGTGTTGTCCAGCCAGCCCGGCGCGAGCGTGAGCGGCAGGAACACCCCGGACAGCAGCAGCACCGGCAGCGACACACCCTGGACCACGGGCGCGAGCGCGTCCTCGCTGCGCAGGATCAGCGCGAGGCCGTAGCCGAGGCAGGACAGGCCGATCCCCAGCGTCAGCAGCACGAGCGCGGCGATGATCATCCCGCCGTGGACGTGCAGCCCGAGCGGGACGGCGAGGCCGACGAGGATCCCACCCTGGATGACGACGAGCGTCGCGTCCCGGCAGGCACGGCCGAGCAGCAGCGCGGGCCGGCTGATGGGTGTCACCGACAGCCGCTCCAGCACGCCCTGTCGCATCTCGGAGAGCAGGGCGAACCCGTTGAACGCGCAGTTGAAGAGGACCAGCTRCACCAGCAGGCCGGGGACGAAGACGTCCCAGCTGCTGGTGCCTRCCGGCCAGCCACGGGTGGCGCCGCTGTTGTCGAGCAGCGGACCGAACAGGTAGAGGTAGAACAGGGGCTGAGCGAGCCCGATGATGATCCAGCTCGGCTCCCGCAGCACCGCCCGGCACGCGCGGGCGTAGGTGAGCCGGACATCGGAGAAGAAGCGCATGGGACGGCGTCCTTTTCGGGGTGAGGGCGGTGATTAGACGCCGGYGGTGGCCAGCGGGTGGCCGGTGGCGGTGAGGAAGACGTCGTCGAGGCTCGGGCGGGTCAGCGTCAGCGTGATGACCGGGGTCGACAGGCCGTCGAGCAGGCGCAGCAGGTCGGTGACGGCGCGGGAGCCGTCGTCGACGTAGACGCGCAGCGTCTTCGCGTCGACCTCGTCGACGCCGCGGCACCAGGGCTGCTCACGGACCACCGGGGCGACCGCCTCGGGCCTGCCCGGCGGGAGGGTGACGACGATGCCGTCCCCGGCGACCTGGCTCTTCAGCTCCTCCGGGCGCCCGGTCCGCGCGACCCTGCCCTCGTGGATGATCGCCACGCGGTCGCAGAGCTCGTCGGCCTCCTCCAGGTAGTGGGTGGTGAGCAGGATCGTCGTGCCCGCGTCCCGGACCGCGCGGATCTCCGCCCACACCTCGGCGCGGCTCGCCGGGTCCAGCCCGGTGGTCGGCTCGTCGAGCAGCAGCAGCTCGGGGGAGTTGACCAGCCCGATCGCGATGTCGAGCCGGCGGCGCATGCCGCCCGACCAGGTACCGAGGCGCCTCCCGGCCGCGTCGGTCAGGCTGAACCGGCCCAGCAGCTCGTCCGCCCGCGTGAGCGCGTCGGCCTTCGACAGGCCGAACACGCGTCCCTGCATGACGAGCTCGGCGTGCGCGGTCTCGGCGGAGTCGGTGCCGCCGCCCTGGGCGACGAACCCGATCCGCCGCCGCACCGCGGCCCGTTCGCGCGCCACGTCGTGGCCGGCGACGATCGCGGTGCCGGAGGTCGGCCGCAGCAGCGTCGTGAGCATGCGCATCGTGGTCGACTTGCCGGCGCCGTTCGGGCCGAGCAGCCCGAAGACCTCGCCAGGGTCGACCTTCAGGTCGATCCCGTCGACGGCGACGACGGGCTCGGCGCGCTTCGACCGGCGGAACTCCCGGCGCAGCGCATGGGTGGCGATCATGTGACGTCCGTTCGTCGGGGTGGTGGACCCAGCCGCTCTCCAGGCTCTCGACGCCATCGTGACCGCCACCACCGACAGGCTCGGGGCCGTGACGAGCGGGCGAGACGGCCGGACCGCTCCGCCGGAAACCGCGGGGACAGCGCCGACTTCCTCTGCGCGAGAACTTGTCTGAGCGAGTAAGACAATGCGATAGTGAGAGAGTGACGGTCAAGGTGTCAAGACGTTTCGAGGACCGGCGGTGACGGCCGGCCGCGCGCGGGACGGCGACGGCGCCATCGGCGACGACGTCGACCTGGACGCGCTGCTGCGCGAGCTCGTGTCGGCGGCGCAGCTGTTCCAGGCGGCGGCCGGCGTGCGCGCCCGCCTCACGCCGACCGAACTCGCCGTGCTCACGATCCTGCGGTCCAGCCCGCGCCTGGCCGGCCAGCTCTCGGCGGCCACCCGGCTCACCACCGGCGCGATCACCAAGGTGCTCGACGGCCTGGAACAGCGCGGCTTCGTCACCCGCGCACCCGACCCGGGTGACCGGCGACGGGTCATCGTGACGGCGGTCGCCGAGCGGGTCGCCGCACTCGACGTGCTCCTCGGGCCCATGACCAGCGCCGCCGCGACGATCCAGAGCACGTTCAGCCCCGCCGACCAGCGCACCGTCGCGCGCTTCCTGGCCGCGACCACCGAGATGCTGCGCGACCAGACGCAGTTCCTGCGCGACGGCCCGGGCACCGCGGCCTCGCCCGTCACGCTGGGGGCGCCACTGGGCACGGCCCCCCGGGCTCGGCTGCACCTGGCCGGCGGGATCAGGCACCTGGCGGTCGTGGCCGGCGGCGCGGACCTGCCTGGCGACAGCCTCTACCAGGGCAGCTTCCTGGGGGTGGCGCCGACCAGCCAGGTCACCACCCGCCCGGACGAGAGCGAGGTACGGATCCAGTTCGGCCGCAACCGGTCACTGTGGCGGCCGGGGACCCGTGTGTCGACGCTGGCGCTCAGCCCGCGCGTCTCCTGGTCCGTCGATGTCCGTGGGGGAGCCGAGAACCTCACCGTCGACACCACCGGGCTCACCCTCACGTCGTTCTCGCTGACCGGGGGCGTCAACAACCTGACGCTGCGGCTCGGCGCACCACGTCGGCCCGGCCGGATCTCGGTGACGGGCGGGGCGAAGGGGCTGCGTGTGGAACGACCGGCCGGTGTGCCCGTCGACCTGCGGCTACGCGGCGGCGCGAGCCATGTCGTCGTCGACGGGGAACACCTGGGTCCCCAGGGGACCTGGTCGCGGTCCGGTGCCCTGGGGAAGGACCGCTACGAGCTGGCCCTCACCGGCGGCGTCAAGCACCTCGAGATCGCCCCGCTCGGCTGACGCGAGGCCCTGGCGCGGCCCGCGTCAGGGCAGGCGGGAGCGGGTGACCGTGGCGACGGTGTAGGGACGGCCGGCGGAGCCGTGGGAGACGACCCGGTACACGCTCACCGAGCGGCCGCGGTTGACGACGCTGGCGGTGAAGATCACCGGCTCGCCGAGCAGCGCCGGGCGCAGCAGGTTCAACCGCAGCGACGTCGTGTAGTCCGCCGCGCCCTGGGGGCCGAGCGCGCCGGCGAGCCCCGCCGCGGCCAGGTCCGTGCCGGCGAACAGCAGGCCGCCGTGCATCGTCCCGCTCGCGTTCCCGAACGCCTCCACCGGAGGTACGACCAGCTGGGCGGTCATCGGCGAAGCCGGCGGCGCGGACGGCCCAGGGCCCGCGGCCGGGGCGGTACCCGCGGCCGGGGCGGCACCCTCAGCCAGGGCCGCGCCCGCGGCCTTCCCGTCGTGGGAGACGGCCGCGGCGACCTGCGCCGGCCAGTCGTCGGCGGTCGGGCGCGGGGCGGGGACGCGGTTCTCGGCGCTCGGCTGGCCGATGGGCGGCGGCAGGCGCGGGCCCGTGTCGGCGTCGCCGCCGAAGCCCAGGATCAGCGAGCGCCCCAGGTCCGAGATGTCGAGGACCTCGAGGATGGTGCGGTGGTCCGCCGGCTCGATCCGGTCCGGCGGCTCACGCTCCACCTCGGCGACGTCGGCGTGGATGCCGATCGCGGGAACGAACCGGCTGCGGCCGCTCGCGATCGCCACCACCCGCCCGTCGCCGTCGCGGACCTCGCCGCGCGACACCCCGTCCGCCGGCCCGGCGCCGGCCAGGCGCGACGTGGCCACGAGCTCCGGGCCCGGCCACGGCGGCGGGAACACGACGTCCAGCGACAGCTCGGTGGTGACCGAGTGGGTGCCCGCCGGCCGCTGGTTGTGGACCTCGATGCCGATGGCGTCGTCGACGATGACCCCGAGCGCGGCGGCGGTCTGCTCGCCGCCGGGGGCCGTCATCCACGGCCCGACCGTCATCGGCACCCGCATGCCGTTGCCCCGGTCCATCGGCCCGACCCGCAACCTGGTCTCCGGGTACTCCCGGGCCGCTGCCCTCACCGCCGCTCTCCTCCCACCATCACGCCCACCCGGCCCGGTGACCGCGAGATCGGGCCGTACACGGCGTATCCGTCACCACCAGCTCTATCACCATCGGCGATGGTCTCCCRCTCCCGGCCCCACCGGACGGGCGTGTGCCCAACAACTCACCTCAGCCGTGATGGCTGGCGCAGTAGCTGTCGCGGACGGAMGTCTGGGCCGGCGGGTGGAGGAACACCGTCCGCAGGGCGATGGCGATGGCCGTCGCCGTCTGGTCGATGGACGCCTCGACCAGGGCACGCTGCCCCGGGGCCGAGGCGCCGACCAGCCGCCGGCCATTGATCCAGGCGGCCTCCCGCCAGCCGGCGATGATCTGCATGAACACCTTGTAGGTAATGCCGTGCGGGCTTTTCAGGTCGTTGATGGTCGGGTCGAGCCGTGCGGCGGCCTCGTCGAGCATCGACTCGGCGACCTGGTCGAGGAGGATGTTGACGCGTTCGTGGTCGTCGTGGCGACTTGTTCCGTCCGGCGAGACCAGGCCGAGTCCGGCCAGCACGTAGGGCAGGTCCCGGTTGATGTGGGCGTTCATGCCGAGCAGGATGTCACCGAGCCCGGAGACACTCCTGTCCCKCGCCGCGGAGAATGCCACCTGCCAGGCTCGGGGTACCGCGGACGTGTTGTTCGCGTTCCAGTTGTCATAGGCGCTGAAGAAGTAGGAGGCGAAGAACACGTCCTCGACGTTGACGAACGCCGGGTCCTGGAAGAACCCAGGCGTGGCGGCGGACTGTTGGTACTGCTGGGTCGTACGCAGGTAGGCGAGCGTGAACGGCGCCCGGTGGTCGCAGGTCGCGGCGAGCTGGCTGAGAATCGCGTCCATCCGCGCGACCGTGACGGGGACGCAGTCGGGGTTCCCGCCCAGGCAGTGGTCGATCTGGCCCGGGGTGTACCACGCCGACAGCGATGGCCGGTACGCGGGAACGCCGGTGAGCTCCACGGGCATGTCCGCCCGAGCCGGGCCGCCCCCGAGGGCCGCCGTCGCGGCCATGGTCACTCCGAGAACAAGGGCCGCTGACGCCCGCGCGCCCGGTCGGCGCCCCGGCACCCGGTCTGTTGGAATGTGGCGCTCGCGCCTGGTCGAGAACGGCATGGCGCCACCCTAGGGTCGGGAACGCTTCACCAGAATGCGTCTCGGCCGCGACCACCCGGGGATCACGCTGGCAATTCTCCGCGCATTTACGCGGGACAGGGTGGCCGCCCCCGTGCCTGGCTGGGTGATGTCCACCAGGACCGTGGCATGAATGTGTCCGAAGGTTGTCCGCGAGCGTCGGGGAAAATAATAATCTGTATACAGAATGTGTGTCCGGTACTTGCCGGTCTGTCGGGGAGCGGCAGGGGTGAATTCGACCGGCGGTGAGAATCGTCCGGGTTGTGTCATACCCTTTCGGGCCGGCCGCCGGCCGCCGTGTGGCCTCCGGTGGTGTGYTGCCCGCGCCGGCCCGGGATAAGTCCCGCCTGGCCGGCTCTAAGGTGTGAAACGGGTGTGGTGCCGTACGGATCCGCACCCGTGTCGTGACGGGAGCGGGGTCAGCGCGTACGGTGTCGAACGGTATCGAGACGCGCACTGTCAAGTGCGGCGTCCGGCTGGGGACGACCGCTGGGTGCTGACCGAGACCTTGCCGGGGCCGGGGGGAGTCTGGGGATGGCGTGGGCATGAGGGACGTGGCGCGTGCCGAGGCCGGACGGGCGGACGAGACCGCGGGCCGGCCGGGCCACACGGTCGGCGCGGCTGTGGAGATGCCCGTCAGCCAGGGTGGGCGCGGCTCGGTGCCAGCTCATGAATGACGAGCCCGGCGCGAGAACCGACCACCACGCGGGCGCCGACAGCGCGTCCTCCGACGGCCGCGGCTACGGCGAGGGCGCGGGCCACACCCCGGAGGCGGGCCTCGACTTTACCGGGCCGAACGCCGCCGTCGGTTTCGGCGCCTGGCGGGCCACCATGGCCGACGCGAGCAACGGCCTCCCGGACGGCGGCCAACCCGGCGCGAGCCCAGCTGGCGCGGACCCGCCTGGCGCGGACCCGCCCGGCCGTGACGGGGGCCCTTACCGTGGCCACGCCGAAGGCGCCCGGCCCGGCGGTGGCGAGTACGACCGCGGCCATCCGCTCGGCCACGTCCAGCCCGGCCACGTCGGCGACCAGCTGAGCCAGGACAACCGGCGCGGCGGCCCTGACGCCCGGCCCGGCGGCGCCGGTCGCATGGGCGTCGTGCCCGGCGAGTCCGGCGAGTCCGGCTCGATGACGCCAGCGCCGCTCAGGCACCTCTCGCCGATCCGCCGCCCAGCGCCGCCCGAGGTGAGTTCCGGGCCGACCGGCACCGGAACGGCGCGGCTGGGTCGGCCTACCCCCACGCCCGGCCGGGCACGGCCAGAGGCGGGGCCATACCCGCCTGCCGGCGCCCGCGGGCAGGAGCCCGCCGCTCCGAGCGCGTCGATGTCGCCGGTTCCCCCGCGTCGGCCGTCGGCCCCGGCCGGGCCGCCCGCGTCGACGGTCAGGCACCCGGTCCTGGACGGCCCGACCATGCCGGCCGCCCGTACGTCGATGGCGGCCGGTCTCGACGCCCTGAACCTCCTCGACACCCTTGCCGAGGTCGTGTTCCGCACCGACGCCGAAGGGTGCTGGACCTACCTGAACCCGGCCTGGACCCGGCTCACCGGGTTCAGCATCGCCGAGAGCCTCGGAAACCGGTTCATCTCCTATGTCCATCCCGAGGAGATCGAGCACACCATCGCCCTGTTCATGGCGGTGGTCGTCGGCGGAGCGGACCACTGCCATCACGAGACCCGTTACCGGATCGCCGACGGGACCTACCGCCGGGTGCAGATCCGCGCGCGGGTGCTGCGCGACGACGACGGCGAGGTCGTCGGCAACATGGGCACGATCATCGACGTCACCGACGCCCGCTTCGGCGCGGAGATGGCCGGCGAGCAGAGCGCGCTGCTGGAGCTCGTGCCCACGGGCGGCAAGATCGACGACCTGCCGGTCGGCGTCGTCATCTACGACCCCGACCTGGCGGTGCGCCGCGCGTCCCGGGTGGTCGACCGGCTGGTCGGTACCCCGACCCGGTCCGGCGACCCGGTCGACGAGCTGTCCCTGCGGCTGCGCCCGGCCGCGCCCGGCGGCCCGGCGCTCGGCGGTGAGTGGGGCCTCGTCGCGACGGCCCGCCGCACCCGGCAGGCCCAGATCGGCGACCTCGACGTACTGCCGGCCCGCGCGGCCGCCGCCCAGGACGCCGCCGCCGGGCGGCCCGCCACGGGGGAGCCCCAGGAGGTCTCCCTGGGCCCGGTGCGCTCGCTGCGCGCCACCGTGATCCCGATGCACGACGACAGTGGTACCCAGGTCGCCGTCGTGTTCTCCGACATCACCGACCTGCGCCGTGCCGAGCGTCAGCAGGCGGCGCTCGCCTACCTCGGCCAGCGCGCACTCACCACGCTCGACGTGGCCGCCCTGCTGAACGAGGCTGTCGAACTGGTCGCCTCCACGCTCGCCGTCGAGCGCTGCGACCTCATCGAGTGCATCGAGCTCGCGACCCAGACCGGTGGCCGGGCCAGCCGCGCCGGGTTCGGTGAGGCCCACGACGACGTCACGGCCGTCCCCGATGGCGCCGGCGGCGCCGGCGGTGTCGTGGGCGTCGCGAGGATCGCCGACGTCGGCGGCAGCCCGCGGCCGACGAGTGATGTCCAGGCGCATGTGCGTGCCTGCTACGGGCGCTACGGCGGCTCGTGGAACGCCGGCCTGGTCTCCGCCGCGCCCGGCTCGTACATCTCGAAGGTGCTCTCGTCCTGCCAGCCGCTCGTCGTCGACGACCTGTCCGGCCACCCCGACATCGCGACGGAGCGCTGGCTGCAGGGCGACGGCGCGGTCGCCAGCGTCGGCGCGCCGATCGGCGTCGGCAGCAGGGCGTTCGGCGTGCTGGCCGCGCACAGCGGCACCCGCCGGTGGTTCACCAAGGACGAGGCGCACTTCGTCCAGTCGGTGGCCAACATCATCGCCGCCGCCGTCGAGCTCGCCCAGATGCAGGAGGACCGCGCTCGCCTCGCGGTCTTCGAGGACCGTGACCGGATCGCCTGCGAGCTGCACGACCTCGTCATCCAGCGGCTGTTCTCGGTGGGCCTGCGGCTGCAGTCGCTGACCCGCCTCGTCGCCGAGCCGGGCGTCGAGCGGCTGTCCGCCGCGATCTCCGACCTGGACCAGACCATCGACGAGGTCCGCCGCACCATCTTCGACCTGCGCCCGCCCTACGCCTAGGCGCCGTCGCGACCGCCGCGGGTCCGCGCGGCCGGGATGTTCACGCAGTCGCAACAGTGGTGTTCACGTTCGGTGACACCGGAGGGCTTTGCTGATCTCGACTCACCACCACAGGTGAGGCGCGCCTAGGGTTCCGTCGCGGGAGCGGGCCTGGACCGAGAGGCGAGGCGGGGCGACCGGTCGGCGTCCGGGCGGACGAAGGTATGCCGACGCGGTCGCTCCGTTCCACGGCGGGACAAAAGCCCGGGAGGCCAGCCACGCCTGGCTGCCTCCAGCCGGGCTCCGCCATAAGGAGCTTCGTGGGCCACTCACATCCCCACTCCCATGGGCAGGGCCATCCCCACCGCCATCTCCCGGAAGGCTTCTCCACCGACGCGCTGCACGAGAACTACGGCCCCGAGGCCCGTTACGCGGTCGCCGCCGAGGAGGCGCTGCCGACGACGAAATGGGACGAGGAGATCGCCCGCGGGCTGGAGTTCGGCCTGCAGGGCGCCGACTCGATCGTCGACCGGCGGATCCCGACGTTCTCCCGCGGCGAGCTGCCGCACTTCGCCGGCATCAACACGTTCCTGAAGGCGCCCTACGTCGAGGACGTGCGCAGGTGCGGCGAGTACGACGTCGTCGTGCTCGGCGCGCCGTTCGACGGCGGCACGACCTACCGGCCGGGCACCCGGTTCGGCCCGCAGGGCATCCGGAAGATCTCCGCGCTCTACGGCCCGTACAGCTTCGAGCTCGGCGTCGACCTGCGCGAGTCCATCACGATCGCCGACGTCGGCGACGTGTTCACCATTCCGGCCAACATCGAGAAGACCTTCGACCAGATCACGAAGGCCGTCTCGCACGTCTACGCCTCCGGCGCCTTCCCGGTCGTCCTCGGCGGCGACCACTCCATCGGCTACCCGACGACCAAGGGCGTCGCCGAGAACCTGGGCGGCGGCAAGCTGGGCATCATCCACTTCGACCGCCACGTCGACACCCAGGAGACCGACCTCGACGAGCGGATGCACACCACGCCGTGGTTCCACGCCACCGACCTGCCGAACGTGCCGGCGGAGAACCTGGTGCAGATCGGCATCGGCGGCTGGCAGGCGCCGCGGCCCGGCGTGAAGGTCGGCCGCGAGCGCGGCACCACGATCATGACGGTCACCGACTGCGTGGAGATGGGCATCGAGGCCGCGGCCGAGCGGGCGCTCGAAGTGGCCTGGAACGGCACGGACGCGGTCTGGCTGTCGTTCGACGTCGACTGCCTCGACGCCGCGTTCGTGCCCGGCACCGGCTGGCCCGAGCCCGGTGGCTTCCTGCCCCGAGAGGTCCTGAAGTTCATCCAGCTCATCGCGGACGCGAGGCCGCTCGCCGGCATCGAGGTCGTCGAGTGCTCGCCGCCCTACGACAACGCCGAGATCACCGCGCTGATCGCCACCCGCGTCATCTGCGACACCCTCGGCTGCCTGGTGCGCGCCGGCCACCTGCCCAGGCGCGCGGCGTCCGCCTGACCCCGCTCCGCCGGCCATCGGCCGCGCGACGCCCCGCCCCGTCGCGCGGCCCCGGGTGGCTCGGTCCGACAACAGATCCGCATCCGCACGTCCGCTTGCTTCGAAAGGACACCGGTCCGTGTTTCGCACCGTCCTGCGCGGCCTGCTGGGTCAGGGTAGGCGCAGCAGTTCCGCTTCCGGCCGCCCGGCCGGCTCCGCCAGCCCCGTCGGCTCCGTTGCTCCTCCCGGGTCCGCCATTCCCGCCGGCCCGGTCTTCTCCGCCGGCCGGGCCCACCGCCGGCGGGCGCTCGGCGTCGGCGCGGCGGCGCTTTCCGTGGCGCTGGTCGCCGCGGCCTGCGGCGGCTCCGACGAAAGCTCCGACACGCCGTCCGGTGGTTCCTCCGCCAAGCCGATCACCCTCGCCTTCAGCGCCTGGCCCGGCTGGTTCCCCTGGCAGGTCGCCCAGGAGAAGGGCTTCTTCGAGAAGAACGGCGTCAAGGTCGACCTGAAGTACTTCGACAGCTACACCGACAGCCTCAACGCGCTCGCGACCGGCAACGTCGACGCGAACAGCCAGACGCTCAACGACACGCTCGCCTCGGTCGCCGGCGGCGCCGAGGAGACCATCGTCCTGACGAACGACAACTCCACAGGCAATGACCAGATCATCGCGAAGCCCGGGATCAACAGCGTCGCCGACCTGAAGGGCAAGACGGTCGCCGCCGAGCAGGGCACCGTCGACCACTATCTGCTGCTGCTCGCGCTCGCGAAGGCGGGCCTCACGGAGAAGGACGTCACCTTCCAGCCGCTGCTGACCGACGCGGCGGCGGCGGCGTTCGTCGCCGGCCAGGTGGACGCGGTCGGCGTGTTCGCGCCGTTCACCACCACCGCGCTGGGCCTCGCCGGCAGCAAGGCGATCGCGACCTCGGCGGACTTCCCCGGCGCCATTCCCGACCACCTGGCGGTCTCGAAGAAGCTGGTGTCCGAGAACCCGCAGGGCGTGCAGGGCCTCGTCAACACCTGGTTCCAGACCATCGAGTGGATCCWGGCGAACAAGGCCGAGGCCTACGAGATCATGGCCAAGCGCGCCGGCGTCTCCGTGGCCGACTACGAGACGTACGACAAGGGCACCACGATCTTCACTCTCGACCAGAACATCGCGGCGTTCACCCCGGGCTCGACGGACGCGAATCTCGACTACCAGGCCAAGAAGATCTCCGACTTCCTGGTCAGCACCAAGCTGGTCGACGAGGCCCCGTCGCTCGACGGCGTGCTCGACGACACCTTCATCAAGGCCGTGAAGTAGGCCCGCGAGGCCTCTGAGGGCTCTCGGGGCACGTCAGAGACCGCGGAATCCCGTTGGGGACGACGCTCGGCGCACGCGTCAGGCGTCGTCCCCGCGGGGGACGGTGGCCAGCCGACCAGGGAGAGAAAGTCAGGTCCGACGTGAGCTACGTGAACCGCCGCCCGGGGCGAGCCTCGTGAGCGGCGCCGAGGCGCCGCCGGCGATGGCGCCTGCCCCCGCCTCCGCCGCGGCGCCCGCGCCCGCCGAAGGCACGGACCGGCCCGCGGCGGGCGGGCGGGACTGGGGCCCGCCGCCGCGGCGGCGCCCGGCGCGGCCGAGCCGGCTGCCCAAGCTGGGGGAGGACGTGGCGCCGGCGACGCGGTGGGCGCTGCGGGCGCTGTCGGTCGCCGTGCCGCTGGTGGTGTGGGTGGCGCTGTCCGCCTCCGGCGCCGTCGACGACACGTTCCTGCCGTCGCCCGCGGCGGTGGCCAGGGCGCTGGCCGACATGGCCCGCTCCGGCGAGCTGTTCTCCGACATGGCCTCGAGCGTGCGCAGGGTCGGCCTCGGGTTCCTCATCGCGGTGGCGATCTCGGTGCCGCTGGGGTTCGCGATGGGGTCGATGAGCTGGGCGCAGGCGCTGCTGGAGCCGGTCATCGGCCTGCTGCGCTACATGCCGGCGAGCGCCTTCATCCCGCTGCTCATCATCTGGCTGGGGCTGGGGGAGTCGTCGAAGATCGCGCTGCTGGTGATCGGCGTCGTCTTCTTCAACACCCTGATGACGGCGGACGTCGTCCGCCGGATCCCGCGCGACCTGCTGGAGGTGTCGGCGACGCTCGGGGCGCGCCAGCACGAGATCGCCCGCAAGGTCATCCTGCCGTACGCGCTGCCCGGAATGATCGACGCGATGCGGGTGAACGCCGCCGCGGCCTGGAACTTCGTGGTCGTCGCCGAGCTCGTCGCGGCCACCTCCGGCCTCGGCTACCGGATCACCCGCGCCCAGCGGTTCCTGCAGACGGACAAGATCTTCGCGGTGCTCGTCGTCATCGGCGTGATCGGCCTGGCGATCGACATCCTGCTGCGCGTCCTGCGTGACCAGGTCGGAAGGTGGGCGCCGTGAGCGACACATCCCAGTCCGCGGGCGGCGGCCTCGCGGGGCCCACCGGCCAGCCGGGACCCCTCGACCAGCTCGTCCTCACCAGGGCGACCGAACCTGTCGAGACGCGCAAGTCCGCCGGGCCGCCCGAACCCGCGGCCGGCCCCGCCGCGGCGGGCGGCGCGCTGCGGCTGCGCGGCGTTGGCATGGACTTCCACGCGGGCAGGCGCGGCCGCCCCGGCCGCCCCGGCCGCCCCGGCCGCCCCGGCCGCCCCGGCCGCGGGAGGGGCGGCGCGCCCGCGGAGGCGGCCGTCCCGACGCTCGCCGACATCGACCTGGTCGTCGAGCCCGGCGAGTTCGTCTGCATCGTCGGCGCCAGCGGCTCGGGCAAGTCGACGCTGCTGCGCCTGGTCGCCGGCCTGCTGCGCCCGACGGCCGGCGAGGTCACCCTCGACGGCGGGCCGGTCGTGGGCCCCGGCCCGGAGCGCGGCCTCGTGTGCCAGACCGGCGCGCTGTTCCCCTGGCGCACGGCGGCGGCCAACGTCGCGTTCGGCCTGGAGCTGCTGGCGCTGTCCCGCGCGGACCGGAGCCGCCGCGTCGCCTGGCTGCTGCGTGAGGTCGGCCTGGAGCCCTACGCGGACCGGCTGCCCGGGCAGCTGTCCGGCGGCCAGCGCCAGCGGGTCGCCATCGCTCGGGCGCTCGCCTGCGAGCCGCGGGTCGTGCTGCTCGACGAGCCGTTCGGCGCGCTCGACGTGCAGACCAAGGAGGACATGCAGCTGTTCCTGCGCCGCGTCTGGGCCGACACCGGCACGACGGTCCTCATGGTCACCCATGACGTCGAGGAGGCCGTCTTCCTCGGCCAGCGGGTCGTCGTCCTGGCCAGTGACCCGGGCAGGGTCGTCGCGGACATCCCCGTCCGGCTCCCGGGCGACCGTGACCTCGCGACCCGCCGCGACTCCGCCTTCCTCGCTCTGCGCTCCGAGGTCGAGGACCTCGTCCGGCTCCACCACCGCGCCCACGCCCGCCGCCTCGCCGAAGCCGCCGGCTGACCCGCCGGCGGTCCCGGGCCGCGGGAGGTCCCAAGCCGCGGTCGTTTCGGCGTGCGTGAGTGACGCGGCTTCGCGGGAGCACGTCATCGGCCACGGCTCCTCTCGCGTTGGCCTGGTTCCGTGAGGCGGCGCTTCTTAATAGTTGACTTCGACTAGTCAGTCCTGGATAGTCGGAGTCGAACAGTCGAGGGCGCGCTGACCGGCAGGGCAGGATGGAGGTGACGGACGTGGCGGGAGGAGAACCAGGTGGCGCGGCGCAAGGTCGGCAATCTGCTGGGGCTGGCCGTCCTGGCCTACCTGACGCAGGCCCCGATGCACCCCTACGAGCTCTCCCGCACGCTGCGGGACAACGGCGACGCGCGCAGCATCAAGTTCAACCACGGCTCGCTGTACATGGTCGTCCAGCAGCTCGCGAAGGCCGGCTTCATCGCCGAGGTGGAGACGACGCGCGCGGGCCAGCGCCCTGAGCGCACGGTCTACGGCCTCACCGACGCTGGCCGCGCCGAGCTGCGCGACTGGCTGCGCGAGCTCGTGGCGGAGCCCGAGCACGAGTACCCCAGCTTCGTCTCGGCCCTGTCGCTGATCGGCGCGCTGCACCCGGACGACGCGGTGAGCCTGCTTCGCGCGCGGCTGGACCGTCTCGCCGAACGGCGGGCCGAGATCCAGAAGATGGTCGACGACGCGCTCGCCGCCGGCGTGCTGGAGCTGTTCGTGATCGAGGAGGAGTACCGCCTCGCGCAGACGGCCACCGAGGCGGACTTCGTCGAACGCCTCATCGCTCGCATCACCGGCCCGGAAACCAGCTGGGCCCCTGCCTGGGCCCGGTTCCACGACGACCTGGCCGCGGGCAGGACGCCCGCGCCGCCCGTGCCGGCCTCGGACGCGCCCAGCCGCGGGTAGCGCCGCCTTCGCGCCGCCGGCGCGGCTCGCTCGCGGACCGCGCCGCCCGCTCAGCCCTGGATGTCTGATCGCGGCGAGTGACCGGCTGGTCCGCCGGTCTTCCTGACCAACCTGTGAAGCCCCCGCTGGGCGGGGGCTGGCCCGTCCACGCCTCCAGGCGTTCCGGGCATCCGTCCCGCTGTCGCCCCGGTGGCGACGCGGCGAGAACAACACCTCCCCAGAAACGTCCGCGCCCTGAAAGGCGGAATTCGTCATGTCCAGAATCCGGAGTGCCATCATCATCGGCGGCGGGATCGCGGGGCCGGTCGCGGCCGTCGCCCTCGGAAAGGCCGGCATCGAGGCGACGGTGTACGAGGCGTACGAGACCAGGGCGGACGGTGTCGGCGGGACGTTGAGCATCGCTCCGAACGGGGTCGACGCGCTCGCCGCCGCCGGCCTCGGCGGGATCGTCGAACCCGTAAGCACGCCGATCACCGCGATGGTGATGCGCAACGGCAAGGGGCGCCGGCTCGCCTCGCTTGGCTCGCCGGCGGGCCTGCCAGACCAGCTGCTGGTCTGGCGCCCGGAGCTGTACCGGGCGCTGCACGACGCGGCGGGCCAGCACGGCGCGCGAGTCGAGTACGGCAAGCGACTGGTGGCCATCGAGCAGCACGACGCGAGCGCGGACACGGAGACGGGCACCGGCGGCGGCGTGACGGCGGTGTTCGCGGACGGGAGCCGGGCCAGCGCGGACATCCTCATCGGCGCGGACGGGATCCGTTCGGCGGTCCGCTCGCTGATCGACCCGGCGGCGCCGGCGCCGCGCTACGTCGGCCTGCTCGGTTTTGGCGCCGAGGTGCCGGCCGGGCCGGTGGACCCGAGCCGGCTCGACCCGACCGGCAGCGAGATGCACTTCGTCTTCGGCCGGCGCGCCTTCTTCGGCTATGTCCTGGCGGCGGACGGCTCCGGCGGCTGGTTCGCGAACCTGCCGCGGGCGACGTCGATGACGGCGTCCGAGGCGCGTGCCGTGGGTGCCGACGAGTGGCTGCGGGTCCTGCGGGAGACGTTCGCCGACGACCGGCTGCGCGCCGTCGACCTCATCAGCCGGACCGATCCGGCGCAGCTCGTCACCGTCGGCGGGATGGAGGACATCCCGACGGTCCCGACCTGGCATCGCGGCCGCGTGGCCCTCGTCGGCGACGCCGCGCACGCCACGTCCCCGAGCTCCGGCCAGGGCGCGTCGCTGGCCATCGAGAGCGCCGTGCAGCTGGCCCGCTGCCTGCGGGACCTGCCCTACCCGGAGGCGTTCGCCACCTACGAGGCAATGCGCCGCGACCGGGTGGAACGGATCATCAAGATGGCTCAGCGCACCAACAGCGACAAGGCGGCCGGCCCGGTCGGCAGGGTGCTGCGCGACCTGATGATGCCCATCGCCATGAGGCTCATGAACCCCGAGTCGTTCGCCTGGCCGATGCGTCACCACATCGACTGGTCCGCCCCGGTCACCTCGGCGGGCGCCGCGGGCACGACGCCGCTGGTGTCCGTGGCCTCCTCATCGGCCTGACCACCTGACCAGCCGCATCTCGGGGGTCTGGCGGCGGCGCCGGCTCCCCGCGGGCGCTCGGCCCGCCGCCGCGGTGGGGGAGTCGCGGGCGGCGAGCCGAGCGCGCTCTCCGGGAGGGAGGACCCCGGACGACCCAGGGGCAGTGGGTCGAGGATGTGCCCGCACCAGTCCCCAACGGACGTCCGCCGCCGCCGGTTCCGCGCCGCCGGCGTCGCCTGGATGACATCGGAGCGGCCGCCGGCTCCGCGCTCCGGGCGACCGCCGGCCCGCTCGCGGACCAGGCCAGGGTCGTGGGAGAGGCCAGGGCTGTGGGAGAGGCCGCCGCGACGCGCTCGGGGCCGGTGTCGCTCAGGAGGCGCGCGATCGGCTCGGCGGCGCGATCAGCAGGCAGACCACTGACAGGTTCAGCAGAACCCAGGCCGCGGCGAGCACGACCAGTGTCGGATGGACGCCGGCCGTGAACAGCCCGGGAAGGGCGCCGAGTGCCGACAGTGCCCGGCTGGCCGCGGCGACCCGTACGGTCGCCGGCGACCGCGATGCCCGAGCGATGACCACACAGGCGAGCGTCACCACGCCCATCAGCGCGCCGAAGACCAGCACGCTCGTCGGGGGCTTGGTCCCGTCGGCCGACGAGCCCGGCAGGCCGAGAACCAGCAGGTCACCGACGCCGAGTACGGCGGCGAGGACCAGCCCGGCCCTGGTCCTCCGAGTGAGCGCGGCGCCCGCGCGCCGTGCTCCGTCGAAGTGGGGACGTGAGCCGGCCCGTGCCTGGCCTCCTCGAGACGGTTCGCCGGGTGTCATCGTCGGCCCGTCAGCCGCGCCCAGGCCGGGTGGACGCCTGGCGTGGCTCCACCATCAGCTCGACCGCGAGCAGGTTCAGCAGGACCCACAGCGCGGCGACCACGACCAGGCCCGGGGGGACGACATCGCGGAAGAACGCCGGGATCGCGCTGAGCAGGGAGAACAGCCTGCTCGCCGCGACGACCCGCAGCGCGGTCCGCGACCTGGTGGTCAGCAGCGCGACGGCGCTCACCATGGTGATGGCACCCAGCAGCGTGCCGAACGCGATGGTCGCCGCCACCGGGCCGCTTCTGGCGAAGCTCGGGATGGGCAGCGCGGGGCCGGCGAGCTCGGCGGCCCCGAGCACGACCGCGAAGCCCAGACCGGCCCTGTTGCGCCGTGACAGCGTCGCGCCCATGGGCTGGGGCGAGGTCTCGGCGGGCAACACCGGTCCATGGTCGATCGGCCGGGCACGAGTGTCAGCCCGGTCCGCTCCCAGCGGTCCCGGAATCCGCCCGGCCGGTCTGGGAGCAGGCTCCCAGACGGGTGGGAAGGTTCCCAGGGACAACGGGAGCGCGCGGGCGCCATCATCAGGCATGACCTCTTCCGCCGCGCCGCTGCGGGTGCTGCTCGCCGACGACCATGCCGTGGTCCGCCGCGGGATCGCCGCCCTGTTGTCGTCCGTGGGCGGCATCGAGGTGGCCGGCGAGGCGGCGACGGGCGCGGAGGCGATCCGAGCGGCCCAGCTCACCCGGCCGGACGTGGTGGTCATGGACGTGCGGATGCCGGACATGGACGGGGTCGAGGCGACCCGTGGGCTCGCGGCCGCGCTCCCGGAGTGCGCGGTACTGATGCTGACGATGTTCGACGACGACGAGACCGTGTTCGCCGCGATGCGCGCCGGCGCCCGCGGCTACCTGCTCAAGGGCGCGGCCCAGGACGACATCCTGCACGCGATCCGTTCGGTCGCCGCCGGGCACGTCGTGCTCGGCCCGGGAATCGCGCGCCGGCTGCTCGACCAGGCGGCCGAGCCGCGCGGCCCGGCGCCGGACCCGTTCCCCGAGCTCACCGCGCGGGAGCGCCAGATCCTCGACCTGATCGCCGCCGGGCGCAGCAACGGCGTGATCGCCGCCGAGCTCGGCGTGGCCACGAAGACGGTGGTCAACCACGTCTCGGCGATCTTCGCCAAGCTGCGGCTCGCGACCCGCGCGGAGGCGATCGTGCGGGCTCGGGAAGCCGGCCTCGGTCGGTGACCCGAGCATGACCGGCCAACCGGCGCTCACCGAGCCCGCCGGTGCCGATCCGGCTCGTTCCGGCGCGGCGGGCCTGGCGCCCGCTGACATCGCGTCCGCTGACATCGCGCCCGCTGAGACGCCGCCCGCCGACGTCCCGTCCGCAGGCGGGAATCCCACCGCGCCGTGGCCCCCCGCCGGCGCGGTGGGTTCCGAACCGGCCGGAACCGTTCCCGGCGGCGCCCAGGGCCCGACAGGAGCGTGGGTCTGGCCGAGCGCGCGGCGGGCGTTGCCGAAGGGCCCCGTCGCGGCGGCGGCCGTGCTCGTCGTGCTCGCCGTCTTCGGCCTGTGGGCCCCCGGGGGCGTCGGATGGCGCGGGGTGGGCGCGCTGATCTTCGGAACGACGTGCGCGGCGACGGCCTGGGTGGTCCTGGCGTTCGGCCCGGATCCCCGCAACCGCTGTGGGCTGGCGATGGCCGCGCTCGCGGGCCTCATCCTGGCCAGCGCCGCGGCGCAGACGCTGGCGGGCTGGGGCCTGCCCGGCGCGGACGAAGTATCCGAGGTGGTGTACCTCGTCGCCGTCGGCGTCGTCGCCCCGGTCGCGGCGGTGCTGCACCCGGACGGCCGCCTGCCGGGGTGGGTCCCGCGGGGGTGCGCCGCGCTCGGGATCGCCGCCGCCGCCCTGGCCGCGGCCCTGGCGCGGGTGGACGAGCGCGCGACCATCCCACTCGGCGCCGCCGCCGTCGTACTGCTGCTGGCCGGCGGCTGGGCGCGGTTCATGACGGTGAGCAGCCAGCAGCGCAGGGCGCTGCAGTGGCTGTCATGGAGCTGCGTGGAGACGACGCTGCTCGTGCTGCACGCGATGTTCATCGGTGAGGCGTTCGCGGTCGACCTGCCGCGCGCCTTCTACGTGATCACGTCCGCGCTCGCGGCGCTCCCGCTCCCGGTCTGTGCCGCGATCGGGATCGTCGATCCGGACCTGCTGGACATCCGCTGGCTGCTCAGGAAGTCGTCGGCGTGGACGGTGACGCTGGAGTGCGCGTTCGCGACCACCGCGGGCACGTACGCCGCCCTCGAACTGATCGCCGGCCACCCGCCGGGGCGCAGCGGCGTCACCGTGCTGTGCGTCGTGCTCGCGGTGCTTTTCCGACCGGCGATGCGGGCGATCGAGGACCTCGTCGACAGCGTCCTGTTCGGCGGCCGGGCCGACCCTGTGCAGGCCCTGGCGGGCCTGGGGGAGCGGTTCGACGCGGGCGGTGACCCGGCGTCCTGGCTGCCGGCGCTGCGCGCCGGCCTGGCACTGCCCTATCTGGAGCTGTGGAGCGAGAGCGATCGGGTCGCCACGGCGGGCGTCGCGCCAGGCGCCGCGCACCTGCGTTCACCTTCACCCTTACCCGTGCCCGTGACGCGGGACGCCGAGTGGTCCGGAGGCGCCGTCGCGCCGGACGCGATGACCACGACCACCGTGCCGCTCGTCGTCGGCGACGAGCGGGTCGGCGCGCTGGTCGTCTGCCTCCCGCCGCACGTCCACGCGCTGCCGCCGGCGACGCGCAGCGTGCTGCGGCTGGTGGCGCCACCCCTCGCCCAGGCGCTGCGCGCCGCGGCCCTGGCCGAGCAGCTGCGGGTCTCGCGCGGCCAGCTGGTCGAGGCGCTGGAGGAGGAGCGCCGCCGGCTGCGCCGCGACCTGCACGACGGCCTCGGCCCGATCATGACCGGCGTCGCCTACAGCGCCGACGCCGCGCGCAACCTGGTCCCCGTCGACCCCGACCGGGCGCAGGCCGTGCTCGCGGACCTGCGGTCCGACACCGCCGCGGCGATCACCGAGATCCGCCGGATCGTCTACGGGCTGCGCCCGCCCGCGCTCGACGAGCTGGGCCTTGTCGCGGCCATCCGGCAGGGCTGCAACCGGCTGCGCGCCGCGGACGGCCGCGCGCTGGCCGTCGCGGTCGAGGCGCCGGGGGAGCTGCCGCCGCTGCCGGCGGCCGTCGAGGTGGCCGCGTACCGGATCGTCCTCGAGGCCGTGACCAACGCGGCGCGGCACTCCGGCTCGGCGGACGTCTGGCTGAGGGTCGAGGCGCGGGCGGACCGGCTGGTGCTGGCCGTGCGCGACGGCGGGCGGGGCGCCGCCGCCGACTGGCGGCCCGGTGTCGGGCTCCAGTCGATGCGGGAGCGTGCCGAGCAGGTCGGCGGCAGCGTGACCGCGGGCCCCGGCCCCGCGGGTGGCGAGGTCCACGCCGAGCTTCCACTCGCCCCGGTGTGACCGCCCTCGGCATCTGATCCTCATCGAGGCAGCCGAAACCGGGGCCGCGACCGCGCTTTCCGGCCCAGTTCCAGCTGTCTCGACACGCCGGCCCACCCGGACGATCATCAGCTACTACTCGGTCGAGCGGTGGTCACCGGATGCGGGGCGGGCCGCGCAGGGTCGCGGTGAGGATCGTGCGGGCGGCTCGGGCCTCCGGGATGGGGAACAGGGGGTAGCCGTGCGGGAGGCCGGGGGCCTCGTGGTAGTCGATCTCCAGGCCGGCGGCGGCCGCCCGGGCGGCGAGGCGGCGGCTGTCGGGAAGCAGCACGTCATGGGTGCCGCACAGGACGGTGAGCGGCGCGAGGCCGGTCAGGTCGCCGCGCAGCGGGCTGGCGAGCGGGTCGGCCGGGCCGAGGGCGCCGGCCCAGCACCGGCCGGCCTCGGCGAGCCCCGAGATGCCGAGTATCCGGTCCTTCGCGGCGAGCGCCGGCTGGTCGGGGTCGGTCATCGTCACGTCAAGCCAGGGTGAGATGAGCACGATCCGGTCCGGCTGGGGCGCGCCCCGGTCGCGGGCCACCTGCGCGGCGGCGAGCGCCAGGCCTCCGCCGGCGGAGTCGCCCATCAGAACGATCCGGGCGGTGCCCGCCGCACCCGCCTCGTCGGCCCGAGCCTCGGTCACCAGCTCGGCCAGCAGGTCGGTGACGGCGGGCACGACGTCGGCGGCGAGGCCGCGCGGCGCCACCGGGTACATCGGGATCACGAAGCGTGCCGGGACGGCCTGGGCGAGCCGCGCGAGCAGGTACCAGTGCCAGGGGAGCATCTCGTTCACGTAGCCGCCACCGTGCAGGTAGAGCACGGTGACTCCGATGACCGGTCCACCGCCCGCCGCCTGGGCCGGTGGGCCCTTCGGGGTGAGCTCGTGGACGGGCCAGCCGGCGCGGCCGGCGACGGTGTGACGGGTGCGACGGCCGAGCCAGCGCGGCGCGTCGATGACGGCCGGGGCCGCCGCCTGGGCGGCGATGCGCGCCCGGATGGCCTCGGCCGTCCAGAGGCGGTTCTCGCCCAGAACGGGCAGCGCGACCGACTCGGCGAGCCGCGCCCGCAGGCTCGGCACGCCCGGTCAGAAGGCCATGAAAAGAATGGCGTCGCGGTCGTACTCGAGGTGGGGGTGCTTCTCGGCCAGATGGGCCTGGGCCTTCTCGACGAGGTCGTCCTCGTTCTCGCCCTGGATCCGCGTGCCGCAGGGGCAGTCAAGAGTCGTCTTCACCGGTGCCTCCTTGAGTGCTTCTGGGGACGGGGCCTCCGGAGGCGCGAAGGAGGAGCATTTTCGCACCTCCTCTGGCCCTCTAGGAGCTTTGGCAGCCGCCGCAATCCTAGCCAGCGAGCGGCCGGACGCGCCCGGTCCGCGACCGGGTTCGGGCGCGTTCATCCGGTCCGCGCGGAATCGCCGGCCCCGTCACGTGACGGTCAGTGGGGCGGCTCCTCGTCGCTGGCGTCGGCGTCGGCGGCGGCGTCCTCGCCCGCATCTGTCGCGGCGGGGTCCGCCGGGTGCACGTCGCCGGTCTCGTCGGTGTCCGCGGTGTTCGGGAGACCGTCCGCGAGCTCGTCGGCCAGCAGCAGGTCGCGACGCAGGTAGCCGGTGCGGTGGGCGGCGCGGCTGATCCGCTGGGCGAGGACGGGGGCGGTGACCAGCTGGAACAGGCCGACGAGGACGAGCCCGGAGGCGTACCGCGGGTCGGTCCGCAGCGCGGCGCCGGCGAGGATCGCGAGCAGGCCGATCGTCTGCGGCTTGGTCGCCGCCTGCAGCCGGGCCGGGACGTCCGGGAAGCGCAGCAGCCCCCACGCGCCGAGCACGCAGAACGCCGCGCCGCCCAGCATCAGGACGCTGGTCGCGACGTCGGCGACAAGGCCACTCACTGGTCGGGCCCCGGCCGCCGCGGGCCTGGCCCCGGCAGGCCGCGCAGCTCGACGAGGCGGGCGGCCGTCGCCGCGCCGAGGAACCCGAGGAGGGCCACCGAGCCGAGCAGCGCCAGGTTGAAGCCCTCGTCGAGCCGCGCGACCTCGACCGTGACCGCGGTGAGGATCAGCACGACCAGCACGTCGAGGGCGACGACGCGGTCCAGCTCCGTCGGGCCGCGCACCACCCGGACCAGCGTGAGCAGGCCCGCGGCGGTGACCATCCCCAGCGTGATGGTGTAGACGACCTGCATCACGGCCTCCCGGTGGGGCGCGGGCTCCAGGCGGGATGCGGCCCCGGCGGGACCAGGTCGTGGCCGAGGGCGAGGATCACCCGGCGCGCCACGGCGTCGGCGCGGGCGCGGACGGTCTCGACGGCGTCGGGGCCCGGGGCGACGAGGGCGTGGACGTAGAAGACGCCGTTCTCACGGTCGACCTGGATGACCGCCGAGCCGGGGGCGAGGGAGACCGCGCCCGCCGCCACGGTCGCGGCGACCTCGGAACGGGTCCGCAGCGGGACCGCGACGATCGCCGACGGCATCGCCGGTCCGTACCGGACCAGCTGCGCCGCGACCGTGATGCTCGCCGGCAGCAGCCCGGCCAGCAGCCGGGCGGCCAGCCAGCAGGCCGCGACCGGCCGGATCCGCCGGTCCCCGGTCGCGGCCTCGGGCACCGGTGACGGGAACGCCGCCGGCACGGCGACGGCGACGAGCAGCCCGCTGAGCGCGACGAGCACGCTCAGCCGTCCCCACAGCAACATCCAGACAAGCCACAGCCAGGCGACCTGCCCCGGCCGCCGGACGGCCGCCGCGACCGCGGCCCCCGGCCGTCGCCACGGGCGGCGCGTGCGCGGCGCGGCTGGCGCGGCCGAGGGCCGGCGGGCGCTCATCGCCCGCCGCCCGCGCCGCTGGCGGTTCCATGGCCGCCTGGGTCCCTGTCCGGTTCGCCGCGCAGCACGGCGTGCTCGTAGACCGACGGGGCGAGCAGGTCGGTGGCGGCGCGGGTGGTCAGGCCGGACAGCGGCCCGGCGAGCACCGGGAACGCGAGGCCCACGGCGACCAGGCCGGCGGTGGCGACGATCATCGGGCGGCTGACGGTCTCGGTGCCGACGGCCAGGTGGTCGTCGGGCTCCGGGTCGGGGTGCGCCGGCCGGGGGCGTCGCCAGAAGGCGATCACCCAGACGCGCGCCATCACGTAGAGCGTCAGCAGGCTGGTGACGAGCATCGCGGCGACGGCGACGTACACCCCGGTCCGGAACGCGCCGGTTCCGGGGCCGGACGCGGTGCCCGCCCGGGAGCCTGCCTGCAGGAGCGCGAGCTTGGCGACGAAGCCGGACAGCGGCGGCACGCCGGACAGGCTCAGCGCCGGGATCGCGAACAGGGCCGCGACCACGGGCACGGCGGTGGCCAGGCCGCCGGTACGCCGTGGCATCGACGTGCCCGCGTACCGGGTGATCAGCCCGCTGGCCAGGAACAGCGTCGCCTGCACCACGATGTGGTGAACCATGTAGAGGATGACGCCGGACAGGCCGATCACGGTGAACAGCGACAGCCCGAACAGCATGAACCCGATGTGGCTGACCAGCAGGAACGACAGCGACCGGTTCAGGTTCTCCTGGGCGAGCGCCCCGAGCGCGCCGACCAGCAGCGTCGCGACGGCGGCGGCCAGCAGCAGCGGCCAGGTCCCGCGGTGCGGGAAGGCCAGGGTGTGGGTGCGCACGATCGCGTAGACACCGACCTTGGTCAGCAGCGCGGCCAGGACCGCGGTGATCGGCGCCGGCGCGGTCGGGTAGCTGTCCGGCAGCCAGAAGTGCAGCGGCACCACGGCCGCCTTGATGCCGAACACGACCAGCACCAGCAGGCCGAGCGCCCCCCGCAGCGCCGCCGGCAGTCCCGGTACCGCCGCCGCGAGCCCCACGAAGCTGACCGTTCCCGTCGACGCGTACACCAGCGCCAGCGTGGTCAGGAACAGCAGCKACGACGTCAGGCTGACGATCACGTACGTCATGCCCGCCTGGACGCGCTCCGCGGTCGTCCCCAGCGTGATCAGCACGTACGACGAGACCAGCATGACCTCGAAGGCGACGAACAGGTTGAACAGGTCGGCGGTCAGGTAGGCGAGCGCCACGCCGGCGACCAGCGTCAGGTAGCAGGCGTTGAAGATGGTGCTGTTGCCTTCCGCCCGCTCGTCGACGATGCCCTGGCCGACGGCGTAGCCGAGCACCGCGAGCGTCACCACCGCCGAGGTGAGCAGGAGCAGCGCCGCGAGCCGGTCGGCGACCAGGGTGATCCCGATCTGCGCCGGCCAGTCGCCCAGGTGCGCGACGGTCGGGCCGCCGGTGTCGGCGGCGGCGAGCAGCACGGCCGCGTCCGCCGCGACCGCCGCGACGACGGCGAGCGCCAGCACCCGCTGTGCCTGGAGGTGGGAGCGCAGCAGCAGCGTCCCGGCCGCGGCGAGCAGCGGCCCGACCACCGGCAGCACGACGAGCACCTCCGGCGCGGTCATCCCGGCACCGCGCCGGGGCCGTCCGGGCCGGGGCCGTCCGGGCCGGGGCCGTCCGGGTCATCGCTGTCCGCGTCATCGGTGTCCGCGTCGGGATGGCGATGTCGCGGCGCGTGCGGGCGCGGCAGGGACAGGTGCGGGAAGTGGTAGGCGAACTGGGCCTCCAGGCGCTCCTCCAGCGCGGTGATCCGGTGGTCCTCGACATCGTCGCGGACCTCGGTGTTGCCGAGCATCGTCCAGGCCCGGTAGGCGAGCGTCAGCAGGAACGTCGTCAGCGCGAAGGTGATGACGATCGAGGTCAGCGCCATGGCCTGCGGCAACGGGTCGGACATCCTGTCCGGCGGCACCGTGCCGGACATCGCGGGACGGCCGCTGCGCCCCCCGACCAGCAGCAGGAACAGGTTGGTCGCGTGGCCGAGCAGCACGATGCCGACGAGCACCCGCAGCAGCCCTCGCTGCAGCAGCAGGAACGTCCCGGCCGCGTAGAGGCCGGAGACGACGACCACCGACGTCAGGTTCAGCACGGTGTGGCCCGGCGGCGCCGTCACCGCGGGCGGCGCCGAGCCCGCCGCCACGGCGGCCAGCCGCGCCGGGGCGGCGACCAGGTCGGGGATCGCCGCGACAGCCCGGCTGGCCGCCGTGGCCGCGACTGTCGGGATCACCTCGGGCCGCCCTGGCCCGTCGCCGCGGCGTCGGGAGGGGCCTGCGGCGGCGGGCGGTCCGGACGGGCGCGCGCCGCGGTGCCCGACCCGACACTCAGGTCCCCGGAGGCCGGGCCGGGCGCCGGCCCGCTCTCCTTCTCGATCCCGATGCCCAGGGTGCGCAGCAGCTCCAGGACCACGCCGACGACCACCAGGTAGACGCCGACGTCGAAGAACAGGCTCGTCGCCAGCTCCACGTGCCCGAGGACGGGCAGGTGTGCCTCGGCGACGTAGCCCCGCAGCACGGCGCCGCCGAAGGGCACCGGCGCGAGCGCCGCGCAGGTGGCGACCGCGAGGCCCGTGCCGATCACCAGGGATGGTGGGACGGGGACCGCCGGGCCGACCCGGTCGCGGCCGCCGGAGACGTAGCGCAGCACGAAGGCGAGGCCGGCGACGAGCCCGCCGGCGAAGCCGCCACCGGTCCTCGAGTGCCCGGCGAACAACAGGTAGATCGAGAAGACCAGCACGACTGGGAACACCGCCCGGGCCGTCACCTCCATGAGCACCGACCGGGTCGACGTGCGGCCGCCGCCCGGCGGGTACGCCCGCCCGAACTCGCCGAACTCGCCGAACTCGCCGAACTCGCCGAACTCGCCGAACTCGCCGAACTCGCTCGGCGAGGCCTCGTTCGGCACCCCCTCGTCGGGCGTGCCGCCGTCCGGCATGCCGCCGTCCGGCGTCGGCCCGCCCGGCTCGCTGGCCTCCCGGGCATTCCGACCCGCGGGCCGGGTACCCGGGGCGCGGGCCAGCAGCAGGCCGGTGACGCCGAGCGCGGCGACCGCCAGGACGGTGATCTCGCCCAGCGTGTCGAGCGCGCGGAAGTCGACGATGATCGCGTTGACCACGTTCGCCGCCCCGGTCTGGGACGGCGACCGGGCCACGTACTCCCGGCTCGCGAGGCCCCACTCGGGGTGGACGCCGGCGACGGTCACCGCGAACGCGCCGACGAACAGGCCGACGGCCACCGAGATCAGGACCCGCGGCCAGCGCGGCACCCCGGTCCGGCCCATGGCGGAGAACCGGTCCGGCATCCGGCGCAGCACGAAGACGAACGCGATCAGCGACAGCGACTCGACGAGGAACTGGGCGAGCGCCAGGTCGGGCGCGCCCTCGACGAGGAACAGCGCGCCGCACCCGTACCCGACCCCACCGAGGAGCACGGCCGTGGTCAGCCGCCTGCGGGCGCGCAGCACCGTGGCGGCGCAGGCGAGCACGACCACGGCCAGCGCCGGCTGGATGGGGTAGTCCCAGCGCGGGAGGCCCGTCGGCCACATGAGGCCGCCCACCAGCGCCGCCCCGGGCACGACCACGGCGACCACCATGATCGTCGTCAGGTACATCGGGAGCGACCCGACCTGCGTGCGCGCCGTGACCGCGAGCGCGAGCCGTCCCACGCCCGTGACCGTCCACTCGTAGCCCCGCTGGGCGTCGAGCAGGCCCTTCACCCGCGCCCAGGCGCCCGGCGCCGCTGCCGCCCGCGGCACCGGTGGGACCGGTGGGACCGGCGGAGCGGGCGCCTTCGCCAGCTCCGGGTGCCCCTGGTCGGCCCCCGCCGGCCCGGCGCGGGCCGCCGCCAGCCGGGCCTCGGCGATGACGATGGCGACACCGGCCGCGACGGCGATGGCGGTCAGCAGCAGGGCCGCGCCGACCCCGTGCCACAGCGCCAGGTGGTAGGCGGGGACGCCGCCCGACGGCAGCGTGTCCGCGTAGCCGGCGACGAACTCGTCCACGGCGGGCGCCGCGATGCCCAGGCCGAGGCCGGCGGCGGCGAGCAGGACGACGGGGCCGGTGAACGCCGGGCTCGCCGGCCGCCAGTCGCTCGGCGCGACGTCCGGCTTGGTCGCGAACGCCCCCCACAGGAAGCGGATCGTGTAGCCCATCGTGAGCGAGGCCCCGACGACCATGACCGCGAGCAGCATGGCCTGACCGGCGCCCCGCCCGTGCCAGAGCCCCTCGAGGGCCGCCTCCTTGCCGAGGAAGCCCACCGTCGGCGGCAGCGCCGCCATCGACGCCCCCGCCAGCACCGCCGCCGTCAGCAGCACCGGCGCCCGCCGGCCGACGCCGGACAGCGTCCGCAGGTCACGCCCACCGGACCGGTGGTCGACCACCCCGACGGCCATGAACAGCGCCGCCTTGAACAGGGCGTGCGCGAGGACCAGCGTCACGCCGGCGAGCGCGGCGGTCCGCCCGCCGAGGCCGACGAGCGCGGTGAGCATCCCGAGCTGGCTGACGGTCCCGAACGCGAGCAGCAGTTTCAGGTCGGTCGCCGCCAGCGCCCGCAGGCCGCCGATCAGCATCGTCACGGCGCCGAGCACCGCCGCCGGAACCGTCCAGACGTGCGCGTACCCACCGGCGGCGGCGAACGCGGGCGTGAGTGTCGCGACAAGGAACACACCAGCCTTCACCATCGCCGCCGCGTGCAGGTAGGCGCTGACCGGCGTCGGCGCGACCATCGCGGCCGGCAGCCACGGGTGGAACGGCGCCTGCGCCGACTTCGTCGCCGCCCCGAGCAGGATCAGCGCCGCCGCCGCGGCCGCGAGGCCGCCGGCCGGCGGCGGGTGGGCGAGGATCCCCGAGATCCGGTACGTCCCGGCCGTCTCGCCGAGCAGCACGAACCCGAACAGCATCGCCAGCCCGCCGAGCGTGGTGACCAGCAGTGCCTGCACCGCCGCGCGCCGCGCCGCCGGCGCCACCCCGTCCCCGCCGATCAGGACGAACGAGAAGACGGTCGTCAGCTCCCAGAAGACGTACAGCGTGAGCAGGTCGTCGGCGATCACCAGGCCGAGCATCGACCCGGCGAAGGCGAGCAGCGCGCTCGCCGACCGGCCGAACGCGCCGGCGTCGTGCGCGTGGTACCAGCGGGCGTAGCACAGGACGAGCGCGCCGACGCCGGTCACGAGCAGCGCCATCAGCAACGGCAGCGGGCCCAGCCGGAAGGCCACCTCCAGGCGCAGCCGCGGCGCCCAGCGCAGGACCGTCTCCGGCCGCCCGCCGGACGTCACGTCGCCGAGCCGCGCGACCAGCAGCCAGCAGAAGACGGCGGCCGGCACCGCGGCGGCGAGCAGGTACACCCGGGCACCGAGCCTGCGGGCGGCGATCGGCAGTAGCACCGCGACCCCCAGGTGCGCGGCGATGGCGGCTGGCATCGGCGGCCGTTCGCCGGCTAGGGCAGCCGGCGCCAGGCCCGGCCCTCACGCCAGCCGTGCCCACAGCCGACCGCCATCAGCGCATCCGTCCCGTCATTCGCCGCCCTGGTCCTCACCGTCAGGCCGCCAGCTTCGCCCGGCAGTTCCATTCCGCTCGGCAGCCGGCGAGGTCGGGCGTTTCGTGACCGGTGGGACAAAGAACGAGCCAACCTAATGACTCAGGTCCCTCGTCACTCAGCTTCCTCGTCGGATCCGGTCATGGTTTGTGGGGCGGATCCTGCCTTCCCGCCCGCCACAACCCATGGGTGGAAGGACGGGCAGAGCGGAGCGGCGGCCCGGGTACCTCTCTCCCGCGTCCGTGGCAGGCGCCCGTGGGGTCTCGGGCGTCGTGTCAGACGTCTGGGGTGTGAGACGGCGCTGGTGCTGACTCTGACGTCGGACAGGATGAGCACACGGCCGTCCGCCCGTCCGCCCGTCCGCCCGTCCGCCCGTCCGCCCGGCCGCCCGGCCGCCCGGCCGCCCGGCCGCCCGGCCGCCCGGCCGCCCGGCCGCCCGGGCGCCCGGGCGGACGGCGCCGCGGCTGCCTCAGGGTGTGGCGATCGGCCACCAGAACGTGCTGTCCGTGAGAAGGCCGAACAGCCGTTCCGGCGGTCCAGGGTCGCCGTGGACGGCGGCCCGCCCGTCGCCGCGCAGGTCGGCGAGCGTGGCCTCGCCGGACAGCAGCGCGGCCAGRTCCGCCCGGGCGAGCCGCAGCACGCTCGCACCGGCCGGCTCCTGGCCACCGCGCGCGGTGGCGCAGCACGCCGTTGCGCACCTCGACGCGCTGGCGGCCGGCCGCCACGTCGTCCACCTCGAGGTCGACGGTGAGCGGGTCCTGGCCGGCGGCGCGTGGACCGTCCAGGCGGGTACCGGCGTAGTCGAGCAGCGTGTCGACCGGCATGGCCCGCGCCGTGTCGGCGCTCGCCGTGCTGGTGGTGGGCAGGCCGGGGGGGATGCCGCCGCGCAGCTCGGTGGCCCCGGCGAGGTAGAAGTTCCGCCACGGAGCGTTCTCGGTCTGGTAGGCGAGCTGTTCGCAGGCCCGGGCGGCGAGCTCGCGGGCCGGGTGGTGGCCGGGATGACCGAACACGACGTGGTTGAGCACCTGGAGTACCCACCGGTAGTCGCCGCGGTCGAAGTACCGCCGTGCCTTCGCGACGACGGCGTCCGGCCCGCCCATCATCTCGGTGTAGCGTCGCCCGGCCGGCTCCGGCGGAAGCGGGTGCAGGTTCGCCGGGTTGCCGTCGAACCAGCCGAGGTAACGCTGCCAGACGGCCTTCACGTTGTGGCTGACCGAGCCGTAATAGCCGCGGTTGTACCACCTGGCGGCCAGCACCGGCGGCAGCTCGATCATCTCGGCGCACTCCAGCATCGTGTAGCCGGCGTTCGCCAGCCGCAGTGTCTGGTCGTGCAGGTACTGGTAGACGTCCGCCTGGTCGGTCAGGTACACGGTGAGCGCGTCCGTGCCCCAGCGCGGCCAGGAATGCGTCGAGAACAGGACGTCCGAGTCGGCGGCGAACATCGTGGCGGTCTCGCGGAGGTAGCGCGCCCATGCCCGGGCGTCGCGCACCTGCGCGCCCCGCAGCGTGTAGAGCTGGTGCATGGTCGCGTTCGCCGTCTCGGCGACGAACAGCGCCCGGAGGTCCGGCAGGTACATGTTCATCTCGGCCGGAGCCTCGGTGTCCGGCACCAGCTGGAACACCAGCCGCACGCCGTCGATCTCGGCCCGCTCGCCGGTCGCCCGGACGGYGCGGGTCGGCGGGATCAGCGTTGGTGGCCCGAGGGAGTTGGTCAGGCCCTGCCCCGCGGAGACCTGGCCCGCCGGCCCCTTGGGCAGCAGCGCGCCGTACATGTTGACCGCGCGTCGGCTCATCGCGGTCCCGGCGAAGACGTTCTCGCTGACGGCGTGTTCCAGGAACCCTTCGGGAGCAAGGATCGCCACCCGGCCGGCCGCGACGTCCGCCGGGTCGACGACTCCGGCGACACCGCCGTAGTGGTCGGCGTGGCTGTGACTGTGGATGACCGCCACGACGGGCCGTTCACCCCGGTGGCGACGGTAGAGGTCGAGGGCGGCGCGCGCCGCACCGGCGGTCACCAGGGGATCGACGACGATCACTCCCGTGTCGCCCTCGATGAACGTGACGATCGAGATGTCCATCCCGCGGACCTGGTAGATCCCCTCCGTCACCTCGAACAGCCCGGTGGTGGCCATCAGCCGCGCGTAGCGCCACAGACTCGGGTTGACGGTCTCCGGGGTGGCCGCGCCGTCGCGGAGGAACTCGTAGGGCCTGGAGTCCCAGGCGGTGAAGCCGGAGGGGTCCCGGATGACCAGGTCGGGGACCTCCTCGATCAGCCCGCGCCGGGCGTCGGTGAAGTCGGCCTCGTCTCCGAAGGGCAGCGCCCGTGCCGTCGCCTCGTTCGCAGCCTGGGTGGATGCGGACACCCTCGGCCGTTCGTCGACTCCGACCATCACTGCCTCTCCTCCCAACCGCGTCCGATCTCTGGGATTTACCCTTCGTGATAGATCGGATACCGCCCGAGTAGGGCGGGCCGCGCCCGGCGAACGACGGCAGCGCCAGGCCGACCACGCTGCGGGCGGCCAGGCGTCGTCGGTCGCGTCCCGGTTCGCTTGTCTCGCCGCTGGGTTCGATATATGAACTTTAAGGGGACGTCGGTGGGGGAGCCGGACCGCCCGAGGCGCCGCGGGCCTGGCGAGGGCCGGGACCGAAGCCCGTCGCGGACGCGCGGGACGGCGGTGTCGGAGCCGCGGCCCGGTCGTAGCGGTTGCTGGCGGCGGGGGGCGGGTGGTATGCCGGAATTAGAACCAGGTTTCGCGGTCGCCCCCTGGCGGGCGAGGGGCCGCGCCGCCGCGCGTGGCCGGCCCCCGCTCACCCACCGCACCGCCCGCTCGACAGTCCGTCGTCCCGCGGCTGGCCCCGGCCGGGGCCAGCTCGCTGCCCACCCCATCGGGGCCGTACCGCCTAGGAGCGCCGACCGTGTCGCAGTCGATCCCCTTCGTCGAATACCTGGCTCTCGGCGACAGCCCGCACCTGGTCGCGAACGAGTGCACCGCCTGCGGGGCGCGGTTCTTCGACCGTCGCAACGCCTGCGCGAACTGCTTCGCCACCGGGTTCCGCAAGGTCGACATCGCCACCGAGGGCGAGGTGCGCGCCTTCACGATCGTCTCGCTGGCCGCGCCCGGCATCCCGGTGCCGTTCGTGTCGGCGACCGTCGACTGCGCCGGGACCAGCGTCCGCGCCAACCTGATCAACGTCGACCCGACTCCCGAGGCCGTGCACGTCGGCATGAAGGTGCGCCTGGCGCTGCAGCCCGTCGGCGCCGACGGCAGCGGCGTCGAGGCCGTCAACTTCGGCTTCGAGCCCCAGCGCTGACCCGGCCCGCCGCTCACGCGGGCCGACCCGACCCGGCCAGAACGCCCACGGCCGGGACGGACGCCTCGCGCGGGCAGCGGCCACGGCGGCACCGCCGCCCCACGGACCTTCCATCCACCACGAAGAAGCGGAGCGGCGGACATGGCCAGCGACGACGTCTGGATCCTCGGCATCACCATGACGAAGTTCGGCAAGCACCCCACCAAGGACGTCATCGACCTCGCGGCCGAGGCGACCATGGGCGCGCTCGCCGACGCCGGGGTCACCATGCGTGAGATGGGCCTCCTGGCCTTCGGCAGCCTCATGGGCCGGGCCTCCGGGCAGATGCTGCAGAAGCAGGTCGGCCAGACCGGCATCCCGGTCTACAACGTGTCGAACGCGTGCGCGACCGGCGCGACCGCGCTGCGCGTCTGCCACATGGCGATCCGCGCCGGCGACGCCGACTTCGGCCTGGCCGTCGGAGTGGAGAAGCTCGCGGGCGCCGGCCTGCTCGCCGGCGGCAGCCGTGGCGGCGACTCGGAGAACTGGACGCCCACCGGCCGGTTCGGCGCCGTCGGCCCGATCGACGGCCGGATCGGCACCGAGACCATGCCTGGCGTCTTCGCCCAGATCGGGCTCGAGTACGGGCACAAGTACGGCGGCACCAGCTTCGAGCTGTTCGCCAAGATCTCCGAGAAGAACCACGCGCACTCGACGCTGAACCCCCTCGCCGCCTACTCGAAGCGGTTCTCCCTCGAGCAGATCATGAACGACGTCATGATCGCCTACCCGAACACCCGGCCGATGTGCTCGGCGAACTGCGACGGCGCCGCGGCCGCCGTCCTCGTCTCCGACGCCAAGCTGAAGACGCTTTCCCTGGAGCAGCAGCGCCGCGCCGTGAAGATCTCCGCCTCCGTCCTCACGACCGACCCGTGGGAGGAGGCCTGCCAGGTGCTGCCGAACGTGAACACGCTGACCCGGCAGGCCGCGACGCAGGCCTACGAGAAGGCCGGCATCGGCCCCGAGGACCTCGACCTGGTCGAGCTGCACGACTGCTTCGCCACCGCGGAGCTGGTCCACTACGACAACCTGAAGCTGTGCGAGGAGGGCGGCGCGGTCGACTTCTTCAACTCCGGCGCCACCTGGCGCGACGGCAAGACCCCGGTCAACGTCTCCGGCGGCCTGGAGTCGAAGGGCCACCCGATCGCCGCGACCGGCATCGCCAACGTCTGGGAGGTCGCCACCCACCTGCGCGGGGAGGCGGGCGACCGTCAGCTCCCGAACGCCAGGGTCGGCCTCGCGCACGTGATCGGCCTCGGCAACGCCTGCGGCGTCCACATCCTCGAGCGCGCGGCCGCGTAACCCGCCTTTTCGTCAGCCGGCCTCCGCGGCGGGCCTCGGCCCGGCGGGCGCCGGGCCGAGGTCGAAGTGGTCGCGGAGCGGGCCAACGAGCAGGCCGCGCCCGGCGCACTCGGCGAGCAGGCCGGGCAGGGCGCCCAGCGCCGAGCGCCAGGCCTGGGGGGCCGACGTGCAGTCGGAGTCGTGCAGCAGAACGGTGCCGCCGCCCGTGAGGTCCTCGCGGAYGGCGGCCAGCACCGACTCCGGGGTCGCCCCGCGCCGCCAGTCCCGGCCCCAGGCGGTCCACAGCACCGGCCGCAGACCCAGGCGCCTCGCCGCGGCCAGTGCTCCGGTGCTGAGCACCCCGTACGGCGGGCGGAAGAACACCGGCTGGCACCCGGTGACATCGACGATGAGGTCCGTGGCCCGCGCGACGTCGTCGTAGAGCGCCGAGGGGGTGCGGAGAAGGGTGTATCGATGCCGCCAGCCGTGCACGGCGACCTCGTGGCCGGCCTCGGCCAGCTCCCGGCCCAGCCACGGCGAGCGGGCGAGCATCGAGCCCAGCAGGAAGAAGGTCGCCCGGGCGCCCGCGGCGGCCAGCGCGTCCAGGAAACGGGGGGTCGAGGCCGGGTCCGGTCCGTCGTCGAACGTCAGGGCCACATGGTCCTGGCGGCCGAGACCGGCGAGCCCGGGCGTCAGCCGTGCCCGCAGCGCCGGCCAGGACGTGACCGCGGGACCCGCGTAGCCGACCGTGGCGGCGCCGAGCACCGCCCCGGCGACGCCTCCCAGCATGCGCGGGGCGCCCGCGTGGCGGCCACCGCCGGCCCGTTCGGTACCGCCTTCCACGAGCACGATCCCCCCCTCGCCGCGGGGTGGGAGAGACCTCCCGCCCAGGGCGTGTGCGCTCGGCCTGACGATTGTCTCGCCCAGGTGGGCCGCCGCAAGACAGGCTGCCTTCAGGTCACCGTTGCTCCGGTATGACCCGGGCGGCCCGTCTTCGTGACCAGAGGCCGGGCGTCCCCCCGATGTCACGCCCGGCCTGTCTCGATTCTGGGTGGTCCGACTGCGTAATCTCCCGGGTTGTCCGTGGGCATGTGGGATGGGAAACGGACAACGGCCCATTCCGGTGTTCAGCGGGCCTTGTCGGCTCCGCCGGCCGGTACCATCCGGCACGGAGCCGGCGAAACGCGCCAGACCGGCCGTCGCTTGGGGGGAAACGGTGCCCGGTGGCAATGAGCTGAATGGGCTGGACGGCGGACCAGCGGAACGCGACGACGCACGTGCGGGTATCTCGGACTTCGGCACCGAGCTGCACCGGCGGCGCCTCGCGGCCGGGCTGACGCTCGGGGAGCTGGCGCGCCGGACACATTACAGCAAGGGACACCTGAGCAAGGTCGAGTCCGGGGGCAAGAGACCAAGCGAGCAGCTCGGCCGACAGGTCGACGCCGCCGTCGGCGCCGACGGCGCCCTGCTGGCGCTCGTCCAGCGCCGAGACCGTGGCACCGGTCCGGCCCCGGACACCTCGATGGACGGCCCTGGCCCGGCGGGCCAGGGCGGCGGCCACCCGGCCGGGCCGGGAATGGGTGCCGGTGGCGGGCCGCCGCTGCCCAGCCCGCAGACGTGGGTGCTCGAGCTCGCGCCCGACGGGCGCGGCCGGTTCGCCGAGGGGATCGTGCGGTCGCTCGCCGGCATGGCCGACGGGCTCGGCGTCGTCAGCTTCACCGGCACCTACGCCACGGCCGCCGTCGACGTCGAAGGCCTCGCCGCCGTCGCCGGCTCCCTGCGCAAGCTCGGCCGGACCCTCAGCCCGGCCGCGGTGCTGCCGATGACGATCGGCCTGCTGCACACCGTCCGCGTGCTCGCCGGCGAGGCGCACGGCGGCGACCAGCGGGCGTTGCTGGTGCTGGCCTCCCGCGTCGCGGAGTTCACCGGGTGGATGGCCCAGGAGACCGGCGACGACCGGACGGCGATGTGGTGGACCGAGCAGGCGGTCGTCTACGCGGCGGCCGGCGGCGACGAGACGCTGGGGGAGTACGCCCAGGTCCGGCGCGCCCTGGTCGCCCTGTACCGGGGTGACGCGGGTGGGGCGGTCGCGCTGGTCGCGCCGGTGCGCCGCCGCTCCGGCCTGCCGCCGCGGGTGCGCTGGCTCGCGGCACTGCGGGAGGCGCAGGGGCACGCCCTGGCCGGTGACCACACCCAGGCGATGCGCCTGCTCGACACGGCCGAGGCGTTCGCGGCCCGCGTCCAGCCGGAACAGAGCCCCGACCTCATGCTCGGCCCGAGCACGGACGCCCACACCGCGCTGGTGCGCGGCTGGTGCCTCGTCGACCTGGGGCGCTCGGCCGAGGCGGCCGAGCTGCTGGCCGCCTGGCTCGCCGCCATGCCAGCCGGGCAGGCCCGCGCGCGCGCCCGCTTCGGGGTGCGCCTGGCGCTCGCCCGCGCCATCGAGGGTGACCTCGACGGCGCCTGCCGCGAGCTGGACGGCCTCGCCGAGGAGGTCCGCCGCGCCGACTCGGCGACGATCCGCGCCGACCTGCGCGGCTTCGGGGCGGCTACCCGTCGCTGGCAGCACCACCCGGCGCTGCACGACGTGCGCACCCGGGTCCGCCCGCTGCTGGCGCGCGCCGGCTGAGGGGCCGCCGGTGCCGACCGGGCCGGCGGGCGGCCCGGCCCGAACCAGCGTCTTCCTGAGTTTCCGGGGCCGGGATCCGGGCGCGTACGCGGCGGTGGTGCTGGACCGGGAGCTGTGCGCGCTGGTCGGCGAGCGGCACGTGTTCCGGTCGAGCCGTTCGATCCGGGCCGGTCAGGCGTTTCCCGAGCGGCTGGCGGACGGGCTGCGCCGCTCGGCCGTGACGGTCGTGCTGATCGGGCCGGACTGGCTGACGGCGACCAGCCGGGGCTCGGGCGGGGAGCCGGCGCTGCACCAGCCGGACGACTGGGTGCGCCGGGAGATCGCCGAGTCGCTCGCGGCCGGCATCCCCGTCATCCCGGTGCTGCTCACCGAGACCAGGGCGCCGCGGGCCGACCAGCTCCCGGACGACATCGCGGCGCTCGCGAGCCGGCAGTACCTGTACCTGCGCAACCGGCACATCGGCGGCGACCTGCGAGACCTGGTGGCCGAGCTGCGCGTGGTCGCCCCCGCGCTGTTCGTCAGCCGCCTGCTCACCCCGCCGCCGGACGGCGGTGACCCCGGGGGAGGGCCCGCACCGGCGGAGCTGCCGCCGAGCGCGCTGCTGCGGCCCGAGCTGGGGGTCGTGCCGTTCCGGGGCCGGGACGCGGAGCTGGCGGTGCTCGAGCACTGGCTCGACGGCGCCGCGCCCACCTCGGCGCTGCTGCTCACCGGCGCCGGCGGCCAGGGCAAGTCGCGGCTCGCGCTGGAGCTGTGCGCGCGGCGGCGCGCCCTCGGCTGGGTGGCGGGCCCGCTCGCCGCCGCCCGCCCCGGCCAGCCGTCGTTCGACGACGTCGCCAGGGCCGGCGAGCTCGGCGTCCCGCAGCTCCTCGTCGTCGACTACGCCGAGAGCGACACCGAACGGGTGGGCCGGCTGGCCGAGGCGCTGCTCGCGCGGCGGCCGGGGTCGGTGCCGGCCCGGCTGCTGCTGCTGGCCAGGGCGGGCGGCGACTGGCTGCGGGAGCTTTCCGAGTACCCGGACAGCGACGCCGTCGCCGTGCTCTTCACCGCGGCGGCGATGCCCTGGCACGACCTGACGCTGCCCAGCGGCGGCTTCGACCCCGACGAGGAGTTCCTGCGCGCGGCGGCGGCCTTCGCCCGGCGGCTCGGACTGCGGGCTCCCGGGACGGCACCCGACGTGATGCCGCCGGGCCTCGACGCGGGCGCGGCATCGGGAGGGGCCGCGGCCGGCTCGCTGCTGTCCATCCACGCCGCCGCGCTGAACAGCGTGCTCGACGCGGAGGTCGCCGCGGCGACGGAGCCGGAGCCCGCGGTGCCGCCGGCCGGTGGCGAGCCGGCTTGGCCCTCGCCGCCGAGTCGGCCCCGGCCCGGCGGCACCCGGCCCGGCGGCCAGGGCCCGGCGGGACGGCCGGTTGGCGGACAGGCGGCGGACACCGCCCTGGGGCGGCTGCTGCGGCACGAGCGGCGGTACTGGCGGCGCAGCCTGCGCCAGGCGTCGCTGCCGGAGCCGTTCATCCGCCGCCTCGACGCCGTGGTGAGCGCCGCGACACTGTTCGGCGCCCGCACCGAACCCGAGCTGCACGGCCTGCTCGCCGTCCTGCGGCCCCTCGACGGCGCCGCCCCCTACGCCGTCGACCGCTACCTGCGATGGGTGTGCGATCTCTACCCGCCGGTGCCGCGGCTCGACGACGAGCAGCTGGTCGCGCCGCTGCGGCCGGACCGGGTCGGCGAGGAGCTCGTCGCCCAGACGCTGCTCGCCCAGCGCGGCCTGCTCGCCAAGGTCGGCCGGCTGGTCGGGTGGGAGCAGGCACGCCGGGCGCTGACGACGCTGGGCCGGGTGCTCCCGCGCCACCCGGATCTCGCCGCCGACGTCGCCGAGCTGCTCGCCGGCGACCCGGCCCGGCTCGTCGTCGACGCGGCGATGGTGCTGCCGCGGATCGCCGAGCCGGGGCCGCTCGCGGAGGCGGTCGAGGCGGTGCTGGCCCGCCAGCCGGACCCGACGGCCGCGCTGCAGGTCGTCGGGGTGCTGCGCACGGACATGCCGGCCTGGGCGGGGCTGCACGAGCGGGCCGTGTCCATAGCGCTGGCGGCCGTCGACGGCGACGGCCCGGCCGAGCTCGCCGCGACGGCCGACCTGCTGAACCTGCGCGCCACCCGGCTGCTCACCCTGCGGGGCCCGGCCGCCGCCCGGGAGGCGGAGCCGATCGTGCTGGCGGTGCTGCGCATCCGCCGCCGGCTCGCCGAGGAGGCCGCCGACGACCCGGGCCGGCAGCGTGACCACGCGCGGGCGCTCGCGCGGTGGGGATACTGCCTGGCCGGCGGCGAGGACCCCGACCGGGCGCGTGCGCCGCTGGCCGAGGCGCTGCGTCACCAGCGGCGGCTGCTCGCCTGGTGGCCCACCACGATCGGCGGCTGGTGGCCGGCCGCGGCGGGCCCGGTGCCGCCAGCGCTCGTCGAGGCCGGCCTGAACCTGCTGCGCCGCGACCTGGCCGACACCCTGACGATCGCGGCCACCGGCCCGGCGGCGCAGCGGGCGCTGGCCCAGGTGGGCGAGGTACCCGACCCGGGCGACCTCGACCTGAGCTTCCTCGACGGCAAGCCCGACGGGCCGGGCCTCGCGTCCGGCGGCCTCGACCTCGCGCCGGCGCTGGATCCGGCGCGGACGCTGGTGGAGTCGTTCGCGCTGATCAACGAGTCGAGCGAGCTGCTGGCCCAGATCGGCGACGCGGCGGACTACGTACTGCCAGCCGAGCTCGCCGGGCTGCTGGACCTGATCCGTGAGCGTGACGGCGTCCTGCTGCACGCCCTCGCCGCGCCGGAGCCGGCGGACTGACCGGGTCGGCGCCGCCGGACCGCACCTGGCCCCCCGGCCGTGTTGCCGCCAGCCGAGGCGACCACACGGCCGTGGGGGCGGGGCGGGGCGGTCCGGGGCGGTCCGGGGCGATCGAGGCGACCGGCCGGCGCGGCTGACCGGTGTGGCGCTACTGGGCGGCGCGTTCGACGACGACCAGCGGGATCTCGCGCTCGGTCATCGTCTGGTGGGCGGCCATCTTCTCGTTGAACTCGGCGAGCGCGGTGAGCAGCCGGGCCCGCTCGTCGCCGCTGGCGATGCTCGCCGTCGCCTGGTAGCGGTCGATGCCGTCGGCACCGGGCACCTCGACGGTGACGGACGGGTTCGCCGCCAGGTTGGCGTACCAGTCCGGGTGCTTCGGCGCCGCCATGTTCGACGCCCACAGCACGATCCGGTCCGGGCCGTCGGCGAAGAAGGCGAGCGGGGTGGTGTGCTCGGCGCCGCCGCGCGCGCCGACGGTCGTCAGCAGCACCACGCGCGACCCCTTCAGCATCCCGTCGCTGAGCTCTCCGCCGTTCGCGCGGAAGTCGGCGACGACCGACCGGTTGAACTCCCGCATGTCGCTTGGCATCGTCACGGCTTTCTCCTCGATCGACAGTGATCTGGCCACGCCGGACGCGTCCAGGGCCGGGACATCGGCTGGGTAGGTGCTCGGTTTGCGGCGACAGCACATCACATGGAGCACGCACCCCCACCGGCGGCTCACCGTTGCCGGCCTGCGGCCTTTCCGGGCGGTAACGGTGCGCTGCCGGCGAGAACGTGCGGGACACCCGCCACCGGCGGGAACGGGGCGGCCGGATGCTCAGCTCTCCGGGCGGCCGATGCGGACGTCGACGCCGGGAGAGTAGTGCGCGAGCGGCGCGCCTTCCGGGGCCGGCAGGCCGGCGGTGGTCACCAGCGCGTCGTCGAGGTCGAGCAGCTCGACGCGGTGCAGCGGCCAGGGGCGGTGCCAGGCGCGGGCGGTGCGTGGCGAGCCCGAGCGGACCGGGCTGAACAGGCGGAACCGGGCCGTCAGGAAATGGTCGCGGGCGTCCAGCTCGGCATCCGGGATGCGTTCGCCCGGCCGGACCGCCACGCGGCTCGCCGCCCCGCGCGGGCCGGGCCAGCGCCGCCGACAGGTGTAGGTCGTCGTGCCGCCGCCGGCGCCGCTGTCGGCGCCGGTTCCGCTGTCGGCGCCGTGGCCGGCCTCCTCGGACAGCCGCATCGACGACCAGAAGTACGGCAGCCGGTAGGTCGTCCGGGCGACGGCGACCGCGCCCCACCGCGCCGCGTCCAGCGAGAGGAACCAGATCCCCGGGCGGCCGCGCTCGTCACGGACATATGTCCGCACATTGGTCTCCGGGAAGAAGCTGGCCCAGGGCGCGGCCAGGTCGCGCCGGCCGCTCCGTACCTGCATGAAGAAGGGCACCAGGCTCACCCAGGCCGCCCCGTCGCACGTCTCGGCCGTGAGACCCGTCGGCAGCAGCCGCTGGACGGCGTCCGCCCCGTAGGGCCAGTGCAGGAACGTCAGCCGCTCCCATCGCTGCCGCATGACGGGCCGTTCGACCGTGAACGGGCAGGTCCCGGCCGCCGGGTCACCCGCCGCGACCGGGACGCCGGCCGTCGGCGCGGGCGGGTCGGGCCGGACGGCGGAGCCAGCGGGTCCGGAGCCAGCGGGTCCGGAGTCAGCGAGCCCGGAGGCCGCCCGGCCGGAGCCCGCCGGCCCGGAGCCGTCCAGGACCGGCGGCGAGGGGGCGTCGCCACTCGTCGCGGCCCCGGACCGGTCGTGAGCGCTCATGGCTCCATAGTCGCTCCCCTCGACTCTGCGGGCGCGCGTGGCGACGGGACCACAGGTACGGCACGGGTCCTGGCTGGTTTCGCCACACCGGTGCTCGCCCGCGTTCTACGGTCGATGTCGAGACCTTTCGGCGCAGCCGCTCCAAGTCCGCGCGGCGCCGGGCGGGGCCGGGGACGGGGAGGGGGCCGTTGGTGACCGTCGCCGCCGCCGCGCACCCGCCGGGAGCCCTCGCCGAGCTGCGCGGCTGGGTGGCGGTCGCGGCGGCGAGCGCCCGGGCGAACGTCGCGTACCGGGCGACGGTCGCCGCGTCCGTGCTGTCGAACGTGACGCTGACCGTGCTGCGCGGGTACCTGGCACTGGCGGTATGGGAGGCCCAGCCGGGGCTCGCGGGCTACGACACGCGGCGGGCGGTCACGTTCGTCGTGCTCGGGCAGGCCCTGATGACGACGTTCGCGGCGTTCGGCGGCATGATCGACGTGCCGGGGCGGGTGGAGAACGGCGGGATCGTCATCGACGTGGCGAGGCCGTTCGGGTTCCTGCGCTGGTGGCTCGCGCGGGAGATCGGGCGGGCGGCCGTGTTCCTGGTCAGCCGCGCCGTCCCGGCCGGGGCCGTGGGCGTCGCGTTGTTCGGGGTCGTTCTGCCCGCGTCGGGGGCCGCGGCGGCCGGGTTCGCCGTCAGTCTGGTGTTCGCGCTGCTGGTCAGCTTCGGGATTCGCTACCTGGTCGCGCTCACCGCGTTCTGGGTCACCGACGCGCGTGGGACGCTCGCGGTGTCGTCGCTGACGATGACGTTCTTCTCCGGCGCGGTGCTGCCGCTGACCATCTTTCCCGGCGCCTTCGGCGAGGTCGCGAGGGTGCTGCCGTTCGGCGCGATCGTGCAGGTCCCGATGGACATCTACCTGCGCCCGGCCGGTGGGACGGGGATCGGCCAGGCACTGGCGTTCCAGGCGGCCTGGGCGCTTGTCCTGCTGGGCGCGAGCGGCCTGCTCACCCGCCTGGCGCTGCGCCGCGTCGTCACGCAGGGCGGCTGACGACCGGTGGCCAGCGGGAAGACAGGCCCGGTCGCGGGGGTCCGCCGAGTCCGCGAGGCCCGTGGGGTCCGTGGTGACCGTGGGGCCGGCGCGGTCCGGGGCGTTCGGGGAATCGGCGGGCTGCTGCGGGCGGAGGCGCGGGCGTACATGCTGCTCGTGCGGGTCGCGTTCCGGGAGGCGGCGCAGTACCGGACGTCGCTCGCGCTGCGCTCGCTCACCGAGGCCGCGGCGACCGTTCTCGACCTCGCCGCGATCGGGATCGTCTTCGCGCACCTGTCCGCGCTCGAGGGGTTCTCGCTGGCCGAGGTGGCGTTCCTGTACGGCACGTCGGCCCTCGCGTTCGCGCTGGCCGAGGCGTTCGTCGGCCCGGTCGACCGGCTGGGCTGGCACATTCGCGACGGCCGGTTCGACGTGGTGCTGATCCGCCCGGTCAGCGTGCTGGTCCAGACGGCGACGATGGCGTTCTCCCCGCAGCGCGTCGCCCGGGTGGCCCAGCCGGCGGTGATCGTCGTCGTGAGCTGCCTCGCCCTGCACGTCCACTGGACGCCGGACCGGGTCCTGCTGGTGCCGGCGATGGTCCTGTGCGGCGCTGTCCTGGCCGCGAGCGCCTTCGTCGCGACGGCGGCGGTGCTGTTCGTCGCCCCGGACGCGACGGTCGCCGTCGCGGCGAGCACCCAGGGCTCGGCGCTCGCCGCGCGCTACCCGATGACGGTCTACGGCCACCACCTGGCGCTGCTGCTCACCGTCGTGCTGCCCATCGGGTTCGTGAGCTGGCTGCCGGCGCTGCACGTCCTGTCCCGGCCCGACCCGCTCGGCCTGCCGACGGCGCTGCGCTTCGCCTCGCCGCTGGTCGCGGCCGTCGCGGTCGGCCTGGCCGCGCTCGCCTGGCGGGCCGGCGTGCGGCGCTACCGGAGTACGGGGAGCTGACCCATGACGAGACCCTCATGACCGCGCCAGGCCAGGAGCCGACCCCGCCGCGGCAGCGCCGGCCACCGCCCGACGCGCCCACAGGCGGTCTGACCTCGGGCGATCTGACCCCGGCCGGCCTGGCCCCGGCCGGCCTGGCCCCGGCTGGCCTGGCCGGGGCATCGGCCGGTCCGGGTTCCGAGATCGTGATCGAGGCCGAGCGGGTCAGGAAGACGTTCGTCCAGCGGCGGCGGATCGCCGGGCAGCGGCTGCGGCGTGAGCGGATCGACGTCCACGCGGTGCGGGACGTGTCGTTCACCGTGCGAGCCGGGGAGATCATCGGCTACCTCGGCCCGAACGGCGCCGGGAAGAGCACGACGATCAAGATGCTGATCGGGGTGCTGACGCCGAGCGCGGGCCGGCTACGGGTCGCCGGCCTCGACCCGGCCCACCAGCGGATCGCGCTCGCCCGCCGGATCGGCGTCGTGTTCGGGCAGCGTTCGACGTTGTGGTGGGATCTGCCCCTGCGCGACAGCTTCGAGCTGGTCCGCCACCTTTACCGGGTGCCGCCCGGCCAGTTCCGCGCGAACCTCGCCCGGTTCGTCGAGATGCTGGATCTCGGCCCCTTCCTGGACACACCGGTGCGCCAGCTCTCCCTCGGCCAGCGGATGCGCGGCGACCTGACCGCCGCCTTCCTGCACGATCCGTCGATCGTCTACCTCGACGAGCCGACCATCGGTCTCGACGTCGTCTCCAAGGCGGCTGTGCGCGCGTTCCTGGCCGAGAAGAACCGCGAACAGGCGACCACGATCATGTTGACGACGCACGACACCGCCGACATCGAGCAGCTCTGCCAGCGCGTCCTGGTGATCGACCACGGCCGGCTCGGCTTCGACGGCGACCTCGCGACGCTGCGCGAACGGCTCGGCGGCGAGCGCACGCTCGTCGTCGACCTGGCCGCGCCGATGCCCCCGCTCACCGTCGCCACGCCCGGCGCCCACGTCATCCGCGTCGACGGCCCCCGCCAGTGGCTGGCCTTCCCCGCCCGCGCCAGCGCCGCTCCGCTCGTCGCCGAGATCGCCGCCCGCTACCCCCTCGTCGACCTCGCGATCCGGGAACCCCCCATCGAGGACGTCATCACCCGCCTCTACACAACAGGACCGGAACCTCGCCCTGCCGCCGAACCCGCGGCGAACTAGCGTCGCCGCGGCTGTGATGGGTTGGCTCCCGAAAGTCGGCGGTGCCAGTTCTCATCCACCATCCGCTGTTGGGCTGTCGGAAATCTGGGCCAGAGGGCTCAGCCGCCGGTACCTAGTGGGCCAGACTGACTCTCACAGCTGGCGGCCCGTAAGTGGGTCCGACGCCCGCCGGTACACCGTCAGCCCGTCGACGAAGCGGCGCCAAGCGTTTCGTGCTGGCCCACCACTACGCCGACAGCTATCCGGGGCTTGATGCTGGCAGAGTTGCGTGTTCGACTGACATGTATTCCGCAATCGAGCCTGGTGATCGTAACTCGCAGTGAGATGCGACATCCTCCCGCCTCCCACCTTGGGCCAGCTGACCGCCGATGTCGAGCCGTAGGGGCTTGTCGAAGCAATCAGCTCTTCGCCCTAGCGCAGCGTCTGGGGGTGGTGTTCGGGCAGCGTTCGACGCTGTGGTGGGATCTGCCGCTGCGCGACAGCTTCGAGCTGGTCCGCCACCTTTACCGGGTGCCGCCCGGCCAGTTCCGCGCGAACCTCGCCCGGTTCGTCGAGATGCTGGATCTCGGGCCGTTCCTGGACACACCGGTGCGCCAGCTCTCCCTCGGCCAGCGGATGCGCGGCGACCTGACCGCCGCGTTCCTACAGACCCGGCCGGAGCCACTGACGTCRCAGGAACGTCCCGTGACCGTGACGAATCGCCGACGCGGCCTCATCCGCCCTGGATCTGGCGCGCCCGGCGAAGTTCGGTGCTGCCGAAACGGTATGGATCCGCGCGCAGCTGGCGCAGTCCGTCATCAAGGAGCTGGCGCTCGCARCCCAGGCACACAAGCACGTCGTCGTCGTCCAGATAGGCGCCCTTACCTGGTGCGATGCTGTCGTTGCAATGATCACAGATCGCGTACTTCTTCTCCGTCCGCGACCACCACTCGCGGGCCTTGGCGCGCCWCAGGAGCCCGATGGCTTCGGCATCCTTTTGGTCGATCTCGGCAGGCTCGATGAGGTCGTACACCCAGAGGCTTCCCTCGCCAGCGCAATGTGCGCACGAAAGAGGGCGGCCGGACATTACGGCCGAGAAAAGAAGTCTGCGTGAGAACTCCTGGCGGCAGTCATCGCAGACAAGCGTCGAATGCTTCAAAGCCTTGTGGTGAGCCGTCATCCCGCCGCCGTAGATCGAGTCAAACCTGCCGATTATCCACCGATAGGTGTCGACGTATGTCTCGGTCCGCAGCGGAAAGACGACCTGATTGTTGCTCATGGTTGCCTCAGCGAAGCCCTTGGTGTCCGCCAGAAGAAGGTACCGGCAGCCATAGAGATCGATATACTGGGCGTCCGGCGCCGATCCCCGATCGACCGCATTCTGGAACGGGGTAGGTGACGGCGTGGGCGACGGCGACGGCGTGGATGGCGGGCGGCGACCGAACACAGCGGCGACCCGCGGCGGGATAATGCGCACTGACGATACCTCCACCAGCGAGATTTCCGAAGGCTCCGGGTGGCCTCCGGTGAACGGGTATCACGCGGGTGTCGATTTGCGGCCGGCCAGCCACCGATGTTGGACCTTACACCGCGAAGCCGAGGGCAACCCTGTCGCATGGTTGACACGGCTACCAGTTCCACAAGATGAGCTGGCCATCAAGGAGGGGCGAGCCTCCAGCCGGCCGCTGGGACGCTCGCGGTCGGCGCCGGTGCGTGGGATCGTCAGGTATAGCAGGCGCTGACTGGGGAAGGGACACCACGGACATGGTGAGGTGGCCACACAACCGGGCGCATCGRGGTCAGAAAGGCTCCATGACCACCTTAGCCGTGGATGTTCCTCTGCCAGCGCTGGCGGCCCTCGAAAGGACGCCCATCGCCGCCGCCCCRCTGCCAGCGCGGGCGACGGCCGGGCTCGACGGGACGAGCGAGTCCGCCGCTTTCTGGAAGGTCGGGGACCGGATTCTCGGCCTGTACGAGGTGCTGGAGGTCTTCACAGCGGGCGGAATGGGTCTGGTTTATCGGGTGCATCATCTGGGGTGGGGCGTGGACCTGGCGGTCAAGAGCCCTAGACTAGATCTTCCCGGTGGCGACGCGATACGCGAGAGTTTCCTTCGCGAGGCGCGGCTGTGGGTGTCCCTCGGCGTACACCCGTATGTGTGCACCTGTCATTACGTCCGCACGCTGGACGGGATTCCGCGGGCGTTCGCCGAGTTCGTCGACGGAGGGAGCCTTCACGACTGGATCGAAGACGGGCGGCTCTATTCTGGCGGCCATCGGGCGGCCCTGGCCCGCATTCTGGACATCGCAGCTCAGGTCGCGTGGGGGGTGGCACACGCGCACGAGCGAGGCGTCGTTCATCAGGATCTCAAGCCGGCGAACGTCCTGCTGGACCAGGGCCCCGGCAAAGTTGTCGGTTAGCAAGCAAGTTTCATGATCGTCTCTAGTGGGCGTTCGGGATGGCGGGCGTGGTGGCGGATGCCTGCGGCGATGTTCGTGACGCCGGTCAGGCGTAGGACCGTGATCGCGAGGTTGCGCAGGCTGGCCATGACCTGGGGCGCGTTCCCGGTCCGCACCTGGCTGAGATCCTCACCGAAGGTCACATCGCGGACCCAGTGCAGCCGGTTCTCCACCGTCCAGTGCTGGCGGGCGAACGCGGCGAGCCGGGCCGGGCTGGCGTGGTGGGTCGGCAGGCTGGTGACGAGGTAGACGACCTCGGTCTCGGCCGGCCCGCCGGTGAGTGGCTGGCGGCGGCGGGTGATCTGGACTGCCTGCGTGGCGTGCGGGAAGAGTAGCCCTGCGCGGACCTCGGTGGCTTTCACGGTGCGCCGTTCGCGGCGGCCGTGGCCGCGTTCGGTGGTGCGCGCGGCGGTCTTCACCCGGCGCCAGGGCAGGTCTGTGAGCTGGGCATACAGCCTGGGCTGGTTGGCCTTGGCCGTGAGCACGTAGTGCGCCCCGTGGCTGACCAGCCAGCGGGCGGTCTCGGTCTGGGTGTGCAGAGCATCCGCGGTGATGACCGCGTCGGTCAGGTCGACGTCGGCGAGCAGGACGGGCAGCGCCGGGATCTCGTTCGACTTCGCGTCCACCGCGACCTGGCCGAGCACGACGCCGCTGACGTGGTCGAGCGCGGCGAGCAGGTGCCTACCGGGGACGTCGCCCGTTCGGGAACCGCGCAGGGTCTTGCCGTCGACCGCGAGGCGGCGCCGCGTCCCGGCCGGCGGGGTGGTCGCCGCGGCGGCCCACGCTCCCAGCGCCGTGTCGAGCGCGTCGGCGTCCAGCGCGGCGAACACCCGGCGAAACGTCGACTCGTCGGGCACCCGGACGACACCGAGCAGGTCAGCGACCGACAGGCCGGCGTCGGCGGACCACTCACCGATCGCGGTGAACGACCGTGCGCCAGCGAGCACCGCGCAGGTCGCCAAGGTCAACACCACGGCCAGGCTGTGCCGCCGACCTCGGGGTTTGCGCGGGTCCGACAGCCGGCCGAAGACCGCCAGTAGGCCCGACGCTGACGGCGGCCGGTGGTAGCCGCCGGTGACGGCGGCAGCCAGCTGATCGAGAACAGGGGCAGGCGGTGATACTGGTGCGGCGGGCATGGCACCTCAGGTCGATCATGACGGCGTAGGAACCTCCATGATCTCCAGGTGTCGTGCCCGCACCCACGAAACCCCCCGACACGGCGTCAGCCTCTCGCTACACAGCCCCACCAGAAACCCCAGACAGCGCCGACCACCCGCACATCAGCAAACTTGCCGGGGCCCTGCGTACACCACCGAGCAGGTCCAGCAGGCGTTGAACGACGCGGTCGACGCGATCAGCGAGGACCCACTGCACGACGAACATCGGGACACCCTGCTCAACCTGGTCTGCAACGTCGCCGGTTCCTACCTGACCGGCGATCGCCTCGACCGTGGGCCGGACGGACATGGTCGTGAGACAGCCCGGTGATCCAGCCCTGGGTGCGAGGGATAATCGTGCCCGGGCCCACCCACTGGTCTGGATCTTCGGGGATGTGAGATTACGGCTACGAGTAAGACTTCAATATTTTGATCACCAGTTGCCTCTGACCTGCACGCACTTGAGATTTAGGAGTCTGAGTGGATTTCCGCCCGATTGATCGCTCCCGTAATGCGTTCCAGCAGTCGGTAGATTCTGACCAGATCGAGGTTATGTGTCGACGGGCGTTCGGATCGCGCGTACGTGTCGCGTCGGCAGTCGAGCTCGGCAACGGGATGTACAACAACACCTACYGTGTCGACATCGGCGAGGACCGTCCGGTCATCCTTCGCGTCGCCCCAGAACCCGCCCGCCAGTATAGCGTCGAGCGGCACCTTATGCGCAACGAGCATGCGAGCGTGCCATTCCTCGCGGCGATCGCTCCGATGATCCCGCGCACGCTCGCGGTGGACTTCACCCACGCGGTCATAGGGCGGGACTATCTGTTCCAGACGATGCTCGACGGGATTCCCGGGCCGCAAGGCATCGGCCAGTACCCACGCTCTCAGTGGAAATCGTTCTTTCGGCAGATGGGAGAGATCACGCGCACCATCCACGCCGTGCGAGGAGAACGGTTCGGGCCCATGAGCGGCCCGGGTTCGACACCTGGAGCGATACTCTTGTCGCGTTCTTTACTGATCTCGCCGGCGATTTGGACCGTGCTGGTCTCGACTCCGCCGACGCGCGCGAATTCGCGACCGAGGCKGGTAAGCATCAAGGCGTCCTCGATGAGATCACCGAGCCGCGTCTGCTCCATGGGGACCTGTGGACGGTCAACGTCATGATGGAATCTGGAGCGCCGGAACCCACGATCAGCGGGGTGTACGACAATGACCGGACGCTGTGGGGCGACCCTGAGGCGGACTGGACTATCTTCATGGCAGCCAAGAAGCCGGGCACGGAGCGGGATGCGTTCTGGGAGACCTATGGATCGCGGCCCGCTACACCCAGCGCGGCTCGACGGTCGCTGTTCTACCTGGCCAGGCACATCGGTGCTATCCGCCTGGAGCGACGCCGGATGGGCAACAGCGATGCGGTGCCGGAGACGTACGAACAGATGCGGGACGTGCTCGACCAACTCCAGGCATGAGGTCACGGCACCGGCTGTCCCCACCTGCTCACAGGAGGGAGCCGGCGCTATCCTGTGCTGTCCGCAACTCGTCCACGAATTGCGCTTCTGTTTGGACATAGGCGAGCAGATCGATATCGTGAATCAGTCTCGGTAGGTATTCCAGTAGGCACGCGCCGGCGGCGATGAGGAATGTCCGGATCGTGGCATCAGCGCCGCGTTTTTTGCGTGGTGCCTGAAATAGTAGGTAGGCCGCGCGGAGCCAGAAGTCCAGCGTGGCAGTGCCGGCATGGCCCTGAGCGAGCAGGGTCATAGCGGCGCGGAAAATTTCCCTGCGCTCGGTTTCCGACGCGCTGGCGATGTAAATCAGGTCGCCGTCGGTGACGATGCGGGAGATATCTCCGCCCCGTGAGGATATTCGGGAGGCTATCTCGGTGGCGGCGTGGCGGGCGGTGTTGCCTCGCATCAGCCGCGTTCCACGCACCACGCGACCGTCGGGCAAGTTGACCAGATTGGTCACGACCTCCGAGCCTGACACGTAGCCGAACCGGGCCGCGGCGGCCGCACCGATCTCACGCATAGTTCGGCTGGCCGGGGTCTCGATGCCTCCGACATATGTCCGCGTGCTCGGGTTCCACGTGGCGCCATCCCGCAACCGCTCGTGCTCCCCGACCCGGAACAGGTTCGGGTTGTCGTCGGTGATCGGCGTGCGGAAACGCTCGACATGGCCTGCGCCGTAGCGGCCTGCCAGGTCAGGGCTCCGGCAAAGTTGTCGGTTAGCAAGCGACTTTCATGATCGTCTCTAGTGGTCGTTCAGGACGCCGGGCGTTGTGGCGGATTGCCTGAGCGATGTTCGTGACGCCGGTCAGGCGCAGGATCGTGATCGCGAGGTTGCGCAGGCTAGCCATGACCTGGGGTGCGTTGCGGGTCCGGGCCTGGCTGAGGTCCTCACCGAAGGTCACGTCGCGGACCCAGTGCAGCCGGTTCTCCACTGACCAGTGCTCGCGGGCGAATGCGGTGAGCAGGGTCGGGCTGGCCTGATGTGTTGGCAGGCTGGTGACCAGGTAGACGACCTCGGTCTGTGCGGGGCCGCCGGCGAGTGGCTGGCGGCGGCGGGTGACCTGTACTGCCTGCACGGAGTGCGGGAAGAGCAGCCCGGCACGGACCTCGGT
>NZ_MOMC01000049.1 GCF_001983105.1 Pseudofrankia asymbiotica | reverse complement strand
CAACTTCCTCAACATGATGTGGAAGGCGACGGAGCTCAAGTACGACCCGGACCCGGTCCTCGAGCACGCGCTCGACGTGCTGTTCATCCTGCACGCCGACCACGAGCAGAACTGCTCCGCCAACGCGATGCGCGCCGTCGGCAGCTCCGAGGCCGACCCGTTCTCCGCCGCCGCCGCGGCGATCGCCGCGCTCTACGGCCCGCTGCACGGCGGCGCCAACGAGCAGGTGCTGCGCATGCTGCGCGAGATCGGCTCGCCGGAGAACATCCCGGGCTTCATCGCGCAAGTGAAGGACGGCAAGAAGAAGCTGATGGGCTTCGGCCACCGGATCTACAAGAACTACGACCCGCGCGCCCGGGTGATCCGCCAGATCGCCGACGAGGTGTTCAAGGTCACCGGTACGAACCCGCTGCTGGACCTGGCGATGGAGCTGGAGCGGATCGCGCTCGAGGACGACTACTTCATCAGTCGCAAGCTCTACCCGAACGTCGACTTCTACACCGGGATCATCTACCAGGCCATGGGCTTCCCGGTGGAGATGTTCCCGGTGCTGTTCGCGATCGGCCGGATGCCGGGCTGGCTCGCCCAGTGGGAGGAAGGACTGCTCGACCCCGAGCAGAAGATCGCCCGCCCGCGCCAGCTCTACACCGGCTATGACGAGCGTTCCTACGTCCCGATGGCGACCCGTTCCGCCGCCCAGGACGCGGACGTCGACGCCATCGCCGCTCAGGCCGCCCATGCCGCCCCGGAGCGCCCGCTGCGTTAGCTTGGTCCGCTCCGTGCGGGCGCGGCGCCCGCACGGAGCGGAGCAGCGACACAGCTTCAGGGCGAGAGGCGTTCGATGGTCCAGGCGAGCTTGGCCGGGGTGCCGGCAGGAGGCTTGGCAGCGGCGTGGCGGTAGCGGAGGCGGTCGTGGAGGCGGTCGGGGCGGCCCTGCCAGAACTCGACGGTCTCCGGGACCACGAGCAGGCCGCCCCAGAACGGCGGGACCGGGATCGGCGTCCCGGGTGGCCAGCGCTCGACGAGCTCCGCGTCGCGGCGCTCCAGCTCGTCCCGCGAGGAGAGCACCGCCGACTGGTGGCTGGCCCAGGCGCCCAGCTGGCTGCCCCGGGGACGGGAGTGGAAGTACTCGGCTGACCGTTGCGCGGACACTCGTTCCACGGTCCCGACCACGATCACCTGGCGTTCCAGTGCGTACCAGGGAAAGACCAGGCTGCCGTGCGGGTTGGCCGCGCTCTCCCGCCCTTTACGGGACGTGTAGTTGGTAAAGAGAAGAAACCCCTCGGCGCCGAACCCCTTCAGCAGGACCGTCCGGGCACTCGGGCGGCCGTCCGCGTCGGYGGTGCCGAAGACCATCGCGTTCGGCTCAGGCACCCCGGAGTCGGACGCGGCGGCGTCGGCGAACCAGCGCGCGAACTGCTCCATCCAGGTCGCCGCCAGGTCGCTCTCGTCGAGTCGTCCGCCGCCATAGCCTCGTCGTACCGCCGCGAGGTCGGCGCCGAGCTGGCCGTCGGTCTCCGCCGGGACGCCAGCGAGATGCACGGGTCCGGGGCGTGCTTGGCCGGGATGAGCCTGGACCGGATTGGCGTGGCCGGGGTGGGCCTGGCCGGAGCGAGGCAGGTTCGAAGGTGGCAGGGTGGACCGTCGCCGGGTGGGCGCGGGCTCGGGGGCGGCCATGGGCCGATCCTGGCATCGCGCGCGGGGCGCCGGGGCGCAGGAGTCCTCGGTGGGGGGCGGTCTGACCGCGGTAGCGGTAGTAAAGGGCGGCTCCACGGCGCTAGCTCGCCCTTCTCTCCGTAACACGGAGGTTTCACCCACCTGACGGCGTCGTGGGATGTGAAGTACGACACCTCCCCGTCGCTGGGGGTTTCCCTGTGGCCCTGGACAGGGCGATCGTCCCCTCCCAGGAGTTGGATGGTCGGTGGGGCCCGTTCGTGGCGTCRCCGGGCCCCGGGCGGCAGGATGCTCGCCGCGGGGGACGCCGCAATCACTGCGATACATAGAGCGGAGATCCGGACTCGATGGCCGAGAAGACAAGCGATTTCAAGCCCGGTCTGGAAGGCGTGATCGCCTTTGAGACCGAGATCGCCGAGCCGGACAAGGAAGGCAGTGCGCTGCRCTATCGCGGCGTCGACATCGAGGATCTCGTCGGCAAGGTCGACTACGGCCATGTGTGGGGCCTCCTCGTCGATGGCTCCTTCGAGCCTGGCCTGCCACCGGCTGAGCCTTTCCCGGTGCCGGTGCACTCCGGTGACATAAGGGTCGATGTACAGAGCGCGCTGGCGATGCTCGCCCCGTACTGGGGGTACGGCCAGCTGATCGACATCTCGGATGAGCAGGCCCGCCAGGACCTCGCCCGGTCCTCCGTGATGGCGCTGTCGTTCGTCGCGCAGTCCGCCCGTGGCCTCGGTCAGCCGGCGGTGCCGCAGACCGAGGTCGACAGGGCGCGCACGATCACCGAGCGGTTCATGATCCGCTGGCGCGGCGAGCCGGACCCCAAGCACGTCCAGGCCGTCGACGCGTACTGGGTGTCGGCCGCCGAGCACGGCATGAACGCGTCGACGTTCACCGCCCGCGTGGTCGCCTCCACCGGAGCGGACTGCGCGGCGGCCCTGTCCGCGGCGGTCGGCGCGCTGTCCGGCCCGCTGCACGGCGGCGCGCCGTCCCGGGTGCTCGCCATGCTCGACGAGGTCGAGCGCACCGGCGACCCGGTCGGCTACGTGAAGCGAGCGCTGGACAACCACGAGCGGCTGATGGGCTTCGGCCACCGGGTGTACCGGGCCGAGGACCCGCGCGCCCGAGTGCTGCGGCGCACCGCCCGGGACCTCGGCTCGTCCCGCTACGAGGTGGCCGAGGCGCTGGAGGCGGCGGCGATCGAGGAGCTCACCAACCGCTACCCCGACCGGCCGCTGCGCACGAACGTCGAGTTCTGGTCGGCCGTGGTCCTGGACTTCGCCGAGGTGCCGGCGCATATGTTCACCTCCATGTTCACCTGTGCCCGGACCGCGGGCTGGAGCGCGCACGTCATGGAGCAGAAGCGCACCGGTCGGCTCATTCGGCCGTCCGCGCGTTACGTCGGTCCGGCGCCGCGGCCCCTGGGGGATGTCACCAGTGCCTGAGATCGTCCTGCCGGGCGAGCTTCGGCCGGCCGATGGCCGGTTCGGCTGCGGCCCGTCGAAGATCCGGCCGGAGGCGCTGGCGGCCCTGGCCGCCAGCGGCGCCGAGCTGCTGGGTACCTCGCACCGGCAGAAGCCGGTGAAGAGCCTGGTCGGCCGCGTCCGCTCCGGGATCACCCAGCTGTTCTCGCCGCCGGACGGCTACGAGGTCGTGCTGGGCGTGGGCGGGTCCACCGCGTTCTGGGACGCGGCGGCGTTCAACCTCGTTCGCGAGCGGTCACAGCACCTCGTCTTCGGCGAGTTCGGCGGGAAGTTCGCGGACACCACCAAGGGCGCGCCGTTCCTGGCCGAGCCGTCGGTGGTGAAGTCCGTGCCGGGCACCCACCCGGACTGGTCGCCGCTGGCCGGTGTCGACGTCTACGCGACACCGCACAACGAGACGTCCACGGGCGTGGTCAAGCCGGTGCGCCGGCCGGTCGGCGCCGATGAGGGCGCGCTCCACCTGGTGGACGCCACCTCCGGCGCGGGCGRCCTGCCGGTCGACGTGTCGGAGACGGACGTCTACTACTTCGCGCCGCAGAAGTGCTTCGCCTCGGATGGCGGGCTGTGGGTGGCGCTGATGTCGCCCGCGGCTCAGTCAAGGCTCGCCGAGATCAAGACGACGGATCGGTGGATCCCGCCGTTCCTGGACCTGACCACGGCGCTGGAGAACTCGACCAAGGACCAGACGTACAACACCCCGGCGGTGGCGACGCTGTTCCTGTTCGCCGAGCAGCTCGACTGGATGCTCGGGCAGGGTGGTCTGGACTGGTGCGTGTCGCGGACCGCCGAGTCGAGTTCGATCCTCTACAACTGGGCCGAGAAGACCCCGTACACGACACCGTTCGTGACCGACCCGGCGCATCGCTCGCAGGTGGTCGTCACGATCGACTTCGACGGAGTGGACGCGGCGGCGGTCGCGAAGACGCTGCGCGCGAACGGCGTCGTCGACGTCGAGCCGTACCGCAAGCTCGGCCGCAACCAACTGCGGATCGCCTGCTTCCCGGCGGTCGAGCCGGCCGACGTGGAGGCGCTCACCGGCGCGATCGAGTTCGTGGTCGAGCACCTGTAGTCGCCGCGGCCCGCGGGGCGGCGGGTGGCGCGGCTGGCCGCGGGTGGTCTGGCGGCGGGTGGTGACGATGCCCGAGTGACACCGACGTCGCGGCTCGCCCTGTCTCATCACGGTGAGGCGCGGCGTCCGACGAGCGCGGGTGTCCGCCTGAGCGTGATGATCGGCGAAGACGGCCGGTCCGACTCTCCTCCGAGAGTCGGACCGGCCGTCTTCGCGTGGAGGCCGGGGTAGCCCGAGGGCCGGTATGGCTCCGGCAATCGAGCCACGCCGGTCGTTCCACCCGATGGACACCGATGGAGCAGCCAGGCCGTCATTTGGTGGGTGCCTTCCGGCCGGGGCTGACCGGGGCCGCCGTGTGGCTGTCACCAAATGACAAAAGTCGCCCTTAGTGGTGGGACAAGGTTCCTATGTGGAAACCGATGCCCAACGGCGACGCTAGATCGCAACCCTGCCTGTGTATCCGCTATGCGACRTTGGTACCGTTCCTCACCGGCACCGGTGCACGCGCAGGGGAAGTGCCCCCGTCGGCTCGGGCCAACTAGCCCTCGTGGGTGGCAACCGCGCGGGCCGGTCCTGCGAGGGAGACGGATTCATGCGTAAATCCAGGATGCGGGCCGTCATGGCCGGCGCTGTTGGCGCGGCGGTGATCGCCGTCGGTGGACCGGCGTGGGCGGCTTCCCCTTCTCCGAGCGCGAGCCCCGAGGCGGCCGCCAGCCCATCGGCGAGCCCCACGGCCACGGCGACTCCCGTGACGGACGGCCTCGGCGTGACCATCAGCCCGCCGGCGATCAACGTGCCCACGGCCACCGCCACGGCCACGGCCACCTCGACGGGGACGCCGACGCCCGAGGCCAGCCTCACCAGCACCGCGGTGACGTCCGCGAGCCCGACGGCTACYGGCACGCCCGGGATCATCGTCGTCCCGGGCTTCGGTGAGATCGACTTCAAGAAGGGCTGCGACACCTTCAACTCCTTCTCGCCGATCAAGGTCCCCTGCGACAAGGAGATCAACGGCATCGAGGACTTCGAGGTCAACCCRCTGCTCATCACCGCCACCTGCGGCCCGAACGGCCCGGACTGGACGGTGAAGAACACCGGCGCCAAGGCGCTCGGCTTCGGCTGGTTCGACATCAACCTCGGCGGCGGCATCTCGACGATCGCGCCGGGCGAGACCCAGAAGCTCAACAGCCACTCCAAGGCCGTGATCGCCTCGCCATGGGACGCGGCGACCAATGTCCTGCTGGTCGCGATCCCCGCCGTCGGCTTCTCGACCTGCCCCGGCGCTCCGGCCGTCCCCGCCGTGCCGGCCAACCTGCCGGCCGCCCCGCCCGCCGTGGCCGTTCCCGGCACCCCGCACTTCACCGGCTGATCATGAGACTGTCCGGCAAGATCGCTCGCGCCGCGGTGATGGTGGCTCTCGCCGCCGTCGCCGTGGCCGGCTGTGGGGGTGGCGGCACCCCGGAGGCCACCCCCACCCAGATGCCGGACCCGGTGAAGACCCAGCTGGCCGCCGTGGCCGGGGTTGGCGTGGACAGCACGGTCCTGACCGCTACCGGTAACTCGGTCGCGGTCTACGCCGCGCCCGGGGCGCCCGGTGCCGCCGCGGCCACGAAGCTACGGCTGGCGAACCCGAACCAGGACGGCGCGAAGCTCGTCTTCCTCGTCACGGCCAAGATGCCGGGCTGGTGGCAGGTCCTGCTGCCAGTCCAGCCGAACGGGTCGACTGGCTGGGTCAAGGCCGAGCAGGTCACCGCGAGCAGCACTCCGTACCGGATCGTGGTGTCCCGCGGCCAGCACACCCTCACGCTCTACAAGTCGGGTGTTTCGATCGCGGTGGAGAAGGTCGCGATCGGAACCTCGGACACGCCGACGCCGGGTGGCCGGTTCTACCTCGCGGAGCTGCTGAAGCCGCCGAACCCGAACGGACCGTATGGTCCGTACGCATTCGGTCTCAACGGCTTCTCCACGACCCTCGACTCCTTCGAGGGCCAGGATCCGGTGATCGGCCTCCACGGCACCAACCAGCCGCAGATGCTCGGTCAGGACGTCTCTCACGGGTGCATCCGGCTCAGCAACGACGCCATCACCCGTCTCGCGGGAACTGTGCCGACCGGCACCCCGGTCGACATCATCGCCTAAGACGATCACCATCAACGCGCGCTGAGCGCCCTGCGGTGCTCTCCTGGGTGCTTGCGCGCCCGGGGGACGATGCGGCGGCTTAGGCTGGTTCGTCGGGGATAGCGCAAGACACGCGGGTGTCGGGCATCCGACAGCCCCGGAATTCGGGATGCGGTAGTCAGTCGCCCGTCGGATGTCCGAACCTTGGCTGGACGCTCCCAACTTCAGCCGACTGATATTGGGTGCGTAAGCCCGGCTCAGCTGGGTAGGTGGCCATAACGTTGCTGGTCAGGCCCAAGTCGGGGCTTGTATCGGTGGCAGATGGGTACGGAATGTCCAGGCTAGGCGGAGGCGATGGGGATCCCTCCGCCGCTGGGACCACGGACGTGTGGACTAGGAGGGTTCCACTCGTCGAGGACGGTCCCGCCCGGCCGCGGTCGCGCCGACCCTACGCTCGGAGGGGGGCGTACGGAGGCGCGACCGCGATCGGGGTGCTGTATCTCTGGTTCGCTCCGTCCGGGCACGGCGCTCCGCGGCCGTCCTCGCCTGGCGGCTCGGACGACCACTCCGCGCCGTGTCCTCCTCCGCTCACGGGCGCTCCGGCGACCTCGCCGCGGCCCATCCCACTTCGCTGCGCTCGTAGGACGGGCCTCCGCGAGGCGCGCCTCCGCGCCCAGCACGGTTACGTGCCGCTGAACGTCACCAATTCACCGGTGTCGCATTCGTCAGGGGGCACTTCGCTGCGCTCGTGGGACGGGCCTCCGCGAGGCGCGCCTCCGCGCGCAGCGCGGCGCCGTCGCGCCACAACGTCATCAATGCCAGACCATTCGTGCCAGGCGCGAAACAGGGCCGCCGCCGGAGCGTCGCGGAACCCGGCTCGGGCTGATACCGCGGGGCACTTCGCTGCGCTCGCGCGGGGTTCACGGCCGGCCGACGGCCGGTCCCCCTGGGCGGGGACGTCGCAGCGCGACGCCCGCACGGAGCGAACCATGACAACCTTCCCGCCCAACCCCCGTCCGACTACGACCCTGACCGCCGCCAGACCATTCCCGCCTGGGGAGCGAAGCGAGTAAGGGCCGGAGCGCGCCGCCCGCACGGAGCGAACCATGTCACAGCCCGGATGGAGCGAACCAGAAACTACGCGCGGTCTCCGCGGACGATGTTGAGATGCGGACGGTGGGAGTCCTGCATGGGGGTGGGGCCGGTCTTCGCGGCGGCCGAACGGTAGCGGTCGAAGGCGGCCTGGGCGCGACTCTCCAGGTCGTCGACGAGCGCGAGTTGGGCGCGGACCCGCCGCTCACCCGCCGGTCCGGCGGCCAGCAGGTCCGAGAGGCAGTGGTCCACCGCCCGCCGTGCCGCAAGCCACCCAAGGAGCAGGCGGGAACGGTCCATGTCCGATACCTCGTCCACCGAGAGTTATCCCTCCGGATTGCTGATTGCTCGCTCCGGTCGCGTCTCCTGCCTCGCCTGGCGGTGCGACGTGTGTCGGCGCCGTCCTCAGCGCCCGCGCTGGTGCCCACTCCCAGAGTGCCGCAGYTAGGCCGGCGACGCCCAATAGTTCGCCGAAACCGCCCGCTCCATCGACCTGCCAACCCGGCCTTGCCGCTGGTCAGCGCACCGGCGCGTCCCGGGCAGGCCGGAGGATCGGCGAGGAACCGCGCACACCGATCCGTCAGCCTCGCCCCGTCGTCCGTCAGCATGCCCAGCGCCACGTGGGTGGATCGCGGGACCGAGGAGGCTCGGCGCCGATCGACCACCAATCGCCCCGCGCCGGTGCGCGGCGCGCATCGGTCGGCACGGCGGGCGCCGAGGTCGGCGGGGCTCCCAAGCACGGCGATCGGGAGGATTCTCGTCGGTCAGCGGACGGATTGGTGGGACGCCGCCAGAGCGCGGCGACGGCCCGGCGAGGCCGGCACCCGACCTTCTCGGGTGTCCGCCGTGACGGCGAGCACTGACAGGTCCGCTCACGCGGGAATTCACGACGCGAGGCCGCCGTGGACCATCCCGCGGCTACTTTCCGTAAGCGAATCCCGGCACGCCGTCGACCTATCGGCTCGCTGGCGCACATGTCTTCGCATCCTCTCGTGCAGGTTCAGCCGCGTGAGACCCGGCCAGGCCGCCGCGCCGCCAGCGGCCGGTGGCGGGCGGGGCCTCGCCAGCCTGGGCAGGACGTGGCAACGCGAGTACCGACGGCCATGACGGACAACCAGAGGTCGAGCGCCTGGGCGTTACCGGACAGAATGGGCGTTGTGTCGGCCGTCCGTTGCCGCCGGGCCGCCACGGTCTGGCTTCTCAGCCTCACGCTCGCGGTGCCCGCCACCGCCGGATGCGGAATCCTCGCTGACGACCGGCCCGCCACCCAGGCCGCGTCCGGTCCCACGCCAGCCGCGGCCGCCGTCGTGACACGCACGGCCGGCCCGGACGCGTACGAACGCTCCGGCCGGCCGGGCAATCTGCGGCTGGTCCTGCCAGGCGCCGACACCGCGGGGCCGTACCCGCTGGTCATCGCGCTGCACAGCCTCTTCCACGACGGCGGCGAGGCGGCCGGGTGGGGTCTGGACAAGCTGGCGAAGACGGCCGGCTTCGCGCTGGTCAGTCCGGACGGCATCGACGGGTCGTGGAACGCGGGTACCTGCTGCGACAGGGCGGCCAACGCCTCCGTCGATGACGTCGGCTGGCTGCACGCGCTGATCCAGCACCTGGAGAGCAACTACCCGATCGATCCGGCGCGGGTGGTCATAATCGGGCTCTCCAACGGCGGAATGATGGCGTACCGGTACGCCTGCGAACATCCCGAGGACCTCGCGGGGATCGCGGTTGTCGCCGGCAGCCTGCAGCAGCTGGGCTGCCGCCCGAACGCGCCGGTCACGGTCGTCTCGGTGCACGGCGGCAAGGACGGGCACGTGCCCGGCGCCGGGACGCCCTGGCAGCCCGCGCTCGGCACACCGATCACCTCGACCGAGCAGAGCCTCGCCCCGTTCCGGGCGGCCGACCGCTGCGAGACGCCGACCCACCCGGGCGACGTCACGGCCGCCGGCCAGGACGGCGCGCCCCGGCTGTCGCCGACCATCGGCACGAGCGGCGCGGCGGTGACTCCCGCCCAGATCCGAGCCGTGCTCGCGGCGGTCACGCCTCAGGCCCAACCGACAGCCGCTTCCGGGGGCCCCACGACCGGTCCCGGGGCGGGCGGCACCGCCGCGCCGGCCCCCTCCTCGACCACCGCGGCATCCACGACGCCCTCGTTCACGCTGCTGACGGTCGACCCGGCGACGAGCCCGGCGGACGCGGTGCGCACCGAGTCGACGTGCGCCACCGGTACCCGGGTGGTCGACTACTACCTGCCGGACGTCGACCACGGCTGGCCGCCCGCCACCGGCCCCGGTGCCTTCGACACCGCGTCAGTGCTCTGGCAGCTGCTGAGCACGGCACGCGCTCACGCGGCCTCCACCGGCCGCTGACGCGGTATCCGAGGCGCCAGCCTCCTCAGGCGGCGGGTTGGAAGGACCTGCGCAGCGAGGTCATCAGGGTGTCGAGTTCCGCGTCGGAGTCGGCGGGCACCCGGACGATCAGGACGTAGACGGCACCGGACGCGTCGACCGAGCGCATCAGATACGAGACCTTCTGCCCCTGCCTGGTGTACGTACCGGTGAGCTCACGCACCTTGGCGCCGGACACCGGGTCGGTGACGTCGCCGGAGCCGGTGACGGCGAGACCCGGCTGGCCGCCGAACTCGAGTGCCTGCACCTTGGACAGCGCACCGGCCCCGTCGACCCCGGTCCGCCTGGCGACGCCGACCATTCGCGGCCCGGACGGCTCTCCGAAGAACACCCCGGTGGAGTCCTCACGCGCCGCCCAGCTGCCGGGATGGGAGAAGGTCGACTTCGCCTTGCTGGCCGTCGTGGTGTACGAGACCCAGTCCGATGGCACGGCCGGGGTCGCCGCCGCGCTTGGCGACGGTGCGGGCGTCCCTCCGGCCGGGGCGGACGTGATCGCCGTCGGGGTGGCGCTCGTTGGAGCCGCCACGGCGCTCTCGCCGCTGGGGCGGACCTTCTCCCACACGACACCCGCGCCGACACCGAGGCCGAGCGCGAACCCGAGCCAGACCAGCGCGATCACCAGCCGGCGCAGGAACAGGCCCATCCCTGGATCCGGCGCCACCTTGGCGGAGGAGACCCTGGCGGAGGAGCTGGCGCCACTCTCGAGGCCGTCGCCGGAATCCTCAGCATCATCGACCTCGGAGAAGCGGCCGGAGCTCTCGGGCGACACGGCGAACCTGGAGGACGTCGCTGCGGCGGCCGCGCGGCGCGCTCCGGTCCCGCGGCCAGGTTGGAAGCCACCTTCATCGGCGTCGCCATCTCTGGGGGCGACGCCCCGCCCTCCGGTACGCCAGGGACGCTCACCGGCACCGCCGGGGCCGTCGGCCCTGGCCCGCTCGCCGGCGGCCGGGCCGGGCGCTGACGCGAACCGGCCGGTTCCACCGCCGGCCCTGGGCGACGGATCCGTGCCAACAGGCAGCCCGTCGGTAGGTGGATCCTGGTTCTCGGGGCTTGTCCGCCCGGCCGGTCTCCGGTCGTCCCAGCCGTCCTGACGGCCCGGGCTGACGGCCGGACGGGCGCCCGTGGCCGGACGGCCACCCGTCGCCGGACGGGCGCCCGTGGCCTGGTAGCCACCCCGGCGTGGTGGGCCGTCGTCATCGCTCCGGTAGTCGCGGGCCGGCCCGGTGCCTCGTCCAGTGGGCTCCTCGCGGCGCCGGTTCCCGGATCCGTCGCGGTCGCCGCCGCGTCCGGTGTTCCCCCGCTGTTCGCCGCCGGCGCGAGTGCGGCCGCCCTCGTAGCCTGGCCTGGTACCTCCGGATTGGTCCGCGATGTCCTCGCGGCCGGCGCCTCGCCCGCCGGGGGGACGCCGGGCTTCCGGCTCCTCGCGGTAGTAGCCGTCGCGTGGGTACGGCGCGCGCCCGTCGCTGTCCTGCCGGTACCCGTCGGACTCGTCGGCGCGACGTCCGGTCACCGCGGACCGACGCGGGTCGACCGGGCCGGGCCGGCGAGCACCGTCCGTCACCAGGCAGCCTCCATCCGGAACTCATGCCAGATTTGCCCAACACCGGTGTACCACCGCTGTTGGTTCCCCATTGCGGCAGGTCCTGATCAACCGGGCCTTCGTCGCCTACAAGGCATTGAGCATGCCACCGAGCATTTCGATCGCATAGGCGTCGACCGAGCACTAACGCGGATGAGACGGTGAAATCATGACAGAATGCTTCCCGCCGGGCACGCTACGGCGATGGGGCGGTCACGCAACGCTGTCAGACCGGCCCGACTCCGCCCCGACTCCCCTCCGGATTCGTTCGATTCAGGACCGTCCAAACGGGCGTTCGGGACATTCGTCTACGGTGACCAGTTGGACGACGCCCCACCCCCGGCACCCGCGAGGAGCGGGGCGGGCGCCCGCACGGGCGTCCCGCGCCCGCGCACGGGACGCGGACTGGCGCCCGCAGGAACAGACCAAGGGGGAGCGATGCGGGACTCGTTCAAGGGGTTCAAGCAGTTCGTTTTGCGCGGCAACATCATCGACCTGGCCGTGGCCGTCGTGGTCGGTACCGCGTTCACAGCGCTGGTCTCGTCGCTGGTGAACAACATCTTCACGCCGCTCATCGCGGCGATCGGCGGCAAGYAGGACTTCTCCACCCTGCATTTCAAGATCAACAACAGCGTGTTCCGGTACGGCGCGTTCATCAACAGCGTGATCACTTTTCTGATCGTCACCGCGGTGATCTACTTCTTGGTCGTGCTGCCGCTGGCCAAGCTCAACGAGCGGCGCGCGCGTGGCCAGGTGCCCGTCGAGGAGGAGCCCGTGCTGTCCGACGAGGCCCGGCTGCTGATCGAGATCCGTGACCTGCTCGCGACCCGCGACCCCGGCTCCGGCTCCGGCACGGACAGGACGAAGTCGATCCTCTGACGGCCCGGTCACACCGGCCGCACCGGTCAAACCGGTCACAGCGGTCTAGCCTGCTCTGGTCTGACCTGGCCGGTGGCCCACCGCCACCGGCCAGGCCCGCGGACGGCGGCTGACACGCGAAGATGGCGGACTCGCGTGTCAGCCCACCGACCCGCGCCGGACCCGCCAGTCCGATAACCGATAGCCTGCGGAGACCGCTTAGCGGAAACGTTGGATGGATTTCAGGAATCACTCAGGGTCCGCCGGGAAAGTGCATCTCATGACAACGCGTCCCACCTTCAACACCACCGCGTTCGGCAACAGCGACGCGGACGGCCGGCCAATCGATGCCCGGGAGGTGCCTGACGCCGCGTCCGAGTACCGCTCGCCCTGGGCTCCGCCTGTAACGGGCTCGGCCGAGAACACCGGACCCGGCGCGGCCCCACAGGGGCCGCCCGGCGGGTTCGGACATACGCCATATGCCGGCGGCATGAACCCGGCCACGGGCCCCGTCCCCACCGGCCCGGCGACCGGCGGGGTCCCGACGAACACGGTGTTCAACACCGAGGGCACGCCGGGCCCCAACCCGCCGACTGGTCCCGGTCCCGGGCAGAGCTCTCCGTGGGGCCCGCCGCGATCCCCACAATCCCCACCCTGGTCAGCGGGCCCGCCTTCGGGCCAGCCATGGGCGGCCCCGCAGTACCCGCCGCCCACCGGCGGGTACGGCTCACCCGTCGGCGGTGCCCCCAGTGGTCCTGTCGGGCCGGGCGGGCCGGGCCGAGGCCCTGGTCGCTCGGGCCCGCTGGGCGGCCGGCGCCGGCTGGCCGCCGCGGCGGTCGCGCTGGTCCTCGTCAGCGGGGGCATCGGCGGCGGAGTCGGGGCCCTGGTCGCTGACAACAACGGCTCCGGCTCCCAGGTCGTCACCGGCTCAGGGCTGACCCGCGACACCGACAACTCCCCCGTCGCGCCGGCCGCCGACGGCACCGTCAGCAAGGCCGCGCAGATCATCCTGCCCAGCGTGGTCACGATCTCCGAGGTGTCGAGCAGCGAGGCCGGCACCGGGTCCGGCATGATCATCCGTGCGGACGGCTACATCCTGACCAACAACCACGTCGTATCGGGTGCCTCGTCCGGCGGATCGCTCACCGTGACGCTGCAGAGCGGCGAGCAGCTTGACGCCACCGTCGTGGGTACCGACCCCAGCTCGGACCTCGCGGTCGTCAAGATCAACAAGACCGGCCTCACAGCGGCGACGTTCGGTGACTCCGACGCGCTGCAGATCGGGGAACTGGTGGTCGCGGTCGGCAGCCCGCTCGGCCTGTCCGGGACGGTCACCTCCGGCATCGTCAGCGCCGTGCACCGGCCGGTGCGCACCGGCGACAGCCAGGTACAGGACCAGAACGCGGTGCTCGACGCGATCCAGACCGACACCGCTATCAACCCGGGCAACTCGGGCGGGCCGCTGGTCAACAGCAAGGGCCAGATCGTCGGCATCAACAGCGCGATCGCGACTGTCGACAGCGGCAGCGGGTTCGGGCAACAGCAGCAGCAGTCCGGCAACATCGGCGTCGGCTTCGCGATCGCCAGCAACTACGCGCAGAAGATCGCCGAGCAGCTCATCGCGACCGGCCACGCCTCTCACCCGTACCTCGGCGTGAGCGCGTCGGACGTGGGCAGCAACCCGACCAGCACCGGCGGCGAGGGCGCCCAGGTCCGGTCGCTCGTCGGCGGTGGCCCGGCCGAGCAGGCCGGTCTGCGGGTCGGCGACATCATCACCAAGCTCGACGACCGGACGGTGGCCGACACCGACTCGCTGATCGCGGCGGTACGGGCACACGAGATCGGCGACAACGTCTCGGTCACCTACAGCCGTGACGGCCAGAATCGGACCGTCCAGATCAAGCTGGCCCAGCAGCCGCAGTAGCCAGGCGGCGCGGTACCCCTACGCGGTACCCCAGCGCCCGTGGGTGGCCCGACAGCTCCCACGACCGCGGGCGGGCACCCGAGCCCGGCCGGTGGCAACCACCGGCCGGGCTCGTCGCCGTTCGGGACCGGCCACCCGGAGAGTTGTCGAACACCTCCGGTCGTCGTACGGGGCACCCGTCCCCTCGTGGGAGCCGCCATTCGGCGATGGACTGACGCCCACGCCGACGCCCACGCCGACGCCCACGCCGCCGCCGACGCCGACGCCGACGCTGCGCGGTGTTCGGGCCGATGTTCCGCGGGTCGGCGGCGCGGCCATCAATGGTGGCCGCGCCGCGAATACCTGACGGAATCGCGGGTGTTCATTCCGATTTTCCCACCAGATACACCACGGACGCTCAGAAAACGATTCCGAGTCCGGCGCCACGATGTGGCGCGGATTGTGCGCGGCAACGCCGGGCGGTCGCCCGGGAGCGGCCCGACCGATCGCCCGCGGTGCCGCCGCGGGGGCGGGTTGTCCCATAACTGACGTGATCCGCCCTGGAACTGCTGTACGTCTGGTGCCCTCAGATGAGAACATGTTGAGGGAGAAGGCGTCACAGATCGGCATCTTGTAGGCCAAGTACGGCCATCGCCGTCAAGTCCGATGGGCTGTCAAACGCGCGACACGGCGATCTTCGCAAGCTTCACGCCCAACGAAGGCCTGGCTCCTAATATTGGTGCGTCCGACAGAACGACAGGAGCGGCGGGCGATATGGACGGCGACGCGGATCTGGTGGCACGAGTACGCCGCGGCGACCGTCAGGCGTTTGACGATCTCTACGATCGGTACGCGGACGACGTCTTCTCGATGTGCGTTGTCGTTCTGGGGGACCCGACGGTCGCCCGTGCCGCCGCCGGCACGGCGTTCGCCCTCGTGGCCCGCACCCGGATGAACCCGCTGAGCGAGCCGGCCCGCCTTCGGTCGTGGCTGCTCKAGCTTGCCCGTGGCAGCGCCCTCGCCTGGTCCGGGTCGCCGCAGGCGCGCAGCGCGCCCGTGCCGCACGGCGTCAGCGCCGAGGACATGATCGACGGGGCAGTGGTGCCCGCGCCAGCCAGCCTGCGCGTCGGCCTGGCGCGCACCTTCGACCGGGCCGCCAGCGCCGCCGCGCACGAACGAGCCGCCCAGGAGCGCCTCGCCTCCCGGACGGACTACGGCCTGGAGTCGTCCGGCCTGCCGATCCGCACGACCGGCGCCGCCGTCGCGATGGCCGGCGCCGCCGCGTTCGCCGAGACGGACGCGGACACCGCCGGCGACGCCACCCGACGCGACGTCGCCGGCGCGGTCGGCCTTGGCGCCGTGGTCGCGGCCGGGCTCGCCGACGCCCCGACCATCGCCTCCGGCGCGAGCGGAGGCGTGGCCGCGACCGGAGGCTCGGGATCGGCCGGGTCGAATCTCGCGGCGGCCGCGGCCGACAAGGGGAACGCCGCGACGCACGCCCACGGCGGGAACCTCGCCCAGGCAGCCGCTGACCACCTGACCAAGGCGGCCCAGGGGACCACGAAGAGCGCCGGCGCCGCGCACGTCGGCGGCGGAAACGCCGCCCAGGCGGCCGCCGACCATCTGACCAAGGCCACCGGGCACGACCCGGCTGGCGGCGGCGGCGTACACGGCCACGCCGCCGCCGCGCACGGCCACGCCGTCGGCGTCTCGAAGGCGAAGGCCTCCGGCGGCGACTCCGCGGCGACCAGCCACGCCGTGGCCAGCCACGGCAACGCCGCGAACGCCGCCCAGCAGGCGCGGTCGGCCCAGCCGCGGGGGGCGTCCGACGAAGCCACCAGCCCAGGGCACCTCCCCGCCGACGACGTCGACCCGCCGACCGTCGACGTCGACCTCGGTGAGCTCGTCGACACGAACGTGACGCCGTTCCCGGCCCGCCGGTACGACGCCGACGGTCACTACTACGCCGACGGCCAGGGCGCACCGCTGGTGCCGATCGACGGCCCCGAGGGGCGCCGCCGCCACGGGTCGCCAGACTGGCGCACCCGCCCGGCGATCGCGGTGGCGGCCTCGCTGGTCGTGGCTGTCGCCGGTATCACCGCCGCGCTCAACTGGCCGGCGCCGACGGCCCAACTGTCCGCTCAGGACTTTCCCGACGTGGCGATCGTGGCCCCCTCGCTGGAGGTGGGCAAGGCGGCCGGCGCGGGGTCGACCAGCCGGCCGACTCCGCCCGGGCCGACGGCCGCGCCGACCGTCGGCGTCTCCAGCCACCCGGGCCCGGGAGATCAGCCGCGGCTCGTCAGCGACGACCACCCGATCGCCACGGCGACGCCATCCCCGCCCACGCGGGCGGGCGCCTCATCGGCGCCCGTGAGCACACCGCCGCCGCCGCCGGCGACCACCACCACCACCAGGGGCTCCAGCTCCAGCCCGTCGCCGACGCGCACGACGAACTCGCCCACGCCGTCGCCGACGCGCACCACGAACTCGCCCACGCCGTCACCGACCCGTACGACGACCTCGCCTCCGCCCGACGGGGGCGCTCCCACCACCCCGCCGCCTCCGCCGACGTCGTCCGCGCCGAGCACGCCACCCCCGTCGCCCAAGACGAGCCCTCCGACCACCGAGTCGAACAGCGGCACCTCGTCGATCCCCGGCACCGTCGGCTCCGGAACCACCGCCAACATCTAGTCCTCGCCCCGGTGGCGGCCCCGGTCTGAGCGGCGCCTCCGGTCTGAGCGCGACCGGGGACGCGCTCGGGGCTAGGACTCGCGCAGGTAGGTGAGGACGGCGAGCACGCGGCGGTGGTCGCTGCCGGAGGCCTCCAGGCCCAGCTTGGAGAAGACGTTCGAGATGTGTTTCTCGACGGCGCCGGCGCTCACCACCAGCTCGCCGGCGATCGCCGCGTTGGAGCGGCCCTCGGCCATCAGCCGCAGCACCTCGCGCTCACGCGGGGTCAGGGAGGCCATCGGGTCGTCGCGCCGGGTGCGGACGAGGAGCTGCGCGACCACCTCGGGATCCATCACGGTGCCGCCCGAGGCCACCCGGCGGACGGCCTCGACGAACTCCCGGACATCGGCGACGCGGTCCTTGAGCAGGTAGCCGATACTGCCGGCGCCGTCGGCGAGCAGTTCGGCGGCGTACTGCTTCTCGACGTACTGGCTGAGCACCAGCACCGGCGAGCCCGGCACGGTGGAGCGGGCCGTGATCGCGGCCCGCAGCCCCTCGTCGCGGTGCGACGGCGGCATCCGCACGTCGACGACGGAGACGTCCGGGCGGTGGGTGGCGATCGCCTCGACCAGGGCGGGTCCGTCACCGACCGCCGCGACGATCTCACAGCCCGCGTCGGTCAGCAGCCGGGACAGCCCTTCCCGCAGCAGCACCGAGTCCTCGGCGATCACGACCCGCACGGGTCCTCCTGGTCCTTGGTCCATCGTCGGCAAGCCGTCGCGACGCGTCTGCTGGCGTGCCTTCGGCCACGCGAGGCTCAGCCATTGTCGCGCGGCCTTTCAGCGGGGTCGTTGCCGGATGTCCGGCGCGGGTGACGCGGCGCTAACCGGAGGCGGGCGGTGTCACCGAATCCCCGGGGCGCACCATGCCCGGGACGCGCACCTGGACATAGATGCCGCATTCGGTGTGACCGTAGTGAGCGGAAAGCTCCTTGACGACCTTGAGGTCACGCTCCGCGGTATCCGGGTTGACGGTGGTCGCGGCGCAGCGCCGGGTGACGGAGAGCCCCCGGGCCCGAACCGGGCCCAGGGCGAAGTCCCTGTCGACCCAGTCGCGCTCGGCCCAGGCCGGGATACCGTCGATGTAGATGTTCGCCCGAAACCGCAGCGGGTGGACCGACTGGCCGACCCGCTCGGCGAGGTCGCGCACGGATGCCAGGTTGATGACGGACACCGCGCGCATCAGGTCCGGCCCGCCCGGCCCCGCGTCAGTGAACCGGTGCCCGGCGCGGGCCTCGACCAGTCGGGGCAGCCCGCCGCCGCCACCCGTCCCGGGCGCGTCGGCGCCGTTCGTGCCGGCCGTCTCATCGGCCAGGTGGGGGGCGCCGGATGTGCCGGCGGTCGGGGCGGCGAGCCCGCCGAAGTACTCCTCGACGGCGCGTCGTCCGGCCGCGGTGCCAAGGTCCGCCGACCAGCGCTCGGCGCCGTCGTCGACGCCGAGCCGGCCGGTGGCCGGGTCGTAGCTCGTGCGGACGCGGGCGAGCGCCTCGTCGCGCTGCAGCATCAGGAACCGCGTCTTGTGCAGCGCCGCCGGATGGTCCTCGTCGAAGTCGGTGTCGGGCAACGCGAACGCGAACAGACGATCGCCGGGGACGCCCTCGTCGGCGCTCAGCGCGACCTGACTGAGCGGCTCGGCGGACAGCCCCTTCACCGGGTACCGGTAGAGCTCGGCTACCCGCGGATCAGCCGAAACACCCATCTACTCGCTCCCTCGTCCGCAACCCTTCCCGTCCGCCAACCCAAGGTCGCACGACGATGGCGCGGCCTTCGCGAGAGCTACCCGGCCGACGGCGCGCCTGCCCGGTGGCACCCGGCGCACGGTGGCTCTTCACTGTAGGTCTCGGCGGATCGCGGTGGGTCTCGGCGGTCCGGTCTCTCTCACCGCCCCGCCAACGCCCGCCCCGCCAACGGCCGGCCGGCGCACTCACAGTCAGCGGACACGGTAGGTAACGGTGGTGGAGTACTGGTCGAAGTCGTTGATCCGCAAGGTGACCGTCATGCGCCAGTCGCCGGGAAGCGGGACCTGAGCGTCCTGGGCGACCAGGACCCCGGTGCCACCCGCGACCACCGGTACGTCGAGYGGGCCGACCTGGGCCGCCGGCAGCGACAGCGTCACCGACGCCTCGACCAGCCGTTGCGGCTGTCCCTGCGGGTCGCGCACCGTGATCTCGACGCTCTCCAGGCCAATCCGGGTGGGCGACACCCGCACGTCGACCGTGAGTGGCCCGGCGACGGTTGTCGTGTGGAACGGCGGAGCGTAGGAGGACCGGGCGGGGACGCGGTTGATCAGCACGGCGGTCACGGCCAGCACCGCGATCGCGATCACCGCCTCGGCGATCACCCCGCGCCGCAGCGCGGCGAGTGCTCCGACGGTGACCTCCCGGCCGGAGTCGTCGCCGTCGGGTGCGTCGGGCGCGTCGGCCCCCTTGGCGCCGTCCGGGTCGCCGCCCGCGGCGCGGCGATGGGCCACGCCGCGGCCCACCGGATCCGTCTCGGCCGTCATGGCCAGCGCGACCGGCCGGTAGTGCCGCCTGACCCAGCGCTGGGAGACGTAGCCGATCCCGAGCATCGCCAGCACGAACCAGAGCTTGTAGAGCAGCAGTCGCCCGTAGTCGGTGTCGAACAGGGCCGGCAGCGTGCCGACCTCGCGCCAGGTCTGGTAGGTGCCGCTGACCACGATCGCGGCGACCGCCGCCATCGCCGTCCGCGACCAGCGTGGGAGTACCGCGGCGAGCTCCGAGGCCCGGGCCGCCGGCACCGGTACGGCCTCGGCGCCCTGCTCGTCCAGGTAGGCACGGGCGGCGGCGAGGTCGGCCTCCTCGTCCGTCCCGCCGGCGCTCCCCCGCTCGACAGCGGAGGCCCAGCCGGCCGATTCGCCCTGACCCCTCGCCGTCGCGGCCGGCGAGGCACGCCGGTCCAGGAACCCGGCGGCGAGCACGGCCAGGCCTCCCAGCCAGATCGACATGGCGAGCAGGTGCACCGTCAGGCTGCTGGCGGCGAGCCAGGACCACGAGCCCGCGCCCGCGTGCCCGACGAGCGCCGTCGTCGCGGCGACCGCGACGGCGAGGCCGCCGAGCTCGGCCATCACCCAGCGCGAGGGCCGCCCCGCGGCAGCGGGAGGCGAGCTGTCCGTGGCGTCGTCCGCGGGGGACGAGACCAGTCCTCGCAGCAGCGGAAGAGCTAGCAGCAGGGCCAGCAGTCGAATCAGGGTCAGCCGGCCGTACCGGTCCCCGAGCGTGGCCCCGAGCGGATCCCAGCGCGCCAGCGCCGAAAGCCCCAGCCCCGAGGCGTAGATCCCCTGCAGGAGCAGACAGGCGACGGACCCCACGAACACCGCCACCCAGCCGCCGGCGATCAGCAGCCGCGGCGCGCGGCGGCGCAGGCCACCCGGCCAGAGCGTCGCCAGGAAGAACACGGCGCCGAGCAGCAGCGCCGTCCCGGCGAACGCGACCAGCCGCGCGAGACCGAAGGTGAACCCGGTGAGGGCCGACCCCTTCGGGGTGGCGCTCGCCGCCGCCGCGGCGCCGGCGGCCGGCGGCTCGCCGATCCCGAACGCGTAGCCGCCCGCGATCGGATGGCTGTCAGCGGAGACGACTCGCCAGCTGACCAGGTAGGTCCCCTTCGGCAACCCCGGCTTGAGGGCCACGGTCACCTCGGAGGCGTGTGCGCCGCTGTGCGCGCCGCCGGTGTCCACCCGGGTGCCATGCGTGTCGATCACACGGATCGCGTTCGCGTCGCTGCGGACGGCCTCGCTGAAGCCCAGCGTGACGTTCGCCGGCGCGGTGGCGACGGCGGTGCCGCCGGCCGGCGTGGCCCGTTCCAGGATGGCGTGCGCCCACGCCGGCGAGGCCGCGCCGCCCACGACGGCCAGCGCGGCGGCCAGCGTCAGCGCCAGCAAGGTCCCGGCCCGGCGACGACGGCGCCCCGCCGCCGCGATCCGGCGCCGGCGCCGGCGGACCGCGGCGGCACCGGAGATCTCCGAGGGCGTCGTAGGCTCGTCGGCCGCCGCGCCCGGCGCCAGCCCTCGGGAGAAACCCGGCGAGTCCGTCGTGATGCCGGTCTTACCGCTCATAACGTTCAGTCTCTTCCTGTCACCGCGCCCAGCGGCGTTCTTGCCCAAGCATGGGTTGGTCCCGATCCCGTCGGCGGTGGGGCGCAGGGCGCCGATGAGCCTTTCCGATCGACTCGGGGTGGAGCGACCGCGGACGAGGCTGGGCCTGTCCGCCCGGAGACCGTTCCACCGGGCGGACAGGCCACGCGCGTGCGTCAGCCTCCCGTGCCGGCGCGGCGCCGGGACGTGGCGAGGGCGAAGCCCGCCGCCGCGAGCCCGAGAACGCCGACGACCAGCCCGGCGATCCCGAGCCCACGAGCCGTGTCGTCCGACAACGAGGCCGACGAGACCGACGAGGCCACGGGCGTGGCGGCCGTCGTGGCGCCCTGGTCCGTGTCCTGCGCCGCCTTGGTCAGCGTCAGGGTCGGGGCCGGGTGCTCCGGCTCCGGCTGCCCCGCGGCGCTCGTCTCGACCCAGCGCACGATCTCGCCGTCCGAGTAGGTCTGCAGCGCCTTGAAGGGGATCGACGCGACGCCCTCGGGCAGCGGGCCGGCCGAGACGACGAAGGTGTCGAACTCGCCGGGCTTGATCCCCGGCGCGCCGTCGGMGGCGGTCCAGATGATCTCGGTGACGACCTCGTTGATCTGGTCACCGTCGTCGGTCACCACCGGCTTGGGTGGCTTGCCCTTGTGGACCTCGTAGGTCCAGCCCGCCTTCGGCTGCACGCTCACCGAGGCGATGGGCGCGTCGGTGGGGAACGCGACGTCGAGCTTGGTGGTCGACGTGGTGTCGCTCTCGGTCGGCACCTTGAACGCCAGCGTCGTGTAGCCGCCGGCGGGCGCGCTGGCCGGGGCGACGGTGACATGCGCCGAGGCTGGCAGGGCCGTCGCGACGAGGGCGATGGTTCCGGCGGCGAGCACGCCGCCGGCCCGGACGGCCCGGGACATGGTTCGGGACATCGTGGTCCTTCCACACAGGTGGACGAGAAGTTGGGAGGGGAGGCCACCCGTCGCCCGAACCGTCGCGGCGGTCTCGCCTGGACGGTCGCTCATGGGCCCGGTCGCCCACGGGGCTTACGGGTGGTGGAGGAGGCACCGCCGGTCGCCCCGCTCCGCCGCGTGGCGGCGGCGGGTTCGCCCGGTCGTGGACGCGCCTCGTCGTGACACACGCCGCCCAGCACCCGGCCGTCGTCTCCCTGTCCACAGGGTGGGCGGCTTCGCGACCGGCCGGTTCCGACCTCACCCGGCGTCAGCCGAGGGGATGGGTGGCGTCGTCCGGCGGCTCGTCCCACCCGTTGGCCGGGTGAGGCTCAGCACGCACCAGCACGTCCAGCACCCCGCCACTCGGCGGTCAGTCGGCGGGCCCCGCGCGGGGACCAGCGCGGACATGCCGCTCGCGCGGTCGGAGGCCGCTCAGGCATCGGAGCTGGACGTGCGTGAACTGAACGTGCGTGAACTGGACGACGAGGTACGGGAGGTCAGACGGGTGTCGGGGCGAGGCATGGCGCCGGCGGGCCGCGCCGCCGGGCCGTCCGACCGACCGGGATGTCCCGTGGCGGCACCGGCGGCGCTGCCGCCCAGGCGGTCACCCCGACGACCATCGCCGGCGGAAGGCCCGCGATCATCAGCGCGAGCAGAGACCGCAGCCGGGCCACGGCGTCGGCCAGCGGTCCGAGGACCCGCGCTGTCAGGTGGCGCAACGTGACCCGCAGCGCCGCCGCGGCCCACAGTGGTTCCTCGGCCCGGTGCAGCAGCGCGCCAGTGATGACGACCGCGGCCAGGTGAGCGAGGATCATGAATCCGGCGCCCGTGCCGTAGTGCTCGCCGCCGTAGGCGAGCAGCTCCGCCGGGGCCACCACATGGTGATGCTCCGGGTTCGCGGCCCGGTGGCCGCTCAGGACGAAGGCGACGTGCAGCCCGAACTGGGAGCCGGCCAGTGTGGCGAGCACCGTCAGCAGGCCGCGGTGACGCCCGGCCAGGCCGTAGGCCAGCCGGATCAACAGCGCGCCCCCGGCGGCGACCAACGCGGCGTCGGGCGGGGTGCCACCGGCGGCGGCGGTGTGCGCGGCGACCGCGAGGCTCGTCGAGGCCCCGCCGGCGACGACCGCCCTGGCGAGCCGGACTCCCGGCGCCGCGGGATGCCCGTCCGCGGACTCCGCGGACTCCGCGGAGTCCGCGGAGTCCAGGGAAGCGGAGGCCAGGGAACCGGTCGGCCTGGGCCGCCCCGGGCCGGTCGCGCCGGGTGGCCGGCGCGGGCGGCTCCGACCGATCGTCACGACCGTGACTCTGCCATATCCCCAGCGTTCACCACTATTGCTCACGCAGTCAGGTGGACGTCAGCTGTCCCACCGGGCCGGCGGACCACGCCGGACCACGTCTCAGCCGGCCGCGGCGGGCTCCGCGGCCGGGGAGCGCGGGCTGGCGAGATGAGCACGGGGCGCGAGAAGCAGCGAGAAGGCGAAGAGGGCGGYGATGGTGAGCACGATGGCGCCGCCGGCGGCGACGTCCCACTGGGCGCTCACCGCGAGACCGATGACACTCGCGGCGACGCCGAGGGCCATCGACAGGGCGGTCATCGGGCCGGTGCGCGCGCACCACAGCCGCGCGGTCGCCGCCGGGCCGACGACCAGCGCGATCGCCATGATCGTGCCGACGGCGGGCACCGTGGTCACGACCGTCACCTCGACCACGAGCAGCACCACCAGGTCGAGCAGCCGCGCCGGGTAGCCGGCGGCCCAGAGCGCGGTCGGGTCGAACGCGCCGAGCAGCAGCTCCTTGCGCAGCGCGACCAGCACCGTGAGGACGACGGCGGCGGCGCCGGCGGTGATGGCGAGGTCCGTCGTGCCGACGGTGAGGATCGAGCCGACCAGGAAGGCCGTCAGATCCTTGGTGAACCCATCCTGGGCGGACATCAGGGCGACGCCGAGCGCGAACCCGCCGGACAGGACGACACCCGTGACGCTGGACAGGTCACGCCCGCCGCGGCCGGCCGGAGCGGCCGAGGGCAGGGAACCGCCCCCGCCACTCCCGCCGCGCGCCCCCGAGACGGCCGCGACCACGCCGACGACGAGCAGGCCGAAAAGTCCCGCGCCGAGGACGAGGTGCACGCCCAGCAGCGCGGCGATGACGACGCCGGGGAACGTCGCGTGGGTGAGCGCCGTGGTCAGGAAGCTCAGCCGCCGCAGGACCACGTGCACCCCGACGGCACCGCAGAGGATGCCGACCAGCACGGCCTCGGCCAGCGCGCGGCGGGTGTAGCCGTCACCGAGGGTCTCCCACAGCCTCATCGCGTGCCCAGGCCGATCTCGGTGCCGGGATCCGCCGCGCCGCGGGGGTCGCCAGGCGGGAGCGTGGCGACGGAGGCCCGCTGGCGGCCTTCAGCTCCTCGTTGGTGTCGCGGGCGCAGGCGAGCACGCACGGCGGCGGCCGCGAGCGCGAGGAGGTAGGCCGCGACGAGGACGAGCACGACGGTCGCGCCGGTCGCGAGCCGGATGCCGTGATCCACCGAGATCCGGTAGCTGACCAGCAGACCGAGCCAGCCGCTCGCCATCCCCAGGGTCGCGGCGACGGCGACGATCACGATGAGACGGTCGGAGAGCAGCCGCGCGGCCGCCGCCGGGACCACGACCAGCGCGATCACGAGGACCGTGCCGACCGCGCGCACCGCGGCGACGACGACCAGCGCGATCGCGAGATTGAGCGCCAGGTCGAGTGCGGCCACTCGGTACCCCGCGGCCCGGGCCGACTCCGGGTCGAACGCGACCAGCAGCAGTTCCTTGCGCAGAACCGCCAGGATCACGAGTACGAACGCCGCGACGACGGCCGTCGCGACGATGTCGGAGACACGCACCGTCAGCACCCGGCCGAACAGGAACGCCGTCAGGTCTGCCGTGTACGACGAACGCCGCGAGACCAGCACGACGCCGATCGCGAAGAACCCGGTGAGCAGGATCGCGAGCGCCGCGTCCTCTCCGACCCGGCGGGTGGCGGCGAGCAGGGTGAACAGCCCGGCGGCGACACAGGCGACCACCAGGGCGCCCGGAAAGATTCCCGACTGCCCGCCGAGCAGGAAACCGACGACGACGCCCGGGAAGACGGTGTGGGTGAGCGCGTCGGTCAGGAACGCGAGCCGACGCAGCAGCACGAACACCCCCACGACGGCCGCGACCCCGCCGAGCAGCAACAGCTCGACGAGCGCCCGGGTGAGGTAGGGCCGCTCGAACGGTGCCACCAGCAGCTGTGTCATCGTGCCGCGCCCGTCCCGACGCCTTCCCGCCTCGCGGCCCGGGCCGCGAGGCGGCGACGGGTCGAGCTCATGGGCGGGCCACGATGACGCCGTGGGCGCCCAGCTCCACCGCGGCACCGCCGTAGGTGGCGCGCAGCAGCTCGGGGGTGAGGGTCGCCGCCGGCGGCCCGAACGCGAACTGATGCCGGTTGAGCAGGCAGACGTCATCGCAGGCCAGGTGCGCCAGCGCCAGGTCATGGGTCGAGATCACCACGGCGGTACCCGCGGCGGTCAGGCGCGCGAGCGCCGCGAGCAGGGCGTCCTGCGAGACGGTGTCGACGCCGTTGAACGGTTCGTCGAGCAGCAGCAGCCGCGGCTGCGCCGAGATGGCCCTGGCCAGCAGGACCCGCTGGCGCTGCCCGCCGGACAACGTCCCGAACCGGTCGCGGGCGCGGTGCTCGAGCCCGACCGCCGCGAGCGCCTCCTGCGCGGCGGCCCGGTCGTCGGCGCCCGGCCGGCGCACCCAGCCGATCCGCCGGTAGCGGCCCATCAACACCACCTGCGCGACGGAGACCGGGAAGTCGGCGTCCAGGGTGTCCGCCTGAGGAACGTAGCCGACCTCGCGGCGGGCCCGGGACGGCGTCTGGCCCAGCACGGTGACCGAGCCGGACACCACCGGGACCAGGCCCAGCACCGCCTTGATCAGCGTCGACTTGCCGGCGCCGTTCGGGCCGATCAACGCGACCGTGCGCCCGGCCGGCACCCGGCCGCTCACGCGCTCCAGCGCCGGGGTGCGGCCATAGGCGACGGTCGCCTCCGCGAGCACCAGCGCGTCCGGTACTCCCGCGGCGGCCGGCTCGACGGGCAGAGCGGCCTCGGCGGTCCGCGCCCCCGCGGCTGGCCCGGTCCGCGCGTCCCGCTCCCCGCGCGACGCGGAGCGGCCGCCGCCGGCAACCCGCGCCACCGCGGCCAGTCCCGCCCCGGCGGCCGGCCCCGCCACAGCGGCCGGCGCGGCCATGGTCATCTGTCCGGCGGCAACCGGCGGCGCCTCGCGGTCATCGAGCGCGGCCAGCCCGAACCGCGGCGTCACGAGCGACGGGCTCAGCGGGGACGCCGAGGCGGGCCGCGCGTCGGAACTCATGACGGCCACGGTATGCGGTCGGCCACCAGGCGACAGCCGCCGGCCCGCCCCGAAGCCACCCCGCCTCAACGGAGCGCTCCGACGATGACGTCGGTGTTGTGCTGCTCGGCCTTCAGATAGGTCTCGCCGGCGGACCCGGCCGGGCCGAGCGAGTCGGCGTACAGCGAGCCCTCACCGGCGATCACCGTGACGCCCGCCTCATGTCCGATCGTCTCGGCGGTCTTCGGAGACAGCGAGGACTCCGAGAACACCGCCTTGACCCTGGTCGCCCGGATCTTCGCGACGATCTCCTGGATGGCCCGTCCGGAAAGCTCCGCCGAGGTGTCGAAGCTCGGGATGATCGAGCCGACGTAGGTGATCCCGTAGCGGGCCGCGTAGTAGCCGAAGGCGTCATGGTTGGTGACCAGCAGCCGGCGCTCAGGCGGGATCGTCGCGAACGCGGCGGCCTGACGGCGGTCGAGCGCGTCGAGCGCCGCCGAGTAGGTGGCCAGATTCGCGCGGTAGGCCGCGGCGTGCGCCGGATCGGCCTGCGCGAGGCCTCGCTCGACGTCGGCCACCATGATCTTGGTATTGCGCGGGTCATGCCAGATGTGCGGGTCGCGCTCGCCCGCCTCGCCACCGGTGCCGGTGCRCAGGGTCACGCCGTCGGCCATCACCACCCGGGTGCCCTCGAACCCGGCCGCCGAGACCGCGTCGTCGAGCCAGGACTCCAGCTTGACACCATTGGTGACCAGGACGCCGGCAGTGGCGATGGCGTCCAGGTCGGCCGGCGACGGCTCGTAGTCGTGTGGGTCGACATTTGGCTTGACCAGCTGGGTGACCTTGACGAGGTCACCGCCGATCACCCGGCTGAAGTCGCCGGCCTGGGTGGTCGTGGCGACCACCCGCAGCTTTCCGTCGTGGGCGTCGCCGGTGCTGTCGCCGTCGCCGGCGGAGCCGCAGCCGGCGAGCAGCGCCGAGGTGGCGAAGCCGAGCGCGACAAGCGCGCCGGCCGCCGCCAGGGCCCTCGGGCGGTTCTTCCAGGGCATGGCGGACCGGCGCGCGGGCGTCCGGTCCTCATGAGGGCGCATGCCCGTAATGAAAACCGTTTCGGATACCGCTGTCAAACACGGTACCCGGCGTCCGCGTCTCCGCCAGTCGCCCTCCGCTAGTCGTCCGAGAGCAGGCGGCGAAGCTCCAGGCCCAGCGAGCGCGGCTCGGTGAGCGGCTGACGGAAGGTGACGCGCAGTTCGTCCGCGCCGTCCTGGCCGACCTGCCACAGCGTCAGGCCGGTGCGGTCGAGGTCGCCGACCGCGACCGCGGCGACGGCGGACAGGTCCGTCGGGTCCGCGGGCCGCCTGGTCCACGCCGGCTCCGCCTCGCCACTCCCGCCCGCGACGCCGCCCAGGCCGAGGGCGCCGCCCGCGCCCGCGGCCGAACCCATGCTGTCCACCGCCGCGGCCGCGCTCCCGAGCGCGCCCGCCGTCCGCGACGGCCTCGGCGCGGGCGCCGCGACGGGCCGGCCGTGAACGGCGATCCGGCGCAGCTGGTCGCCGTGCGCGACGTTCAGGTGCTCCACGAGGTCGGGCGCGTACGCGGCGATCAGGTCCGGCTCGGCGAGCGCGTAGGCGGCCAGGTCGATCCGTCGGCCGCTCGCCGTCGACGGCCATCGCGGCTCGGCGCCCTGGCCGAGGGCACCGCTGCGCGCACCGCTAGCCACACCTCCGGCGGCGCGGTGAACGCGGTGGAGCCATCCCCGGCGCGCCCCCGGCGCGGCCGCGCTGGGCAGGCACAGCAGCACCTCGTCGACCGACAGCGCAACCGCCGCGAGTTCGCTGCCGCCGCACTCCGGCACCTCGACCGTCAGGCCGGGCCCGGCGATCCGGCGGGCCACCTGCTCGGCGCTGCCCGGCACGGTCCGCAGCTGCCCGGCGAGCACGAGCCGTTCGCCCGAGGCGCCGGGGACGTCGAGGCGGCAGCGGCGCGCCGAGCCGGCGGCGGCCGCGCGCGTGGGCGGACTGTCGGCACCGACCAGCAGAACCGGTTCGCCGCCATCGTCGATCAGGCCGGTCCAGCCTCGCACCCGCGGTCCCAGCAGGGTCAGCAGCGCGTGCCGGGCGCCGGCCAGGACGGTGCGGGCACGGACCGCGTCGCGGGCCATCGCCTCGTCCGGTTCCTCCGCTGGCATCGGGTTCCTCCTGTCGTCAGGTAAGGCTTACTTAAGTAGCCTGCGGCCTCCCCGTCAAGCAAAGGCCCCGGCCAGTCGGACGGACGGCGACACCGGCCCCCAACCGGACAACCGACGGGAGGAGAGTGTGATGGGCGTCTCRCGCGGATCGCCGGCGCGACGGCGGGGCGCGTTGACAACTACCCGACGCCAACAGGGCCCGCGTGTCTCAAGGTCCGASCAACTACGGGCCGGACACTGGTAGTGCTCCGGGGCGCGGACGGAGGATTCTAGGCTGGAACGACCGGCCGACCCGGGGCTGGCGAGTGGCCACGCGGTCCGGTGCCGTCCGGGTGGCGAGGCGTTGGGAGTAGGTCCGTGGCGTGAACGCTGACGGCACGGCAAGGAGGTTCAGGTGATCTTCAAGCTGGTCGGGGACAGTCGCCCGTACCCCGACCACGGGCTCGGCCAGCGCGACTGGGCGAAGATCCCGCCCCGCCAGGTCCGGCTCGACCAACTGGTGACCACGAAGCGGGTCCTCGCACTGGACCTGCTGCTGGATGAGGCCTCCACCTTCTACGGCGACCTGTTCCCGCACGTCGTCGAATGGGAGGGAACCCTCTACCTCGAGGACGGCCTGCACCGCGCGGTACGAGCCGCCCTGCAGCAGCGCACATCCATCCACGCCCGCGTCTACACCGTCACCCCAGCACGCGAGGCCCCCRCTTCCCCCACCGACTCCAGCGGGGCACCCCGTCCCGCGATCTGAAACTGGTTCGCTGTGTTGCCGGTTCGCTCCGTCCGGGCGGYGCGCTCCGGCGACCTCGCCGCGGCCAGCGCCTGCACGGCTTACTTGCTGGGGAAGGTGTAGACGACGAAGCGGTCTTCGTCGACTTTGGCGAAGACGTAGCGCGGGCAGGCCTTCGCGGGGCGGTAGGCGGCGATCGGGCGCAGCACCGGCGAACGCATGATCTGCTTCACGCGGCCACCGGCGAGCCTGTTCATCTCGGCCGTGGAGACGTCTGGCGGATTTTCACGCTGCTCGTAGTAGGAGCCGCAGTACTTGATCTCCGGGGGACGCGACGTCCAGGCCGGGGTATGGAAGATCCACAGTAGGTAGAGCTCCCGGAATATGATCACCATCAGCCCGATGATCAACAGCGAACGGACGAAGTTCCCTGCTCGAGACGAGGCGAGGACGGGGCTCACAAGACCGGGAGCCTACGGGCATCACCGCAGATTTCGGGGCATGCCCCCCGATGCGGCGAGGCGTGGGGCGCTTCGCCGCCGGGCGGACGTGGACGAGACGGTCCACGGGCCGGCCGTACCGCCCAGTCCGCCGCGCAGCGTCCTCCTGGCACTACGGGCAGTGCGTCAGGACGTTCAGGGTTCCCGTGTTCGGAAAGTCGAAGGCTTCCGACGGGCACCAGCCCACAGCACGCAGGTCGGCCAGCTCCGCCCGCGTGCCCGAGCGATCGTAGACGAGGACGAACAGCAGCACGCGGCTCGGGGCCGGGCCCTGGCGCGCCGCCAACGCCGCGCGTCCCTCGCCGGCGCCGACCTGGGTGAGGAAGACCGTCGAGCCCTGAGGCAGGCGAGGGCCGACCCGGGACGGCGCGCCCGGGGTCCCCGCCGGCTTAGCCGAGCTCGCGTCGCCCGGGGTCCCTGTTCGATCGCCGGCAGGGTCCCTGCCGGATCGGCGGAGCCGATCTGGGAGGTCGGCGATCGAAGATGTCTGCTGGGAAATCCGGGGCGGCGGCAGGTAGGCATCGTCGTCACTGACGTTCATCGCGTACAGCCACCCGGGGCGGGCCAGCCGGCCACCGACGACGACGACATCACCCGGCTGGTAGAGCCGGCGTGCCTGTGTCGTCGCGTCGACCATCAGCGCCACCGGTCGGATCTCGGCGCGCTCCCGCCACAGCGGCGCCAACGCGCTCGCGGACGCCACCGGTGTCACGGCGAGCACGGCGAGCCCGCCCGCCAGGAGCACCCGGCCTACCAGCACCACCGCCCCGGCGGCGGGATGGCGGCGCCGGTCGGTGGCCGCGGGGCGGCGGACGACAGCGCGGGCAAGGCGGCGGGCGAGGCGGTCGGCGCCGGTGGCGACGACGACGACCAGCAGCGGGACGAGGAACAGGTTGGTGCGGTTGGCACCGAATGGCCAGTAGCGGCCGGCGCTGGCGGCGAGCGCGAGCAGCAGAGCGCCGACGACCGCGACGATCAGATCGCGCCCGTCGCGGCGGCGTGCCAGCGCGACGGCCCCGACGGCGAAGGCGACCCCGGCGGCGGGGGCGATGAGCCAGCCGGCGACGAAGGTGGTGTCCGTCGCCGGGTGCACCAGGTTCGGGTCGTAGCGGTCGATGCCGGTCGGCGCGCCGCCGAGGATCCGGACCGCCTCACCCGCGACGAACCGGATCGCGTCGAGCGGGCCACGGCCCGCGAGGAACTGGGTGTCCCAGAACCGGCTGGCTCGCTGGCTGGACTGGTGGCCGACGAACACCAGGGTGTGCAGCCCGCAGATCGCCAGCGCGGGCGCCGCCACGAGCGCCGCGGTCAGCCGGCGCCGAGCCCCCCGTCCGGCCGTCAGCACATCGGCGGCGGCCAGCGGAATGACCAGGAAGGCGGCCGGCACCGAGAAGAGCGCGACGAGTCCCGCCGCGGTACGCGCGAGCAGGGCCTGCCCCGGCGCGGCCGGGGGGTCCTGGACGTCCGGAGCGGCCCCGCTGGTCGGGTCGCCAGCGGGGGACGGCGGTGTCGCTGGTCGTGAGTRTCCAGTCCGTGGGCGTCCAGTCCGTGGGCGTGCAGCCGTCCACAGCCAGACGATGGCGACGGAGGCGAGCGCCTCGACCGAGTACGGCTTGAGCTGGGTACCCAGGTCGACGATCACCCCGGACAGCCCCACCGACGCCCCCGCGAGGCCGGCCGCGACCACGCCGGCGAACCGCCGGGTGAAGGCGTAGACGACGGCCGGGAGCAGGACCAGCGCGACCAGCTCGGGCACGCGCAACGCCCAGGCGTGCCAGCCGGCCAGGTCGCCGACGAGCCGGGTGAGCACCGCCCAGCCGAGCGCCGACGGGGTGTTCGCGTGCGCGAGCTCCGGCCAGAACGTCGCCGGTGGCTCGGCGAGAAAGTGCGGCCGCCAGATCTCGTCGTACCAGAACGGGCGGCCCAACAGGACGTGCAGCGTGCCTAACGCGGCGGCGACGGCGCTGGCGAGCGCCACTGGCACGGCGATGTCCATGGGTCGTCGGTGCCGCTGCGCCCGCCTGGCGTCCGCCCGCGTCTCCGGCCTCGCGCCTTCGGCGAGATCGGCACCTTCAGCGAGATCCGCGTCCGCTGGCACCGATGATCTACCTTCGACGGGGTCCGCACCGGCGACGCCGAGTAGCGGCACGTTGCGGTCGTCAGCCCCGGCGTCCACAGTTGGGGGCGAGTTATCCACAGCTCTTGTCCACAGGACGCCCATGGCTGTGGAAATCTCGCCTGGTCATGTGGACAGCGGCACCGCGAGCCCCCTCGCCCACCACTCAGATCTGCTGGTAGGTCGACAGGAAGTGATCGATGCGGCCGATCGCGGCGGTGAGCTCGTCGACGCCCGGCAGGGTGACGACGCGGACATGGTCGGGCTTCGCCCAATGGAAGCCGGTGCCCTGGACCAGCAGGATGTTCTCCGCCCGCAGCAGGTCGAGAACGAGCCGTTCGTCGTCGCGGATCGCGTACACGTCGGGGTCCAACCGCGGGAACGCGTAGAGAGCGCCGCGCGGCGGCACGCAGGACACCCCGGGAATGTCGTTCAGCAGCTTCACCACGGTGTCGCGCTGTTCACGCAGCCGGCCGCCGGGAAGCACGAGCTCGCCGGCGCCCTCGTCGTTGGCCAGGGCGGCCACGACGGCGTACTGACCGGGCACGTTCGCGCACAGCCGCATGTTCGCGAGGATGTTCAGGCCCTCGATGTAGCTGGAGGCGTGCTCACGAGGGCCGGAGACCACCATCCAGCCGGCGCGGAACCCGGCGAGCAGATAGGCCTTGGACAGGCCGTTGAACGTCACGCAGACCAGGTCGGGAGCGAGCGCCGCGGCCGAGACGTGCTCCGCGTCGTCGTAGAGAACCCGGTCGTAGATCTCATCGGAGAAGACCATCAGGCTGTGCTGACGGGCCAGCTCCACCAGCGACTCGACCGTCGCGCGGTCATAGACGGCGCCGGTCGGGTTGTTCGGGTTGATCAGTACGATCGCCCTGGTGCGCGGAGTGATCCTGGCGGCGACGTCCTCCAGGTCGGGCATCCAGCCCGCGGACTCGTCGCAGAGGTAGTGCACCGGTGTGCCGCCGCAGAGGCTCACCACGGCCGTCCACAGCGGGTAGTCCGGGGCCGGCAGAAGCACCTCGTCGCCGTTGTTGAGCAGCGCCTGYAACGACATCATGATCATTTCAGAGACGCCGTTGCCCAGGTACACGTCGTCCGGGCCGACGCCCACCAGACCCTTGCGACGGTGGTACTCGGCGACGGCGACGSGCGCCGCGGGAAGTCCCTTGGAGTCGCTGTAGCCCTGGGCGCTTGCGAGGTTCGCGGTCACGGACGCGAGAACCTCGGGTGGGGTCGAGAAGCCGAACGAAGCCGGGTTGCCGATGTTCAGTTTCAGGATCCGCTCCCCAGCGGCCTCCATCCGAATCGCCTCGTCGAGGATGGGACCTCGGACGTCGTAACAGACGCCGGCGAGCTTGTCGGACTGGGTGAACTCCATGCCATCCAGGGTAGGCATGTCGTCCACTGGTTATGCACGCCCGGTGGCCGCGCCAGACACCCCCACCCCGGCCGAGTGGGGGATGAGTCGCCCGTACCTGCGTGTTCGCGGCGGTACGCCTCACCCACCGTTCGAGCCCATGACGCGACGATCAGTTACTTTCCGTAACCATCCGTCTCGTCGCGACGCGGTCCGGCGGCGCGGGTCAGTCCCCGCCGGGGAACGTGGGCAGGGAGGGCTTCGTCGGCGTGGTGGTCACGTCCACGGGCGGTGTCGACGCGGCGGGGCTCGCCGTGGTCGCGGGCGGCGGAGCCGGAGTGGTGGTCGCGGGCGGCGGAGCGGTCCTCGTCGCCGCTGGCGGCGGGGTCGTGCGGACGGCCGTCGGCCTGGTCGTGCCAGGCGTGGAGGCGGGCGCGCCGGGCGTCCCCGTGGTCGACGGGCCGCTCGCCGCCGTCTCGGTCGGGGGAGCCGCCGCGGCGGTGGCCATCGGCAGCGAGAGCCGGGTCGCGAGCGCGGCCCACTGCTCGTCGCCGGTGGTGAGCCCCTTCCTGATCTGCCCCTGGAGCACCTCGACACTCAGCTGGGTGCCGTCGAAGAGGTTCCCGCAGGCGGTGACGCCGTCGCCGTAGCCGTCGAGGCCGGCGTCGAAGAGGTTCTGCGCGGCGGTGTCCGGGCCGGACGTGAGTGCCCTGGCCTCGGTCACATCGTCGGCGAGCGTGGTGCAGGCCGGGCGCAGCGCGTGGCCGTCCTGAGCCGAGAGGCGCGCGCGGATCTCCGCGACGTCGCCGGCGATCCGCTGACGGATGTCGCGCGTCCCGTCATACCAACGGGCGATCACGTCGTCGCTCACGGTCGAGGCGGCGTACACGCTGTCGGGAGAGCTGGTCGAGCCGGACGACTGTCCGTCGGTGCAGGTGGTCAGCACCCCGGCGACCGCGATGAGCGCGGCGCCGGCGATCGCGAAGCGGACCCAGATCTGGTTCGGCTCCCCGTCGGCGCGCACGCCCGCTCGCGACCCTGTCCGGGCGCGTACCATCCCTCGTCCTCCTTGACCTCCTGGCGCCACGCAACGGTGCCGCCCCGCCACACCACACCTGGCCAGGCGGGCGCACCCGCCGGCCCCGCCGCGACCAGGCGCCGCGTCTCGGGGGCCGGGATTCGCGCCTCGGTGGAGGAAGCTTTCGGTTGGACGATATCGCCAGTTAGGTCAGCCTTTGGCGGGGGTGCACCGTTGGCACCCCCGCCGCCGCGCAAGGTGGCGCGCAGGCTCAGCAGTTGACGAGGTCAGGGCGTTGGTTGCGAATCTGTGACTCTGGCGAGATGAACCGGAGGTAGGCGTCACCCGCGCGCCCGGCGGGCGGGAAGGCGCCCACCCGGTGACAGTTCTGGAAGGCGAGCGCGACGCCGAAGCGCCGTTCCAGCGCACCGCGGATCGACGTGCTCGCGAAGGCGCGCAGCAACTGGCCGAACRCGGCGTCGTATCGTGAGTGAAATGAAAACCGTTGTCAATACCGTTAGGAGGAGAGGGTCCACCGGACCCCGCTGTCCGTCCAGCCCGATCCCCCGTAGCTCTGGAGATGAGAAAATGGAGGGCGTGCCCACCGCGAACCGCGATCGCGCGAGCGACGAACCGGACGGCCGCGTGACCGTCCCGGCTGGTCGTGGCCTGCCCGGCCGCGGCACGACGACGCGGTCCACCCGCCAGGGCGACGCCGTCTCGGCGGCGCTCGCGGCGACCAACGCGTTCACCAGCGCGCAGGAGCTGCATGCCCGGCTGCGCGCCGACGGCCAGCCGGTCGGTCTCACGACCGTCTACCGGCATCTGCAGGTGCTCGCCGACCGCGGCGAGGTCGACGTGCTGCGCCTGGACGACGGCGAGACGGTCTACCGCCGCTGCGCGACCGGCTCGCACCACCATCATCTGGTGTGCCGCGAGTGTGGGCACGCCGTCGAGGTCGCGGGCCCCGAGATCGAGCGCTGGACCGAGCAGGTCGCCGCCGCCGAGGGCTTCACCGACGTCGCGCACACCCTGGAGATCTACGGCCGCTGCGCCGACTGCTGACCAGCCCGGTTTTCCGCACCGATTCGGCCGCGGGGTCCCCGCCGACTGGCTTCGGGTGCGGAGGGCCGGGCGTGCCGATGTGGCTGTTGTCTCGATCTAGCCAGTCGGTGGGGAAGGTGCGGTGGGCGTGGCCACGGCCTGACCGGTCGGGGTGGTCACCGTCTGGCCGCTGGCGGGGCCGGTCGCGCCGCTGGCCGCCCCGCCCTGGCCGGCGCCAGGGACGGCGCCCCAGGTCGGCGGGTTGGGGTTCAGCCCGGCGCAGTCCTGCAGTCCGCCCTTGGACGCGAGGATCGCCTGGGCGTCGGACCCGGTGGCCGGCCGGGGCAGGCCACCGACGATGCGCGCCGGCACCCACTGGGCCTGGGTCACCGCCCGGCCCTGGACGGTCAGCCGCAGTACGCCGCTCTCCGTGGTGGCGCTCACGCCGGACGCGTAGAAGACGAAGTTGCCGAGCCCGTAGTCCACGAAGGCGCCCGACGGATGCCAGCCGCCGCCCTCGAGAACGTGGGCGTGCGAGCCGACGATGACGTCGGCGCCCGCGTCCACCAGGGCGGGCACGATGCCGGTCTGGTCCTCACCCGCGCAGCTGYGCATCTCCACCCCCCAGTGGAGGAACACCACGACCGTGTCGGAGTCGGCCCGCGCCGCGCGCACCGCCGCCAGCAGCTTGGGCAGGTCCTTGGCGGAGGCGAGCCCCGGCTTGCCCGGCCCCGCGGTCCACGCGGCGGCGAGCTCGTCGTCGAGCACCCGGGTCGCCCCGATCACGGCGATCCGCTGGCCCTTGATCTCGGTTCGGTACGGCTTGAACGCCTGGGTGTCGTCCTGCCCGATCCCCACCACGGGGAAGTTCGCCGCCTGGGCGGCGCGCAGCGTGTCCTGAAGGCCGGTCGGGCCGTAGTCCATGCCGTGGTTGTTCGCCACGTTCACGACGTCGACGCCCGCGGCCCGCAGCGACGTGAACGCCTGCGCCGGCGCCCGGAAGGTGAACGCCTTCGACGCCGGCTCGCCGCCGGTGGTGATGGCCGTCTCCAGGTTGAGCACGGTGAGGTCGGCCGCCGTCAGTGTGGGGATGATCGGGCCGAGAGAGGTGAGCCCGGCCACCGACGAGCCGGCGAAGTGCACGTCGCCGGCGAACTCCAGGGTCACCGGCTCACCCGTGGGCGCTCGTTGCGCTCCGCCCGGGGGCACGGACGTGACGGGCGGCGCCGTCGTGGCGGGTGCGCCCGGCTGGCCGAGCGCGCCGGCCTGCACCTGGCCGTCCGACGAACCATCGTCACCACCGCCGAGGACTCCGCAGCCCATCAGCGTCGCGCCCACCGCGGCGAGCGCCAGCGCGATCCTTGGCATCCGGGGGCGGCGGCCGGCGGACCGGTACCTGGATACGGCCATCGAGCCCATCCCCTTCGGTACCTCGGCGGCCGGGGTCCTCGTCGCGGACACGGCGGCCCCCGGCCGGCCGCTCGTCACGGCTCGGCCCTTCAGGCCCTCGTCCCGGCCCCCGCCGGTCCCGCCCAGCCTGCCTGACCTCGGCCGTGCCGGCATCACCGCTCACCCCGCCCCGTACTGGCCCCCATCAGGGACACGGTAGGCAGCACCTACGTGCCACATGCGACCGGGGCCACACTGTCGGCTCGTACGAGTGGGCCGGTCACGCCCGGTCATCCACTCTGGGGTAAAATATTCCGCTCTGTGCCGATGCGTGCCGCCCCCGAAGCAACCGTCCCCCGCAGTCCGGTCTCTGTCAGAGCGCGAGCAGCGCGGGGGCGAGTTCACGCCACTGGCGGCGGGGCAGGCCGCGGCGGTCGTAGTCGAGCACCTGCACGGCCACCTGGTCGGCGCCGGCGTCGAGATGCTCGGTGATCCGGCGCGCGAGCACCTCCGGGCCGCCGTGCGGCACGATCATGTCGACCAGCCGGTCGGAACCGGCGTTCGCGAAGTCGTCGTCGCCATACCCGTGACGGCGCAGGTTGTTGGTGTAGTTCGGCAGCCGCAGGTAGGAGCCGGTGTGCCGGCGGGCGAGCTCCCGGGCTCGCTCGGTGTCGGTGTCCAGCACGAACGCCTGCTCGGGAACGAGCAGCTTGCCCGAGCCGAGCGTCTTGCGGGCGGCCGCGGTGTGCTCGGGCGGAACGAAGTAGGTGTGCGCGCCATCGGCGCGGTCACGGGCGAGCTCCAGCATCTTCGGGCCGAGCGCCGCCAGCACCCGGACCGGCGTGCCTTCGGGCGGCACCGCCCGATACTGCTCGGCGGCCATCCGGTCCATCTCGTCGAGATACGCCGCCATCTGGCCAAGTGGTTTGGTATAGGGCGCCCCGCGGATCTGCATCAGCTCGGCGTGCGACACGCCGAGGCCCAGCAGGAACCGGCCGGGGTATGCCTCAGCCAGCGCCAGCTGGCCGGCCGCCATGGTCAGCGGGTTGCGGGCGAGGATCTGCGCGATGCCGGTGGCAACGGTGATCCGGCTGGTGGCGGCGAGCATCAGCCCGGCCGTCACCAGCACCTCGCGGCCCTTCACCTCGCCGGTCCAGACCGTCGGGTAGCCGAGCTCGTCGAGCTCGGCCACCGCCTCCCGGACGACACCGGCCGGCGAGAAGTCGAACTGCCCGCTCCAGATGCCCACCCGCCCGAGTGACCCGCCATCGACCAGTGGCCGCGACACCGGCGCGGAGGGGCCGGGCGAGCCGGACGGCGGGGACGCGGACGCGGGCGAGGTGGGTTCCGACGATGCGCTCACGCCGGTCACCGTACCGAGCCGCCCGGCGCCTATCGCCCGGCAACCCGCTGTCGCCCCTTTTGCTCCTGGAGTCACGCCGCGCCCCGGGAGCCGCGCCGCCAAGCCACCGAGCGTCGGGCCCAGCGCGGGGCAAGGCCCCATCAGCGGGGCATAAAACGGGCTGGCAGCAACGACTACCACCTTTCGAATCGATCCGATTACAGATTGCTGGCTTGCCGACGCGCCCACGCGGTCTATCGTTGGCCAACGTGACGGAGCTGATGCAGCTGCTCACACCGAGCGGACAAAGGGTGGCGGCGGCCGGACCAGAGATCAGCGCGCAGGAGATCGAGGCGCACATCGCGGATGTGACCTCGGCGGACCTGTCGGACATGTATGCCGACATGGTCATCGTCCGTCGCCTCGACGAGGAGGCCACCGCCCTGCAGCGCCAGGGTGAACTGGGGCTGTGGGCACCGCTGCGCGGTCAGGAGGCAGCCCAGGTCGGCTCCGCGCGGGCACTCGCGCCCGACGACATGGCGTTCCCGTCCTACCGTGAGCATGGAGTCGCCTACTGCCGGGGCGTCGACCCGGTCGCGATCCTCGGGCTCTTCCGCGGCACGGCGCACGGCGGCTGGGACCCGAACGAGCACGGCTTCGCGCTCTACGCGATCGTCGTCGGCTCGCAGACGCTGCACGCGACCGGATACGCCATGGGTGTCAGCCGCGAAGCCAGCCAAAACGGCTGGCGGGCTGGCCAAAAACCAGCCGCGGAGGCTTCGAAGGGCCGCGCCGTCGAGTGCGCGACGATCGCCTACTTCGGCGACGGCGCCTCCAGCCAGGGCGACGTGGGCGAGGCGTTCGGCTGGGCGGCGGTCTTCAACGCGCCCGTCGTCTTCTTCTGCCAGAACAACCAGTACGCGATCTCCGAGCCGACCAGCCGGCAGTCGCGCGTCCCGATCAGCCATCGCGCCGCCGGCCACGGCTTCCCCGGCGTGCGGGTCGACGGCAACGACGTGCTCGCGACGCTGGCGGTGACGAGGTGGGCGCTGGCCCGCGCCCGCGCCGGCGAGGGCCCGACGCTCATCGAGGCTGTCACCTACCGGATGGGCGCGCACACCACCGCCGACGACCCGACCCGGTACCGGGACGCCGACGAGGTCGCCCGGTGGGCCGAGCGTGACCCGCTCGCCAGGGTGCGCGCGTACCTGACAGCCCAGAACGCTCTGGATGACGCGGCGGCCGCCGCCATCGCGGCACGCGCCGACGAGGCCGCCACCGAGCTGCGCCGCCGTTGCCTGGCGCTCCCAGACCCGGAGCCGCTGTCGATGTTCGACCACGTCACCGTCGTCGAGAGCGGGCACGTGGCGGCCGAACGCGCCGATCTGGCCGACTTCCTCGGCACCGGCGACGACCCCCCGGCGCCCTCCTCGACGTCACCGCGCGCGGCGTCCGCGCACGCCGCGCGTCCGAGCCCGGCACGTCCGGACCTGGCACCGGCGGACTCGGCCCCAGCGAGTTCGGCCCCAGCGAGTTCGGTGCCGGCGAGTTCGGTGCCGCGGGCCCCGTCGCCACCGGGCTCGTCGCCACCGGAGGCGAGCCTGGCCGCCGCGCGTTCCGTCGCACCGCCCCCGCAGACTCCAGGACCGGAGGCATCGTGCCCACGCTGACCCTGGCCGGCGCGCTCAACAGCGGCCTGCGCGCGGCGATGGAGGCCGATTCGAAGGTCGTCATCATGGGCGAGGACATCGGTCAGCTTGGCGGGGTCTTTCGCGTTACCGACGGGCTGCGCGAGCGGTTCGGCGAGGAACGGGTGATCGACACGCCGCTTGCCGAGTCAGCGATCATCGGCACCGCGATCGGGATGGCGATGCGCGGCTTCCGCCCGGTCTGCGAGATCCAGTTCGACGGCTTCGTCTACCCGGCGTTCGACCAGATCGTGAGCAACCTCGCCAAGCTGCACTACCGGTCGGCCGGGCGCGTCCGGATGCCGGTGACGATCAGGATCCCGGTCGGCGGCGGCATCGGGGCGGTGGAGCATCACAGCGAGTCGCCCGAGGCGTACTTCTGCCACACCGCCGGGCTGAAGGTGGTCACCTGCTCGAACCCGGCCGACGCGCACATCATGATCCAGCAGGCGGTGGCGGCGGACGACCCGATCGTCTTCCTGGAGCCGAAGCGGCGCTACTGGGAGAAGGACGAGGTCGACCCCGTCGACCTGGCCAGCCTGAACGGCCACGCGGACCAGGCGGGCCAGGCGGGCCGCGCCGGCGTCGGTATGGCCGCGGGCGGCCCGGCGCCGCTGTTCACGAGCCGGGTGGTGCGGCCCGGGGCGGACGTGACCCTCGTCGGCTACGGGCCGATGGTGCGCACCTGCCTGGACGCGGCGCTGGTCGCCGAGGCGGAGGACGGCCGCTCGGTCGAGGTCATCGACCTGCGTTCGCTGTCGCCRCTCGACCTGGACCCGGTGATCGCCTCCGTGCGCCGGACCGGACGGCTGGTCGTCGCCCACGAGGCGCCGTCGAACGTGTCGCTGTCGGCCGAGGTGGCGGCTCGGGTGACCGAACAGGCCTTCTACTCCCTGGAGGCGCCGGTCCTGCGGGTCACCGGCTTCGACACCCCCTACCCGCCGTCACGGCTGGAGGACAGCTACCTCCCCGACGTCGACCGCATCCTCGACGCCGTCGACCGCTCCTTCGACTACTGACACGGCGCGGAAGGGAGGAACGGTGGCGCGACGAGAGTTCCGGCTTCCCGATCTGGGTGAAGGGCTCGCGGAAGCCGAGATCGTCCGCTGGCTGGTGGCGGTGGGCGACACTGTGACGATCAACCAGCCGCTGGCCGAGGTCGAGACCGCGAAGGCGCTGGTCGAGCTGCCGAGCCCGTTCGCCGGCCGGCTCGTCGCGACGCACGGCGCCGAGGGAGAGACGATCTTCGTCGGCGCCGCGCTGGTCACCATCGAGGATGACGAGCCGGCGGACGCGGGCGACGGCGAACCCCTGGCGCGGACCCCATCGGCTGGGGTCGTCGGTGAGCCGGCGAGCGGCGGCCCGGCGGAGGCCACGGGGCCGCCCGCGTCAGGACGAGAGGCTCCGGACGTGCCGGTACGCCGCGACCAGGGAGGTCTGGGGCGCGAACCGGTGCTCGTCGGCTACGGCCCGCGTGCCTCGGCGGGGGCCGCCGGCCTCGGGCGGGCGCGCCGGCGCGGCCAGCGGGCCACGGCTCCCACAGCGCAAACGCCTCCGGGCGCGGCCTCCCAGGCCACAACCTCCCAGGCCTCGGCCCCGCCGGTGCCGCTGAACGCCTTCGCCGCCGGCGCCGCGAGCACCTCCGCGAGCGCCTCCGTGGGCACGCGGACACCGGCCGCCCCGCCTGCCGGTGATCGCTGGGCCGACGACGAGCGGTTTGCCGACGAGGCGGCCGCCGAGCGGGGCAGCCGGGCGCTGGCGAAGCCACCGGTGCGCAAGCTGGCTCGCGACCTGGGGGTCGATCTGGGTCTGCTTTCCGGCACCGGTCCCGCCGGATCCATCAGCCGTGCCGACGTCGAGGCCGCGGCCCGGATCCTGGTGACCGGCACGCCGGAGGGCGCGACGCGGCCGGCCGAGCCGGGCGCCTGGGCACCACCGGCACCACCGGCGATGGAGCCGGCCAGCCAGCCGGTGGCGCCGGCCACCGGCCGCGCGGGGACTGGGCAGGTTGGCCGGATTCCGACCGAGGCCACGTTCGACGCGGCCAGCAGGATCTGGCGGGTCCCGGTCTCCGGGGTGCGCCGGGCCACCGCGCGGGCCATGGTCAGCAGCGCGTTCACCGCGCCGCACGTGACCGAGTTCGTGACCGCCGACCTGACGGAGACCATGGCCACGCGCGACCGGTTCGCCGCGCTGCCGGAGTTCGCCGGGGTGAAGGTCACGCCGTTGCTGTTCGCCGCGCGAGCCCTCCTCGTCGCGGTCCGGCGGCACCCCATGATCAACGCCAGCTGGGTCGAGCGTGAGCGGCGCGACCCGGAGATCGTCGTCTCGGAGGCCGTCAACCTCGGCATCGCGGTGGCGTCGCCCCGCGGGTTGCTGGTGCCGAACATCCCGGACGCCGACCGGCTCGACATGGCCGGGCTCGCCCACGCGCTGGCCGACCTGACCGCGCGGACCAGGGCCGGTCAGGCCAGGCCCGCGGACCTGACCGGCGGCACCATCACCATCACCAACATCGGCGTGTTCGGCGTCGACACCGGCACGCCGGTGCTGAACCCCGGCGAGGCCGCGATCCTGGCCCTGGGCGCGGTCCGCCCGGCGCCCTGGGTCCATGAGGGCCAGCTCGCCGTGCGCACGGTGGGACAGCTGGCGCTTTCCTTCGACCACCGCCTGGTCGACGGCGAGCTGGGCTCCGCCGTCCTCGCCGACGTGGCCGCGATGCTCACCGACCCCGCCCTCCTGCTCGCCTGGTCGTAGGGACGCCAGGGTGCTCAGCGATCAGCGTCCGGCGGGCTGACACGAGGCGCCAGCCTCAATGGATGGCTCCGGGACGGCCAAGAGTGGTAGATAGCAGCAAAGGCCGCAGATGGGGCGAACAACGGGAGCCGGAGCCGGCCTGGTACCGTGACGCACGCGTTCAGCTATCGGCACGACTCCGACTTCCCGGACAAAGGGGTGAACCGCATGACGCGCGTGGAGGCTCTGCTGGCCGCGGACGAGTTCGTGGCCAAGGTGCTCACGTCCGCGTCGTCCGCGGGCACCACCGGTGGTCGTTTCACCGGCGCGCTGAACCTGGCCGAGCGGGTCGATCTCACCCTCCGTGTCGCCCGCTTCCTCCTCGAGGGTCAGCCCTCGTCGGAGACGGACGACATCCTCAAGCGGGACATGCGCAACGAGCTGGACCAGGCCTTTCCGCCGCTCCGGACTTCCTGACAAGGTCAGCGCGGCCGAGAAAGCGCGCGTTTCGCCGCGCGTAGCCGCTGGCAGAACCGCAAGCCGTAGGTTCCTGCCGGATCCGATCCATTTCGGGTGCGCCGGCCCGAGTGGCCAGGCGCACCGCGATTCAGCAGAGGGTCAGTGGCGGACGTCCGGGACGATCTCGCGCTCGGGAGCGACGATCGGGGCCGTCGGCTCGACGAGGATGATGCCGTCATCTGGCGGAAGCGGCGGAGTAGCGCCCTGCTCGACGGACTCCTCGAACAGGTGCCGACGCCACCGCTCGCGGTACACCGCCGTCGCGAAACCGATGATGCTGACCAGCATCACGATGACCCCGACCGCGGTGAGGTCGATCCCTGGTGTGTCGCCGCGGACGGCGAATGCCAGGATTGCTCCGAACGCGAAGAACCCGAGGCTTGCCATGATTCCCATGCCGGATCAGTACCCAGGTAAGCCCTAGCCGGAAACAAGCTCTGTTTATTGGTTCGCTCCGTCCGGGCGCGGCGCTCCGGCGCCGTCCTCGCCTGGCGGCTCGGACGACACCTCCGCGCCGCGTCCTCCTCCGCTCACGGGCGCTACGGCGACCTCGCTGCGGCCCGACCATGGTCGCTTCGCTCCATGGCCAGGCCTCCGCGAGGCGCGCCTCCGCGCCCAGCGCGGTCACCCGCCGCTGGAGCGTTGCGGGATCCGGCCTTATAGGGGGCTGGTGCCGCGGGGCACTTCGCTGCGCTCGTGCAGGGGTTCACGGCCGGCCAGCGCCCGGACCCGGACTGGTGACGTTGCGGCGCAACGGTACCGGGCTGGCCCGGAGGCGCACCTCGCGGAGGCCCGGCCCACAAGCGAAGCGACGTGGGCCGGGCCGCAGCGAGGTCGCCGAAGGGCACGTGAGCGCAGGAGGACACGGCGCGGAGGTCCCTTGGGAGCGAAGCGAGTAAGGGGCCGGAGCGCCGTGCCCGCACGAAGCGAACCAGCAACAACCTTCCCGCCCGGCCCCGGCCGACTACGACCCTGACCCCGCCCAACCCCAACCCACCTCCGCCGACCATCTCGGCTAGGAGCGAAGCGAGTAAGGGGCCGGAGCGCCGTGTCCGCACGAAGCGAACCAGCAACAACCTTCCCGCCCAACCCCGTCCGACTCGGACCTAGGACCCGTCCGACTCCGACCTCGACCTGGGCTTGCCTCGGAGCGACCGAGCAACAACCTTCCCGACCAGCCTCCGGCCGGCGGGCTGGTTTAGAACGCGGCTTCGGGGACGTCCATGAGGTCGAGGGTGGTGGCCTCGAGCATCGCGCGACGGGCGCGCAGCTCGGGCAGGACGTTGGCCGCGAACCACTTCGCGGCGGCGATCTTGCCCTGGTAGAACGGCACGTCCCTGGCCGTCGGCGAGTCGGCGAGCGCCGCGAGGGCGACGTCCGCGCCGCGCAGCAGCAGCCAGCCGATGATCAGATCGCCGAGGCTCATCAGCAGCCTGGTGGAGTTCAGGCCGACCTTGTAGACCTCCCGCTTGTCGTCCGCGGCCCCCGTCAGGAACCCGACCATCCCGCCGACCATCGACTGGACGTCCTCGAGCGCGGCGGCGAGCTGGTCACGCTCCCCGGCCAGCGCGCCGTTGCCGGCGTCGCCCTTCGCGAACGTCTGGATGTCGATGAGCAGCGCGGTGAGCGCCTGGCCCTTGTCCCGCACGATCTTGCGGAAGAACAGGTCCTGGCCCTGAATGGACGTTGTGCCCTCATACAGGGTGTCGATCTTGGCGTCGCGGATGTACTGCTCGATCGGGTAGTCCTGCAGGTAGCCGGACCCGCCGAGCACCTGCAGCGCGCTGGCCAGCAGCTCATACGACCGCTCCGAGCCGACGCCCTTGACGATCGGCAGCAGGAGGTCGTTCATCCGCGCGGCCCGCTCGGCGTCCGATCCGGCGCCACCGGACAGCGCGTCATGCGTGCCCGGGACACCGGCCTCAGCCTCGGCGAACGCCACCGTGTCCTGGAACGACGCGGTGAAGAGGGTCAGCGCGCGCATGCCTTCGGCATAAGCCTTCTGCGCCATCAGCATCCGCCGGACGTCCGGATGGTTGATGACGGTCACCCGCGGTGCGGTCTTGTCGGCCGCCTGGGTCAGGTCGGCACCCTGCACGCGGGTGCGCGCGAACTCGAGCGCGTTGAGGTAGCCCGTGGACAGGGTGGCGATGGCCTTGGTGYCGACCATCATCCGGGCGTGCTCGATCACCTGGAACATCTGGGCGATGCCGTCGTGGACGTCACCGACGAGCCAGCCGACGGCCGGTGCCCGCTCGCCGAAGCGCACCTCACAGGTCGTGGAGACCTTCAGGCCCATCTTGTGCTCGACGTTGGTGACATAGACGCCATTGCGAGCGCCGGGAGCGCCGGTGCTCGGGTCTGGCATGAACTTCGGGACGATGAACATCGACAGGCCCTTGGTGCCGGGGCCGTGGCCCTCCGGCCGGGCCAGCACCATGTGGAAGATGTTCTCGGGGACATCCCAGTCACCGCTGGTGATGAACCRCTTGACGCCTTCGATGTGCCAGGTGCCGTCTGGCTGCGCCACCGCCTTGGACCTGCCCGCGCCGACGTCGGAGCCCGCGTCCGGCTCAGTGAGCACCATCGTGGCGCCCCACTGCCGCTCGATCGCCCAGCCGGCGAGCTTCTTCTGCCAGTCGGTGCCCAGCCGGTCGAGGATTCCGGCGAACGTGGGGCCGGCCATGTACATGAACACGGCCGGATTTGAGCCAAGGATCAGCTCGGAGGCCGCCCAGGCGACCGTGGGCGGAGCGCCGAGCCCGCCGAGGTGCGCGGGCACGAACAGCCGCCACCACTCGCCCTCCTGCAGGGACGCGAAGGACTTCTTGAACGACTCGGGCAGCCGCACGGTGCCGGTGGCCGGGTCGAACTCGGGCGGGTTGCGGTCCGCGTCCGCGAACGACTCGCCCAGCGGGCCGACCGCGAGCCGCTCGAGCTCGGCCAGCACCTCATGGGCGGTCTCACGGTCCATCTCCGTGAACGGGCCGGTACCGAGGATCCGGTCGACCCCCAGCACCTCGAAGAGGTTGAACTCGATGTCCCGCAGGTTGCTCCGGTAGTGCCCCATGGCCGCCCCCATGTCCCGCTTAGGGCCTCCGGCCGCGCGAGSCTTCGCCATCGCGGCCTTTGGCCGTGTCCCCTAGGGCCTCTGGCCGCACCGAGGCTTCATCCCTCGCCACGACCATCGACCAGTCCCGCCGTCGCCGCGACCCGCCGGGCCGCCGTTGACTTAGTTACCGGCGAGTACGTGATACCCCATGCTACTCGCCAGTAACCAGCACGCAAAGGGGACTCGACGGCAACGACCGGGCACCCGATCGCCCGAACAGGCCGGCGTCCACACCCAAACCACGACAGATAGCCACCCAACGATCAATGGCTTATCTAAGCTGGGTGATGGGTACCGGTCGGACATGTGCTGACGGAGCCGCCAGAAGGGCGGCGGGACGCTACGGAGCGCGATAGCTTTGCGAGCGCCCTGTAACCGGGCGGTCGGCAACTGCTCCCAGCGGCCGGCACGCGCGCCCGCGGTCCGCCGGGTGGGAGGAGGTAGGCCGTGGCCGGTTGGGCACACGTTCGCCGGCGAAGCCGACGACCTGATCTCGACCGTCGGCGAAGCCGGCGGCTTGGTCTCGGCGGTCAGCGAAGCTGGCGACCTGGTCTCGGCCGCCGGGCGGTCGTGGCGGGCGTTCTGCCGGTGCTGGTCGCCACCGCCCTGACCGGATGCGGGCAGAGCAAGGACGACCCGGCCAGTTCGTCCGCTCCCCAGGGGGTCACCGCGGCCACGACCGACCCGGAGGCACCGCCCACACCGCCCGAGCCGAGCTCTCAGCCCGCGCCCACCCCGAGCGGCGTCACCAGCGACAGCGGCACCGGAGGCACCGGAGGCACCGGGGGCACCGGGGGCACCGGAGGCACGACGGGTTCGGGCAAGCCGGGCGGTGGTGGCGGGGCAGCCGGCACCGGCGAGGCAGGCGGCGCGGGAACCCCCGTTCCCTCCGGGGCGAGCGACGCGCCCGCGGAGCCGAACGTGTCCGCGTCGCCCGTGTTCGTCGGCGAGCCCTGCGCGCCCAGTCAGGACACCGCACCCGCCGTCGCGATCAATGGTCTGACGCTCTACTGCGCCCCGCCGACGCCCGGCTCAGGCGGCCTGGGCAGCTGGTCGGACGTCCCGTCCCAGCAACAGCAGCAAGGGCCGACGCCGGGCGCGGAGTGCGACAGCTCGGATATGGGACACGTCCAGCAGGATCCCTCCGGCCGCCCGGTCGCCTGCCTGCGCGAGCCCAACGGCGAGTTCCGGTGGGCGGACATCTCCTGACGATCGTGACCGGCGCGGCTGGCTATCGTGGGCGCACGCGAAGGAGGACCCTTTCGCGCACCCATTGGCCCTGTGATCCCATGGACGGAGGCCGCCGGGCACGCGAAGGAGGACCATTTTCGCGCACCCCTTGGCCCAACATCGTCATCGCGCCGCGGGAGGCCTGCCGTCAGTCCGATCGTCGCCGTCGAGAATCTGACGAAACGGTACCGGCGGGTGCACGCGGTGACCGACGTCAGCTTCTCGGTGCGGCGCGGCTCGATCACGGGCTTCCTGGGGCCGAACGGCTCCGGCAAGACCACCACCCTGCGCGTCCTGCTCGGGCTGGTCACCCCGACGAGCGGCCGCGCGCTGATCGACGGGCGTGGCTACCGCGAGCTCGCCGACCCGGCGCGCCGCGTCGGCGCCGTGCTGGAGCCGGTGGCCTACCCGACCCGGACCGCGGCGGATCACCTGCGCGCGCTTGCGATGCCTCTCCGGGTCGGCCGGCGCCAGACCGACGAGGTACTCGGCCTCGTCGGGCTCGAGGACGCGGCGGAGCGCGCCACCGGCTCCTTCTCGCTGGGCATGCGCCAGCGGCTCGCGCTCGCGGGCGCCCTGCTCGGCGACCCGGAGCTGCTGGTGCTCGACGAGCCGGCCAACGGCCTCGATCCCGAGGGCATCCGCTGGCTGCGTGACTTTCTGCGTTCCTGGGCCGCCGAGGGCCGCACCGCGCTGCTGTCGAGCCACGTGCTCGCCGAGGTCACCCAGACCGTCGACCACGTCGTGATCATCGACCACGGCCGGGTAGCCCTCGATGCCCCGATGCCCGAGATCGGCCAGGGCTCGGTGACTGTCAGGACCCCGTACGCCGATCTGCTCGCCGATCTGCTCGCCGACGATCGGGCGGCCGAGGCCGGGGCTGGTGCCACGGCCGACACGCCGGTCCATCGCGTGGGGCCGGACGAACTACGGCTGCCGCACGGCTGGGCCGAGCGGGTCGGGCAGGTGGCCGCCGAGCACCGGATCCCCCTCGTCGAGCTGCACACCACCGGGCCGGACCTGGAGGGCGTGTTCTTCGCCCTGACCCGCGGCGACGCGGATGACCCGGAGGTGGGCTCCCGTGTCGCGCGCCCGCGGGTGGCCGGCCGATGACCACCGCGTTCCCCGGCGGTCACGGCGCGCGGGACGGCCAGCGGGGCCGAGCCTCTGACAGCGGCGCCGAGGACCGGACCCGTGCCCGCAAGCGGGCAGGGACCCGGGCACGGACCAGCCGGCCCGCCGGGTTAGGCGTCCTGGTACGCACCGAGATCTTCAAGATCGCCACCAGTCGCGGTCAGCGCAACACCATCGCGCTGTTCCTGATCTTCCAGATCCCGACACTGGTGTTCTGGGGCGCGCAGGCGTCGTCGGTCAGTACGTGGGAGGGCCTGCGCTCCCGCGCGGGCCTGTTGCTCGGCTACCTGCTGATGGCACTCGGGGTCCAGATCGCCGCGAGCGAGTTCCGCTGGCGCACCGCGACCCTCACCTGGCTCGTCACACCCGCCCGCCACCGGGTGCTCGGCGCGCAGCTGCTGACCGTCGTGGCGCTGGGCGCGGCCCTGTCCACGCTGACGTTCACCGCCTGGGTAGCGGTCGGCGTCGCCCGCCACGATGCCAGGACGATGCGCCTGGACCGGCCCGGCGAGCTCGCGGGCGCGTTCGCCGTCGTCGTCCTCGCCGTCTGCGCCGCCGGTGTCGTCGGCGTGGCGGTCGGGTCGATCGCCCGCGGCCCGAGCACGGCCCTGCTCGGTCTGGTCGGGGTGGGTCTCCTGGAGCTGATTGGCGACTCCAGCCGGTTCCGCGGCCCGGTGACCAGTCCGCTCGGCGTGCTCGGCTGGCCGACCTCGGAGCTGGACACGGTGTCCCTGTGGGCCTCGCTCGGCTGGGGAGCTGTCGCGACGGCCGCCGCGYTCGCCGCGTTACGCCGGGACCTACCCGGATGAGCGGCCTGGACGAGCGAAGGGCGTGCGAAAATGATTCGCCTTCGCCCGCCCGACGGCCGCCGTCCATGGAATCAGAAGGCCAAAGGGCGTGCGAAAATGGTCCTCCTTCGCACGCCCGGCGGCCACCGCCCATGGAATCGGAGGGCCGGCGGCCGTCGTCGGTGGGATCAGAGGGCAAGAGCGCACGCGAAAATGATCTTCCTTCGCATGCCTGGCGGCCGTTGCTCCCGGGATCAGAGGGCCAGAGGGCACGCGCACATGATCTTTCTTCGGACGCGCGGCGACCACTGTTCCTGGGATCATCAGCAGGCAGACCGGTAGCTCCCGGCGACGGGCCGTGGAGTACCCCCCAGGAGGAACCGGTGTGGGACGAGTCACGACGCGAGCGACCGATGCCGAGATCCCCTGCCGTCACGCCACCCGATCGGCCTACCATCCGGCACATGGTGGCGTGCCCGACATGCTTGGAGGAGAACCCGGACCGCGCCCGGTTCTGCTCCGGCTGTGGGAACCCCCTGCCCACCGCGCGCAGCGGGACCCGCAAGACAGTAACGATCATGTTCGTCGATATCACCGGCTCGACCCACATCGGCGAGAACATCGACTCCGAGCCGCTGCAGCAGGTGATGTGGCGGTTCTTCACCAACGTCCGCGAGGTCATCTACTCCCACGGCGGCACCGTCGAGAAGTTCATCGGTGACGCCGTCTTCGCCGTCTTCGGCATCCCGGTGCTGCACGAGGACGACGCGTTGCGGGCGGTGCGGGCCGCGCTCGACATCCGGGACAGGATCCGCGAGCTCAACGCCGACCTGCGCCGCGACTGGGGCCTCGGGCTGAGGATCAGGATCGGCATCAACACCGGCGAGGTCACCGTCGCCGGCAGCGGGGTCACCGGTGACCCGGTCAACGTCGCCTCCCGGCTGGAGGAGGCGGCCGCCCCCGACGAGATCCTGATCGGCGACAACACCCACCGGCTGATCCGGCCCAGCGTCACCGTCGACCCCGTCGGCCCGCTCGTCGTCCAGGGCAAGCGCGACCCGCTGCGGGCGCACCGGCTGGTCGCGCTGGTCGACCCGACCGCGGGCCCCGGCAGCCGCACGCCGTCACTGAGCCTCGCCGCGCCGGTCATCGGCCGCAACCGGGAACGCCGGCGCATCCAGGACGCCTTCGAGGCCGTCGTCGAGGAGCGCATCTGCCATCTGTTCACGGTGCTCGGCCCGGCCGGCATCGGGAAGTCGCGGATGGTGAAGGAGTTCTGCGACGGCGTGTCCAACCGGGCGACGGTGCTCTGGGGGCGCTGCCTGTCCTACGGCGAGGGCATCGCCTACTGGCCGTTGATGGAGATGGTCCGCCAGGCCACCGGGGTGTCGGCGGACTCGCCGACGCTGGAGGGCAAGCGCCGGCTGCGCGAACTGCTCGACGAGCTGGGCGTGGCGGGGGCGGCCGAGGTGGTCGCCGCGCTGGCCCCGCTGGTCGGCCTCGGCGGCGCGGAGGTGGGCACCCAGGAGAGCTTCTGGGCGGTCCGTACGTTCTTCCAGGCGCTCGCCGAACGACGCCCGCTGGTGCTCTGCTTCGACGACGTGCACTGGGYGGAGCCGACGCTGCTCGACCTGATCGAGCACATCACCGACTGGTCACGCGACGCCCCGATCCTGCTGCTCTGCCTGACCCGGCCCGAGCTGCTGGAGGAACGCCGGCAGTGGGGCGGCGGCAAGCTCAACGCCACCTCGATGCTGCTGCAGCCGCTCACCGAGGCGCGCTGCCAACGGCTGATCCGCAGCCTGATGGGTTCGGACGACCTCGCCCCGGAGCTGGTCGACCGGATCACCTCGTCGGCGGCGGGCAACCCGCTGTTCGTCGAGCAGATGGTCGCCGCGCTGGTCGACGACGGCCTGCTGCGCCGGGAGGGCAGCCGCTGGACGGCGACCAGCAGCCTGCGCAACGTCAAGGTCCCGCCGACGATCTCCGCGCTGCTCGCCGCCCGGCTCGACCGGCTCGACGCGGCCGAGCGCCGGGTGCTGGAGCGGGCGGCGGTGGTGGGCAACCGGTTCTACCTGGACGCCGTCGTCGACCTGTCCGAGCCGGAGGAACGACCTCACGTCGCCGCGCACTGCCTGGCGCTGGTCCGTAAGGAACTCGTCCACCCGGACCGCTCCGACCTGCCCGGCGTCGAGGCGTTCCGGTTCCTGCACGTGCTGCTGCGCGACTGTGCCTACCAGGCGACGTCCAAGCGCCAGCGGGCCGATCTGCACGAGCGGTTCGCCCGCTGGCTGCAGGCCAGGATGCTGGGCGGCCCGGGCGAGCACGACGAACTGGTCGGCTATCACCTGGAGCAGGCCTACCGCTACCGGGTCGAGCTGGGCCAGCGCGACGCGGCGACCATCGAGCTCGGCCGGCAGGCCGCGACCTGCCTGATAGAGGCGGCCGACCGGGTCCGCCAGGGCGACGAGATGGGCGCCGCCCAGCTGCTCAAGCGGGCGATCGTGCTGCTGCCCGAGCTGGACCCGCTGCGCCTGCGAGCCGAGATCGACCTGGGCTGGGCGCTGTACTCGTTCGGCCGGCTCTCGGACGCGGACCGCATCCTGCGCCAGGTCACCGAGCGGGCGCGGCGAGCCGGCGAGGACGGGCTGCGGGCGCATGCGCGGCTCGCTCACCTGCGGGTGCTGTTCTCCACCGAGCCGGACGGGCTGGTCGCCACCACCCTTGAGGAGGCGGGCGAGGCGCTGGCGGACTTCGTCCGCGAGGGCGACGAGGTCGGCGCGGCGCTGGCCTGCCGCAGCCAGGCCGCCGCCTACACCGCGGCCGGCCAGTACGCCGCGGCCGAGAAGGCGATGGACATGGCGGTCCAGCACGCCGAGGACTCGGGCGTGCCGCGGGCGGCCCAGTCGCTGCGCCGAGAGCTGACCAGCCTGCTGAGCTGGACGCCACGACCGGTCGGGGAGTCCATCACCATCGCGACGGCGGCGCTGGTGGACGCTGGCGACGACCGCGGCCAGCGGCGGGCGCTGCTCGCCCAGCTGGCGGTGCTCACCGCCATGGCCGGCGACCTGGAAGGGGCGCGGGCCCACCTCAAGGACGCCGAGGAGATCGTCTGGGACCTGCGCGGCCCGCGGTTCGACCCGCTGCACAGCGGGTTCGTGGTTGCCAGGGTGGCGCTGCTCGCCGACGACCTGACGACCGCCGAACGGGAGCTGCGCCGCAGCTGCCGGCACCTGTCACGGATGGGCGAGCGGGCGTACCTGGCGACGAGGGCCGCGGCGCTCGCCGAGGTCATGCTGGCGCTCGGCCGGCTCGACGAGGCCGGCAAGTACGTGACCCGCTGCCGGGACGCGGCCGCCACCGACCAGCTRCCCGCGCAGGCCGGCTGGTGCGGGGTCCACGCCCGGCTGCTGGCCATCCGCGGCCGCGAGGCGGAGGCGCTGCGTTTCGCGGAGACCGCCGTGGATCTCGCCGGGAAGACCGACGATTTCGACTGCCAGGCCACCGCCCTGCTCGCCCGCGCCGAGGTGCTGCACCGCGCCGATCGCAAGGACGACGCCGCCATGAGCCTGGCGGACGCGCTCGAGCGCTACCACCGCAAGGGCAACGTGACCGCCGCCGCGCTGGCGGCACGCGCCTTCGAGAATCTCGAAGGCCCGGCCACCGTCGTGATGCTCACCCCGCCGCTCTAACATTGGTTCGCTTCGTGCGGGCGCGGCGCTACGGCCCCTTACTCGCTCCGCTCCCAAGGGACCTCCGCGCCGCGTCCTCCTCCGCTCACGTGCCCTGCGGCGACCTCCGCTGCGGCCCAACCCACATCGCTTCGCTCGGGCCGGGCCTCCGCGGAGGCGCGCCTCCGGGCCAGCTCGGTCGCGGAGTGCTTGAACGTCGCGAACCGTGCTGGCCCGTTGCGAGGGGCGGGCGGCGACTACCCGTCCTCGGGCTTTGGAAGTGGGTTGAGCCGCTTCACGTCATAGGCAAAGCCGGCCAGGTCGATCGTCTGTGGCGAGACCGGTTTGAAGGTCGTGCCGCCGTCGCCGAACGTGGCTGTCACCAGGAAACCGCCGACCCTCAGGTCATTGGAGATCCTGGGGTTGAACTTCTGGTCCTTGTATACGAGCTTGCCGTCGATCCAGATGAGCATCAGCCCGTCGGAATACCCCTCGAAGTTCAGCTTCACGCCCTGCTCGACGCAGACCCATCGCCCTCGCGGCCAGCGCCAGGTGGCTTTGCCCACGGTGTTGGTCGGGTGATCGGAGCGGGCGGTGTTCGCGTATACGAGGCCGGAGTCGCCATCCCTCCAGGCGAAACGCGTCGCGAATCCGCTGCGCAGGGTCTCCGTCCGCACCCGGTTCTTCACGATTGTCCCGAAGAAGCCGGGCAGACGCCCACCCTTGCCAAAATCGAAGTTCTGTGGGAATCGTACGTAATATCGCATGTAGAGCTCGTACGGCGAGCGCAGCGTGTGGTCCACGAACATCTGGACGCCGCCGTAGGTGGCCCCGTCCTGGTAGATCCGCTTCTCCTCGGGGTTTGTGACGTCGATCGGGATCGACACCCGCAGAAGAGAGGGAAAACGCTTGTCGTCGGACGGCAGCACCTCGGCCAGGTCGAGACCGAAACTGGACCGGGTCATCGGGACCAGCTTCTCGCCGAAGAACTGCCTGGCGACGTCCGTGTTGGCGAGCGTGCGGTGGGCCCGCGCCGGCGTGGTCGACGCCGCGACGGGCGTCGACGTGTCCGGCGGCAGGATCTCGCTCGCCGGATCCACCTGCCGCGGTCCCGAACCGCAGGCGGCCAGCCCGCCGCTGAGGCCGGCCGCCGCCAGCCCCAGGGCGCCAGCGGACGACGAGCGCATCAGCGCCCGCCGGGTCATTCCGCCTTTCAACCGCCTTTCCTGTCCGTCGATCCTCACAAGGTCGGCCGGCCAAGCGCGTGAAAGGTCCAACCAGCCTGCCGCCAGCGCACCGGGTCAAGGGTGTTGCGCCCGTCGATGACGACCGGCTTGCGGACGACGGACGCGAGCACGGCGGGGTCGATCTCGCGGAACTCCGCCCACTCGGTCAGGTGCAGCACCACATCGGCGTCCAGCGCCGCGTCGAGCGCGTTCAGCTCGTACCGCAGCTCAGGATGACGGCGTCGGGCGTTCGGCATCGCGGCCGGGTCGCAGATGGTGACCACCGCGCCCGCGTCATGCAGCGCCTTGGCCACGTCGAGCGCCGGCGAGTCCCGGATGTCGTCGCTGTTCGGCTTGAAGGCCGCGCCGAACACGGCCACCCGCTTCCCCTTCATATCGCCACCGGCCACCTCGGTCGCGAGTTCCGCGACGCGTGCCCGACGTCGGAGGTTGATCGCGTCGACCTCGCCGAGGAACGCGACAGACCGCCCGATATTCAGCTCCTGCGCCCGGGCCTGGAAGGCACGGATGTCCTTGGGCAGGCACCCCCCGCCGAAACCCACGCCGGCCCCGAGGAAGCGGCCGCCGATCCGGGTGTCGTAGGAAAGCGCCTTCGCCAGGACCGTCACATCGGCGTCGGTCGCCTCRCAGACCTCGGCCATCGCGTTGATGAACGAGATCTTCGTGGCGAGGAAGGAGTTCGCCGCGACCTTCACCAGCTCGGCGGTGGCGAAGTCCGCGACGATCAGCGGCGTGCCGGCGTCGAGCGGCCGGGCGTAGATCTCGCGCAGGATGGCCTCCGCCCGGTCACCGTCCTCCGTCGGCACACCGAAGACGAGACGGTCGGGGCGCAGGGTGTCCTCGACCGCGAAGCCCTCGCGGAGAAACTCCGGGTTCCAGCCGAGACCAACGTGGGGCGCCTCGGTCGCGAGCCGGGCGGCCAGCCGGGCGGCCGTCCCCGCGGGCACCGTCGACTTGCCGATCACCAGCGCTCCCGGTTTGAGACCGGCGGCCAGCAGACCGTCCATCGCGCTGTCGAGGTAGCGCATGTCGGCCGCCGCTGAGTCGGCCCGCTGCGGGGTGCCCACGCACAGGAAGTGCGCGTCCGCGTCGGCGACGTCCTCGAAGGACGAGCTGAAGGTCAGTCGGCCTGACTCGAGGTTCTTGCGGAGCAGCTCCTCGAGGCCGGGTTCGAAGAACGGCACGGCCCCCGAGGCGAGGCTCGCCACCTTGGTCTCGTCGACGTCCAGACCGACGACCGTGAAGCCAAGCTCGCTCATACATACCGCATGCGTGGCACCCAGGTAACCGGTGCCCACCACGCTGATCTTCGTCACCAGTCGACCAGAGGCCGCCGGATCATCTCCTCGCGAAACCGCGGTGCCAGAAAGCACGCTCCCACTCCCCCATTACGTAAGGCGACCGGCCGCCACGAGCAGTCATGTGATGACGCRCACTGTCCGGTCCAACTAGCCATACGACCCCGACCGCATGGTGCCAAATGCCGCCGGCCGGCTGGACACCGGCCGGCCCAGGCGACGATTGCGGATACGGGAGATGACGAGGATTTAATCAGGGAGACAATGGATTGACAATAGATTCACAATAGACAGAACCATACGACGTTCCGTGACGGGGAAATTTCCCAGCGAGATCAGGCGTCGCTACTCGGCAATCAACGCGGCACGGCTGCCGTCGACGCGGCCACGGTCACTGCTAGCCTACTGCCGTCCACCGGAGAAGAATTGATCATCGACTGGCCGGGGGCGGAATCCAGGGCTGGCCAAGGCGCGTGGCCGTCCGACCTTGGGTCGCATTTGGGGGGGGTCCCGCGACAATGCAATGGCTCAGTAGCACGGTCGACTTTATAACCAGTCATCGAAGTCTCATACCAATCGGCATCGCCGGCGTCATCTCATGGGTGGTGTGGCTCAGCCGGCGTCTGCTCTCCATGCGGTACCGACCCGTACGGAACAGCTTCCGGACGACGACGTCTGTCGTCRTGCCGTCCTTCCGCGAGGACCCAGAGGTTCTCGAGCGCTGCCTGAAGACCTGGCTCGCCCAGAACCCGACCGAGATCATCATTGTCCCCGACGTCGAGGACACGGCGCTGATCGAGCTGCTCGACCGCCGCGCGGATCCGAAGGTTCGAGTGATCCCCTTCGTGCACGAGGGCAAGCGCTCCGCCCTCGGCGTTGGGATCTCGGTGGCGACGTCCGAGGTCATAGTCCTCTGCGACTCGGACACGGCCTGGGAGCCCGGGCTGCTGGCGGCCGTGCAGATGCCGTTCGTCGATCCAGAGGTCGGCGGGGTCGGCACCCGGCAGAACGTCTACGAGGCGCGCAGCAGCGTCTGGCGTCGGGTCGCCAACTGGCTCGTGGACATCCGATACCTCGACTACGTGCCGGCCCAGGGCCGGGTAGGCGCGGTGGCCTGCCTGTCCGGGCGGACCGCGGCGTATCGCCGCTCAGCCGTCATGCCCGTCCTGTACAACCTCGAGCACGAGTTCTTCCTCGGGCGCCGTTGCATCGCCGGCGACGACGGCCGGCTCACCTGGCTGGTGCTGGCCTCCGGGTACAAGACGGTGCACCAGGACACGGCCCGCGCCATGTCGATGTTTCCGGACAGCCTGCGGGCGTTCATCAAGCAGCGAGTCAGGTGGAGCCGTAACTCCTACCGCACCTACCTCACCGCGATCTACAAGGGCTGGCTCTGGCGCCAGCCACTCATCACGCAGGTCGGCGTGCTTCAGATCGTGCTGACGCCGGTGACGATGGGTGTCGCGGTGACCTATTTCACGCTGTGGATGTTCCGGCCTGAGGCGAACGCACCCATCATCGCGATCTGCTGGCTGCTCCTCGGCCGAGCCATCCGCGGYTTCTCGCATCTGAAGGAACACCCGCGAGACATATTTGTCCTCCCGCTTACCGTACTGATGATCATCACCATCGCACTACCGATCAAGGCATGGGCTCTTGTGTCCATGAACAAGCAGGGCTGGCTGACCAGACGCTCCGACCTGATCGGTGGTGAGGGGCAGACGGACGCCTCCACCAGGACCGGCGTGCCCGGGACTGCCCCGGTGGGTGCCTGATGACCGTCGCCGGGCGAACCCGGCCAGCCCATCGCCCGCGCGTGCTGATCGTGGGTCTGCTCGCCGGCGCCRCGGTCACCGCCGGTGGCCTGGCCGCGCTCCCCGCGCAGGCGTCCTCCGTACAGCCTCTCCCTCCCGTCTCGTCGGCTGACGCGAAGAAGCAAGCCGTGCTGGTGGACGCCGAGGACATTCGGCTGCGGACGATGTTCGAACGTTTCGGTGTGCTCACCGAGCCGACGCTGGTCGAGACGACGGGCAGCCTGCCGACTGTGCTGCTCCCGGCGCGGACGGATCCCTACACGGCGACCGACGTGATCAACGCTGGCGGTGGTCGCCGTGAGGTCGACGGCGCGGTGCTGTTCACGGCGAACGTGCTCGTCGGGCCCCAGGCCCGCCTCGTGATCAACTCGCAGGTCGGCGAACTCAGGCTGGCCAGCGGGCCAAAGGGATTCGCGACCATCGCCGCCTGGCGCGGCGCGATGGAGTTCGTCGGCGCGTCGCCGGAGAACAAGCTGCGCGTCGTCGGCTGGGACGTGCAGAACCTCCAGCCGGACACCACCACCGTCGACGGCMGGTCCTACATCCGGACCATGGGCGGTGAGCTCATCGTCCGGAACGTCGACGCGAGCAGCCTGGGCTTCTGGACGGGACGCACCGGCGGCATCGCCTGGACCGGGAGCAAGGGCGAGCCCAGCACCGGTGGCGCCGCTGACTCCGTGTTCCGAAACAACATCTACGGCGCCTACATCTCCGGCAGCGAGGGCATCCAGCTGATCGATGTCCGGCTGCAGGACAACGAACGTTCTGGACTCGGCGTCCACCGCGACGCGACCGGAACGCTGGTCTCGGGCGTCACGGCGGCGCGCAACCACGGCGACGGCATGACCATCGACCGCGCCTCTGGATCGCGGGTGATGCGGAGCACGGTCACCGACAACAGCGGCGACGGCATCACGGTCGACGGCCGCGGTCTCGGCGTGGTGGCGACCGCGACCGGAGTCCAGGTCAACCAGATCAAGGACACTCTGATCGACAGCAACACCGTCAGTGGCAACGGACGCTATGGGATCCGGATCGTCGGAGGTGAGAACTCCGTCGTCCGGGCCAACAAGGTTTCCGGAAGCCAGGTCGGCATCATCATCAAGAGCGGCGCGAACGGCACCCAGGTCACGGACAACAAGGTGAACGACGCCAGCGAGACCGGGATCCAGGTCGGCCCGGACGCACGGCGCACCGCGATGGTGAAGAACATCCTCACCGACAGCCAGCGAGGCATCGTCGTCCAGGACGCCACGACGAACATCCTCAGCCGCAACCAGGTGACCGGCGCCAAGGACTTCGCGATCACGATTCGCGGCCAGGCCACCGACACGAAGATCCAGAACAACACGCTCGCCGGACGGGGATGGCGGGCGATCGACATCCGCAAGGCGCTCGGCGTGAACACCCGCGAGGTGCATGACAACAGCACCAGCGGGTGGGTGTCGCTGACGCCTCACCACTGGTACACGTTCGTCGAGCAGCACCCGGCGCTCCTCGTCTGGGGAGTGGTCGTGCTGCTGCCGTTCGTCGGACTGTGGAGCCGTCGGCGGGCAAGGAGGCGGCCGCCCTCGCATCCCTACCCCGAGTCGGAGCTGATGCTGCAACGGCTGACAGGCGGCACCATGCGGCCACCGGCCCAACAGAAATTGATCACAACGGCGGCCAGCCAGCCCGCCATCGGCGGTCGCGCGTCCAATCCCGTGACGACCGTGCCTCGGTCGCGGACACCCGACGAGTACGACATGCCGGTCGAACAGCGCCCGGCCCGCGGCCCGGCGAACTATCCCCCAGTCGACGCCGAGCCAACGTTGTGACGTGCGGCGCGCGCGACACAGGGATCGTCCGCCGGCGGTGACTCCCGTCCCGGGCAGGCGCCCGCCGCCGCGGACTCGGGTCAGGAGGACAAGCCGAGGACAAGCCGACGTCGGATTCCCTCACGTCGCGCGCGCCAACGCCACAGGTGAACCACGACCAGGCCCCGGGGCACCGGCGGCCACCTCGCCGATCCGACCGATGACACCACCTGCCGGCAGGCGAAACCGGCGTGACTGGTCAAGGACAGGGAGACTTCGGTGAACGCCATGTCGACGCCGCGGGACCGCTCGCCGGCCAGGGTTCGCGGTGGCGGGGCCGTCCGCGTGGCGACGCTGGTCATCGCCGCCACGCTGGCCGTCGCGTCCTGCGGTGGCGGCGGCGACCAGCCCACCGAGTTCGCATCGGTGCCAGCGGCCTCGCCGAACCGGAGCGCGTTGCAGGGCTCGGATGACGGTAAGGGGCACGCGAGCGGCGGTCCGGTGGGAGCGGGGGGCACCGCCCCGAACGCCTCGGCGGATGGGAAGGTCACCTGCCCCACCGGGGGCGGTACCACCGTGCACAACGCGGACGAGCTGACGGCGGCGCTGAAGGCCGCTCGCCCTGGCACCATCGTCCGAATGGCCGCCGGCCGCTATGTGGGTGATCTCGGCATCACGGTTTCGGGCACCGAGGCGAGCCCGATCTGGCTGTGTGGGTCACCGGACGCCGTCATCGACGGTGAGGATGACGCCAAGTACCTCCTGTACCTGAACAAGGTGTCCTGGGTCCGAGTGGTCGGATTCAGCCTCCGCGGCGGCCGCAAGGGCCTGGTGGCCGATTCCGTTCATAATTCGATCATCGCGTCACTCCACGTCAGCCAGATCGGCGACGAGGCCATCCACCTGCGTACCGCCAGCACGGACAACACGGTGATCGGGAATGTCATCCGGGACACCGGCAACCGCTCGGAGAAGTTCGGTGAGGGTATCTATGTCGGCAGCGCCACCAGCAACTGGTGCACGTACACGGACTGTCAGCCCGACCGCAGCAACCGCAACTCGGTGATCGGAAACGACATCGCCGACACCACCTCGGAGAACATCGACATCAAGGAAGGCACCGAGGGCGGGGTCGTCCGCGACAACAGGCTCAGCGGCTCCGGAATGGTCGCGACCGACTCGTGGATCGATGTCAAGGGCAACGGCTGGCTGGTGGAGAACAACACGGGAACGACCGATGGCGGCTCCATCGAGGACGGCATCCAAACCCACGTGGTCGAGGAAGGCTGGGGCCGTCAGAACACCATCCGTGGCAATCAGCTGACGGTGGACGGCGAGGGCTACGGCGTCTACATCCACGACGGCAAGGGGACCCTGAACGTCGTCGGCTGTGACAACAAGGTGACCGGCGCGAAGAAGGGCCTCTCGAACATCCCCTGCTCCTCGGGCTGAGCGCGGAAAGTCCAGGCTASAAGTTCCCAAGCCGTTCCTGAAGCCAGTAAAGCTCCTGAGCCCAAACCCGTAGGCGTTCGACGCCGGCCAACTCGGAGGCCAGTGCACGGGCTACGGCGGGGCGACGTAGTACGTCCAGCTCGCTGTCGCGGAACGGCCAGCCGGGGCCGTCGTCCTCGCTGGCCCGCCGGAACGCGGCTCGCGCCAAGGCGATCTCGGCCAGGGCGTAGTCGACCTGCTCGCGCACCACCGCGTACCGAGCGGCGAGATCCTCCCGGCTGGCCCACCCGTCCCCGCTGGTGAGCGGAGCGGGGCCGCGACCGGCGCCGGCGCGTCCGGCCCCAACGCCGCCTGGCGACCCGTCACGAGCCTCGAATGCCCCGGGGGCCCCGGGCGTTCCGGGAAAGGACTGACGCAGAGCGGTGGGGCCGGTAACGGGCCCCGCGGATACCTCCTGGGCGGCGTCCTCGGCCGTGCCCATCGCCTCGGCCGCCGCGGCGGCCTTAGCCGCCAGATCCGCCAGCAGGGCCGGCAGCGTCGCGGGCGGTGGCGGGCCGGGAGGGAACGGCACGGAGCGGGCCTGGGCGCCCCCCGGCGCCGAGACGGGCAGGGCTGAGGACGCCTGCGCCGGTGCCGGCGAGGCGGCCTCGTGGCCAGAAGGCGGCGGCGTTTGGAGAGCGACGGCGTCGGTGACGGCCGAGCCGACCGTCACCGACGGACCGGCTGTCATGGCCCGGCTGGAGGGGTCGAATGGTTCGACCGTCACGAACCGGTCGGTGGGCGGCACGGGCGTGGGTGGATGGCCACGCTGACCCAGCCCGACATCGCCGACGACAACGTCCCAGCCAGTCGATGACGACGTCGACGGGTGCGACGGCGTGGGCGGCGAGTGCCCCGACGCAGGGGGAGGCGTCGGGTATGGCGAAGGCGGTGAAGCCGGGTAGGAAGGCGATTGCCTCGAATATGGCGGAAGTGGCGCGTCGAGGTCGATCACGCCCTCGTCGAGGGCGGTCAGACCGACCCCGGTGTTCCCGACCGGCACGGGAACCGACGCCGGCACCTCCCCGGCCGGCATCGACACGGAGGGCAACGCGGTGTAAGGGGCCGGTCGGATCGCCGCCGGTGTGTCCGCCGTCATGGCCCGGTCGGTCACCGCGTCGGGCGACGTGACCTCGGGCAGCCACGTACCCGCCCCCGAAGCGGTCGGATACCCCCCGCCCGAGTACGGCTCCGTCGAGGGCGGCGGGTATCCGTACGCGGGCAGGTGCGGCGACGGGTCCGGCCAGCCGACGACCGGTTCCGGGTCGACGGACGGCGAGAGGACTGATATCGGCGGCGCGGGCGGTGATCCGGCGGATGCCATCGGGGAGGGCCGCGCCGCCGGCACGCCGTAAGGCGACGGTTCTGGGTACCCGGACGGCGCGGGCTGCGGTGGGACCCGCGCGAGGGGCGGTTGCGAGAGCTGGCCAGGCGCCTGCGGAGGGGGTGCCGGAGGCGGGGGTGGGATCGGACGGCCGAACTCGTCGACCGCGAACCGCCAGTCGGTCACCGGCTCTGATCGCACAGGGGCGGGCGCGCTGGGCTGGCCGGCCGGCACGCCCGCATCGACCACCCATGGTGACGGCGGCGTGGCGGCGGCGGGATAGTCATGCGGGCCATGCGCAGGCTCGTAACGGTCCTCATACGGACCGTGGCCTTCATACGGGCCAAACGACGCAGACATGGTGAGGGCAGGGTACGGCGGTCCCACGACCCGGGCGCGAAGCGCCCGGACGCCGGGGCGTTACATCCGTCATCGGGCCGGCATGTCACCGCTTTTGGGGCGTGCTTGGCGGTTCCGGGCAGCGGCGGCGGCCGGGCTGCCGAGTCGTCCCAGCGGTGAGAACGTGCAGGAGCGGACGCCTTCGCCGAGCGGGGCCTCCCCGCACAGCTGGGCGGGTCGGGACGCAGTCGGCGGACCGGGTTGACGCCGGCATTCGGGACCACCTCGGTTTTACGGCTACCTCACGCGGTATGCGCGGAGAGGCTAACTCGTCGCGGGTGAGGGTGGTACTGCAGAGTGACAAAGCAGCAACGGTGGGTAGCTGACGAATGGGCTACCTCGTCGCGGTCCGCGCCCACCGCGTCAAGGAGCACGACTTCTTTTGGTACCAGGTCTTTCAGGGGGTTCAGGTGGAGGTAACCGCGCCGGCGGCCGTTCTCGTGGTTGGGTTCCCGCTGCTGATGATGCTCGTCATGCTGCTGATGAACGCTGTCGAACGCCGGCTGACCGACTCCGGGCGGTCCACCCTGCGTCTGGTACCCAGCGGCGGCGCCGAGGAGACGACTATCGGCGACGAGGGCGCGCTCGCGCCAACCATCGCCGCGGCCGCCATACCAATCGGATCAACCGGACCAACAAGACCAGTCGGGCCGACAGCCGATGGCACCGAGACGCCGGTCGCGGCCGGGCACCGCCGCACCCTCCATCTCATGCCGGTCGATCTCGTGACGGCCAATCTGGCGCCCGCCAAGCTGACGCCCGGCGAAGCGGCGCGAGCCTTCACGCACTCGGCGGTTCGCACCGTAGAGGCAGGCGCACTCTCGAGAGGAGCCGAGGCCGGCTGCTCCTAGGAGCCTTTCGCGGAGGAACCTCCCTCGGACCGATGGGTCTACGGCGACGCGGAGGAGATCGGCGATTCGGCCGGAAGGGCCGGAAGGGCCGGGACGACCCGGAGGCGGCCGGTCAGGCCGGTCGCCGCGACCAGCTCCAGGAACGCGGGCGTCGGCGCGCGTATCTCCAGCATGGCGTGGACACGCCGCAACAGCAGGTCCGCGCGCAGAAGCGCGGCGAGCGCCGGAATGTCCACCCGGCGCAGACCGCCTACGTCGACCGTCACCGTGCAGCCGCCGCGGCCAAGCAGATCGCCGACCTGGTCGCGCAGGCAGCGCCGGCCGGGTCCGTCCAGCTCGCCGACGAGCTCGATCAGCACGTCCTCGCCGCCCCGCGTATCGCGGTGCACCGTCATCCGCAGAGCCCCGGCGTCGACCCGCATCTCACCCCCGATCCCCTGGCCGCCGGCTACGCCGCGGCAAGATGGTTACGGAGAGTAACATGAGGGCCGGCCGCCGAACCCTCAGCGCGCAGCGATGCGGCAAAGGGCCAAAGCCCCGGAAGTACCTGACGCCCCGGGCTCCGCTGATCCAGCAGGACCCTGCCGATCGGGCGGGACCCTGCCGATCGGGCGGGACCTCGGAACCGGCCGAGACTCCGGAGGTCAGCCGGTGAAGCCGGCGCGGAAGCGGCGGATCAGGCTGTTCGTCGAGGCATCATGCGCGAGTTCCGGCTCGCCGGAGGCGGCGAGCTCCGGAATGATCCGGCCCGCGAGCGCCTTGCCCAGCTCGACGCCCCACTGGTCGAAGCTGTTGATCCCCCAGATCGTCCCCTGCGTGAAGACCTTGTGCTCGTAGAGCGCGATCAGCTGCCCGAGGGTGAACGGGGTCAGCGCCGGCGCGAGCAGCGTGTTCGTCGGCCGGTCACCGGTGAACACCTTGTGCGGCACGAGCTCGGGTGCCACGCCTTCGGCGGCGACCTCGGCGGCGGTCTTCCCGAACGCCAGCGCCTCGGTCTGGGCGAAGAAGTTGGCCATCAACAGCACGTGCTGGTCGTCGGCGCCAGTCCCGCCGACGTGGGTGTGCGGCGGGGCGACGAAGCCGATGAAGTCGGCCGGGATGACCGTCGTCCCCTGGTGCAACAGCTGGTAGTAGGCGTGCTGGCCGTTCGTGCCCGGGGTTCCCCAGACGACCGGCCCGGTGTCCGTCGTGACCGGCCGGCCGGCACGGTCGACCGACTTGCCGTTGCTCTCCATGTCCAGCTGCTGCAGGTACGCCGCGAAACGGCTCAGGTAGTGGCTGTACGGCAGCACCGCGTGCGTCTGCAGGCCGAAGAAGTCGCGGTACCACAGACCGGTCAGCCCCATCAGGACCGGAAGGTTGCGGTCAAGCGGCGCGGTGCGGAAATGTACGTCCATCGCGTGGAACCCGGCGAGCAGCTGGCGGAAGTTCTCCGGCCCRATGGCGACCGCCAGGGAAAGGCCGATCGCCGAGTCCATGGAGTACCGGCCGCCCACCCAGTCCCAGAACTCGAACATGTTCGCCGTGTCGATGYCGAATTCGGCGACCTTCTGGGTGTTCGTCGACACCGCGACGAAGTGGTGCCGGACCGCGTCCTCGCCGAGGGCCGCCACCAGCCAGGCGCGGGCGGACCGCGCGTTCGCGAGGGTCTCCAGGGTGGTGAACGTCTTGGACGAGACRATGAACAGCGTCTCGGCCGGGTCCAGGTCGTGCGTCGCCTCCCAGATGTCGGAGCCGTCCACGTTGGACACGAACCGGCTTGTCAGGGAGCGGTCAGCGAACGTCCGCAGCGCCTCGGTGGCCATCGCCGGGCCGAGGTCGGAACCGCCGATACCGATGTTGACGATGGCGCGGATACGCCGGCCGGTGGCGCCCGTCCACGCTCCGGAACGGACCCGGTCGGCGAAGGTGTACATCTTCTCGAGCACCGCGTGCACGCCAGGGACGACGTCGGTGCCGTCCACCTCGATGGTCTCGCCCTCGGGGGCCCGCAACGCGACGTGYAGCACCGCGCGATGCTCGGTCGTGTTGATTTTCTCGCCGGTGAACATCGCCTCGACCCGGGCGGGCAGTCCGGCTCGCTCGGCGAGCGCCACCAGCAGCCGGACCGTCTCGGCGGTCAGGAGGTTCTTCGAGTAGTCCAGGTACAGGCCGTCGGCCTCCGCCGACAGCGTTTCTGCCCTGCCCGGGTCCGCGTCGAACAGCGCGCGCAGGCCGGCACCGGCCAGCTCGGCGTGATGYGCTCGCAACGCCGCCCATTCCGGTGTCCGTGTGATGACGACCGGCTCGTCATCCAGGTGAGAGGGCTCGGAGCTCGGCAGTGAACTCGGCATCGCGCGACCACCCTTCGGTACCAGACCTGCCCGCTGAGATCTGCTAGCGCCAGTCTCCATGTATCTCCCCCACCGATTGGCCAGGCGGGGCTCGGTGCCCATCGGCGCGTTAGGCCTCGAACACGCTCAGCAGCCAATCGGCCGATACCCCCGTGGWAAGGTCGGCTCTGAGGAGGACCCGCCGGACTCGGGGTCGGTCGGAGTGCTCCGTCTCCGGTACAGCCAGACGGCCAACGGGGGACGTAGCCGGGTCGGTCGTCCGTTCCGATCGAAAGGCTCGCCCGTGCGTGACGGTCCACAGGCGCGCCACGGTCGCCACGTCCCGCGCGCGCCCGCGCCCGCCCGCCCGCGCCCGCCCAGAGGCGGCCCGCCATCGGACACCGCTCATCGGTCGGCGGACTCCCTCTGGCGTCGGCGAGAGGATGGGTACGCACCGTGTCAGACATCCGACGCCCACCAACTGACCCATGCCAGGGGGGATCTCGGGGGTACCAGGCCGTAGTATCGCCGGGTACACGACGAAGRGTGTGTTTGCGGCCCGGGCGCGGCCTTCGTGTTTTGTACTTCCGCGTGAAGTGGCCGGCGGCGAACGGGACCAGACCTTGCTAATCGATCGTTCCCTGGTGGAGGCGGCCCTCCCCGGCTACCAGGTCGAAGGTGACCTCGGTAAGGGTGGGTATGGCCTTGTGCTCGCCGGCCAGCACCGGCTTATCGGCCGTAAGGTCGCCATCAAGATCCTCCTCGACACCTCCGACGACCCGGAGCTGCGCGCCCGCTTCCTCGCCGAGGCGCGGGTGCTCGCCGAGCTCGACCATCCGCACATCGTGCGCGTGCACGACTATGTCGAGCACGAGGGCACCTGCCTGCTGGTGATGGAGCTCCTTTCCGGCGGGACGCTCAAGCAGCGCATCCAGGCCGGCAAGATCAACCAGGAGACGATCTGCGCGGTCGGCATAGCGGGCGCTGCCGCGCTCGCCACGGCGCACGCGGCCGGGGTCCTGCACCGGGACATCAAGCCGGACAACATCATGTTCGACGGCGGGGGCCTGCTGAAGGTCACCGACTTCGGCATCGCCAAGATCTTCGATGGCGCCGAGACGACCGCGAGCGCGATCCTCGGCACGCCCCGTTACATGGCGCCCGAGCAGATCCTCGGCAGCCGGCTGTTCCCGTCGACCGACCTGTACGCGCTGGCCGGCGTGCTCTACGAGATGATCGCCGAGCGGCCGCTGTTCGGGAAGCCGATGGGCGTGCAGCCGCTCACCCACCACCACCTGAACGTGGTACCGGATCCGCTGACCAACGTCGCGACGCCGGTCTCCGCGGTCATCATGCGCACCCTCGCCAAGGATCCGATGGCCCGCTACGGCGACGCCACCGAGTTCGCCCTGGAGCTGGCGCGCGCCAGCGTCCGCACCTTCGGCCCGAACTGGCTCGCCAGGTCCGACGTCAAGATCCGCGTCGACGACGAGATCCGCGAAGCCGCGCAGGGCACGTCGTCGACCCCGAACCCGCCCTTCCCCGTGCCATCCTCCGGCCCGCAGCTCCGCCCCGGTGGCCCGGCGACGCCGCCGCCCGTGGGGCCGCCCCGCCCCGGTGGCTACGTCCAGGGGCAGCCATACGGGCCGCGGCCGAACCTGCCCGGCGGCGGCCGGGCCTTCCCGCCCGGGCCCGGACAGCAGGTGCCCGGCCGGCCGCCCCTGCCCGGTCAGCCGATACCGACCCCGCGGCCGTTCACGCAGCCGGGCGGTTCCGGGAACTGGCCGGCGCCGCCCACCCCGCGCCCGGCGACCCCCGCGCCACCGTCGAACACTCCCGGGCCGACTCCGCTGTCCGCGCCGTTGACCGGCCCCGGCTACCCGCCGCGGGCCGCGGGAGCCTGGCCGAGGGCGAACCAGCCGGCTCCGCCGCCGCGGCTTCAGCAACCGCGACCCCAGCCCCAGCCCCAGCCTCCGCTGCCGGCGCACCGTGCGCGCCCGAACGAGAAGAAGGGGCTGTTCGGGCTCTCGGCGCGCGCGACCTGGATCGTCGCGACGCTGCTCTTCGTGCTCATCGCGGGCCTCACGACCGCCATCGTGCTCGCGGCGTCCAGCGGAGGCGGCGGCGGAGGCGGCGGCGGCGGCGGCGAGTCGTCCGAGGCGTTCCCGGAGCGGTCCCACCGGCTGCCCGCGCAGGCCGTCGGCTACGCGGGCCAGGCGCTGACAATTCCGAATCTCGCCCCGTACGACCTGAGCATCGGCGACGACGGCGCGCTGTACGTGTCCAACCTGGACACCCACATCGTTCACAAGATCGCCAAGGACGGGGCCGTCACCCCGATCGCCGGAAACGCGCAGAACGGCTTCTCCGGCGATGGCGGCCCGGCCACGGCGGCACAGGTGTACGGCCCCGGGCGGGTCGCCTGGGACAAGGCCGGCAACCTCTATCTCCCGGACACGCAGAACTTCCGCATCCGCAAGATCGACACGACCGGCAAAATCACGACCGTGGTCGGCACCGGCACGGCCGGCTACTCCGGCGACGGCGGTCCGGCCACCCAGGCGCAGATCAACGGCGTCGAGGGCATCGCGGTCACAGCTGACGGCACCCTCTACCTGGCCGACTACGAGAACCAGCGGATCCGCAAGGTCACCCGGGACGGGATCATCAGCACGATCGCTGGCACCGGCGAGAAGGGCTACACCGGTACGCCGACCCCGGCGACCCAGGCCAAGATCGACGGCCCGAACAGCATCGGCCTGGCCGACGACGGCACGATCTACTTCGCCAACCTGGGCAGCGACACCGTCCAGAAGATCGACAAGACCGGCACGCTGAGCACCTTCGCCGGCAACGGTGAGACCGGGCGTACCGGCGACGGCGGCCAGGCCACCGGCGCCACGCTGTCGATCCCCGACGTGTTCCTCGGCCACGACGGCACCGTCTACATCTGCGCCTACGGCAGCGAGACGATCCGCAAGGTCACGCCGGACGGGATCATCACGACCATCGCCGGCACCGGCGCCGAGGGTTACACCGGCGATGGCGGCCAGGCGAACGCGGCCCAGCTCAAGGACCCGACCTCGGTGGTCGTCGACGCCACCGGAGCCATCTACGTCGCTGACAACGGCAACAACGTGATCCRCCGGATCGACCCGAACGGAACCATCACGACCATCGCCCGACAGAGCTGAGCGGCCACGGCCACGGGCGCGTGCGGAGATCCTCTTCCGTACGCGCCCCACGCCGTCCCGGAACCCGGTACCGCCTGAACCACGGTGCCCGCCTGAACCACGATCCGTGCCTGACCCATGGTCCCCGCCCGACCCGCCACCGCCGGACCACCTCGGCCTCGACCACCCGTCGCCCGAGCACAGACGCCTGAGCATGGAGCAGCCCCGACGATGCCGACACCCATGCCTGACCTGATCGCCACCGCGCTGCCCGGCTACGAGATCGGATCCGAGCTGGGCCGAGGCGGCTTCGGCGCGGTGCTGGCCGCGCGCCACCGGCTTATGGGGCGTGCCGTCGCGATCAAGGTGCTGCTCGACCCGGAGGCACCAGGCGAGGGCTCCGGCAGCGGCGATGGGTCGGGCAGCGGCCCGTCGGGGCCCGGTGGCGGCGTGTTCGGCTCAGGTGGGGACGAGTCGTCCGACCTGCGCTCCCGGTTCCTCTCCGGGGCCCGGGTGCTCGCCGGCCTGGACCACACGCACATCGTCCGGGTCTACGACTACGTGGAGCACGCGGGCCTGTGCCTGCTCGTCATGGAACAGCTCACCGGCGGCAGCCTGCGCCAGCGCATGGCCGCCGGCGGGCTCGACCCGCGGGCGAGCTGCGCGGTCGGCGTCGCCGCCGCGTCGGCACTGGCGGCCGCGCACCAGATCGGTGTGCTGCATCGGGACGTCAAGCCCGACAACCTGCTCTTCGACGCGTCCGGCGTGCCGAAGGTGACGGACTTCGGCATCGCCAAGATCGTGGAAACGACCGCGGTGACGACGACCGGCCTCGTCGGCACCCCGCGCTACATGGCCCCCGAGCAGATCGAGGGCAGCAGACTCGGCCCGGGCACCGACATCTACGCCCTCGGCATCGTGCTCTACGAGCTGCTCGCCGGCCGGCCGATGTTCCCGCGCGGGCTCGCGGTGCCAGCGCTGCTGCACCACCACCTGTCCGTCCCGCCCCAGCCGCTGCCGGAGGTGCCGGCGCCGCTGGCCGCGGTGGTGCTCGCCGCGCTGGCCAAGCATCCGGCCGAGCGACCGGCGAGCGCGCACGAGCTGGCCCTGCACCTGGCCGCCGCCGCGACGGCCGTGTTCGGCCCCGGCTGGCTCGCCACGGCCAGGGTGCCGGTCCGGCTGCCCGACGACGTCCTGACAGCCGCGGGCCATCGCCTCGGCGACACGCTGCTCGGCCCCTCCGGCGCGTCCGGCACTTCCGGCACTTCCGGCACTTCCGGCGCCTGGACGACGCCCTCGAACCACCTGGCCCAGCCGACTGTCATCACGCCGCCGGGCTCGACCCCACCGGGCACGCCGCCCCTCACCCCGACGAGGCCGGCGCCGCCCGGGCAGCCGTTTACCGCCGGTCAGCCCGGCCCAGGCGGGTGGCAGCCCTCCCCGGCGAACGGCACTCCGCCCCCCGGCTTCGGCGGGTCGCCGGGCTTCCCGCCGCAGCCAGGCCCGGCCTCCCCCTCGCTCACGCCGAMCCGCCGCCGGCGACGTGCCCGCCCCAGCGCGCGCCGCCGTGTCACGCTCATCGTGGGGGGAGTAGCCGTTGTCTGCGTCGCGGCGCTCATCGTCGGCCTGGTCCTGGCCAACCGCGGCGGTAACGGTGACGCGAAGGTCGGATACGCCGGCGAGCAGCGGGTTCTGACCGGCGGCAGCTATCTCGGGGCGCTCGGCCTGGCCAGGGACGGCTCGGTCTACGTCGCCGCCCCCGGCGGATCCGACGGCACCGCGGCGGTGTACCAGCTCAGCCCGGACGGTGCCCTGCGCAAGATCGCTGGTATCGGCCCGCCGGCGGCGCAGCCGTCGGGTACACCCCAGCCCGGGGCGAGCACTCCGGCACCCACTCCCGCCCCGATCCCCGCCGGTGGGATCTCCGCGCTGTCGCTCGTCCTGATGGATCCGCGGGCGGTGGCGGTCGCGCCGGACGGCACCCTCTACATCGCCGACTACGGCGCCGACCGGGTCTACCGGGTCGCGTCCGACGGCCGGGCGTTCGTGTTCGCCGGCGTCAGCGCTGACGAGGACGGTTTCACGGTGGACTCGGGCCTGGCGGCCAAGGCCGCGCTCTACGGGCCCACGGCGCTGGCGATCGGCCCGGACGGCTCGGTCTACCTCGCCGAGGGAAACCGGATCCGGAAAGTCACCAAGGATGGCCTGATCTCGACGGTTGCCGGCGCGTACAGCCGCTCCGGTGCCGGCAACCGCGAGGGTGACGGCGGACCGGCGACGAAGGCGACACTGCCCTCACCGAACGGGCTCGCGGTCGCGGCCGACGGAACTGTCTACGTCTCCGACGACAACCTGGAGACCGTTCGGAAGATCACCCCAGACGGGATCATCAGCACGATCGCCGGCACCGCCGGCACGAGCGGTGACACCGGCGACGGCGGGCCCGGCCAGAAGGCGCAGCTCTACGACCCGATCGGCCTCGCCCTGGGCGGCGACGGCGCGCTGTACATCGCCGACCAGTCCAACGGCAAGATCCGCAAGATCGGAACGGACGGCGTCATCACCACGTACGCGGGCGTGGGCACCGCCGGTTCGGGCGGCCTCGACGGAACGCTGGCGACTCAGGCGGACCTGGGCAGCGTGGACTCGGTCATCGTCGACCCGTCCGGCGCGGTCTACGCCACGTTGCTCTACGAGTCCACCCTCATCCGGATCGACCCGAGCGACCACATCGTGCGGGCCCTGGTGGTCCCGCCGGCGGAGTAGCTCCCGGGCGCGGGGCGCACCACGCACGGTCGGTCGCCGGTCACGGACCGCCGATATATCGGCGCGCCCGGTCGGTCGCCCGCTACGCGGCGGCTCACGAACGGCCGAGTGTCGAGAAGCCGGTGCAGCGGACTGCGGCCTGAGGGTATGCGCGGTTAAGGTCCGGACATGGAGGTCGTACCGGACAGGCGCGCCGTGCTGCGGCTGGGGCTCTCGGTGCTCGGGGGCGCGGCCGTCGGCGGCGGAGGCCTGCTCGCCGGCTGCTCCTCGGACGGCTCGCCCGCGCCAACGCCCAGTTCGACCGCGTCGGCGAGCCCAACCGGGCCCTCACCGTCACTTGATCCGGCGCAGAGCTGGGACACGCTGGCGACCCGGCTGACCGGGGAGCTGGTACGGCCCGGCGACGGCGAGTACGACACGGCGAGGGCCCTGTTCGACCCGGCCTTCGACACCATCCGCCCCCAGGGCGTCGCCTACGCGGCGAACCAGGACGACGTGGCCACCGCGATCCGGTTCGCGCGGGCGACCGGGGTGGGCCTGGCTGCCCGCTGCGGGGGGCACAGCTACGGCGGCTACTCGACGACCGAGGGACTGGTCGTCGACGTCACCCGGCTGAACCAGGTGAGCGTCGATGACCAGGGCATCGCGACGGTCGGCGCCGGCGCTCGGCTGATCAAGCTATACACCGACCTGGCGGGCGTCGGGCGGGCCATTCCAGGCGGATCATGTCCGACGGTCGGTATCTCCGGGCTCGCGCTTGGCGGCGGGGTCGGGGTGCTCGGCCGTCTGCACGGCCTGACCTGTGACCGCATGACGGGCGCCGACGTCGTGCTCGCCTCCGGGGACACGGTGCGGGTCGACGAGAACCACGACGCCGACCTGTTCTGGGCGCTGCGCGGAGCGGGGGGCGGCAACCTCGGGATCGTCACCGCGTTCCGGTTCGCCACCCACGCCGCCCGTTCGCTGACCTTGTTCTCGCTGCGCTGGCCGTGGGCGGCGGCGCAGGAAGTGCTCACCGCGTGGCAGGACTGGGTCACCGGGAAGCTCGGCGCGATGCCGGACGAACTGTGGTCGACGCTGATAGCGGGCTCGGTGCCCGGCGGTTCCACGCCGACGGTGCGGATCAACGGCGTGTTCGCGGGCGCGAAGGCAGGGCTGTCCGGTCCGCTCGCCGATCTGCGGGCGGCGATACGTTCGGCATCGCCCGCGGCCACGTCGATCACCGAGCATGACCATCTGACCGCGATGCGCATCGAGGGTGGCTGCTCGGCGAGTGGCGGCGACTGCGGCAGCACGGCCGGGATCCGGGCGGGTGCCCGCAGGCCCGGCCAGCGCGCGGCGTCGTCGATCCTGCTCACGCCGCTCGCCCCCGCGGGGAACGAAGCACTCGTCCGGATGATCGAGGAACGCCAACGCGACCCGCTGGCCACCGCCGGCGGCGGGATCATCCTGGACGCCTGGGGCGGCGCGATCGGGCGGGTCGGCCCGGCGGAGACGGCCTTCGTCCACCGAGACGCGATCGCCAGCATCCAGTACTTCGGCGGCTACCCGGCCGGCGCCTCGGCCGAGGTGATCGACGCGAACGGCCGCTGGCTGCGCGACATCGTCGCCGCCGCCGCCCCCCACGTCTCCGCGCAGGCATACCAGAACTACATCGACCCCGAACTAACCGACTGGGCACAGGCCTACTACGGCGCGAACCTCCCCCGCCTGCGCACCGTAAAAAAGCACTACGACCCCGACAACCTCTTCCGTTTCCGCCAGAGCATCCCTGTTTAGCTGGTTCGCTGTATCGCTGGTTCGCTCCGTGCGGGCTGTGACATTGGTTCGCTCCGTGCGGGCACGGCGCTCCGGCCCCTTACTCGCTTCGCTCCCAGACGAATGATCTAGCAGGGGTCGGGCGGGAAGGTTGCTGCCGGTTCGCTGCGGAACAAGCCTCGGGCCAGGGCAAAAGGTTGTTGCTGGTTCGCTCCGTGCGGGCGCGACGCTCCGGCCCCTTACTCGCTTCGCTCCCAAGGGACCTCCGCGCCGCGTCCTCCTCCGCTCACGGGCGCTCCGGCGACCTCGCTGCGGCCCGGCCCCGATCGCTTCGCTCCGGGGCCGGGCCTCCGCGAGGCGCGCCTCCGCGCCCAGCGCGGTTGCGTTTGGCTTGAAAGTCACCAATCCAAGGCCGGGCCCGATCCGGAGCTCCGGGCCCGGCAGGCCAGCCCAAAGACACCAGGCCGAGGCCGGCAGGCAACTTCTCAGATCGGGCAGCACCTGACGGATCCCGCCTGATCCGGACGGCTGAAACCCAGCCAAAAAGCTCACTGAAAGGCACAGCGGAAGGCAACCATAGGAGGCACCTCGAGCAGGGAGTCGACGTCAACCGGCTCGAGGTGCCGGGGCCAGTAGAACGCGGGAAGGCTTCAGATCGCTACTGTCAGCTTCCTGTCCGCTCCTAGTCAGGTCTTATCCGGATTACAGACAGGTCGCCCGGACGCATACTTTCTGTGGTCTGCCGTGTTCTCAGTGCGGCGGGTCGGCTTGCGATGAACACGCTACGTAAGTAGAAACTCGAATCTGGTGATGCGGTAGGCGCGCCGGCAAGAGCCGGGCACCGCGTCGCCGGTCCTCGACACCGCACGATCGCTCGCCGGTCGGGCGCTCAGATCACTGTGAGGTCTGGCGTGAAGAAGATTCTTTATCCATGGGGGTTCTGGATCTTCGTGGCTTTCTACGTGGTCACGGCTCCCAGCGACGCCGCCAGCTTCGTCCACACCGCGTTCGGCTGGCTCGGGCAACTCGGGGACGGCTTCTCGAACTTCGTCAGCGACGTCGCCGTCTAGCCGGGATCGCGTGATCAGGGCTTGGCGGCCAAGGGGCGGGTGACGGCGACGACCTCGGTCCAGCTGGAGATGTCCGAGACGACCACACCCCAGCGGGCACCCTTGGCCGCGATCATCTGTCCGTCACCGACATACATTCCGACGTGCCCGGGCGCGGCCACCGTGCCATCCGTGCCGGGGGTGAACAGCAGGTCGCCCGGCTGCAGGTCCACGCCGGAGATACTCGGCCCGGCGGCGAGTTGCTCCGTGGTCACCCGCGGCAATTCGATGCCGACTGTCCGGTAGGCGGCTCGCACCAGCGAGGAGCAGTCCCAGGCGCCCGGCCCCTCGGCTCCCCACACGTACGGCTTACCCACCTGGGACCGCATGAAAGCGATCACGGGCGACACCACCCCCGCGGGGACCTCGGCACCCGGCGCGAGCGAGTCACCGTACTCGCGCGCCTTCGCCAGGATCGTCCGCACGTAGTTTCGCGTCTCCGGGAACGGTGGGATGCCGGAGAAGGCGAGCACGGCGCCCGGCCCGGCGTTGTACGCGGCGAGCATCTTCTCCTGCCCGGGCCCCGGAATCCGCGCCACCGACGCCGCGACGGCGCAGTCATAGCGGGCCGCCGCGGGGATCGCGTCCGCCGGATTCCACACGTCTCCGCCACCGCCGTGCGTCGCCCAGGTGCCCGGCATGAACTGGGCGATACCCATCGCGCCGACCGGCGACGACGCCCTCGGGTTGAAACCGGACTCCTGGTGGAGCTGCGCCGCCAGTAGCGCCGGGGTGACCTCGGCACAGCCGGCGTCGTTCGCCGCCGAGATGATCAGCCCCAGATACTCCTCCGGTATTCCCTCGGAGTTCGTGATCGTTCGTGGGCCGTTGTCCTGCTCGGCAATGAACGGACCGGCGATGAGCAGGACGACGACGAGGATGAACAGCATGACCCCGGCGATCGAGACCATGCCGGCGACGCCGAACCAGAGCAGCCACGAGCGCGAGCCGCGCGCTCCCCGAACCATCCCCGTCTACCCTTCGCTCTTCGCGGAGTACCTGGCCGGCGAAATACCGACCACCCGGTGTGGAGGCCGCTTCTCGACCGCCTGGCGCCGCCCACGACGCGCGATCGCCCAGCATGATCGCACATTTCCCCGCCTGTCAGCGCCCGGGCGCGTCGCCCGCGTTGTCCGACAGGTCCGCGCCCGCGATCCGCCACCGGCCGTCGGCGTCATCCAGCAGCGTCACCTTCGGAGTGGAGACGGTTTCGACGGGCGTGGAGTTGTTGGTGGTGAAGACGCTGCGGGTGTTCAGCAGATAGACCACTCGGCCGGTCGAGGCGGTGTCGGCGAGCGGGGTGGCCGCGAGCACGGTGACCGTCGAGCGGGCACCATGCGCCCGCTGCTCCTGCCACGCCTGGCCGTCCCCGGCGGAGGATCCCGCGCCACCGGCTCCGCCGGAGCCAGCACCAGCACTCGTCAGCTGGGCGAAGAAGTCGGTGGTGAAGCAGCCGTCGGCCTGGGCGCGCTCGACACCGGCGGACAGATCCGCGTCGGAGCGCGCGTCGAAGGACTGCCAGCGAGCGAAGCAGTAGGTGGCGACGGCGGCCGGGTCCGTGGGGTCGGATGGCGCGCCCGCACCGGCCCCGCCCGCCGACGCGGTGGCCAGCGGTGGCCCGGGCGCCTGGCTCGCGCCGGGCGGCGGCCCGGTCGTGCGTGGCGGGGTCGCCGACGAGACGGCCCGCTCGGTCCGGTCTCGCAATGACGAGCAGCCGGCCGCCAGGAGCGCGACCAGCACCACCGCCACGATGACCTGGACGGTTCTGGGCGCTGACAACGCCGATGTCCTGGCGGCGACGCGCGGCGAGGTGGGGACGACCGCGGCAGGCTGAGCGGCCGGCACGGGACGGGCCGCGGGCGGCGCCGGACGGCAGTCGGTGCTCACCCTGACCCGAGTTCGCCACGCCGCCGCGCCGRCACCGGCCTCGCCTTCGCGGCGAAGCCTCTCCTCGGTCGCTCCCGCGTTCATTCCCGCCCGTCCAGCCAGTCCCGGACGCGTCCTCGGCGGATTCGCCACTGGTGCCCCACCTTGCGGGCAGGAATGGCGTGTTCGGACAGCAGCCGCAGCACCGTGCTCTCCGACAGCCGTAGCCAGCTGACCAGCTCGTCCACCGTCAGCACGTCGTCGTCGTCGAGACGTTGCGGGCGCTGGGACGGGACGGCGCCCGCGCCCGCCGGGTCGCGCGCCGTCGGCACGCCCTCCTGCATAGCGGCTGCCCCTTTCGAAGAGGGTCAGGCCAAAGGGTGCGCGACGATGGCGAAGCCTCGCGCACCCGGCGGCCGTCCAGATGTCAGCGAGCCCAAAGGGTGCGCGACGATGGCGAAGCCTCGACCGCCCGGTAGCCGTCCAGGTGTCCGAGGCCAAAGGGAGCGTGACGGTGGCGAAGCCTCGTGCGCCCGGGGGCCATCCAAGATGTCGCGGTGGCCAGTTCCGCTGGCGCCTCGGGCAGCGTGTGCCGTGACGAGCACGATCGCGCCTCCTTCGGCCGCCGCGCTGGAGAGGAGGGTCGCTGGCCTCGTCGCCAGCGGTGATGCATCCATGCACCGTCTACCCGGACGACTCCGGGCCCGAATATCGGCTACGGACGGTACACCACCCTAGGTAACCATGGTTAGGCTCTGTCGGAGCTTGTCATACTTCAGCCGCTCGGGTTACCTCGATTCGACGGCGATCCGAATCAAGTAACAGTAAGTAATCCTAACCGGGGCCAACGAGCCTGAACCAGCCAGGAGGGCGACGGCACGTGAGCGATGTGCCACCGACACCGTACGGCGAGGAAGGCGACGCGCGACCGGTATCCCTCATCGGCGCACAGTTCTCCGCGACAACCCCACCAGCCGGCGAGGGCAAGGGTGATCTACGTCACGGTGGCGCCAACGACTCGAGCGCGTCGAACTCCTCCCGGTCTGGCCGGCGCCGCCACCGGCGCGGCCGAGCGGACAGCCCCTCGGAACCGGTGTCGCCTCATGGCGACGAGGCGTTCCACCTCGACGACCGCTCGACGGCCCCCCTGCCCCCAAGTGGGGCGTGGCGGGAACCGGGACCGTCGGAGCCCGCCCCCTCGGACGTGACGACCCAGCCGGTCCCGCCGCCGACGACGGCGCCTCCGCCCACTGGCGGCCCGGCGGGCGCCGCGACGAGGCGATCCAGGCCTGAGACCACCGTGGTGGATCCGTCCTCCGTGCAGCCGCCTCGGGTGCGCACAGGCTGGCTGCCGGCGACCCCGTACGCGGCCGCGCCACGCGGCCCGGAACCGACGCAACCAGCCCCGGACGACTGGAAGGTGCCGCCCAGGCATCGGCCAGCGGTCACGCCGCCGCCCTCTATGCCGCCGCCCTCCGAAGCGCCTCCGTTCTCGCGTCCAGCGCCGACGGCGCCGCCGATGGCCAGTGGCCGGCCGGCGGCCCAGCCACCCACAGCCAAGCCACGGCTCACCACGCCGCCCCAGGCAGGCGGCGTGAGCGAGGCGGCGGCGGTTCCGAGCGGCGCCGAGGCGAGGGCCGCTCGGGCCGGCGCGGCGACGGGCAGTCCCGCGGGCGGGCGGCTGCCCGCCGTCCCCGCGGTCCCCGCCGGGTCGGCAGCCGGCCACCGGCCCTCGGCCGGTCCGTCGGCCGCCGGGCGGGTGGACGACGCCTGGGGCGATCAGAACGAGGACTACTACGGCGACGGCCACGGTCTCGCGCCGTGGGACGAGATCCCGCTACGCGAGTCACTCGCCGACCGGGCCTCCACCGAGTTGCCCGGGTCGTGGCGCATCGGGGTCACCTCCGCGTTCCCCTACTCCGGCGCGACCACGCTGGTGGGCATCCTCGGTCTGGTGCTCACCGGGGCGCGCGGCGAGTCGGTGCTCGCCGTGGACCTGCGCCCACGGACCTGGCCGGACGAGGACCCGGACGAGCCGCGCGGCGACCCGTTGTGCTCCCGGGTGGGGCTGCCCGGCGACGTCACCGTGGCCGACATCGCCCGCCGCCGCGGGGGCGCGTCCGGCGCCCTGCGTGAACTGATCGGCGACCCGGCCCGGCCCGGCACCCCCGAGCTCGAGGTCGTGCCGCTCTGCCGCGGCGAGGGGGCTACCAGCGGCGCCCCGGGCGCGGTGGTCCCCGCGGACGACACCGTCACACCTGGAATGCTGCGGACCGCTCTCAGCCATCTCACCCGCGCCTACCCCCTGGTGCTGGTGGACGCCCCCGTCGAGGCACCGCTGTCCCCGACGGCGCTGCGGGCGAGCGACCTGATCGTCGTTGTGAGCCTCGCGGCGTCGGCGGACCTCGATCGGACCGCGGCGGCACTGCGCGACCCCGCGGCGCCACTGCTCCCGGTCGACGCGCAGGGGCGGAGGCCTCCGGTGATCGTCGCGGTGGTCTCACCGCGGCGGGGCCGCTGGTCCCCGCGCACCAGAGCAGCCGCCGGGCGGTTGACCAGACATGTGGACACCCTGGTTCGGATCCCCTACGAGAGCCGGCTTGATCCGAGCCGGCGTGCGCCGGTACGCATTCCTCGGCTGCGCGCCAGCACCCGCCGGTCTTACCTGCATCTCGGTGCCGCGGTGGTCGAACGGCTAGTCAGACTGGCGGCCGAGGAATCAACCAAGGCTGGCGCAACGACCCACGACGCGACTCGGGGGAGCACTCCGGAAACGCTGCGGACGCCCGTCGTATGATTCGCCAGACCTGCGGTCCATTGGGGCGCAGTGCCCGCGGGAAGGACCCATGATGATCGCCGAAGTCGCGTCCGCGCGAGCGGCAGTGCTGCTCGTGGCGGTTTCAGTCAAGCCGGATCCGACGAAGGCGCCCGGCATCAACGCCCTGAAAGACCTGGTCAACGGCCTCGCGGCCTATGCGGCCGTCGCGGCGGTCGCCTCGATTCTGCTCGGCGGCATCGCCTGGGCGCTTGGCGACCGGATGGGCCTGGACCGGGCCTCGTCCGTCGGCAAGAGCGGGGTCCTCGCCGGCTGTGGGCTTGCATTCCTCGTCGGCATCGCCGCGGTGCTGGTCAACTTCTTCCTCGCGACCGGCAGCTCGGCCTCCGCCGGGACTCCTCAGACTGACGGGACAGGCAGCCAGCGCCCGCCCGCCGTCGTCCAGGTGGTGGACAGCGCCACCGTGGTCCATGGCGAACCTTCCGCATACTCCTGAGATGTTCTCCAGGTACTGGCGGGCCGGTATTGGGATGATGGCCCTGCCGATGGGGAGGAGGAGTGCGCGTTGGCCGACGTCACTGCGTGGGCGACCAGGCGACTGACCCTGGTGATTGTCGCGACGATGGTTCTGACGACCGCCGTCGCGCTCCCGGTGGGGCTGCTTCTCGRCCGGCACTCGACGCCGGGCGACAACCACCAGCCCTTGGGAGCCAGCACCCGCCCYGCCTCCTCGCCACCCGCCACGGCCACCGTGACCGTGGTGCCGTCGCCGACCTCTGCCGGCGTGGACCATACCGCCGAACCGGCCGGCGCCCTGCCAGGCACGCCGAGCCGAGTCAACGAGTTCGGCATCCCGGTCGGCTATCCCCACACCGAGGCCGGCGCCATCAGCGCCTGCGGCAACTACGTATCTGCGTACATGACCTCTGGAAATCGCGAACCTACCCGAATTCGTAAAATTCTAGACTCCATTTCAACAGCAGGCGCTGCCGGTGGGATCGCGAAATCGATTACCGACACCGATGCCAATACCGCCAAGAACCTTGGCGTGGCATCAATAAATGCTCCAGAAGTTTCATTCAATCTCAGGGTCGTCGGATACCGGGTGCAGAATTTCACGACCACAAAAGCATCCGTCCAGATCTGGGCAAACGCGAGTGTGGGTCTTTACAACGACGCGTCAGATGTCGGCCCTAGAGAAAGTTGGGGAACCGACATATGCACGGTGATATGGAACGGAGGAGACTGGAGTCTATCTGAGGCCGGCAACGGACCAGACGGACCAGCACCAACGGAACGTGCTTCCGAACAGTTTCAACGCTTTATCCTGCAAGGAGCACCCGCGTGACGACGTCCGAAACGCTCGCCATTGGCATTGACCCGCTGTCCGGGCTCAAGGACGCCGTTACAGGCGCGGTCTCCGGTACGGCGGATAGTTTTCTTAATTCTGTCGGTACGGCGTTCTGCAACATGGCGGCGGATCTGTCGTCGTCGGTGTTCAGCTTCGCGTCGCAGAAGACGGCCGTCGACCTGCGGGCCGACTACGTGGTCGAGAACTACAACATCGTCTTCGGGGTCTCGATCCTGATCGTGACCGGCCTGTTCCTGTGCTCGTGCGTCGTCGGCGCCGTCCGCGGCGACCCGCACATCTTCGCGCGGGCGGTCGCGTCGACCGGCACGGCGATTCTCGGCTCGTTCGTCGCRTTGACCCTGCTGCAGATGGTGCTCACCGCGTCCGACGGTGTCGCCGACGCGTTCGGCGATGGACAGCCCCTGGGCGCGAGTCTCGTCAGCCAGCTGCGGGCGTTGCCGGACCAGGGCAACTTCGCGCTCGACATGGTGCTCTCACTGCTGGTCGCACTGTTCTCGTTCGCGCTCTTCGTGGTGCTTTACATCCGGAAAGTCGTGATCATCGCCATGGCTGTGTTCATCCCGCTCTACCTCGCCGGGCAGCCCGCGATGTCGACGAGCGCCTGGATGAAGCGGGCCACCGAGATCCTTGTCGCGCTCGTCTTCGCCAAGCCGGTGATCTACGCGATCTTCACGCTCGGCGCCGGCATGGCCAGCGAGGGCACGGGCTCGGCGGCCGATCAGACGCTGAGCATTCTCAGCGGCGTGGTCGTGATGATCGCCGCGGTGTTCTCGCCGTTCCTGTTGCTGCAGTTGTTCGGGTTTGCCGATGTTCAGCTGATGCGCGCGGTCGGCGGTGCCGGCCGGCGCAGCATGGCGTCCTTCGGCCAGGGCGCGGGCGCGCTGCTCGGCTCCACGTCCCGGGACACCTTCCGCGGCATCGGCGCCCGGATGCAGACCCGTAATCGCGGCATGCTCGGCGGTGCCAGCGCGGCGCTGCCGGCCGGTGTCGGCGGCTCCGCCGCCGGCGGTCTCAGCCGGCCGGCGATCCGACCGGCCCGGCCTGGCGCGGCGCGGCCTGGGGTGGCCGCCGGTCCGCGGGTGGGACGCCCGGCGATCGCCTCGGCCGCGGGTAGCGCCGCTGGTGTCGGCGCGGGCACCAGCGCTGTCCGGGGCCGTCCCCGCACGGCGGCCGCGGCGCTGCCGCCGGCGCAGCCCCGGGTGGGCGCGGCGCGCGCAACGGCACCGGCCACCAGCACGTCACACAGTGCGGGGGCCGGGCGTCCGGTGACGCAGCCCGCCCGGACGAGGGTCCCCGGCGGCTCCACGCGCGGTGGTTGAGCGGCTGGTCCGCCGGCCGTTCGGATGCCAGTCGGGTGGCCGACGCGAGGTGGGCGTCCACCTGGCGGTGGCCGGCCGACCGGCCACCGGCGCGGAGAGCCGCGAGGCACGGTCGCGACCCGATGACCTGCGAGAACTGGATCACCACGGGTCGCCGTTGTGTTGGCGGAGATATTTTTCCATGACCGCGTTGGAATAGAGACATCGCGTTGGAGTAAAGACAGGGGTCATGGTCGCGGAACGCAGCTATYGGTTCGGCCCGCTCGAACGGGGTGGGATCCTGCTCGGCCTGCGCTGGCCGCAGCTCGGCCTGATGGTCGGGGTGATGGTCTGCGTGCTCGGCGCGCTGCGCTCGCCGTTGCTGCTCGCACCGGCGTGGGTCCTGGTCGCGGTGGCTCTGGGCTTCATCGCGTTCGTCCGGGTCGAGGACCGTAACCTCGATCAGTGGGTGCCGATTCTGTTCGGCTACACGATGCAGAAGGTGACGGGCGAGACGTTGTTCCGCGGGGGAGTGTTCCGGCTCGGACCGGACGAGGACCAGATCACCAGGACGGTTCTGCCGGGCCCGCTTTCCAGCCTGGTCATGCTGTCGGTCCCGGTGGGCAACGGACGCTACGTCGCCRTCGTCAAGGACACCAAGAAACAGACCTACACCGCCGTCCTGCAGGTCCAGGGCAGCCAGTTCGCGCTGCTGGAATCCGGCGACCAGCAGGCGAGGGTGGACGCCTGGGGCGAGCTGCTCGCCGGGCTCACCTCCGGCGGCGGCCGGCTCGCGCGCATCCAGTGGCTGGAGCGGACACTGCCGGATTCGGGCGACGCGCTGCAGCGGCACTGGCGGGTACGGGGCCACCACGACGACTCGTGGGCGGCGGAGGCCTACCAGGAGATCATCGACGCGGCCGGCCCGGTGGCCCAGCGCCACGAGACCTACCTGTCGTTCCAGCTGCGCACCCGTGACGCCCGCAGGGCGATCCAACGGGCCGGCGGCGGCGACCGGGCGGCCTGCGCCGTATTGCTCGGCGAGCTGCGCACGATGGAGGCGGCGCTCGCCAGGGCACAGATCAGCACGGTCGGCTGGCTGCCGCCGCGGGCGCTGGCGGCCGTCATCCGCACCACCTACGACCCGTACTCGGTCGACATGATCGACGCACGCGGCGGCGCCACGAACGACCTGGCCGGTGGTCTGAAGGGCCTGCCGTCGGGGATCGACCCGGCTGTCGCCGGCCCCGTGCGCGCGGTCGCCTCCTGGGACCACTACCGCACCGACTCCGGTTTCCACACCACCTACTGGATCAACGGCTGGCCGCGGGTGTCGTCGCCGGCGGCGTTCCTCGCCCCGCTGCTCATGGAGACGACCTGCCGGCGGACCGTGTCGCTGGTGGTGGAGCCGTTGCCGGGCCGCAAGGCCGAGCGGGCGGTGAACCGGCGCCGGATGACGCACCTGGGAGAGCAGGAGATGCGGGACAAGTTCGGCAAGGTGACGACGCAGCGCGACATGGCGGAGGCGGACGAGGTGGAGCGGCGCGAGCAGGAACTGATCGCCGGCTTCGGCGCCTTCCGGTTCCACGGCTTCGTGACGGTCTCCGCCGAGGACCTCGATGGCCTGGCGGATGCCTGCGGCGAGGCCGAGACCCTGGCCTCGCGCAGCCGGTTGGAGATGGTGCGCCTCGTCGGCGAACAGGACCAGGCCTTCAACGTGGGTGCGCTGCCGCTCGCCGTGGGCGTGTCATGACGACCTCCGAGCCGACCCCGACCGGGCCGGCCGCCACCGACGGCCGCGGCCGCGCCGGTCTGGCGGGCGTGGCCGACGGCGCGAGCGTGCTTGACGACAACGACGCCTACGACGAGACGTATGGCGCCGACGGCTACGACCAGTACGACGAGCTCGACGGCTACGGCGGCGAGCCGGGAACGGCCGATGGGCTGGCGTCCGCGGGCGACGCCGGATATGGCGAGGCCGAGGACGAGGGCTACCCCGACGGGGGCTACGAGTACGGTCGCGGCCCGTTGTCCGGCGTCGCGGAGCCGGCCGGACCGGCCCGGGGCCCGGACTACGACCCGGGCCGGGACGCGACCGGCTACGTCGACCTCGGCGGAAACCCTCGCGCCCGGCGCAGGGCCGCCCGGCGGGACGGCGGTTCCGCCCGCGGGGCGCGCCGCGCGGGGAAGTCGGCCGCGGCGGCCGACCGGGCCGAGCGCGCGGCGACGCGCCGTGCGCAGGTGGCGCTGCGCCGCGGGGCGCAGCAGCCCAGGCTGGGCGGCGCGTTCCGCGGCCAGGCGTTCCACAAGCTGCGGCTGCCGGCTCATATGGAGACGACGGCACAGATCGCCGGGATCTATCCGTTCATCGTCGACTCAGGGCTGGACGCGCCGGGCATGTTCATCGGCCGGCACGTCTGGTCGGGCAACTCCTTCGTGTTCGACGTCTTCGAGCTCTACCGCCAGCAGGTCATCGAGAACCCGAACTTCGCCGTCTTCGGCGCGGTCGGCTCACGCAAGTCGTCGCTGCTGAAGACGCTGATGTCGCGCGGCGCGGCGTTCGGCTACCAGGCGGCGGTTCCCTGTGACCCGAAGGGTGAGTACACCCGGCTGGCCCGCCGGCTCGGCTGCGAGCCGACCTACATCGGCCCGGGCATGTCGACCCGGCTGAACCCGTTGGACGCGCCGCCCCGTCCGCGCGGCATCCATGACCACGACTGGGCGCGCGAGGTCAAGCGCGCCCGCTCGTCGCTGCTCGCCTCGCTGATCGAGACGGCCAAGGGCGTGCCGCTCACCCCGGCGGAGCACACCGCGGTCGACCTGGCCCTTGACGTCGTCAGCCGGCAGATCACCGGCGCGACGACGGACCGCTGGGCGACCCCGCTCCTCGGGCACGTGCTGGACGCGATGACGGAGCCAAGCGAGGCGGACTGCGTCGGCCTGCCGATGACGGCCACCGAGCTGCGCGACGCCTCCCGGGACGCCACCCTCACCCTTCGCCGGCTCACGGGCGGGGCGCTGTCCGGCCTGTTCGACGGGCCGACGACCTCCCCGCTGGACTTCGACCGGCCGATCGCCGTGCTCAACCTGGAGCGGGTGCAGGGCTCGGACGAGATGATCGCGCTGATCATGACCTGCGCGCAGGGCTGGATGGAGGCCGCGCTGATGCGCCAGGACGGCGTGCAGCGCTACGTGGTCTACGACGAGTGCTGGCGGCTGATGCGGTTCGCCGGGCTCGTCCGGCGGCTGTCGGCGCAGCAGAAGCTCGCCAGGCAGTGGGGCTGCGCGAACGCCATCGTGGSGCACCGGATCTCCGACCTGCTCTCGGCCTCCCCCGACTCGGTGGAGATCGCCAAGGGCCTGCTGGCCGAGACATCCACCCGGATCCTCTACAAGCAGGCATCCGACCAGGTGGCGGCGACCCAGCAGGCGCTCGGCCTCACCGACGTCGCCGCCGACCTGCTGCCGCGCCTCGACCCGGGGTTCGCCCTCTGGCTGATCGGACAGCGGGCGTTCTACGTCGAGCACGTCGTCGGTGATCTGGAGATCCCGGTCGTGCTCAACGGCTCGAAGATGCACGGCGAGGTCGACGACGTCAACCTCGTTCCCGACGACCTGGACCCCGCTGAGCTCGACCCGCCGGGCCTGGGTCCCGAGGACTTCGCCGGCCGCCGCCTCGAGCACCTGCCTCCCGGCGCCGCGGACAGCGGCGCGGACGATCGCCTCGACGACGAGGACGTGTTCGACGTGTCGATCGCCTACCACGACGACGGGGAGCCCGATGGCACCGGCGTTCGCGTCCCGCCCGGCTACCCGGGCTTCTAGCGGGCCAAGGGAGGCGCGAGAACGATCTTCCTTCGCTTCTCCGGAGGCCATCTACCCCAGAAGCACTAGAGGCGCTCGCGCCGGCGCAGGCCGCGCAGCCTGGACAGGGCGGACCAGGCTGGCGGCGGCCCGGTGACCTCGTAGGCGGGCAGGACCCGCTCGACGACGTCGACGAGCATCGCGACGTCCAGCGGACGCAGTACCACCCCCGCGGACAGCACATACTCGGCCACACCCGAGGCCGGCAGCAGGAGCACGCCGTCGACCAGGGCGAGCCCGCCGGGGACGTCGGCCTGGGCGAACGCCAGCACGGTCTGTGCCTGCAGCTGCCAGCCGTCGGGGAGCTCGGCGAGCAGCGCCGCGCTGACCTGTTCGCCGGTCCACGCGACAAGGCCCAGCCGGGCGCGCAGCGGCGCCTTGCCCACCCACACGCCGGCGCTGTTCTCCCGAACCGGACCGCGGTGCGCGTCGGTCTCCACCACCCAGACGCCCGAGGGCCCGATGATCAGATGGTCGATGTTGCCGGCGGACTCGGCTGTCGACCGGTCGTGCAGCACCGTGTAACCGGCCAGGCCCAGCCGGTCGAGCACCCTGGCGGTGTGCCGCTCGGCCCCCGCGTCCCGCCGCCAGGCCTCGATCTCCGGCGGAACCCGGTAGAAGCGAACCGCGGCGGCCGCGAGGACCACCAGCGCGACGGCGATCCCGGCACGGACCAGGGTGACCGCCGACAGGTGGAGGGCGAATCCGGCCAGTACGACGGCGAGCACGGCGCAGGCCACGGCAACGCCCGTGAGCACGGCGGCGCGGACTCGCCGGTCCTCTCGCTCGGCCGCGTAGAGGGCCCGGCGCCGCTGGTACTCCGCCATGGCCGAACGTCCAGGAGCTGCCCGGTCCCCGCTGCGCGTCAACCGCCCTCCCCAGATGACGCCTTCCCCACACTTCCGCCTGATCTACGCTCGTCCGCAGAATCACACGGTAAGCCAATGACACCACAGGCGGCACACTGGGAGATGGTTGCCTATGCCTGACCCCATGGGCCTGCTCAGTCATCTGTTCAGCCGAATGTCGCGGGCTTCCGGTTTATCCGCCACGCTCGGGGTGTATCGACGCGTCGGGTGACTGGGCCGCACGCCGGCCTGGGTACCTGGAAATCGGCGGGCGGCCGAGCCCGATCACGGCCGCGCGGAAGCGACGTCGAGTCGGAAGGCGGCCGCGGGAGCGGACGCCGGCTCCCGTCCGCGGCGTGCGCGGGCCGGTGGGGCGATCCCGGGAGGATCCGATGGCACCACGTCCGACCTCGTCAACATCCGTGTCCCAGTTTCCTGGCACTCCACCGCCGTCACCGGGCTCACCGTCGCCAAAAGCCCCTCGACCACCGGAAGCGCCCCAGCCGCCGGTGGTGTCGCCGTCCGGTTCCAGTGAGCCGTTCAGGCCCAGGTTCTCCGCACTCCCCGCGGCGCCCCCGGCCGCCGTGACGGCGTCGGAGCCCCGCCAGCCGGCGGTGTCCGAGTCAACACCGATGGCGCCGGAGGCCGGCCGGGCGGGCGTCGTCCCGGTCACCGCGAGCCGGCGGCGCCGCGCACACGCGGGGCTGACGGCGGACGACGTGCTGCGCTACGCGGCCAGCTGCCTGCCGACGCGCCCCGGCCCGCGCACCGTCGGGATCGAGACCGAGTGGCTGGTGGTGGACCGGGCGGCGAGCGACAGATCGGTGCCGCCGGAGCGCACCCGGGCGGCCCTCGCCGCGCTCATCGGGAGCCCCGCCACAGCCAGCCGGCAGGAGCCCGCCCACGCCGCTTCGGCTGCCGGCACCGCCGGCACCGCCGGTGGGGACGCGTCGCCCACCGGACCCACGGGAGCGGTGCTGGCGGGGGGCAGCCGGATCACCTTCGAGCCGGGCGGCCAGCTGGAGCTGTCGGGCCCCCCGGCGCCGCTGCCACTGGCGGTGAGCCGGCTGGCGGGCGACCTCGCGGACGTGCGGGCGGCGCTCGCCGGCGCCGGCCTGGGCCTCGCCGGTATGGGGCTCGACCCGGTTCGCCCGCCTGTGCGCTGGCTCGCCGACCGCTACGCCGCCATGGCGGGCTACTGGACGGCGAACGGCCAGGAGGCCGGCGAGATCATGATGTGCTCCAGCGCATCGGTGCAGGTCAACCTGGACGCCGGCCACGACCCGTCGGATGTGGCCCGGCGCTGGCGCCTCGCGCACCAGCTGCGACCGGTGCTGACCGCGATGTTCGCGGCCTCTCCCGCCCGGCTCGGCGCGCTCACCGGACTGCGCTCGGCCAGGGCGCAGGTGTGGGAGTCGCTCGACCCGACCAGGACCCGGCCGGTTGGCCCCGCGCGGGTGGCGGCGGCCGACGTGGCGTGTCACTGGGCCGAATATCTGCTCGCGGCCCGGCTCATGATGGTCCGCGACTCCTCGCCGGACGGCTCGGGGCTGGGCGAACCGGGCGAGACGGGCCCTCACGGCGCCCTCCCTCAGGACGCGAACGGCCACGGCGACGCGCGGCTGGTGTCGGTGCGCGACGGATCCACGTTCGGCGACTGGCTGCGCGGCGCCGGGCCCATCGACCGCCCGCCCACGCTCGACGACCTGAGGCTGCACGCGACGACGCTGTTCCCTCCGGTACGGCCGCGCGGCTGGCTGGAGGTCCGCTACCTCGACGCGCAGCCGTTCGACCTGTGGGTGGTGCCGGTCGCGGTCACCGCCGCGCTGCTCGACGACCTGGTCGCCGCCGCGGGCGCGGCCTCCGCGTGCTACGACGCGGATGACGGGTGGCTCACCGCGAGCGTGCACGGGCTCGCCGACGACACGCTGCGCGCCGCGGCGCTGACCTGCGTGGACCTCGCGCTCGACGCGCTCGACCGCCTCGGCGCGGGCAGCGACCTGTGCGCCGCCGTCGCGAGGTTCCGGGATGAGTACCCGGCCCGTGGCCGCACGCCGGCCGACCACCTGGCCGAACGCTTCACCCAGGTGGGCCCGGCCGGCCTGTTGCGCGAGGAGACCCGATGACCGTGACGACAGCCGGCTGGGCGGCGGCCCTGGACAACAGCCGCCGCCGGACGCTCGCCTACACCGACCTCGACGACGACGAGTTGCTGCGCCAGCATTCGCCGCTGATGTCCCCGCTCGTATGGGACCTGGCTCACGTCGGCAACTACGAGGAGCTGTGGCTGGTACGGGCACTCACCGGAGCCGACCCGATGCTGCCCGGCATCGACGACCTCTACGACGCCTTCCGTCATCCGCGGACCGATCGGCCCGCACTGCCGCTGCTCTCCCCGGCGCGGGCACGCGCCTATCTCGCCGACGTCCGCGCCCGCGCCCTCGACACCTTCGGCACGCTCGACGCGCGGGGCGCTCTCGCCCCACCCGACGTCGCGCCGGCCTCGCCAGCCGTCGCCCCCGGCCAGACCACTCGGGACCGGGCAGGCACGCTGCTCTCCGGCGGCTTCGTCTACGGGATGGTCGTCCAGCACGAGCACCAGCACGACGAGACGATGCTCGCCACGCTGCAGCTGCGCGCCGGCGCGCCCGTGGTCGACGAGGGCGCGCCCCCGCCGCCCGGCCGGTCGGTATCCGGGGGCGACGAGGTGCTGGTTCCCGCCGGCGAGTTCGTGATGGGCACGAGCGCCGACCCCTCGGCCTACGACAACGAACGCCCGGCCCACCGAGTCACGCTGCCCGACTTCTGGATTGGCCGGCTTCCGGTGTCCAACCGGGCGCATCTGGCGTTCATCGAGGATGGCGGCTACGACGACGAGCGGCTCTGGTCGCCGGCCGGCTGGGCATGGCGGTGCCGCGAAGGGCTGACGGCGCCGCTCTTCTGGCGGCCCGACGGTGCGGGCGGCTGGGTACGGCGCCGCTTCGGCCGGGACGAGCCCCTCCCGCTGGACGAGCCGGTACAGCACGTCTGCTGGTACGAGGCGCAGGCACACGCCCGCTGGGCCGGGCGGCGGCTGCCGACCGAGGCCGAATGGGAGAAGGCCTGCGCCTTCGACCCCGCCACCGGCCGCTCGCGCCGCTTCCCCTGGGGCGACCAGGCGCCGGCGCCGGAACACGCCAACCTCGGCCACCGGTCGGCGCGACCGGCGCCGCTCGGCGCGTATCCGGCCGGCGCGAGCCCCTGCGGCGCCGAGCAGCTCATCGGCGACGTGTGGGAGTGGACCTCGTCCGACTTCTCGGCCTATCCGGGCTTTGTCGCCTTCCCGTACCGGGAGTACAGCGAGGTCTTCTACCAGGCGCCGACTGGCGCCTCGGGCGCCGGCACCAGCCAGGGCGCCACCGGCACCGAGATCGGTACCGGGATCGAGCGGGAGTTCCACGGCTACAAGGTGCTGCGCGGCGGTTCGTGGGCKACCGACCCGAGCGCGGTACGCGCGACGTTCCGCAACTGGGACCACCCGATCAGGCGGCAGATCTTCGCCGGTTTCCGTCTCGCCAGGACGGGCGCCTAGACATGTGCAGACACCTCGCCTGGCTGGGGGCGCGGCGGACTCTGGCCGAGGTGGTCGTCGATCCGCCGTTCGGGTTGATGCGCCAGTCATGGGCGCCGCGGCGGCAGCGGCATGGGCGGATCAACGCCGACGGGTTCGGCGTCGGCTGGTACGCGCCGGCGGTCCGGTCCGAGCCGGCCCGTTACCGGCGGGCCGTGCCGATGTGGACCGACGCGTCGTTCGCGTCGTTCGCCGGCGCCGTGACGTCGGGCTGCGTCCTGGCCGCGGTACGCGACGCGACGGTGGGCATGCCGATCGAGGAGAGCGCGACGGCGCCGTTCGCCCACGGGTCGTTGCTCCTCAGCCACAACGGCCGCGTCGACTCCGGCATTCTGACGGCGCTGCTCGCCGGCCGGCCGGACGCGCCGGCGCCGGACTCGCGCTGCGACTCGGCCCTGCTCGCGGCGCTGGTCTGGGAGCGGACCCTCGCCGGGGCGGAGCTGGCGGAGGCGGTCGCCGAAGTGGTCACGACGGTGGGCGCCAAGGCGGCCACCCGCGAGGCGGCCACGGACGCGGATGGCCGGGCGCCGACGACCAGACTCAACGTGCTCGTCACCGACGGCCGCCAGATCGTCGGTACCACCTGGGACGAGACGCTCTGGTACCGACGCGGCCCCGCGGGAGTGCTGGTGGCGAGCGAACCGGACGACGACACTGTCGACGTCCCGGACGGCACCGGTTCTGGTCGTGGCCGCGAGGCCCCGATGTTCCAGCCCTCCGCCTCGCCCGGCGGCGCGCCGTTTCCCTCGGCCGTCCCGGACGCGGCGGGGCAGCCCGGCCCCGGTCCGGACGTCTGGGTTGAAGTCCCGAACCACCGCTTGTTGGTAGCCGACACACGCGAAGTAACTCTAAGTAATTTGACCTTGTAGGACGACTACCCTGAGTTGACTAACTGACTAAGGACGTCCGCATGACTTCGAGGACACCGACGGGCACCGGCACCACCCGACCGCCGGCCACGCGCATCCCGACCCCGGCCGACGTGGCCGCCCTGCTGAATGCCCGTGGCGGCATCACGATCGAACGGCACCTGACCGAGGCGCAGCGCGCGTCGACGCTGGCGGCCGACGCGCGCGCGGGGCTCACCGCCGACCCCAAGGAGCTGCCACCGACCTGGTTCTACGACACGACCGGCAGCATGCTCTTCGGAAAGATCACCGAGCTTCCGGAGTACTACCAGACGAGGACCGAACGCGCGATCCTGTCCGCGCACGCCGCGGACCTGTCCGCCGCGCTCACGGCGGCCCTCCCCGGCGGCGGGGCCGGCACCCTGGTCGAGCTGGGCTCCGGCACCTCGGAGAAGACGAGGATGCTTCTCACCGCCCTCGCCGGTACCGGCCGGCTGCGCCGCTTCGTCCCGTTCGACGTCGACGCCGACACGCTGTCCCGGGCGGGCGCCGCGGCCAAGGCCGCGCATCCCGGGCTCGCCGTGCACGCCGTCGTGGGTGACTTCCGCCAGCACCTCGGCCTGCTGCCCACACCGGGCGCCGCGCCGCGGCCGGCAGCGCGGCCGGACGGCACCATTCCTGACGCCCACGCGTCCGGCACCAAGGCGACAGGCGAGAGCACGCCGAACGAGACCGACACGCCGGCCGGCACGCTGGTCGCCTTCCTCGGGGGCACGATCGGCAACCTGCGCCCGCCCGAACGGCACACGTTGCTCACCGGGTTGCGCGAGCGGATCGGCCAGGGTGGCGCGCTGCTGCTCGGAACCGACCTCGTCAAGGATCCGAGCCGCCTGGTCGCCGCCTACGACGACAGCGCGGGCGTCACCGCCGCGTTCAACCGCAACCTGCTCACCGTGCTCAACCGCGAGCTCGGCGCCGACTTCGACCTGCGCGGGTTCGCGCACGTCGCCCTGTGGGATCCCGAGAACCGCTGGATCGAGATGCGGCTACGGTCGGTGCGGGCACAGACCGTGCGCCTGACGGCCCTGGACCTGACCGTCGCGTTCGCCGACGGCGAGGAGATGCGCACCGAGATCAGCGCGAAGTTCGACCGCGCGACCGTAGAACGCGAACTCACCGCCGCCGGCTGGCGCCTGACCCATTGGTGGACCGACCCTGACAGCGACTTCGCGCTGTCGTTGGCGATCGCGGAATAGGTCTCGGGGCGGAGCGGAAGGACGGGGGCGGGTGTGACTCAGTCCAGGAGGGTGACGTCGCGGGCGGCGCCGGTGGAGGCTGAGGTGGCCATGGCGGCGTAGGCGCGGAGGGCGGCCGAGACCTGGCGCTCTCGGTTCGCCGGGCGGTAGCCGGGGCCGGCCTCGAGTTCGGCGCGGCGGGTGGCGAGTTCGTCGTCCGGGACCATCAGGGCGAGGCGGCGGGCCGGGATGTCGATCTCGATCCGGTCGCCGTCGCGGACCAGGGCGATCGTGCCGCCGTGGGCCGCCTCGGGCGAGACGTGCCCGATCGACAGGCCGGAGCTGCCGCCGGAGAAGCGGCCGTCGGTGATCAGCGCGCACTTCGGCCCGAGGCCGCGGCCCTTGAGGTACGCGGTCGGGTAGAGCATCTCCTGCATGCCCGGGCCGCCGCGTGGGCCCTCGTACCGGACGACGATGACGTCACCCGGCTTCACCCGGCCGCCGAGGATCGCCTCGACGGCCTCGTCCTGGCTCTCGACGACGACCGCCGGGCCGGCGAACGTCCACTGGTCCTCGGGGACGCCGGCGGTCTTCACCACGGCGCCGTCCTCGGCCAGGTTGCCGTGCAGCACGGCGAGGCCGCCCTCAGCCGAGTAGGCGTGTTCGACCGAGCGGATGCAGCCGTCCACGGCATCGGTGTCGAGGGTGTCCCACCGGTTCGTCGAGCTGAACGGCTCGGTGGTGCGCACCCCGCCGGGCGCGGCGTGGAAGAGCTCCACGGCGTCCGGCGCGGGGCTGGCGCCGCGAATGTCCCAGCGGTCCAGGAACTCGCGCAGGCTCGCCGAGTGCACGCTGTGAACCTCGGGGTCGAGCAGCCCACCGCGGTCCAGCTCGCCGAGGATCGCGGGGATGCCGCCGGCGCGGTGGACGTCCTCCATGTAGTACTTCGTCGAGCTGGGCGCGACCTTGCAGAGGTTGGGCACCCGCCGGRAGATCTCGTCGATGTCGGCGAGGGTGACCTCGACGCCGGCCTCGACGGCGGCGGCGAGCAGGTGCAGCACGGTGTTCGTCGAGCCGCCCATGGCGACGTCGACGGCGAAGGCGTTGCGGAAGGCGGCGGCGCTGGCGATCGAGCGCGGCAGCGCCCCCTCGTCGTCCTTCTCGTAGTAGCGGCGCGCGAGGTCGACGACGAGCCGGCCGGCCTCGACGAACAGCTCCCGGCGGGCGGCGGCGGTGGCCAGCGTCGAGCCGTTGCCCGGCAGCGACAGGCCCATCGCCTCAGTCAGGCAGTTCATCGAGTTCGCGGTGAACATGCCCGAGCAGGAGCCGCAGGTCGGGCAGGCGGAGCGCTCGATGATCCCGAGGTCGGCATCGCTGACGTTCGGATCGACGGCCGCCGACATCGCGTCGATGAGGTCGAGGCGGGAGCGGACCGTGCCGCCCTGGATGACCGCGTTACCGGACTCCATCGCCCCGCCAGAGACGAACACGGTCGGGATGTTGAGCCGCAGCGCCGCGAGCAGCATCCCGGGAGTGATCTTGTCACAGTTGGAGATACAGACCAGCGCGTCGGCGCAGTGCGCGTTCACCATGTACTCGACGCTGTCCGCGATGATCTCCCGCGACGGCAGCGAGTACAGCATCCCGCCGTGCCCCATCGCGATCCCGTCGTCCACGGCGATCGTGTTGAACTCACGCCCRACCCCACCGGCCGTCGCGACCGAGTCCGCGACCAGCTTGCCCAGATCCCTCAGGTGCACGTGACCCGGGACGAACTGGGTGAAGCTGTTCGCGATCGCCACGATCGGCTTGCCGAAGTCGTCCTCGGTCATGCCGGTGGCTCGCCACAGGGCGCGGGCTCCGGCCATGTTGCGGCCATGGGTGGTCGTACGGGAACGCAGTGCGGGCATCTTGTGACCTCAGGACCTTCGACTGCTGGGGTCCGGGGTGTCCCCCGGAATGACGTTGYGGCCTCAGGAAAGCGACCGCTGGCCGGTGACCAGGCGGAACCGCCTCTATTGAGGGTCCGGGGGTGTCCCCTGGAATGACATTGCGGGCCTCCTGGAACGCGGCCGCTGGCCGGTGACCAGGCGGAACCGCCTCGGCGAGCGCGGCGGGGCGGGGTCGCGCGGCCGGGTCGCTGCACTCGTGGTGGCGCGCGCCGGGCCCGGTTCTGCCACTGGGTTCACCAGAGGGCCGCCAGCACGCCGGAGGCGCGCACCCGATTCGGTTCCGCGCCCCTTGCCAGCGTATCCGCCGCGGCCGGCGCGATGGCCTGGCGCCATGGCCTCAGGACGGGACGAGCGGGTTGGCGACGCACCGATCGACGGGAGTGTCTGTGATCTCCGCGTCCCGCGGAACGCGGAGATCACAGAGATCGCCGCCGGACCGTCAGTCGGCGGGGGGTGTCGGCGGGAGGGCGGTCGGGCCGGGGGGCGGGACGACCCAGGGGACGCCGCGGGCGGGGGGCGGGTCGGCGGCGGTGACCTCACCACTCGGCCGGTGTGGCGGGGGCGGCGGGAGGCGCTGCCCGGGCTGGGGGGCCGGCAGCTGTCCCGGGTAGCCGGGATGCGGGGGGTAGCCGGGTGGGAGGGGCGGCGGCTGACCGTAGCCGGGATGGCTGTAACCGGGATGGCTGTAACCGGGGTGGCCGTAGCCGGTTCGGCCGACCCCGGGGTAGGTGGGCGCCGGCGGCCCGCCTGGTCGAGGGGCTCGGGGGAAGCGCCTGCGCAGCACGTGCTGGACCCACCAGGAGAGCGCCAGCGACACGAGCATGCCGACGATCGGACCGGCCTGATGGTGGCGCCCGCCGCCGTCCGCGGCGCTGACCTTCGCCCCGACGACCAGCAGGTAGATCGCGGTGATCGCGATGAAGATGTAGCCGCTGACGAAGAAGTGGAAGAACCGCAGGCGCAGCCGGGTGAGCTGGTCGCGCAGGAACACGGCGGGCAGGACCCAGATGCCGAGCCCGAACACCGCCGCGGTCAGCGGCGAGAAGATCAGGTACCCGAAGAACTGCTTGATGAACTCGCCCATCGCTCCCCCGGCCGTCGCCGCGTCCGCCGTCAGGTGGTGCCGGTGGACGCGACCGACGGGACGTCCACGCCGGCCACGTGCTCCACCGTGGGCGTACCGGCGAAGTACGGGCTGATCGCCGCGCGCCAGCGACCGTAGCCCTCGGAGGCGCGGAACCCTTCGGTGTGCGCCTCCAGGCTGTCCCACTCGACGATCAGCACGAACGAGCTCGGCGACTCGATACCCCGGCTCATCCGCATCGACCGGCAGCCGGGTGAGGTCGCGATCTCGTGCCGGACCGTGTGGTACGCCGCGATGAAGGCGCTCTCCGCCCCTTGTTTCACGTTAAACCTTGCGATCTCCGTGACCGCGGACTCCGTGTCGCGGGTGCTGCCCGTGGCCGGCCCGGATGCGCTCATGCCGCAAGTCTGGCACCCCCCGTGGCGGTGCCGCCGCCGAGTCGGACATCCCGTGTGCTGTCGAAGCGGGAGAAACGGGGGGTTGGCGCCGAATATCCTCGGAGCCAGGGGTTTCCGGGCGACAGGGGCGTCGGCATGGTGGTCGGAGACGGCGCGGTCGGCGGCGCGGTCGGCGGCGCGGTCGGCCGCGCGGTGGAGCCTCTCGACGAGGACGACCCGGTGCGACTTGGCCCCTACGTGCTACTGGGGCGCCTCGGCCACGGCGGGATGGGCACGGTCTTCCTCGGACGCTGGGCGGACCCCGACACCGCGGGTGCCAGCGGAACGAATGTGAGTGAGGACGCCTCGGGCCGCAGCGGCGTCCGCGGGCAGGACGCGGAACGGCTTGTCGCGGTCAAGATGATCAGACCCGACCTGGCTCGCGAGCCGGAGTTCCGGGAGCGGTTCGGGCGGGAGGCCGTCGCGGCCCGGCGGGTCGCGCGTTTCTGCACCGCCGAGGTGCTGGACGTGGACGTCGAGGCGCGTCGGCCCTACCTGGTCACCGAGTACATCGATGGCCGCACGTTGGCCGCGGCAGTCCGCGAGGACGGGCCGCTGCCGAGCGCCGAGGTCGAACGGCTGGCTGTCGCGGTCGCCTCGGCGCTGACAGCGATCCACGCCGCCGGTCTGGTTCATCGTGACCTGAAGCCAGGCAACATCATGTTGTCGCCGTCTGGCGCCCGTGTCATCGATTTCGGCATCGCCCGGGCGCTGGACGCGACGACCACGTTCACGCACGCGGGTATCGGCACGCCCGCGTTCATGGCACCCGAACAGGCGCTCGGCGGCGTGGTCGCTCCGCCGGCCGACATCTATGCCTGGGGTGGCGTCGTGATCTTCGCTGCCACCGGCCGGCTGCCGCACGGCGAGGGTCCCAGCCCGGTGGTCCTCTACCGGGCCGTCAACGAGGAACCCGACCTGACCGGCCTTGACCCGGGCCTGAGCCAGCTAGTCGCCCGGGCGATGGCGAAGGACCCGGCCAGGCGCCCCACCGCCCAGGACCTGCTCCTGCTCCTCGTCGGCGCCACCCAGCTCGACGACGACGAGGCGGACGCCCCCGCCGCCACGGCCGCGGAGCCCGATCCGCGCCCCCTCCCGCCTACCCGGCGAGCGCCACCGYCCGAGCGGTCCGAGCGGTCCGGGCAGTCGGCCGGCCTGGTCTCCTCGTCCGCGTCGTCTCCGCGACCGGCGACGCCATCGGCGATGGAGGAGGCGCTGGCGGCGGCCATCGCCCGGGACATCGACGCTGGTCGCGCCATACCGGCGGGGCCTCGGGCGGCTGGTCCGCTCCCAGCCAGCCCGCTCCCAGCCAGTCCGAACACGGACACCGGCGGCGAGGAGACAACCGCCCGAGCGCTGCCGGCCGATCCCCGCCGGCCCGCGGCCCCGGCCGGGCCGACCGTGACGACGGACCCACCCACCCGGGAGGCGACAACCTTCGTTCCATCCCACCTGGCTGGCGGAACCCGGCCGGCCGGCGACGCCTACCCGTTCGACGGCGGCCGCCCCGCGGGCGGGGGCGTCGCGGACCCGACCGGCCGGCGACGGCAGGCCAGGCGGTTCGGCGCGCGGCGCGGCGGGCTGGTCGGGCTCGGACCGGTCGTCGACGCGGCCCCGCTCGGCGAGCCGCTCACCGGCCACACCGGTCAGGTCACGGCGGTCGCCTTCGCCCCCGACGGCCTGACGCTCGCGACGGCGAGCACGGACGGCACCGCCCGGGTCTGGCGCCTCGCCCACGAGACCGGCCACGCCGCGTCCCAGCTGGGTGAACCGCTACGCGGCCACGAGGGCCGGGTGCTTGCCGTCGCCTACTCGCCGGGCGGGGATGCGCTGGCTACCGCGGGCGGCGACCACACGGCGCGGCTCTGGCTGCGGACGGCCACCGCTCCCGGCGCGGCGGACCCGGCCGCCGTCGACGGGCACGGCTACCGCCCGCTGGCCATCGCCCGCGGTCACACCGACCAGGTGACCTCGGTGGCGTTCGCCCCGGGCGGCCGGTCGCTCGCCACCGGCGGCCTCGACGGGACGGTCCGGCTCTGGCGGCTCGACCTCGACGCCGCCGACCGGGACGTCGTCCGGCCGCTCGGGCGGCCACTCACCGGGCACCGGGGCAAGGTCCTCGCCGTCGCGTTCTCGCCGGACGGCCAGATCCTCGCCACCGGTGGGACGGACCACGCCGTGCTGCTCTGGGACCTGACGTCGTCGGTTCCCCGCCCGTTCGGCCCGCCGCTCGCCGACCACCGCTGGCACGTGCGGTCGCTCGCTGTCTCACCCGACGGCGCCACGCTCGCCACGGCGGCCGGCTTCGGCACCGTCCGTCTCTGGGGCCTGACCGACCCGGCGCGCCCGTCGGGCCTCGCCGAGCTGACCAGCTGGCAGAGCGGCCAGGTCCGGGCGGTCGCGTTCGCCGCCGACGGCCGCACCCTCGCGGCCGCGGCCGGCATCGGCGCGGCGGTCGGCCTGTGGAACGTCGAGGATCCGGCGATCCCGGAGCCACTCGGCCAGCTCGCGACCGGCCACGTCGGCACCGTCCGGGCGCTCGCCTTCTCCCCGACCCGCGACATCCTCGCCACCGCCGGCGACACATCCGCCCGCCTCTGGCGCCCCGAGGAGTAGCCCAGCCTCATCGCGAGACGAGCTCGGCGCAGACGCAGACGTCGGAGTCCGAGTCGGCGCGGTGCTCATGGCCCGCCCGGCCGATGACTCTCCGCCTGAAGCAGCGTCTACTGGTGGATCCAGGTGGTGAGAAGGCTCAGTAGACCCGAGCGACGCGATCGCCAGTCGCCTCGGCCCAGACGTTTCCTATGTAGGTTCTCATTCTTGCTGTCGTTGTGGCCCTCGCTGACCAGCGCTTCCACGGCTGTTCTCGCGGGCCTGTCGGTGGTGGGTATCTCACTGGTTCGCCATTTCCCTACCAGGCGGAGCGAGAGGCCCTCGGCGCGGGGCCTGCGATCATCGACCTGAGCACGTCGTCCGCGCCTGGYATCGTGTCGATCTCCTTCTGCACGGCGCGGGCCGCCRCCACGTACCGCGGGTCGCCGAGCAGCTGGCCTACTGCCTCGGTGATCGCGAGYGGGGTCACCACAGAGTCGTCGAGCATGAGCGCGACGCCCGCCCGCTGTGCGGCCGCGCCGTTGTCGAACTGGTCGGCGCCCTGGGGCAGCACGAGCTGGGGCAGGCCGTGTGCCAGCGTGCCGAGCAGGATCCCGGCGCCGCCCTGGGAGACGACGAGGTCGCAGCGGGGCAGCAGGAGTGCATGCGGGAGGTAACGCTCGACGAGGACGTGCGGCGGCTGTGAGCCGAAACGATCGGGAGCCACGTCGGGGCCGACGGTGACGACGAGGTTGACCGGCAGCTCGCGCAGCCCGGCGATGGCTGCCTCCAGCACTCCGGGTCGACGCTGGTGGAACACCGTGCCAAGGGTGAGGTGCATGGTGCGCTCGTACGGCAGCGCCATGAGCGCCTCGGGTAGCCGCTCGCCCGGCGCGGGCTCGCCGAGACCGGGGCGCAGCGGCCGCACCCTGCGCTCCGACGCCCCGCGCTCCGGCCTGGTCGGTGGCTGCAGGGTCGGTGGACAGATGGACAGGTAGACCGCGCCGCGATGTGCGTCGGCGAGGTCGGGCACGTCCCACTGCCTCCCGAGCTCGTCGACGCTCGCGGCGAACATCTCCCAGTCGCCGGCCGCGGCGATTCCCAGCCCGTGCACGACGTGACGGGAGTCGCCGCGAGCCGCGGCGATGGCCCCGGCGAACTCCAGTTCCTCGGACACGACGAGGTCCGGGCCCCACGCGGCGGCCAAGGGGAGCAGGTCGACGGCGCGCTGGCTGGCGGTGTGCCAGAAATACGCCGGCGAGCCGGGTGTCCCCGCCTCGGCGGACGTGGGCCCGACCGACCAGGCCGTCAGACCACGACGTGTGATGTGTTCCCCGAAGTCGGCGCCCGTGGCGACGGCAACCTCGTGCCCGGCACGCCGCGCGGCCAGCGCGAGCGGAAGCACGGTGTTGACGTGGCCGAAGAAGGGACAGGCGGTGAACAGGACCCGCATCGGCTGCTCCCTTCGCAGGCTGAGGAGGACCTCAGCGGTCCGGCCACCCCCTTGTCCGCTCGACGCGGCGGGGGCACGAGCGGCCACAGAACGCTGGCGCCACCACCGTGGCACCAGAAGCCTTCACCGCGTCTTCTGAACACACGGACCGGCGCTTCGTCGCGCGTCGCGGATCTTCCATCCGCTCGGGTGCCTTGATGTCTACGACCATCCCTCCCCCACCCGCGTCGATCAAGAGGAGGTCGGGAACGCGACGCCGATTGCGAGCACCGTCAGCTTCGATCAGGTGGAAAGGGCTGGGCGACGATCGCGATCACATCGGGGTTGAGGTCCGCCAGCATGATCCGGGGCAAACTCCAGGCGGCTCTAGTAGGCCACCAGTCGTTCCACGGTCGACGACCAGTACCAGCCCGAGTAGCGCCGCTGCCCCTTCCGCCAACGGCAATCCGCCGACGACCTCATCTGCGGTCAGCAGGTCCAACGTCGTGTCGACGACCGGGCCGCTGTCGGCGCGGTACCGCACCCGCGTCCGGCGGGTCTGCGGCCCAAGATCGGTCGACATGGCGCCGATCTTCCTTCGTCGACCAGACGACCTCTGCCCTACGCGCCGACGGCTCTCTCACCTACATGTCGGAGACGACATGTAGGTGACATCCCATCTGAGAAACCGACAGGTGTTTTGAGAACCTACATCCTATCGGCGGTCAGTTCGCCATGTCGACGAAGCGGGAGTAGTGGCCCTGGAAGGCGACCGTGACGGTACCGGTCGGACCGTTACGGTGCTTGGCGATGATCAGGTCGGCCTCGCCTGCCCGGGCTGATTCCTTCTCGACGGTGTCCTCGCGGTACAGGAGGATCACCGCGTCGGCGTCCTGTTCCAAGCTGCCGGACTCGCGAAGGTCGGAGACCTGGGGGCGCTTGTCCGCGCGCTGTTCGGAGGCGCGGTTGAGCTGTGAGATCGCGACGACGGGGACCTCCAGCTCCTTGGCGAGCAGCTTCAGCGAGCGGGAGATCTCGCTGACCTCCTGCTGGCGGCTCTCCACCCTCTTCGGCGACGACATGAGCTGCAGGTAGTCGAGGATGACCAGCCGCAGCTCGTTGCGCTGGCGCAGCCGGCGCGCCTTCGCCCGGATCTCCATCATCGTCAGGTGCGGGCTGTCGTCGATGAACAGCGGTGCCTCGGCGACCTCGCCCATCCGCCGGGCCAGCCGCGCCCAGTCGTCGTCGGTCAGCCGGCCTGTCCGGATGTTCTGCAGCGAGACCCGCGCCTCCGCCGACAGCAGCCGCATGGTGATCTCCATCCGGCTCATCTCCAGCGAGAAGATGACAGACGTCATTCCATGCTTGATGGACGCCGCTCGCGCGAAGTCGAGGCCCAGGGTCGACTTTCCGACCGCGGGCCGGGCGGCGACGATCCAGAGCTGGCCGGCGTGGAGGCCGTTGGTGAGCTCATCCAGGTCGGTGAAGCCGGTAGGGACGCCGGTGAGGGCGCCCTCGTGGCCGGCGATCGCCTCGATCTCCTCGAGGGCCGGGTTGAGCAGGTCACCCAGCGGCGAGTAGTCCTCGGTGGTACGGCGCTCGGTGACCTCGTAGACGGCGGCCTGGGCGCGGTCGACCAGCTCGTCGACATCCTGCGCCGGGCCGAACGCGAGCTGCACTATGCGCGTGCCGGCCTCGGCGAGCCTGCGCAGCACGGCCTTCTCGGCGACGATCCTGGCGTAGTAGCCCGCGTTCGCGGCGGTCGGCACGCTGGAGATCAGCGTGTGCAGGTAGCCGGGGCCGCCGACGCGGTCCAACAGGTCGCGCCGGCCGAGCTCCGCGGCGACACTGACCGTGTCGGCCGGTTCGCCGCGGCCATAGAGGTCGCCCACGACCTCGAACACCGTGGCGTGCGCCGGCCGGTAGAAGTCGCCGGCGCGCACGACCTCGATGACGTCTGCCACCGCGTCCTTGGACAGCATCATGCCGCCGAGCACGCTCTGCTCGGCCAGGATGTCGTGCGGGGGCGTCCGGTCGAACTCGACGGGCTGGCCGCCATTGCGCGAGATGTCAGTGACCGTCACTCGCCTCACCCCCCGTCTACGATCTTCTCGCACGGCACTGACGGTGCCTCGCACCGCTCTCCGCCGCTCCCTGCGGCCCAGGCCAGGCCGGCCCGGGTCAGAGCTGGCCCAGGTCAGAGCCACTCTTCGAACATATGTTCGATCGAATGGCTGCCCACTGTCAAGGAGGAGCGTCGGGATGGCCACAGTTACGTCAAGTAGAGAAGGTACGTGCGCCTTCCCCGCGCATCACGCTCGGCACTCCGTAGCGATCCCTGAATGGCTGACTTTAGGGAACGCGGGCACCGTGCGGCAAAAAGTTATCCACAGGGATGTGTGGAAAACCTGTGGGYAACGCCGGTGCAGCCTGGGGAGGACCTCGGGACGACGGCCGATGAGCTGTGGATGGACCAGCCCCGTACCGCCCTGGATCGCCTGTCAGGCTGGGCTTCCGTCCTGGCGCCCTGTGGATACAAAAAAGCTCGCCCAAGTCTCCGAATAAGTTCCCCACCCGGGAAACGACCCCTTACGAGGACCATGGGTGGCTCACGTGACGCGTCAGCTCCGACGTCTGAGGACACCAACAGTGACGCCGCACGACACCGTCGGTGAGGTCGGAGGACGCCTCCGGACCGGGCCCGGAGACGGCGATGCCCGGTGCCCCGGACTTCCGGGACACCGGGCAGGTGTCTGGCTATGGTCACGCCTCGCCGCGTACTCGGTCGCGCCGTGCTTGCGTCGCGGACGCCTCAGTTGAGGCCCGCTTGTCCACATCCGACTGATCCGAGGTCTGCCTGCCGGCCGGGCCCGAGGATCCAGCCGGGTATCAGACGAGACATGCCGGTCCGACGATCGCGTGACCGCCGCCGCGAGTCAGGCCGCGACGAGTCACGCCCTCGCGAGTCAGGCCGCGGCGACCTTGACGGTCAGCTGGGCGGTCACCTCGGGGTGCAGGTACACCGCCACGGTGTGCTGACCGACAGCCTTGATCGGCGAGGTCAGCTGGACCTTCCGCTTGTCCAGCGCCGGGCCACCCGCCTTCGCCACGGCGTCCGTGACGTCGCCGGCGGTGATCGAGCCGAAGAGCCGGCCCTCCTTGCCCGCTCGGCTGGTCAGCGTCACGGACAGCGCCTTGAGCTGCGCGGCGATCTCCTGCGCGTGCCCCAGGTCGCGGACCTCCCGGGCCGACCTGGCCCGCTTGATCTGCTCGACCTGGCGCTCGATGCCGCGGGTCGCGACGATCGCGAACTGCTGCGGGACGAGGTAGTTGCGGCCGTAGCCGTCGGCCACCTCGACGATGTCGCCGGGGCTGCCGAGGCCCGGCACCTCCTGGGTGAGAACGAGCTTCATGTCGGCGTCACCCTCCTCAGCGCGCGGTCGAGGTGTAGGGCAGCAGCGCCATCTCGCGGCTGTTCTTCACCGCGATGGCGACGTCCCGCTGGTGCTGGCTGCAGTTGCCGGTCACCCGACGGGCGCGGATCTTGCCGCGGTCCGAGATGAACTTGCGCAGCAGCGAGGTGTCCTTGTAGTCGATGTAGTCGGTCTTGTCCTTGCAGAAGACGCAAACCTTCTTCTTCGGCTTGCGCACAGCCGCCTTGGGCATGGTTGTGCACTCCTAGATTGCAGACAAAGTCAGATGAGCGTCCCGGGCACCCTCGAGGACGCGAAGCGCCTTCGAGGTCCGGGCCGGCCCCGGACCGGCATCGTGGCCCCGAGCAGGCCGCCCCAAAGGGCGGCGGGCAGGGTCAGCCGGGTCGGCGCGCCCTGGCCCGAACGCCTGGGCACCACGAACAGGGCTAGAAGGGCGGCTCGTCGGAGTATCCGCCGGCCGGCTGCGACCAGGGGTCGTCGACGGCGCCGCCGGAGTAGCCGCCCCCGGAGGAGGAGGAGCCACCGCCAGCACCGCCGCGGTAACCACTGCCACCGCCGGCGCTACCGGCACCGGCACCGGCACCGGCACCGGCACCGCCGGCACCACCGCCGCTGTAGCCACCGCTGGCGCCGTTACCGCCGGCACCACCACCACCACCACCGCGGTATCCGCCGTCCGGCGGGCCGTCGTAGCCACCGCCACCGCCGGCACCGCCGCCGCGCGCCGCGCGGACGACCTTGGCGGTCGCGTATCGCAGCGACGGGCCGATCTCATCGACGTCAAGCTCGATGACAGTACGTTTGTCGCCCTCGCGGGTGTCGAACGAGCGCTGCTTGAGCCGACCCTGGACGATGACGCGAGCGCCCTTGGTCAGCGACTCCGCGACGTGCTCGGCCGCCTGCCGCCAGATCGAGCAGCGCAGGAACAGCGGTTCGCCGTCCTTCCACTCGTTGGTGGCCCGGTCGAGCGTGCGCGGCGTGGATGCGACCGTGAAGCTCGCGACAGCCGCCCCGTTCGCGGTGAATCGGAGCTCCGGGTCGCTGGTCAGATTGCCGACGACAGTGATGACGGTCTCACCGGCCATGGGATGTACCCCCTGTCCCGCGGATGTGTCAGGCGGCCGGCCGACGGGCGGCGCGCGGCTTCTTCGCTTCGGGCAGTCGGATGACCTTGGTGCGGATAACCGACTCGTTGAGCGTGAGCTGACGGTCGAGCTCGGCGACGACGTCCGGCTCGGCGTGCAGATCGATGACGGCGTAGATGCCCTCGTGGCTCTTACGGATCTCGTAGGAGAGCCGGCGGCGGCCCCACACGTCGACCTTCTCCACCGCGCCGCCGCCATTGCGGACGACGGAGAGGAACTGGTCGAGGGACGGCGCGACGGTGCGCTCCTCAAGATCTGGATCGAGGATGACCATCAGCTCGTAGTGACGTGCCAAGGCTGAACCCACCTCCTGTGGACTCGGCGGCCACGGGCTTCGCCCGTGGCAGGAGGGAAAATGATGCGCGTTCCTGGTTCCGCGCCCTACTGCTACGTCCCGGTACTGGAACATCCCTGGTACTGGAACCCATGGTGGGCCGCGGAGAAGAACGTGCCGACGGCGTCCGCCATAGGACGAGCACCGTGCCGCGTTGAGCTTACTCGACGTGCTCGCCGGCCCCGCCGGACAGGTCACCGCGGCCGGCGGGCTGGCGGTCCGCCACCGGCCCGTGCCACACCGTGCGCGCCCACCCCCAGGCGACCGCGAGCAGACCGACGAGCGCGAGCAGGACGAGCAGACCGCGCAGGTGCCGTCCGGGAGACGGGTCGACGGCCGCCAGCACGATGACGCACAACACCGCGGCGGCCGCCCCGCCGGCAAGCGGATAGGCCAGCGCGTTCGAGGCCCGTTCGCCGTCGCCAGCCGGGCCGGTCCGGCCGGCCTGGGCGGCTTGGCCAGGCGTGCCGGCGGGCGCGTCGACCGTGCCAGGCTCGCCGGACGTCGCACCGGTCAGCCCGCGCCCGTGGGCAGCCGAATCGTGGATGTCCCGCCCGTCGGCACCGCCGACAGGGGCACCCGTCTGGGCGTCGGCGCCGCCAGCCGGGCGGCCTTCTGGGTCGCCGCCTGTACTCATCGTCCCCATCCTGGCGCACTCGCGGCACGATCCGCCTCGTCGTGGCCCTATCGGCGGGGCGCGCCCTCCGACCGATGGCTCCCGGACCACTCGCGTACCCGGCGCTCCCGGCGATGACCGTCACCGTGAGTTACCGTCCGCGCGACGCCGGCACGCGCGGCCGGGACGACGCGGAAAGACGACGCGGGTAAGGAGTGGCTACGGCGGTGGCGACCTCCCACCGGGCGCGTCCGGCACACCGGGCGCGTCCGGCACACCGGGCGCGTCCGGCACCCGCCGAGGACGAGACGCCGGTGATGCCGCACTCGGCACAGGCCGCGGCCGCGCTGCTCGCCGGAGCCGTCGTCGTCGGGTTCGTCCTGGTGGCCGGTGGCGCGTTGGCACCGGCGAACGCCGGCCCCGACGCCTCGGGGCGGTTCGCCCGGCATCCGGCGTCGACGGTGGCCGTCGTGCCGCCGCCACCGTCCGCCGCGCCCGCGCCCGGTCCGACCCGCGGGCCGGCGACGCGGCCTCCGCCGCCGAAACGGCTGCCCGCGGTGGCGCTGCCCGCGGTGGCACCGAGACCGGCTCGCGCCAGCGGCTCGCCGGCGCCCGGCCAGCCTGACCTACCTTGATCGGCCCCGACAGGCACGCTCGCCGGCGAGACAGGACCCGTCAGTCGACCCAGCGTCCCTGGGTGAAGGCGACCACGAAGACGGCCATCACCGGACCGGACAGCCACAGGTAGGCGGGCGCCGCCCTCGGAAACCGAGCGGCGAGCCGCGCGAACAGCAGGTAGACCGGGAACGCGACCAACATCGTGCGCACGCCCGAGGCGTAGTAGTTGGTCGCGGCCATCAGGAGCGTCGCCGTGCCGACGAACGTCGCCTCCGCCCACCGGCGGCTGTACAGCAACGCGATCGTCACCACGACGCCCAGGACGACGGCGAGCAGCTCCGCCCGCCAGAACCAGGTGAAGGTCGTCGAGCCGTCCGCCCCGGGGAAGGCCGACCCCCAGGTCGTGCTCCAGCCCGACCATGGCCAGTCGACCCAGCGGTGCCAGCCCTCGCGCATCGCGGCCGTGTAGGCGTTCCATTCCCCGGTCTTGCCATGCAGGTACCAGAGGAAGCCGAACACCGGCAGGGGCGGGAGCGCCAGTGACAGCGCCGGCCGCGCCAGCACCGGCGCGCCGATCCGCCGGCGTTCGACGACGTACAGGACGACCAGCCCACACCACAGCGGGATGCCGGTGACCCGGGTCCCGGTGGCGCAGGCGGCGAGCGCACCGGCGAGCCACCATCGTTCGCGCCGGGCCGCGAGCCACGAGGTGCTCGCGAACGCCAGGAACAGCGCCTCGGAGTAGCCGGCGAACAGGAACACGGCGTACGGCGCGAAGATCATCGCCAGCACCGCCGCGCGGCCGGCGGCGGGGCCGCCGTCGTCCGCGGCCAGCCGCCAGATCGCCGCCGACGCGACCGCTCCGGCCAGGAACACCACGATCAGTCCCGCGATGATCCAGTTCGGCACGACGAAATGGACCAGCCGGATCGCGAGCGGGAAGGCGGGGAAGTCGACCTCGGTCTTGTCGGAGTAGCGCGGCGAGACGTAGCCGTAGTGCGCGACCTTGGTGAACAGGCCGACGTCCCAGCGGTCCCACAGCTCGGTGAACGTGGGCACCTTGCCCATCGCGCCCTCGACCGCGACCCGCGCGGCGGCCAGCGACAGCAGCGCGACCGCCACCCGGCTGGCGAACCACAGCGGCAGCGTCGCCCGCGCCGCCTCAGGCAGCCGGGCCCACAGGTCGCTCGCGGACGACGCCAGCCGTGCCAGTGAACTCACCGGGCCGGGCGGACTCACCCGACTCTCCGCACTAGGCGGACCAGGCGGACCCGGCGCACCAGGCGCACCAGGCGCACCAGGCGCACCAGGCGCACCAGGCGCACTCATGGAATCCCGCGGACTCATCGGATCCCGCGGGCGCAGGGGTCTCACTGGGGTTCGGGATCAGCCCGGCGCGGCCGGAACAACGCGCCCGGCTCCAGAATGTCCTCGTCGGGCGGGCCGCTGGCGCCGCCGCCTCCGCCTTCGTCGGGTCGCCCGCGCTCGTCGGCGCCCGTCGCCACGTCCGGCGCCGCGTCCGACGCGGCATCCGCCCAGAGGTCACCGGACCCGGACGGGTCGGCGATGACCTCACCGACGAGGACCCGCCGCGTCGGCCGCCGATATGGGCCGAACACGTCGGCGGCTCCGTCCAGCACACCGCCGGCCGGGTCGTCCACGCCGCTGGCCCGCACGACGTCAAGCTCGGGACGCAGGATCTCGCGGACGATCAGGCCCGCGAGCACCAGCAGCACAAGGTCACGCAGCGCGACCGCGCCGACGAACCAGCCGCGGGAGACCCCGCGCACGCCATTGGTGTCGTTGTAGATGAAGTGCATGAACCGCATGAACAGCAGGTAGACCTCGGCGGCCTGCCAGACCAGGAAGGCACGCCACCTGGGCCTCGCCAGCGCGTACAGCGGCAGCAGCCACAGCGTGTACTGCGGCGAGAACACCTTGTTGGTCACCAGGAACGCGACGACGAGCAGGAACAGGACCTGCGGCAGGCGCGGGCGACGCGGCGCGAACCAGCACAGCGCGGCGATCGCGGCGATCGCGGCGAGCAGCGCGACCATCGTGATGGCGTTCAGCACCGACACCGGTATGCCGTGGTCGCGCACCGCCGTCAGCAGGACCGGCGTGACGACGACCACGACCAGCCAGCCGGCGGCGCCCACGGCCAGCGTGGTCCCGCGGACGCCGTCGATCATGCCTGTCGAGGCGCCGCCCGTGCCGCCGGACGCGTCCCGCGCCGCGTCGTCGTCCCCCGCCTCGGCCCAGCGCGCGCGTACCCACGGGCCGGCGGTGACGGCGGCGAGGCCGACTGTGGCCAGCACGATGACGATCAGATGCGGGCCGCCGAACCAACCCGGGTCATACGCACCGGCCAGCCACTGCACGGCGAACGCGAGCGAGTCCCAGTCGGCGGGGCGATGCTCGTTGAGGTCGATGAAGCGCGCCACCGCGTTCTGGGCACCGTCGGCATGCCCGTCGAGCATGCCGAACCAGCCACCGGACCCCAGCGACGACAGGATGCCGCCGTGCGTCCGGTGGTCACCGGTGAAGTAGCCGGCGACGAGGTACGTCGGCAGCACGACGGCGGCGACGGTCACCGCGGTGGCGGCGACCGCGCGGCCGAAGGCGCGCAGCTGGCCGGTACGCAGGCACAACACACCGATCGCGACCAGGAAGAACACCGGGTAGAGCTTGGTGGCCACCCCGAGGCCGAGCAGGATGCCGGCGGCCACCGGCGCCCGTCTGGACCAGGCGTAGATGGCCACGGCCCCGAACGCGACCGCGACGATGTCCCAGTTCGTCAGCAGGTGCAGCACCATCGTCGGCGCGAGCGCGAACAGCGCCGCGTCCCAGACCCGCCGCCTCCCGGCGGTCTTGGCGACGGCGACGACCGCGACGACCGCGAAGCAGAGGAAGAGCAGCGCGGTCAGGTCGTAGAACAGCGCGGAGCGGGCGTCGATGGTCCAGTGGTCGATGACCTGCTCGCCGTTCTCGGTCCGGTAGACCGGCTTCTGCGGCGGAGCGATATGCGATACGGCGGCGACCACTTCCATGGTCGCGCCGATCAGCGGCGGGTACTCGGTCGGGTAGTCCAGGAAGGGGACCTTGCCGTCCTTCAGGCCCTCCTGCGAGTAGAGCGCGACGACGTCCGAGTAGCACATCCGCGTGTACTGGTACTCGTGCGTCCAGTTCCGGGTGTCGCGGCAGGTCGACTTCTGCGCGTAGCCAAGGCCGCAGACGACGATCGTCAGCGCGAGCAACACCCGCACCGGCGTCCACCAGGTCCGCCGGTCGGGCAGCACGGCATGCCGCCCCGGCGGCCCGCCGATGAGCTCGCTCGCGCCCCGCGCCACCGGGTCCTCGAGGCTCGGGCTCACCGCCTCGTCCGTCGGGCGATCTCGTACCGCCTCGCGCGCCGTCATCATCGTCGCCGTCCGGTCCGAGACCGGCACGTCGGGCGGCGTCATCCGGGCCGCCTCATCCGCGCACCGCTGTCATGCGCCTATTGTGGTACACACCCTCGCTCACCTGTCGCTTCGGGTTGCTCACCACCAGGGACGCGTTGGCTGCCCGGCAGCGGCGGAACGGACCCCTATTACCAGACCGCCGCAAATCCCACCAGGGCAAACGCGACACAAACGATCATGACTGTGACAGCCAGTCGACGTCGGAGACGCCGGCGATCTATGTCAAGACGCATTCGCCGAACAAAGTCAGGTGGTGCCGCGAGATCCCACCTGGAGATCGGCGCCGCATTCCTAAGGTTATTCTCGATGTCATCCGTCGTGAGCATTCCGTGTCTTTCTCCGGTTCTAAGAAGGCCAAGGTCAGCATGTGAACGGCGAGTTCACCCATGCTCAGTCCCACTCAACCGTTCCGAATTTCGTCAGACTGGCACGCCCTTTTCGTGACGTGCAGGTGCACAATCCACAAGGAACGGTCCGGTTCCAGTCACCACTACTCACGACCGTCAGGGCTTGGCTGTGCGATCCACCTGTCCGAATCCGGTCGCCCTGGTCGGGGCGCTGGCCGGGCAGTCCAGGTTGGCCGCCTTGGCCTTGGCGTCGATGCTGGGTTTGTCGGTAAACCGAGYGCACAGGCGCGCCAGCGCATCCTGGCAATCGCCGCCGAGAGGCCCGGTAGCGTTGCGCTGCTCGAAGAACTACAGCGTCGACGGCGTGGATCTCTGCCGCGCCGGTACCGCGGCTTCCGGTGCCGCGGTCAGCGGTGGTCAGTCCGGTAGGCGCAGGCCGGGTGGGCAGTCGCCGGAGATGGATGGGGTGAGGACCGGTGTCGGCGTCGGCGCCGGGCCACCGCGGCCGGGATCAAGGACGACCTGGAACAAGGGCGCCTGTATGTGCCCGATGTGATTGTCAGGGCCAAGCTGCGCGTAGACGTGGACACCGGCGGGCCACTCTTTCACGTAGGGYCAACTCGACGGCACAATCTTTGTCCCGTAGACGGAATAGGTCGGCGGAGCACATGTGAGATCGACCATGGTGACGCCCTGCCTGGTGAGCCGTGCCAACAGAGCTGTCAGTTCCTCGATCGGGTCTCTGCCTGTCGGGATATGCGCGATGACGATGACCTGCGCCGGAGTGGTCTCGGAGCCCATGATCGGGATATGCGAGACCTGCGTGGCACCGGGAACAATAGGCTTTGTGTATATGGGGTCATTTTTCAGATCGGCGAGCTTGGCCTTTTCCAGCTCGCTGGGCTTCTCATCCGGCACGACGGTGCAGCCGGCGGCCGCGACGACAGCCGCCAGAGCCCATAGAACGAACGAGTAGCACCCGCCGCCGAAGCCTGTGCGACTGCCGCCTCGGGTGGTATGGAGCCTGATCCGGTACCGCGTCTTCCCAGGAGGCGGGACCGGTGATCGCGAGCGCTGGTCCTCAGAGGTACGCATCGTCACAGGGCCGCGTTGATGAGCGACGCGAAGGCCCCATGGCCAGTGGCATCCGGATGGAGTGTTCCCTTTTCCAGGACGGTGAGGGCGTTGATCCATTCCTGCGAATGATCAGGGACGCATGCCTCGTGGGCCGGCGGGCCGGCGAAGGTGCTCGTCGGGTTGACGAATACGGCGCCGACGTTGGCGGCTGTCACGGCCTGCTGGGTCACGGAGTTGAGGAGGTCGGTCATCTGAGCGAACCACTGCCGCATTGGGACGTTCGTGAGGCCACAGGCAATGTCGGCGCTGACCGCGAGGCCGGTCGTCATGGGATGTGGATATCCGAGAACGACGATCTGGGCGTTGGGCGCGAGCGTATGGATATTCTGATAGAGCTGCGTCAGCGGAGTCAGGAGGTTATTGATGACATCTGGCTCGGAGTCCACCAGCGGATCCGAATCGCCGTCGAGGTGGAAGCCGGGGTCCAGGCAGAAAGTAACAGAAAGCGGATCAATGCAGGCAGAAACGACTTTGGCGAAACGAGCGTCGTTCCCGCCGATCGATATCGTGACGAGGGTCGTGTTCTCGTCGGCCCAGCCGGTCCTCAGCTGCGGCATCTCGTTCTGCGGATAGGTGACGTCGCTGGTGCTCCTGACGTCGCTGATGATCGCGCCGCCGCAGGCGACGAAGTGGAACTCGTTGTTTCCGGGTGCTGGCCGATCTGCGTCGAGAAGACGGTAGTGGGATAGGCCTGAGGGCTTCGGTGGCAGTCGTCGTTGCCGTAGTACGGCTCGACGCCCTGGCCGGCCGAGTAGGAGTCGCCCAGGGCGACGTAGTCGACCGCGGGCTTGCTGGACGGCGTGAACGCGACAGCGTCCCAGGACACGTCGACGGCGACGGGGTTGTTGTTGTCGTCGTGCCAGTCCCGGTCCGTCACGTTCGACAGCGACACCGACGCGCCGGCGCTCAGCTGGTACGAACCAAGATCGAACCACACATCCTTTTCCCAGTGTTGGTTGACCGCACGGGTCTTGACGGTACCCGTCCCCATGTTGATCTTATAGAGCACCTGGCGGGAGTCGGCCCCGTTCTCGGGAATATGCACCCAGATCCGCCGCCAACCGATCACGCCAGAGGGCAATGGCCATAGGTTAAATGATCCTTTGGAGGTTTGAGGGATGGTTGGTCATCGGAAGTCGAGGCAGTGCAGTTCGAGGCGGTGGGTGACGGCTCGGGTGGGTGGATCGTCGGGCTTGCGGCGGGGGTAGTCGCTGGGTCTGCGGGTCCTGCGGGGTGCGGTGCGGTCGGGGCGGGTCCGGATGGTCTGGCGGGGGTCGAGGATCTCGAGGAGGAACGCGAGGAGTGCCTGGTCAGGGGGAAAAGGCCGCGGTCCGGATGGAGTCGGACGCGGCGGCGAGGGCGCGGCGGAAGCTGATCTTTTCGGGTGGGGTGCCGGTGGTGTCGGCGGCGACACCGATGAGGCGGGCGAGTGCCTGGTAGACGGCGAACAGGGC
>NZ_MOMC01000005.1 GCF_001983105.1 Pseudofrankia asymbiotica | reverse complement strand
CGGGCGCCTTCGTCGCGGCGGGCGCCTTCGTCGCGGCGGGCGCCTTCGTCGCGGCGGGCGCCTTCGTCGCCTTGGTCGTGCCGGGCGCCTTGGTCGCTTTGCCCGCGCTGGCAGCCCCACTCCCCTTGACGGCGCCGGTCATGTCCTTCCCACCGGTGGCGCTGGTCCCCGTAGCCGCACCCGCCAGGCCGCTCCCCTTGGCCACGCTCGCCACGGCACCAGGCTTGACGCCGTCGGTCGCGGCAGTCGCCCCACTCGCCTTGGAGACACCAGCCACACCACTCGCCTTGGCCTGGCCGGTCGAACCGGTGGATGACCCGCGCTGGCTGGCCGTGTCGATGGCCGTCGCCTTGACGGCGGCGGCTCGTCCGGCGCCCTGACGCGTGGCGGCCGCCGGGACCGGACTCGTCGTGGTCATCGCCGCGGTCGTAGGACCTGTGGAGGCGGGAACCACCGTGGCCGCGGCCGCCCTGGCGGCCGCCGGCGTCCTGGGTACCAGCGGCTGGCGCGCCTTCCCGCGCGCCGACGCCGCCGGCGCCGCGTCCGACCTGGGCGACGGAATCTCGGCCGACGTCACGCTTGCGGACCGGCCGGCTCCAGCCGCCGATGTGCCGGCCGCGGCGCCTGGAGTCCTCACCGAGCCCGCGCTCGCGGCGCCCATCCTGGCCGCACCGGACCGGGTTGCGCTGGTCCGGGTCACGCCGGTCCGGGTTGTACCCGTTCCCGTGGCCCTCGTCCCGGCAGAACCAGCCCCCGCGGCGCTCTTCGTCCTGGCCGCCGTGCTCTTCGCCCCTGCCGTGCTCTTCGTCCCGGCCGTGCTCTTCCCGGCCGTGCTCTTCCCGGCCGTGCTCTTCCCCGCGGCGGTCGCCACGGCGGCGCCACGGGTGGGCGTGCCTCGGGCCGCTGTCCGGCCGCCCGCCGCGCGAGGACTGGGCACTCCGCCGGCCCGGCCGCGGCTCTCGCCCAGCATGCGCTGGACGGCGAGATCGGCGAACGCCGCGATCGTCAACGCCGGGCCCACGCCAAGCGGCCCGGGCAGTGCGGCGCCGTCCAGGACGTACAGACCGGGGTGGCCGAAGACCTGGCCAAGCCGGTCGACGACGCCGTCGCGCGGGTTGTCCCCCATCGGGGCACCCCCGAGCGGATGGGCGGTGACCCGACGGCGGGCCGTGGCCAGCGAGTGCGACTCGAGCCGGCCGCCGAGGCCGTCGGCCAGCCGCGCCATCGCCGCGCGCATCCGCTCGGCGTCCACGTCCCGGTCGGCGCCCGCACGTTCGAGGCCGAGCCGGTCGCCATCCAGCCGCAGCACGCCGTCGGCCGCGGGCCGGCCCATCGCGAGCAGGGGCAGGATGGCCGCCCCCTCCGCGCCGGCCTCGGCGAGCCGGGACAGCTGCCCGCGCAGGTCGTCCGGGCCGCCGCGCAGCCGCTGGGCGGCCCAGTCTCGGGCGAGCCGCAGTGGGTGGACGAGGCCGCCCCGCAGGCCGCCGTCACCTCCGCCGGCGGCCCGGTGGCCCGCCAGCAGCCAGGCGACGAACGCGGGGACGCCGGCGTCCTGGATGTGGAAGCCGGGCTCACCGTCCGGCCCGTCCGGCACCGCGACGGCCGAGGTGACCGTTGGGGCGGCGCCCAGCGACCACGCAGAGCCGTCCTCGCGCCGGGCGCCGGCCACCAGCCCGAGCGCGTCGCCGTTGCCGCTGAAGCCGTGCCCGAGCATCGGGCTGAGCCCCGGCAGCGCGGCCCGGCTGCGCAGCAACAGGTAGGTCGAACCGAGCGCGCCCGCGGCCAGCACGACCCGCGCGCAGCGCACCGTGCGCGCCGGCAGCATGGCCAGGTCACGCGACGTGCCGTCGACGGCGCCGTGGTGCTCGGCGTAGGTGACGACCCAGCCGCCGTCGACGTCCGGCGCGATCGCCAGCACCTCGCAACGCGTGCGGATCTCGGCGCCGTGGTAGGCCGCCGCCGACAGGTAGGTGTGGTCCAGGCTGTTCTTGGCCCCGTGATTGCACCCGAGGACGCAGTCGCCAGCGAGCTGGCAGGTCGCACGGGCGCGGCCGTGCACGTTGCCGTAAGGGGCTTCGGGGAGCGCGAGCCCCGGCGCGGTGACGCCGCGGGCGGCGAAGCTGACCGCGAGCGCCGGCTGCCGCCATTCCAGCCCCATCCGCTCGGCCGCGGCGCGCAGCGCGGTGGTCCGCTCGGCGGCCTCGTAACCGGGGCGCCCGGCCGGGAACGGCGTCGCGCCGAGCATCTTCTCGACCGCGGCATAGTGCGGTTCGAGGTCAGCGCGGCTGATCGGCCACGGTCGACCGGCGGCTGCCCGGCGCCGCGAGCTGGCGCCAGCCGACCCGCCGGCGCCGCGGGTCCGGCTCGCGGCTTCGGTGCCCGCGCGGCCGCCGGCCGTGGTCCCCCGGCGGCTCGACCGCGCGTCGGGCTGGACGAACCAGCGTTCGTCGGCACGCATCAGCGCGTTCGCGAAGACCAGCGAGCCGCCGCCGAGCCCGGAGGACACCACCGCGTCGAACCCGCCCAGCGACCAGATGTCGAACAGGCCGTGCCTGCCCTCGCCGGGGTTCCAGTACTCGCGGGCCACCTCGCGCGGCGTACGCGGGAAGGCGCCCGGCGGGTAGGCCCGGCCTCGTTCGAGCACCAGCACATCACGGCCGGCCTCGGCGAGCCGGAACGCGGTGACCGATCCACCGAAGCCCGACCCGACGACGACCGTCTCGACCTGCTCTGGCGCGGACTTGCGGACCATACGCCCTCGGACCCTTCGCTACGACAGTCGGTCACCATCAATTTGGCACGCACGGTAGTCGTCCGATTGCCATCTGTCGAAGAAGGGAGAGGTACTGGCTGGTCGCGTCCGCTTCCCGGGCCACGTTGATATCGGCGGGTTCGAGGAGCGGGCGCCCGCGACGACGCCGCGGCCCTGGCCGTCGCGGACAGTCAGACTCGCGACAGAGAGTGACGCTGGGGCGCAGGGACGCGCGCGCCCAGCATGGCGTGCCGGCGGCGCGAAACCACCATGAGTTCGTGGGCCGCGGGATGGCCCGCGCCGTGCGCGCCGGACTGTCGGCGATGTCGGCGATGTCGCCGAAGCCGGCCGTGACAGCCCAGAAACACCCGGAGCCGACCGGGAAGTCCCGGTCGGCTCCGAAAGGTGCTGGCGGCTCGTGACGGCCGTCATGCTTTTCTCGCGCAACGTCCGCGGACGGGCGGCGTCGCGGATGTGTCGCGGATAACTCGGTGTCTGTCTCTTCGGTGCCCTTTTCGCCCGGCACCTGGTCGTCCGGTCCTCACGCGCCGCCCGTGTCGTGGGTCACTCAGGCCCGTATCCGGCGAGCCTCGTCGCGGCCCCCTCGAAACCGGTACCACCGGCATTCGGGAAGGCGCCGAATTCGAGCCGATCGAAACGCCCGGCCCCGCGCCCCTGGCCACCGCCATACGCGGCGGGCTGGCGGCGCGGATGAGCCCAGGTCCTACAGGGACGGGCCCTGGCGGACGAGGATGACCTCGAGCTCGTGGCGAGCGTTCGGCGAGAGGGTGTCTTGGGCGAGGTAGGTCTCGAGGGCCCGGCGCTGACGGCGGGCGACCCGCCGAGAGGCGGCCTGCGACCGCAGGCGGGTGATGGTGGAGGTGTCGTTGCTCATGTCGTTCTCCTGGGGCAGGTGTGACCGCGACCGCATTTCCCCGGCGGCCGCAATCCCATTCTGAACTACATTTCGAGGCTTTTGTAGGACGAACGGAGGTGACCTCTGACGCATGCGAGACAAGCCAATGACCACCGGCGGCAGGCGAGTGGTCCGGGCCACATTCCACTCTTTTGCACCGACTCCAAAGGAATGAGTGGCACCGGTCACAGGAAGACAAAGGCGCTGCCCGGCAGCGATTCTCCGGCGAGCCGTCGCCCGGTGATGCCAATAGGGTCGTCCGCGCAGGTGACGGGCCCATAAAGCACCCGGCGGCACCGGAGTCCGCGCGCCGCTGGGCACCGGTGGGCCGCCGCCGAACGTCGCCGGAGATTCCGACCCGCCCCGTCAATGACCCTCGCCCGTGGGATCGCCAGCCACGAYCAGCCACTCGCCGGGCTGGCGGCGGGCCTGAGCCGTCCGCCGTCGCGGCGGGCCCGTGTTGCGCCCGGCCGGCCCGGCGGAGGGCCGCCCGCCACCCTCGGCGGGCTCTCGGCGGGTGCCCGCATGGCGTCGATGACCACCGAAAGGCATCGAGTCGTCACCAAGAGCCATGGAAGGACAACATGATGTAGCCGACTGAACACGTAGACGAGATTTACAGTGTCGTAGATGTTCGTAGACAGGATTGAACAACGAGCCAGATCCGGTGGTCCGCGGCGACGCGGCGTCGATCCGACGGGAGGCCAGGTGCGCGACCAGCTGCGGTGGGCAGCCGAGGTGATCGCCGCCGCCAACGACAAGGATCTGCTGAGCATCAGTGCCGCCGACGACGCTCCCGAGCTGTCCCGGCATGGCGCGCATCGGCTCGCCGCCGGCCGGCTGCCCGCGACTCGCCGACCCGCCGACCCGGCGAATCGCTGGCACCGCCCGCCCCGGCCCGTTTCCGACGGCGTGTGAGTCCGGGCAAGCAGCCGCCGAGCGAGAAGCCTGTCAGACGTCTCGGGTGGCCTCGCCGCCAGCGGTCGCGGTATCCGCGCCGGGACGATCCCCAGCCACGACGGACGGCTCGTGGCGAGCCCCACCCCGGCGGGCATGCTCCGGGACCCGCGTCCGGCCGCCGCCGGATGGCGAGCTGCCCGTGCCCGCGCGGGGCTCCGGCACCACCGGGCACACGTCGGCGGCCGGCCCTCCGGCGACCGCTTCGGGTGCCGTCTCGGGCAGGGAGAGAAAACGCAGGTCGGGACCGGTCACCCGGCCGAACCGGAGCGCGCGGACGTCCGCCAGGTAGCTCATCCGGGTCCGCCACGGTGGGCGGTCGCCCTGGCGGGGCAGCTCTCCCGCGTCGCGGAGCACATAGCCGGCGGTCAGGTCGAGCAGCGACGTCCCACCGGCCGCCCCGCCGGCGCGGCCAGCCGGGATCGTGCCGGTCGCCGCGAGCGCGCCGCCGGCCTGGCTCGCGCCGTCCGGCCGGGCCCCGGCTTCGGCCTGGGCCTCGGCCTCGGCCTCGGCTGGCGCGGCGGGACCGCCGGGAACAAAGGCGCGATAGCCGTGCCGGTCGAGATAGCGCAGCAGCCGGCCGAGATGCTCGGCCACCAGGTCGACCTTCAGCGTCCAGGACGCGTTGACATAGCCGAAGGCGAAGACGAAGTTGGGGACGCCCTCGAGCATCATGCCCTTGTAGACCCGCCGCCGCGGCACGCGCACCGTCTCGCCGTCGACGGTCAGCGCGATCCCGTCGAACATCCGCAGCCGCAGGCCCGTCGCGGTGACGACGACATCGGCGGCGAGCTCCCGGCCCGACCTCAGCCGGATGCCCCGCTCGGTGAAGGTGTCGACATGGTCGGTGACGACCTCGACGTTCCCGGCCGAGATCGCCCGGAACAGGTCGCCGTCCGGCGCGACGCAGAGCCGCTGGTCCCACGGGCCGTAGCTCGGGGTGAAGTGCGTGGCGACGTCGTAGCCGTCCGGCAGCGCCCTGGCGACCCCGGCCAGCAGCTCCCGCCGCACCATCTCGGGGCGGCTCCGGCTGAGCCGGTATACGAGCTGGTTGCGCAGGATGTTGCGCCAGCGGACCAGCCAGGCGGCCCACCGGTCCGGCAGCACGCGCCGCAGGCCGCTCATCAGCGAGTCGGAGGTGGCCAGCGAGGCGACATACGTCGGGGAGCGCTGCAGCATCGTGACGTGCGCGGCCCGCTCGGCGAGCGCGGGCGCGAGCGTCATCGCCGTGGCGCCGCTGCCGATCACCACCACCCGCTGCCCGGTGTGATCGAGGTCGTCCGGCCAGTGCTGGGGATGCACCACCCGGCCGGGGAACGCCGCGCGGCCGGGGAAGTCCGGCTCATGGCCCCGGTCGTAGCGGTAGTAGCCGGTGGCGCCGACGAGGACGTCACAGGTCAGCCGAACGTGCCGCGGCTCGGCGTCGCCCGAACCGCCCGGGCTGCCCGGCGCGTCCGCGTGCCGCGTGCCGGCGGGGGCGCCAGCCGCGGCGGAGGCGGCCGGTACGCCCGGCGAGGCATCCGCGGTGAGCGCGACGTCGACGGTCCAGCCGGCCCGCGCGCTCGACCAGCTGGCCGCGACCACCCGGTGGCCGTACCTGACCAGCTCGTCGACCCGGTGGGTCCGCGCGGTCTCGGTCAGATAGCGGAGGATCGAAGGCCCGTCCACGATCGACTTCTCCCCCGTCCACGGCCGGAACGCGTAGCTGAGGGAGTTCATGTCCGAGTCGGACCGGATGCCAGGGTAGCGGAAGAGGTCCCACGTCCCGCCGAGCGCGCCGCGGGCCTCCAGCAGGGCTATACGGCGGCCCGGCTGGTTGGACAGCAGATGCGCCGCGATCCCGATGCCGGACAGTCCGGCACCGATGATCAGAACGTCGACGTGCTCGTCCGGCAGCCCTGCCGCCATGATCGCTCCCATCGCCAGCCGATCCCCGAGACACGGGGAACCCCGGTGATCAAAACCGCCACCCGAGGTCTTCGGACAACGGCGTCACCATCGATCTCCCCGCCACGGGCACCGCCGGCAGGCCAGCCAGCGAGCCCGCTGACCAGGACATTGATGCTTCGATCGGCGCCCGCCGCCCCGATTCTGCCCCCTTCAACCGGGCAGCCTCGTTGTCGCTGACATGTTCAACGATTGTTTTTCGTACGCTCGCGCGTCGTCGCGGGCACGCTCGCTGCCGGTCGCGACGAGCTCGCCCGCCGACGCCACCCGCTCGCTCACCGGCGCCGGGCGCGGCCTGCGCGGCCTGCGCCGTCGATCAAGGCCGCCGGGAGAAAGGAGGATCGCACAGCCGGGCCGATGAGCTGGCCTTGTCCAGCCGGGCTGGTCAGCGGGCTCGTTGCCTGGGCCGGTCAGCCGGGCTGGCTAACCGGGCTGGTCAGCCCGGCTCGCTAACCGGGCTGGTCAGCCGGGCTGATCAGCTGGGCCCGCCGGCGGGCTCGCCTGGCAGCTCTCGCTCTCGCCGCTGGCGCAGGTACTCCTCGAAGCTCAGCGGCGGCGGCACCGGCTGGCCGCTGCCCGCGGCGCGCAGCTGGGTGACCAGACTGGAGACGTACCAGCGCCGGAAGTCTCGATGCGCCGGCGGCGAGGCCAGCGTGAGCAGCCGCGCCTCCCGCGCGTACTCGTCCGCCTTGTCGAGGGCCGCCAGGTACTCCTCGCCGGCCTCGGCGGTGCTCGCCGGCAACCGCAGCTCCAGCTGGGTGCGCGGCTGCCCGGCCGCGGCGGCGGCCAGCGCCTGCCGGCGGATCGCCTGCCTCGCCTCGCCGAACCGTTCGGTCACCGTCCGGATCAGCTCCGCCAGCTCCGGCGGGACCGGGGCGCTCTCGCCGTTGATCCCGCCCACCGCGGCCAGGGTGAACTCGCGGACGAGGTTGTCGACATGGCTCTTCGCGGCGAGCAGCAGGTCGGTCGAGACGTCGCCGAGGCTGACGCGGTAGCGCGGCGGCGAGCCCAGGCCGTGCTCCGTCGTCGCGGCGTCCGCCGGCGCCGTCGCCACGGCCGGGTCGGCGCTTCGACCGCCACCGCGGCCAGGCCCGGACTCGGCCTGCGCGGCGGGGACGGCGGCACCGTCCAGGCCTGTCCCCGCCGGTCCTGCCCCCTCCAGCCCGGTCTCGACCGGGCTGGAGGGGGCCGAGCCGGCGGGGTACGAGCCGGCCTGGCCGCCCGGCTCCTCGGCGCCGACGAGGTCGACCTCGGCCCAGACGACCTTGCCGTGCCGGTGCACGTCCGTCCCCCACCTCGCCGCGATGGCGGCGACGAGCGCCAGCCCGCGGCCGGTCATCGTGTCCGCGCTGCTGCGGGCGCGCAGGGGGGCCACCTGGCTGGTGTCGGCCACCTCCACCCGCAGCGATGTGCCACGGGCGACGAGCCGGAGATGGACGGGAGGCTCACCATGGAGCACGGCGTTGGTCAGCAGCTCGCCAGCGAGCAGCTTGATGTCGCCGATGAGGTCACGCATGGGCAGGGTCGCGCGGGCCAGCCGGCTGGAGATCTCCCGACGAGCCCGCGGCACGGCTTCCGGCGCGCCATCGACCCGCAGCGCCATCAACACCTCACCGCCAGCGGCCTCGGCGTCGCCAGACGCCCCGTCGGCGTCCGGATCCGACCCACTCGTGGTGCCATCGGTGTTTCCACTGCCGTCGATCACATGCGTCCCCAGCTCGGCGGATCGGCCGAAGGAGCTGCGATCATGCCCATCCAGTGCGCCTCCGGAAACCATTGGCGGCAATGCCGGCCCTGCGGTGCCTTGCGTACCCCGGCCGCATGGGGACGAATCACCATGCCCCAAAACATGACAGGCAGTCCGATCCCGGGACAGGAAGCTAGCTTCCCCTTTTTTACGTCAGCGGCCCGACAGGCCGGGCAGGCCGGGCAGGCCGGGCAGGCCGGGCAGGCCGGGTGCCCCACCCGCCCATCGACCCGGCCGGCGGCCCAGGCGACGGTCATGGCGGCCGAGCGAGCGCGGCGGCGGTCAGGCTGGCGTCACCACGGCGACGGCGTCGCGCAGGGTGAGCGTGGCGCTGGACTGGCCGACCCCGATCGTGAAGGTGCCCGGCTCGGTCGACCAACCGCCCGCGCCGTCGCCGTCGCTCGCCGGCCGCCAGTGCTGGAAGGCGCGCGGCGCGATCTCGACCGAGACGGTGACCTGTTCACCGGGAGCCGCGTCGGCCGTCGCGAAGCCGGCCAGCCACAGCGCGGGACGCTCGAGCGCTGAGTCCTCGCGGCTCAGGTACGCCTGGACGACGGTGCGGCCGGGACGGTCACCGCTGTTGCGCACGGTGACCCGCACGCGCGCCGCCTCGCTCGGGGCGACGGCCGCCGGGACGTCGAGCGACTCGTACACCCAGGTGGTGTAGCCGAGGCCGTGGCCGAACGGATAAGCCGGGCCGTCGGGCGGTGAGGCGGCGAGCCGAGAGCCCGCCGCCGCCGGCCCGTCGGGCGACGACCCCACGGCGCGCCGGGACCAGCCCCGGTAGCCGACGTGAATACCCTCGCCGTAGTCCAGGGCGCCGTCGACCGGTGTGACCGACCAGACCGGGCAGTCCTCGGCCCTGGCCGGCCAGCTCGTCGGCAGCCGGCCGCCGGGCTCCACGCGGCCGAGCAGCACGTCGGCGAGCGCCGCGCCGAACTCCTGTCCCGGGAACCAGGACAGCAGCACGGCCGGCACCTCGTCGCGCCAGGGCAGGAGCACCGGCGCGCCCGCGTTCACGACCACGACCGTACGGGGGTTGGCGGCGGCCACCCGGCGCACCAGCTCGTTCTGCTCGACCGGGAGGCCCAGGCCCGCGCGGTCGACGCCCTCGCTCTCGACCCGGTCACTCGTGCCGACGACGACGACCGCCACATCGGCCGAGGCGGCGAGCCGGACGGCGGTCTCGAGCTCCTGCGCGCCGGGCGGCGACGGGTCCTCGCCCAGCAGCGCGAACGACGCGAGCGGCATCCCCGCCGGCAGGTCATGGCGCAACGTGAGCAGCACGTCCTCGCCCGCCGTCAGGTCCATGCCGGCCCACCAGACCGGCGGGCGCAGGAACGCCGCGACGATGTCCCCGTCGGGTGGCTGGAGCGTGTCGTCGTAGAGCACGGTCTCCGTGCCCGTGCCCGTGCCGGTACTGGTGCCGGTGTCTCCCGTGGTCGCGACGCCGACGAGGGCGCGCAGCGAGAACCGGCCCATGCCCGCGAAGCCGAGCGGGTGGTGACCACTCGCCCGGGCGGTCAGCAGCGCCGTCACCTCCACCCTGGCCGAGCTGGCGAGCACCGGGTCGTCCATGAACAGCAGGCGGCCGGACAACCGCCGTTCGCTGCGCAGCAGCTTCCCGGCCTCGTCGAAGAAGCGGACCCGCAGACCCGGCTCGCCCGACTCCGGGTCGCGCGCGCCCGCGATCGACAGCGGCGCGGGCCAGGGCTCCGCGCGCACACCGGTGGCGGTGACAATCTCGATGTCCTCGCCAAGCGCGGCCCGCAGCCCGTCGGCCGGGCCGACCAGGTGCGGCGGGAAGACGGTGGCGCTGCCACCGCCCTGCCCACGGGGCAGCGTGGCGTTCGGCCCGATCACGGCGACCCGGCGTATCTCACCGGACGCGTCGCCCGCGGCGGTGAGCGGGAGCAGCCCGCCCTCGTTGCGCAGCAGCACCATGCCGCCCGCCGCCGCCCGCCGCAGCAGGTCGCGCGCGTATGGACCGGCAGGGTCGGCCCCCTCGTCGCCGGCGGCGCCGACCCGGTCGCTCTCGCCCACCGTCTCCTCGGCGCCGGTGGCCTGGTCAGGGCCGGCCGGACCGGCCAGGGCGCCGACGCGGGCGGCCAGGCGCAGCAGGCGGCGGGCCTTGTCCTCGACGAGTTCGGCGGGGACGCTCCCGTCCCRCACCGCGGCGACCAGGGCCGGGCCCCATGGACCCCCCGGGCCCGGCATCACCAGGTCCAGGCCGGCCAGCGCGGACAGAACGGTCGAGCGGGTGGCGATCCAGTCGGAGACGACCAGGCCGTCGAAACCCCATTCGTCCTTCAGCGGGCCGCGCAGCAACGCGCTCTCGGTCATCGTCGCGCCGCCCACGCTGTTGTACGCGGCCATCACCGCCCATACGCCGGCCTCACGGACCAGCGCCTCGAACGGCGCGAGGTAGACCTCGCGCAGCGCGCGCTCGTCCACGCGGACGTCGACGGTGAACCGGTCCGTCTCGGACTCGTTCGCGACGTAGTGCTTCGCGGTCGCCGCGACGCCGCCCGCCTGGATCCCACGTACCAGCGCGGCGCCCAGCCGCGCGGTCAGCAGCGGGTCCTCGGAGAGGCACTCGAAGTGGCGGCCGCCGAGCGGGCTGCGGTGCAGGTTGACGGTCGGGCCGAGCACGACGTCGACGCCCTTCGCCCTGGCCTGCGCGGCGAGCAGCCGACCGACGCGGCGCAGCAGCGGCTCGTCCCAGGTCGCCGCGAGCGCGGACGGGCACGGCAGGTTGGCGGACGGCTCCCGCTCGTCGGCACGCTCGCCGCGAACGCCGGCCGGGCCGTCGGAGAGCACCATCGCCCGCAGCCCGCCGTCAGGCGATGGCCACGTCCGCCAGAACGACGCGCCGGTGAGCAGCCGGACCCGCGCTTCCAGATCCAGCCGGGCGAGCGCCTCCGCGACCCGCTTCTCCAGCACGTCCGCGCTGTCCGGGACGCCCGCCCCGGCGACGTCCGCCCTCGCGGCGTCTCCGTTCACGACGTCCCTGGCCACTGTGTCCTCCACCCGCACGCCCCGCGCGACCCGACCTCGCCGCCACCGGCCGGCAGGTGGTGGGCCGGTCCCGGCGGAACCGGCCCGCCAACGGCGGGCGGGTGCGCGGATGTTCCGATACCACCTTCTACACTTCAGTAGCTAGAGAGTAGTGTCAGGCCCCAAACCATCACCGGATATGCCTGTCTTCACCAAACCGCCCGCACAGCTACGCAAAGCCCCGCAATGGTCGCACGGTTACCGGCGAAGACGCTGACCGGGCCGCCCACGGCCGTGGCAGGCCTGACGGCGGTCAGTGTGACCGGAGGTGGCGACCACCTACGCCTGACATCGTGCACGCCAGAGTCCCAGCCGCCGATCCGGGGGTCCGCCGCAGTGCCTACGTCTCTGGACCTGGCGTTGGCTGGCCTGCTCTCGGTCGGCCTGGCGTCAGTGGACCGGCTGGCAGGTGACCCGCCGCCGGTCGACCGGCGGCCCGTCGACCGGCTGCCCGTCGACCCGCGGTTAGCTGACCCGCGGTTAGCTGACGGAGTGCCGCTGGGCGCGGCCGTTCGCCAGCGGCACGGGCGACGAGGGCTGGCTCGGCACGCGCGCCCCGGCACCGGCGGGAGGCGTCAGGACCGACTGCAGCGTCCAGCGCCAGGCTCGCAGCGCGAGGCTCTCAGGCACGTCCACGTGCTCGAAGCGCACGGTCTCGCCGGCGGCGACGGGACGCTCGACCGTCGCCCCGCCGAGCAGCCCGATGGGCACGTGGTCGGGCTCGTCGGCGATCAGCACCGCCTCGCCACGCACCTGGAACCCGCCGATGGCCTGCCCGATCGGCTCCCCCGCCGCCAGGTCGCGCTTGGCCACCGCCGCGACGCTGGCCCGCGGGTTCGGGCCGTTGTTGAAGGCGATGAGGTCTCCGCGCAGCAGCCGGTCGATCGTCAGCGGGATCTCCAGATTGCAGAGATGGAAAGGGCGTTCCAGCAGGACGTATGGCGAGTCGCCGAGCCTGACCTTGTAATAGTGGAGGAACTCGCCGAGTTCCTCGGTGAAGGTGGCCACGACGAACACACCCGGGTTCCCGTGCTCGGGCAGCACGTAGTCGCTGAGGGGATCCCCGCCACGCGCCGCGGCGGCCTCGGCGAGCTGGAGGGCACCCGTCCGCACGGTGTCGGTGCGCGGACCGAGCAGGCCGCGGCGCGCGATCGTCGCGCCGAGCCCGTTGGCGACGAGCGTCTGCTCGATCTGCAGCTTGGTGCCGTCGGTGAACGAGGTGACCTGGGTCAGCGAGATACCCTGCCGCCGCGCCCAGTAGTCCATCTCCGCCGGCGTCGGGTTGTGGTTCAGGAAGCCCTTGATGTTGCCGTAGACCAGCGGGGTCACGCCCATCTGCATGGCCTCGTGCGCGAGCAGCGCGAGCGTGCCTGGCTGGTCGCCCTGGGCCTCGAAGATGGGTCCGAGGCTCGCCAGGTACGAGCCGGCGGTCACCTGCAGCTCGGCGTCCATGGTGATCACCGGCAGCCGGGCCTCCAGGACCGCGGCCGCCACCTCGGTCCCGTGGACCGCGTCGCCCGTCGTGATCACGACCACGTCGGACTGGGCGATCAGGCGCTCCACCGAGTGGGTGACCTGACCGTCCCAGGGGCCGGCCGCGTCGTCGAGCGGGCGCCGGGTGAGCACCCGCGACAGCCGCAGCCGGGACGATCGGCGCAGCATGTGCGCGAGGCCGCGCGCGATGTACCCCGTCCCCACGACGCCGACCCGCACCTCCGCCGACGACAGTGGGGACGCCACACCGGGCGCCGGCCACGCGATGGACGAGGCGGACCGCATCGTTCTCATAGTCATGTCAGCACTCGCAGTCATCAGAATGTCGCCGTGGGCATCGATGCCGTCGGGCTGGGGAGCGCTGGCCGCCTCACCCGGACACGTGAGCCGTTGGGCACTGGTGACGTTCCTTCCATGGCGGTGACGCCGCCCGGGGGCGTTTTTCGGCCGTCACGTGAGCAGGACAATCGGGCCCTCGCCGGGCGGCTGCGCGACGAGCTCCCCCTGGTCGGGGGCGAAGTACCGGCCACCGGCGTCCCGGCCGGCCGGTCGCGCCGGCAGGTCGGCGACCGCCACGTCGGGATAGAACGTGACGGCTCCCGAGCCGTCGGCCCGGGCCCGGGTGATCGAGCGGAGCGTTCCACCGGAGGCGTCGACGGTCGTGACGCCCCGGGCGTCCGGGAGTCCGTGCCGCAGCAGCACCCGATGGCTCGCGCCGAGCAGGCCCGCGGTGGGCAGCGCGGCCGCGGTGTCCAGGCTCTGCTTCCCCCAGTGCGCCAGGAACGCGCCGTCGCCGGCGTTCCACATCCCATGCGCGCCGTAGCAGTAGGCCGCCGCGCCGGCGAGCATCGACACCCAGTAGGCGAACAGCTGGTCGGTGGGGCCGAAGTCGTCACGGATCCCCTCGTACCAGGGCTCCAGGTTGATGAACGGCCGGCCGGGGAAGCGCTGGGCGATCCGCGCCGGCCACTCCCACAGCAGCGGCCGGCTGGCCTGGTCGTGGCCGGTCTGCACGGTGACGGCGGCGAGCAGGCCGGCGCGGTCCAGCGCGTCCGCGCTGGTCTCGCCCGGGATGACGTGCGCGAGCACCGGCCGGTCGGTCGAGGCGGCGAGCGTGCCGAGCACCTCGTCCCAGCCCTCGCGGCGTGCCCGCGCCGCGGCGGCGTGCCGGTGGCGGACGTAGCGGGCGCGCAGGGGCCGCAGCACTCCCTTGAGCCGGCCCGGCAGGCGGGCACGCGCGGCACTCAGCCGCAGGTCGTCGGTGGACCTGTCGGGCAGCAGCGCGTCCTCGGCGCCGATCCACAGGTTGGTCTCACCGGACAGGCAGTACAGGACATCCAGGTCGTCCAGCCGGTCCACCAGCCGCGCCCACCACGCGATGGCGCCGGGAACGCCGAGCCAGGCCAGCTGGTGGCCCCAGCAGCCGTAGACGACGGCCGTGAGCCCGACGGCGTTGAGGCGCTCGATGCGCCGCCTGGCGTGGTCGAGGTAGTGCGTGTTCGGGCGGCCGTCCGCGAACCAGGGAGGGCCGTGGCTGCTCCAGGCGTTGGCATTGCCCGGGCCCACCTCGGGCGGAATCCCGACGACGAGCTGGACGGCGCTGAACCCCTGCGCGGCCCGTAGCCCGGCCAGCTCGGCGAACCTGTCGTCGGACAGCCTGCTGGTGAGCGCGAACCACCAGGTGTCGGCCAGGAAGCAGGGCACACCCTCCGGGGCGGCCACCATCCCTGGCAACGACATGCTTGCAGTCAACTCCCGTCACACAGGTCGCGAGACGGCGGGGTCGGGCATAACGGGCCCTCGCGACAATGAAGGACGGTCGTGGTCAGCCGAACTGTACCCACGTGACCTGGTCCAACGACGAGGCGTGCGTCTTGACCGCGTTTGTCCCACCGTGACAGCTGCCGAGCCTATCCAGGTCGGCCGCGCGAACGGCCCGGACGTCAGCCTGCCGACCCTGCCAGTGGCAGGGAACCTCCCCGCCCGGCCATAGCGGGCGTATCGCCGTCACGCGCACCACCGGCGTTCACGGCGGCATCCTCGGGGTCGGCGTCGGGCGAGACGCCACCGGGCTCGAGGATGTCGCGGACCACGGAACGCARCTCCGCCCGCAGCTCCTCAGTCGAGATCTCGGCGAAGACGTCGCCGGTCACCACCAGCCCCACGACCACCGCGCCCAGCGCGAACGACAGCCGCAGGCGCCGCGCCCGCGGTACCCCCAGGTCGCTCAGCAGGCGCCGGGCGCGGTCCTCGATGTCCTGGTTCGCGTCGTCATGCGTGTGATCCTGGAGCTCCTCCAGCGCCGCGTGGTTGCGCAGGTGGAACATGAAGAGCTGGCGGTTCTCCAGCAGCAGGTCGACGAAATCGTCGATCATGGGGATCCAGTCGGCCGGGCGAACCCGGTCCAGGTCGATCCGATCCAGCCCCGCCCGGCCGATCTCGTGCAGGCGCAGGTGCAGCGCCAGCAGGATGTCGTCCTTGCTGGCGAAGTGGTAGTACAGGGCGGCCTTGGAGAAGCTCATCCGCTCGGCGATCTCACGCAGCGAGGTCTTCTCGTAGCCGTTCGCGGTGAACAGCTCGAGCGCGACGTCGAGGATCTGCTCCCGCGTGCTCTTCTCCCCCGCGGGGCGCGCCGGCGGCCTGGCCATCAGCCAATCCTACCTGTCGGCAGGCCGACAAGCGGATCCACAGATCCTCCCGGTCGATCTCATCAGACCCGGCCGCGCAGGCGGCGGACACCCCAGCCAAACCGCGACGCGGAACTTACTTGACGGCCGGCAGGTTTTACGCTGTCCTTACCGTGCGGCAAGTAACCACTCTAGGGAAAGAGGACCGGATGGTCCAGACGATGATCGAGGCCGAGGGCCTCGCCAAGCGCTACGGCGAGACGCGGGCGCTCGCCGGGATCGACCTGAGCGTCCCGGCGGGGACGATCCTGGGGGTGCTCGGCCCCAACGGGGCGGGCAAGAGCACCGCCGTGCGGATCCTCACCACGCTGGCGAGGCCGACCAGCGGCTGGGCCAGGGTCGCCGGCCACGACGTGGTCACCCAGGCCGGCGAGGTCCGCCGCCGGATCGGCGTGACCGCGCAGGACGCGACGCTGGACGAGGCGCTGACCGGCCGGCAGAACCTGCGGATGGTCGCCGAGCTCGCCGGCCTGCGCCGCGCCGAGGGCGCCGCCCGGGCGACCGAGCTGCTCGAGCGGTTCGAGCTGACCTACGCGGCCGACCGGCCGGTGCGCGGCTACTCGGGCGGCATGCGCCGCCGGCTCGACCTGGCCGCGAGCCTGGTCGCCAATCCACCGGTGCTCTTCCTCGACGAGCCGACCACCGGTCTCGACCCGACCAGCCGCGTCCGGATGTGGGACGTCATCCGTGAGCTGGTCGGGCAGGGCACCACCCTGCTGCTCACCACCCAGTACCTCGACGAGGCGGACGCGCTGGCCGACCGGATCGTCGTGATCGACCACGGCCGGATCATCGCGAACGGCACCCCCAGCGAGCTGAAGGGCGCCGTCGGTGGGACCCGGCTCGAGGTCACCCTCACCACCGCCCACGGCGGCGCGGTCGGGGCGCTCGTGCCGCTGGTCGCGGGGCGGGTCGACGTGAGCGCCGACGGCCGGCGGCTGCGGGCCGCGGTCAACGCCGGCGCGGGCGTGGCGACGGCGGTGATCCGCGCGCTCGACGCCGTCGGCGCGGTCGTCGACGACGTGGCGGTGCACCCGCCGTCGCTCGACGACGTCTTCTTCGCGCTCACCGGCACCGGCGCCGCCGCCGCCGGCCAACCGTCGGCCGCCGCCAGTGACGCCAGTGACGCCGACGCCACCACCGGCTCCGGCGCCAACACCGACGCCGGTGGCCCGGCCTATGCCGCCGAGCCGACGCCTCGGCCGCGTACGCCCGCCATGGCCACGGGCACGCCGGCCGCCTCCCACTCCGACAAGCTCAAGGGAGCCTTGTGATGACCCAGCTCGCGCCGGCGCTCAACGCCGCCCCGAGCCTCCCGGCACGCTCCGGGATGTTCTCCCGCCCTTTCCGGGACGTCGCCGTCCTCACCCGGCGCAACCTCATCCACATCGCCCGCGAGCCTCTGCAGCTCTCGGACGTCCTGATCCAGCCGGTGCTGTTCACGCTGCTGTTCGTCTACGTGCTGGGCTCCGGAATCTCGCTCCCCGGCGGCTCGTACACGGACTTCGCGATCGCCGGGCTGGTCGTGCTGAACCTCACCACCTCGGTGATGGGAACCGCCGTCGGGCTGACCACCGACCTGAACACCGGCACGATCGACCGGCTGCGCGCACTGCCGATCTGGCGGGCGGCGGTGCTGGTGAGCCGTTCGGTGGCCGACATTCTCTCGGCGGTCCTGTGCATGACGATGGTGCTGCTGACCGGGCTCGTCATCGGCTGGCGCCCGCATACCTCGGTGCCCGAGTTCATCGCCGGGTTCGCGATCCCGCTGCTGTTCTCCTACGCGCTGATCTGGGCGACGGCCTGCCTCGGCATGGTGACCGAAGGGCCGGAAAGCGCGCAGGGCATCGGCCTGGTGATCCTCTTCCCGCTCGCGATCGTGTCGAACGCGATGGTCCCGACCGCGGGGATGCCGGCGTTCGTCCGCGCGATCGCCGACTGGAACCCGGTCAGCGCCGTCGCCGCCGCGACCCKCCAGCTCTTCGGCAATCCCAACCCGTCGGCCGCGGCCCACGCCTGGCCGATGCAGCATCCGATCCCCGCGGCCATCCTGTGGTCGGTCGCGATCCTCGCGGTCGCCGCCCCGCTCGCCGTCCACCTCTACCGCCGCCGCACCACGGACTGACACCCGGACCGACACCTGGTCCGGCTCCGGGCCCGCGACGGTACGCCGCCGTCGCGTGCCCGGCCGGCGGTCTGGTCAGGATGTGGCGGCGCGGGCGGCCGCGTCCTTGCGGCTCATCGACCACATCTGCGGGGAGCGCTCGACCTCGACGCCGACGTCCCAGGAGACGCCGGGGTTGCCGGTCGAGCGGCGGAAGGAGGCGACCGTGCGCCGGGAAAGCTCCGGGTCCGCCGCCGCGACCGCGGCGAGGTCGAAGGCCGTCTGGTCGACGGCCGCGTCGTCGACGTCGACCCAGGCCATGCCGAGCTCGACGGCGCGCGTCCCGGTGATCGTGGCGCCGAACAGGCCCAGCGCGGCGGCCGCCTCCCGGCCGGCCGTCCGCTCGAGCAGCGCGAAGTGCCCGCCACCCGGATGCAGGCCGATCCGAAGGAAGCCGGACAGCAGGCGGGCGTCGCTGCCTACGACCCGCAGGTCGGTGGCGAGCGCGAGGTTCATCCCCGCGCCGACCGCCGCCCCGCGGATCGCGGCGATCGTGGGCGAGCGCAGCTCACCGACCCGCAGGAACGCCCGGTAGATCGCCTCGATGTTCTTGAAGTGCGCGTCCTCGGCCGGGTCCGCCCCGGCGCCGGCGAGCACCGCGCGGTCGGCGCCGGCGCAGAACGACGCGCCGCCGCCGATGACGACCGCGCCGACCCCGCCGTCCGCGTCCGCCTCGTCGAGGGCCGCGACCAGCTCGGCCGCCATCGCGACGGTGAGGGCGTTGCGCCGGGCCGGCGCGTCCAGGGTCACGACGGCGACGCCGTCGCTGACCTCGTAGCGGATCTCGCTCATGGTCCGTCCTGTCGACGTTGGGAACGGGCTGGGCCGCGATGACTGGCGAGCGGTGTCGTCCACCGACCCGATCCGCCTAGGCACGCTACCGACGCCAATCACGACATGCCTCCGGTCTCCGCCCCTCCGGTCCTTCGCTCCTTCGGTCGCTGGTCCCGCCCGCTCGTCAGCCTTCTCGCTTCCGGCCAGCAGAGCCACGCTTCCCGCCATCTCGACGGCCCGGCCCACGGTCGCGCGGCGTGCCGGTCTGGTTTGGGTGGGCCCACGAACGGTGAGCCTTCGAAGATGACGGAACCGGGGCAGGTCACCACATCGGGGTGGCTGGGCGGGGCGGACGGGCGGCGGCTGCTGGCCAGCTATCTCAACCATCAGCTGGCCGACGCGGCGGCGGCACTGCGGCTGGCGAGGCGGATGGCGGGCATCCACCGTGATTCGGCGTTCGGCGTGGCGCTCATGGGCATCTCCACGGAGYTGGCGCAGGACCAGGCCTCCGTCCGCGCGGTGATGGACCGGCTCGACCTCCCGACCAGCCGCTACCGGGCGGCCGTCGGCCTGCTGGTCGACACCGCCGCCCGGCTCACCCCGACCAGTCAGCTCCAGGCCAGGTCGCCGCTGCGGCCGGCGCTGGAGCTGGCGGCGCTGCGGCTGGCCGTCGAACGCAAGTGGACGGTCTGGACGACCCTGCGCGCGCTCGTCGACCAGGACAGCCGGCTCGACCCCGGCCGCCTCGACGCGCTCGCGTACCGCGCCCGCCGTCAGGCCGACTCCCTCGACGAGCTGCGCCACGACGCCGCCCGCGCCGCCCTCTCCCCACGCACCCACACCGACGCCGCCAGCGCTTAGCCACTGACACGGTGCGCGCGGGCACGGCGCGCGCGGGCACGGCGCGCGGCCGGCGAGGCGGTGCGGGTACCAGCGGGCCCGCACGTCAGCGGGGTGCGGCTACCTCATCCACCAGGCCCCAACGCAGTGCGGTGGAGGCGTCGAGGAAGGTGCCGGTGAGGACCATCCAGGCGGCGCGGTGCCGGCCGACCCGCCGCGTCACGCTGACCGTGCCGCCGGCGCCCGGCACCAGGCCGAGGCGCAGCTCGGGGAGCTGGATCGCGACGTCCGGGGCGGCGACGACGCGGTCGGCGAAGGCCGGGATCTCGATGCCGGCGCCGACACAGGCGCCATGGATGTACGCGACGGTCCGGTGGGGGCAGCGGACGATCTCCGCGCCGGCGCTGGCGCCCGTCCTGACCAGGTGTGCCCTGGCCAGGTCCGGGGCGGTGCCGAACTGGGTGAGATCGCCGCCCGCGCCGAACGCGGGCCCGGTGGCGGCCAGCTCCACCTCGGTGAGGGAGTCGTCGGCCGCCGCGGCACGCAGGGCGGCGACGAGCGCGTCCCGGGTCGCCGTGTCGAAGGCGTTGCGGGCCTCCGGCCGGTTGAAGGTCAGCACCAGCCGGTCGCCGTCGCGGCGGGTCAGCACGGGCTGGGCGACGGGCCGGTGCTCGCGCGGCGGGCGGGCGGCGAGCCAGCGGGCGAAGTCCCCGCCTGCCAGCAGCGTCGAGTACGCCAGCGACTCGGCGACCAGCCCGTCCAACGGCTCGAGCCGCCCGGCCATCCGCAGCAGCCCGACGAGCGCCACCGCGGCCTCCGGGTGCTCGCCGACCGCCCGGACCAGCGTGGCCACGGCCGCGTCCACGTCATCGCCCGGCGCCAGCACCTCGGGGAGCAGCACGTCGAGGCCGGCCAGGGCGGGGATCGACGGGCGGCCCGAGCCGGGACCCGGATGATCGGCCCCTGGCCCTGGCCCTGGCCCTGCTCCGGCTCCGGCTCCGGCCCCGGCGTGGGCCCCAGGGCCGACGCCGACGAGCACGAGCGGTGGGCGACGGGCGGTAAGCGCCGCCACCTCGTCCGGGCGCGCGTCGGCCAGGTCGACGAGGAGGATCGGCGTGGGGAAGACATCGGCGAGGTCGGCCGGCGACAGTGACCGGACCAGGTCGAGCGCCGACCCGGCCGGCAGCGCCTGCGCACCCAGTGCCATGGACACGGCCATACCGTATGCCCGGCGGGCGTGAGGAAACKGGGAGAGGGCGGTGACGGTGGCGGCGACCAGGGCGCGGGCGGCTCTCCCGGACGTGCTGTCCGACTGGGCCGCCGACCTGCGCGCGGGCCGGGGCGAGGCCGGCGGCTGGGAGGTCGAGGCCGGCGGCTGGGGGTACGGCGTCGAACCGGCCTGGGCGGCGAGCGGGGCGATGGCGCTGACCGGGCATCCCGACGCGGCCCCGCTGGGGCTGACCGTGCCGTTCGTGGCCCGGCTCGACGCGGCGCTCGCCGTCATCCGGGCGCTGGCCGCAGAGCTGGGGCATCCCTTTCCCGCCCCCGCCGGCGCTCCCCCGCATCCGCCCGCGAGCGGCGGCCAGCTCCTCGGCGAGCGGGCCGCCGCCCTCGGGCTGACCCGCGGCGGGGTCTTCTCCGCGGGCCGGGCCGCCCGGCTGATCCGCGCCGCCGACGGCTGGCTCGCCGTGAACCTCGCCCGGCCGGACGACGTCGACCTGCTGCCCGCCTGGCTGGAGAGTGACGACCTCGAGCCCACCGACGCGGACCGCGCCGACAGCGCCCGGCCGCCTTCCGAGCGCGGCCAGGACGGCGCGCCGCCGTCGCGGGCACGGCCGTGGAGCGCGCTGGCCGCCGCCGTCGCCGGCCGGCCGGTGACGGTGCTCGCGGAGCGGGCCGAGCTGCTGGGGCTGCCGGTCGCCCTGGTCGTCGACCCGGCGACGGCGGCGGCCGACGCCCAGGCGCTGGCCAGGGGCCAGCGCTTCCCGTTCGCGCCCTTCCTCGTCGACGGCCGCCCGCCGGACGCGCCCACCGGCGGCGGCGCCCGCCTCAAGGCCGGCCGCCAGACCGGCGGGCGCGGCGGCGCGGGCGGCGACGGGGGGTTCACCGTCGTCGACCTGTCCTCGCTGTGGGCCGGGCCGCTGTGCGCGCACCTGCTGGGGCTGGCCGGCGGCCGGATCGTCAAGGTCGAGGGCGCCGGCCGGCTCGACGGCGCCCGCCAGGGGCCCGCCGCGTTCTACGACCTGCTGCACGCCGGGCACGCCAGCGTCACCGTCGACCTGCGCCGCGCCGAGGGCCGGGCCGCGCTGGTCCGGCTGATCGAACGCGCCGACGTCGTGCTCGAGGCGTCCCGCCCGCGCGCGCTCGACCAGCTCGGCATCGACCCCGCCGCGATGATCAGCCGGAACCCGCGCCTGACCTGGGTGAGCATCACCGGCTACGGCAGGACCGGGCCGTGGCGGCAACGCCCGGCCTTCGGGGACGACGCGGCGGCCGCGGCGGGCGCCGTCGCCGTCGACGCGGCCGGCGGCCCCGTCTTCCTCGCCGACGCGGTGGCCGACCCGGTCACCGGCGTCCTCGCCGCCGCCGCCGCGCTCGCGAGCCTCGCCACCGGCGGCGGCCGCCATGTCGACGTCGCACTGCGCGAGGCCGTGGGCTCGCTGCTGGCCGGCCGTCCCACCCTGCCCGACCACGACCCGGGCCCGCCCGCGCCTCCCGGCGGCGGGGCGCCCTTCGCCGTCGCCGCGCCACGCCTGCGAGCGTCCACCGGGCACGCCGCCCCACCCGGCCACGACAACTCCCGCCTGCTGGACGCCCAGGCATCCGGCGCCCATGCCTCCGGCGGCCGAGCCTCCGGCGGCCGAGCCTCCGGCGGCCACGCATGCTGATCGTCAACGCGGAGATCGACGGCCAGGGCGGCCGGGCGGTGCGGATCGACGGCGGACTGGTCGCCGCCGTGGGCGACGGCGCCGGCGGGGATGGCCCGCGCGCGCGGCGCGGCGAGGAGGTGGTCGACGCGCGCGGCGGAATGCTGCTGCCCGGGCTGCGTGACCACCACATCCACCTGCTGGCGCTCGCCGCGCTGGCCTCGTCGGTGCCGGTCGGTCCACCGGCGGTGCGTGACGCGGCGCAGCTGGCCGGCGTGCTGCGAGTGGCGGCCGCGGGCCTCCCGCCCGGCCGCTGGGTGCGGGCCGTCGGCTACCACGAGTCGGTCGCCGGCGACCTCGACCGCCATGCGCTCGACCGGATCGTCGCCGACGTTCCGGTACGGGTGCAGCACCGCTCCGGCGCGCTGTGGGTCCTCAACTCGGCCGCCCTCGCGGCGCTGCGCGTGCCCGCCGGACGCACGGCCGACACGCGCACGACCGGCGGGCCCACAGCCGGCGGGCCCACAGCCAGCGGGCCCACAGCCAGCGGGCCCACAGCCAGCGGGCCCACAGCCAGCGGGCCCACGACCGGCGGTGACGCCGCGGCCGGCCTGCCGGCGGACGGCCGCTTCTTCCGCGAGGACGACTGGCTCGGTCAGCTGCTGGCCGCGGCGGGCGCCGGCGGCGTGGTGGAACGGGCGGACCTCGCCGCGGTCGGCGCCCGGCTGGCCAGCCACGGCGTCACCGGCGTGACCGACGCGACCGCCACCACCGGCCCTGCTCAGGTGGCGACGCTGCGGGCGGCGGTCGAGGACGGGGCCATCCCGCAGCGCCTGGTGCTGACGGGGCCGCCCGATCTGGTCGCGTCGCCGGCTCCCGACGGGGCCACGCGCAACCGCCCCATGATCTGGTGGGATCTTCCGGGCCATGACGCCGAGGAACCCACCAGATCATGGAACGGCGAGGTGGGCCGGCTCGGATTCGGGCCGGTGAAGATCGTGTTGGACGACGGGCAGCCGGTCGAGCTGGACGAGCTGGCGGCGACGGTGCGGGCGGCGCGGGCCCGCGGCCGGCGGGTCGCGGTCCACTGCGTCACCCGGCTTCAGCTCGCCCTCGCGCTCGCGGCGCTGGACGCGGGCGGCGGCGCGCTGCCCGGCGACCGGATCGAGCACGGGGCGGTGCTGCCGCCCGATCTCGCCGAGCCGGTCGCCGCGGCCGGCCTCACCGTGGTCACCCAGCCGCACTTCCTCGCCGAGCGCGGCGACGCCTACCTGCGCGACGTCGAGCCGGACGATCTGCCCTGGCTGTACCGGTGCGCCGGCCTGCTCGCCGCCGGCATCCCGCTGGCCGCCGGCACGGACGCCCCGTTCGGCGGCGCCGACCCGTGGGCCTCGATGCGGGCGGCCGTGCGCCGCCGGGCCCCGTCCGGCCAGGTCATGGGCCCCGGCGAGACGCTGCCCGCGGCCAGGGCACTCGCGCTCTACCTCGGCGACCCGGCTGATCCGGGCGGCCCGCCGCGCCGGGTCGTCCCCGGCGCGCCCGCCGACCTGTGTCTGTTCGCCCAGCCCGCCCGGGCGGTGCTGGCCGACCTCGACCCCGGCCCGGCCGTCCTCACCCTGGTCGCCGGCGCCGTCGTCCACCGGGCCGGCTGAGGCGCCAGACGAGGTACCGGCCGATCATCGAGCGGTTCGGTGTCCAGGCGCCGCCGCACGTGGCATACCGGTTGTTCTGCGGCTTTCCCAGCCAGGTCGACTGCCGGACACCAGCAGGACACGTAAAGTCCACGTCATGGTCAACGGCTTCCTGCTGCACGGCCCGAGATCGGTCACCCGGCGCCTGGGCCCCGCCGGCGCTGTCCTCTCCGGGGCGGCCAGACGCAGGCCCCGGCCGGACGCCGCCCGCGCGGGGCAGGCCAGGACCGCCCTGCAGGCACGCTACCGCCGGTTCGTACGGGTCCTCGACCCGCCGGGACCGCATGGCCGCGCGACCGAGGTCAGCACGCTGCCCGGCGCCCTGCGCCGTTTCCTGGAGCACCCGCGCCCGCCGGTGCTGATCGGCGTCGTCGCGACGCTCGGAGCGGCCCGCGCGAGCCGCGGGGACTTCCGCCGGTCCGACGCGGCGGTCGCCGTCGGCTGCGCGGCGGCGCAGCCCTTCGTGGAGTGGGCGATTCACCGCTTCACGCTGCACGCCGCGCCGGAAGGCTGGTACGGCCGCGCCGCCTACCAGGCGGCCGGCTGGGGCCACGCCCAGCACCACCGGGACCCGGCGAACCTGAACTCGATGTTCATGCGGGGGCAGGACATGCTCGGCGCCGGGGCGGTCGCGCTCGCGGCCGGTGCCATCGGCTCACCGCGGCTGGCCACCGGGATGTTCTGCGTCGGAGCGGCGGTGCTCGCCTACGACTGGACGCACTTCCTGATCCACACCCGCTACCAGCCGCGCTCGGCATTCTACCGGMAGGCCTGGCGCAACCACCGGCTGCATCACTTCCGCAACGAGCGCTACTGGCTCGGCGTCACGTCCTCCGTCGCCGACGTGCTGCTGCGCACCAGCCCGGCGCGCGACGCCGTCGCCGTCTCCCCCGCCGCGGCCCACCCGGACGCCCACCCCCCGCGCCGGGGCGGCGTGGACGCCGGCGGAGCGGACGCCGGCGGAGCGGACGCCGGACCTTCACTGGCGACGACCGCCCCGACCAGCCCGGAGTAGCTACATCCCGGTCTTGCGGAAGTCCCAACTGACGATCTTCTCCGGGACGAGCTTCAGCCAGGCGTGCCGGCCGTCGTAGTGGAACTTCCCGTTGCCGTACTTCTCGCCGAACAGCCGCTCGGGCTCGGCGAGCAGGTCGGCCGCGGCCGCGTCGCCGGTGCGCGGCACCTCGCCGACGACGGCGACGTGCCCGATCAGCTCGACGCCGCGCAGCTCGCCGAAGCCGTGGCCGGTGTCGATGATGACCGAGACGCGCGGGTCGCGGTTGAGGTCCGTCCAGCGCTGGCTCTTGACGATGCTGTTCAGCCAGAACGCCGTGCCGTCCCAGACGAACCACAGCGCCGAGGTGTGCGGGGCGCCGTCGGCGCCGACGGTGGAGACACGGCAGGTGCGCTCCTCGGCGAGGAACGTGTCGATCTCGGCGGGCGCCATCGCTATCCGCCGCCCGCGTCGCTGCTGGCGCGGGGTCCCGGGCGCCGAGCCTTCCGCCGCGGTGTCGACACTCATCGTCGTCCCATCCCTTCGTCAACCGCCCGGCCGGTGCCACCGGCGCGCAGGAATTTCGTTCCCACTGGCGAGAATAGTGCTCTCACCAGCGCGGGCGCTGGTCTCGGCGCGCTCACCGGCCCTCGGGCGCGGCCGGCACCCGCCAGCCACGGATGCCGAACGCGCGGTCAACGCGCCGGCGCGGGCTCCTGGGCCACCGGCGGTGTCATCCGCTGGAGTGCCCACTCGCGCAAGGTCGCCTTCGCGACCTTCTCGAGGGTGGCGCGAGGCAACGCGTCGACGACGTGCACCGCGCGCGGCACCTTGAAGTCGGCGAGCGAGGACCGGCAGCTCGCGATGATCTCCGCCTTCAGCACGTCGTGATCGTCGCCGGCCGCGTCGGTGACCGTCACGAACGCGACCGGTACCTCCTGGCGGACCGGGTCCGGCTGGGCGACGACGGCGCACTCGTACACCCCGGGCACGGCACCGACGACCCGCTCGATCTCGGCGGCGGCCACGTTCTCGCCGCTGACCTTGAGCATGTCCTTCGACCGGCTGGAGAAGCGGACCGCGCCACTCGGCAGCAGCGTCACCTCGTCGCCGGTCCGGAAGTAGCCGTCCTCGTCGAAGGCGGCGGCGGTGGCGGCCGGGTCGCCGAGGTAGCCGGCGAACAGCGACAGCCCGCGCACCCCGCCGACGCGCAGCTCGCCGGTCTGGCCGGGCCCGGCGTCCCTGCCGTCGTCAAGCCGGATCCGGACGTCGTAACCGGGCGCCGGGCGCCCGATCGTCCGGGGCTGCGGCTCGGGCGCGTCCGGGTCGCCGATGATGACGGTGGTGACGACCTCGGTCATGCCCCAGGCGCTGAACAGCCGCACGYGGAACAGCCGCTCCAGCTCGGGCATCTCCAGGCCGAAGATCCAGCTGCGGTAGGTGTGCTCCGCCGGCACCGGCATGCGCGGCAGGACCTGGATCATGATGCCGACCAGGCCGGTGACCGTACAGGCGTTGCGGATCGAGGTGTCCCAGAACCGGCTGGTGGAGAACTTCGGCACCAGCACGATCGTCCCGCCGACCCACAGCGTCGGCAGCAGTTGCCAGGTCAGCGCGTGGGTGTGGAACAGCGGCGCGAAGACGAACATCCGGTCGGCGTCGCGCAGCTTCCAGTGCGCGGCGCCGGTGCGCGCCGCCCACAGGGCGTTGGCGTGTGTGTAGAGGACGGCCTTCGGCCGGGCGGTGGTACCGGAGGTCAGCTGGACCGACAGCGGCATGGCCGGGTCCGCCGGGCGTGCCGGTGGCAGCGTCGCCGGGTCGCCGCGCAGGTCCGGGACGAGGCCGGTGGCCGGGTCGAGCAGGACGCGCCAGCCGAGGCCCGCGGCCGTGGCGCCGTCGGCCAGGCCGAGGCGCGGGTCGGTGACGATGCCGACGGCGCCGACCAGGCCGGCGGCGTGCGCCAGCTCGTCCTCGACGTAGCGGGTGTTCACGTCGACGGCGATCGCGCCGAGACGGGCACAGGCGAACCAGACGTGCAGGAAGGCGGGGCTGTTGTCCAGGTGCAGGATGACGGCGTCGCCGGGGCGGACGCCGCGGGCGGCGAGCCCCGCCGCGGTCGCCTCGACGTCGCGGGCGAACTCGGCGTAGGTCCAGGTCGCGCCGGCGCCGTCCGGCGGGTCCCAGACGAGGAACGGATGGTCGCCGCGGCGGGCGACGCGGTCCGCCAGCAGCGCCGCCACGTCCATCGCCACGAACGGGTGCAGCGGCGGCAGGACGACGTGCCGGGCGTCGATCCCGGTCTCCCGCCCGTCCGCCGCCGCGCCGCCGGCCACGCCCGCGCTGTCGTCGGCGCTCATGCGTCAGCCCTCCTCGGGGACGAGGCCGCGTAACCCGTCGGCGCCGAACACCGAGCCGAGCAGCGGGGAGAAGTCCGGCCCGCGGCGCAGGCAGTGGCCGCCGTCGATGTTGATCACCTGGCCGGTGAGCCAGGTCGACTCCGGGCCGACGAGGAAGCGGACCAGGCCCGCGACGTCCTCCGGCTCGCCGGGACGACCGAGCGGGGTGCACCTCATGTAGTCGTCGAGCACCTCGGGCATGGCGAAGATCGTCTCAACGAGGTCGGTGCGGATGAGGCCGGGGCGCACGCAGTTGACCCGGACGCCGCTCGCGCCGAGCTCGTCGGCGGCGAGCTGGCACAGGTGGTCGACGCCGGCCTTGGAGACGCCGTAGGGGCCGAACCAGCGATGGGTGTTGCTGGCGGCGATCGACGACACCCCGACGATCGAGCCGTGCCCGGCGCGGGCCATCGGGCGGGCACCGTACTTGATCGCCAGCAGCGTGCCGGTGATGTTGAGATCCACCGTCTCGCGCCACTTGGCGACGTCGACCTGGGTGAGCGGGCTGATGACGTTGTTACCGCCCGCCACGGCGACCACGGCGTCCAGCCCGCCGGTGATCTCGCAGGCGGCGGCGACCGCGCCGGCGACGTCCTCCTCCACGGTGACGTCCGCGACCAGGCGGCGGACCTCGGCGCCCGGCGCGGCCGCCGCCTGGATCTGCTTCACCGCGTCGTCGAGCCTGCTCGCCGTCCGCCCGCAGATCAGCACGTTCGACCCGTCGGCCGCGAGCCGGCGGGAGACCGCGAGGCCGATCCCGCCGCCGCCCCCGGTGACCAGTGCCGTCGTGCCTTCCAAGGGTCGTGTGCCTTCCAAGAGCCCTGGCGCAGCCATCGGCGTCCTCAGTCTCCCGTCATCACAGGTTGTTGATCGGCGGTGGCCGGTGGCGGGCCCACGGACCGGTGGAGTGAGCCACGGCCACYGGCGATCGACGAAGCGTGAGCGGGGGCGCCCACGGGCTGAACGGCCTGGAACGGCCTGAAGCTGGAACGGCCTGGAACCGGAACGGCCTAGAAGACGAGCGCGCCGCGCAGGATGCGGCCGGCCTCCAGGTCGGCGTAGCCCTCGTTGACCTGGTCGAGGGTGTAGGTCTTCGTGATCAGCTCGTCGAGCTTCAGGATCCCGGCCCGGTACAGGTCGAAAAGCTTCGGGATCTGCACTCGCGGGCTCACCGAGCCGTACACGGTGCCGCGCAGCTGCTTGTTCATCATCGCCATCATGAACAGGTTCATGTCGACCTGCCCCTGCGCCATCGGCGCCACCGACGTGACCACGCAGGTGCCGCCCTTGGTGGTGAGCGTCAGCGCCGGCTCGAGCAGGCTGCCGAGCATGACGCCGAAGGTGCAGATGACGACGTCACACATCGCGCCGCCGGTGAGCGGGCCGACCCCGGCGATCGCCTCGTCCACCGACGAGAAGGTGTGGGTCGCGCCGAAGCGCAGCGCCTGCTCCCGCTTGAACGCCACGGGATCAACACCAATGATCTTGGCCGCGCCGGCGATCTTCGCGCCCTGTACCGCGTTGATACCGATGCCACCGACGCCGAGGACGGCGACGGTGTCGCCCGGGCGGACCTCGCCGCGGTTGACGGCGGAACCGAACCCGGTGGCCACGCCGCAGGACACCAGCGCGACCGCGGTCCATGGGATGTCCGGGTCGACCTTGATGACGGACGACTCGGCGAGCAGCTGGTACTCGGCGAACGCGCCGAGCTGGGTATAGCGGGCGACCGGCGTGTCGCCGTACCGATGCGCCACCCGGCCGTCCGTGATCATTCCGAGGTCGAACAGCTTCGCCCCCACGTCGCACAGGTAGGCCCGCCCGGACCGGCAGGGCTGGCACTGCCCGCACGACGGGACGAACGACATCGCGACGTGGTCGCCGGGGGCGACCGACGTGACCCCCTCGCCGACGGCGACGACCTCACCGGCGCCCTCGTGGCCGCAGACGACCGGGTAGTGCGGCATCGGCATGTCGCCGGTGCGGGCGTGCTCATCGGAATGGCACAGACCGGTCGCGCGCAGCTGGATGAGAACCTCGCCGGCCCGGGGCTCGTCCAGCTCGATGGTCTCGATCTTGTAGTCCTGGCCGGGGCCGAACAGCAGCGCCGCTCGTGTGCTGACCATGGCAGCCGTCCTCTCGTGAGCCGTCCGACCGCGCGTGTTACCGACGCGGCTGCCGCCACTCCCGCGTGGCCCGTCGTGGGACCGGGCCGGTCTCCGTCGGCGCGATTTGCCTCACGCCACGGAAGATGTCCTCGCATTGATCATCACGCGATCCTGGAGGATCCCGGTCCGGCGGGAGTCCTGACGGTTAGTCAGAATGGCGCACCCCGCCACCGGATGCGACCAATCTCGCGAGACCAACCATTGACCGCGCATCGCYGGCCGGAGCGCCTGTCCGCGCCCACGGGGCGCCCAGCAGGCTCAGCACACCCGGCGGGCACGGAGGGCAGAGGGTACAGAGGGCGCAGGGGCACATCCCTGGCCCTGCCACGTCGCCAGCGCCCCACTCGTGGCCTCACCTCCGATCGACCCGCATATTGTCTTCATTATCCAATCTAGCGACCGAAGCGTGGTCAAGGGGCGGATCCTGATAGACGGCTACGCGGGCGATGCCGGCGGCGCGGCCACCGGCCGCCCGGAGCGCTCCGGGGCGCCACGGCCGCCGGAGGGAGACTGGCTCGGCACCCCTACCCGCGGTTCGAGCCAGGGCCGTGCCGCACGAGGAAATCGCGGATGCCACGCTCGCGTTCCCGCGGGCCCGCCGCCGCGGCGCCCCGGACGCCCACGCCGACGTCAAGCGGGTCACCGGCGCCCACTACGGCACCGGCTACGGCACCTACGACCGCGTGACCATGGACAAGAGTGTGTCCGGCGGCGAGGCCCGGGGGGCTGGTTCGCGTTCTCCGAGCGCCGCGACCCATCCTGAGTCCCGAAGACCTCCGCACCGGCGGTCGCCGGTAGCCCGACCGGCGTCAGCGACATCGTCGGACGGCCGTCAAGCGGTATCGAGCGGGCGAGTCCGGCGCCGCGCTCCCAAGGCCAACTGGTCCTCAGGCCTCGCGACCCGAAGCACCAACGCTATGTGTTGTCACCGCCTTCGGCGGCGTCCTCCTCGGGGACGGCGTCGGGGCGGTGGACGGTCAGCCACGCGTCCATGTCGGCCTTCCGCCAGATGCGCATGTGATCAGCCGTACCGGCCGGAATGGGGAATGACGGGCGCCGGGTGAGCTGATACGCGCGCGTTCGGCCCACCTTTAGGCGCTTCATCAGGTAGCCGATGGTCACGAAGCTCTCCACCGTGCGGACGGTAGATCTGATGGGTGCGACACTGTCGGGTACGACAGAGCCGGGAGCGTCAGGAGGAGCCATGCCCAAGCAGGACCCGACGGCCAACCAAGCCCAGACAGCCGAAGACGAGCCAGGCGGGAGACGTCCGTCAACGAGCGTCGGCGAGCCGGCGGCGCGGGCGGAAACACCGAGTGACGGCGGTGGCGCCGGTGCTGCGCCGACGACGCCAGGCAGGGCCACGCACCCCGCCCTGGACGTCGCTGGCGAGCCCGCTCAGCCGGCGACCGCGCCGCACGACACGAGGGGCCCGCGGCCGCGCCGCACCGGGCTGGCCATCCGCCTCGGCCCGCACGGCGCTCGGCCGGCCCGCTCGCCGGGGGCAGGCACGGCGGCCGAGGCGGCCGAGATTCCCTGGGCGGACGAGGTGGCGGCGGCCGTAGCCGCGGTCGGACTCGCGCCGCCTCCCACCGACGAGCGGACGCCCGCTGACGAGCGGACAGCCGCCGACGAGCAGCCGGAGACCGCGGCACGCGAGGACGACCCGGAGACCGAACGCGTCACCGCGTCGGCCGGCGCCGACGAGCCCGCGCCCGCCGCGGACCAGGCCGGCGCCTCCGGCCCAGAAGCCCTCGCCAACGCGGAAGACCACGCGGCGGCGGGAGGCCACGCGGCCACCGCGGACGACATCGCGACCGCGGACGGCACGGCCACAGCGGACGGCACGGCCACGGAGGACGAGACCGAGCCGGAGGACTTCGCCGCGTCGTTCTTCTGGCGCTCGGCGGTCCATGACGGGCCGGCGACCCCGTGGCGCTCCCTGTTCAGCTGACCGGACGGGTGACCAGGGTGGGGACGGACAGCGCTCACATGTTCATCACCGGGAACGGCGCCCGGATCGACACCAGTAAGGACGGGGAGAGGGCCATGGACAGCGCGGCGCGGGTCGTCGCACCGGACGCCGGGGGTGCCGCCGAGGCGGGCCGGTCCCAGTTGGTCAGCCTGGCGCTGCCGGACCGGGCCGGGCTGCTGCTGCGGCGCGCCCCCGGACCCGTGGCGCCGGAGCATGCCGGCCGTCTGGTGGAACGGCGGTCCCGGGCGGTCGTCGGGGACAGGCGAGCCGACCTGCACTTTGTCGAGCTGCAGCGAGGGGAACTCGTCCGGGTGGCGCTCAGCATGGCGAGACTCGCGCACGTCCGGACCGTCGTCGTGTGCCCGGCGGGAGTCTCTCCGGGGCGGACAGCGCTGGCGCTCGCGGTCGCGGGCATGCTGCGGCAGCGGCGGATGAGCCCGGCGCCCGTCGTGACATGCGCCGTGTGCCCGCCCCTCGGGGACGGCAAGACGGCCATCCCGCACGAGGTCCGCGTCGCGGTCGCCGGCCAGGTGCAGGAGCGCCTCGTCTGGGAGATCGTCGCCTGGGACACCCTCCCCGCCTGGCTCGCGAGCCTGGGCGGGCCGAGGGAGACGCCGGAGGCGCCGGTCTAGCACGGCGCCGACCGGTCGTCGAGGTTGCCTGCCCTGGGCCTGCCCGGGAGCCGCCCGTCACCGGGCAGGCTGGCCGGCCGCGACGTCGTCCACCGCGGGCTACCTGAAGAGGGGCGGGATACGGATCTTCCCGATGTCGATCTTCCATCCTCGAGGGTCAACTGGTCCGGGCGGACCTGGCGGTCCGGAAGGTCCAACCGGCCCGGCAGGTCCGACAGGCCCAATCGGTCCGGCAGGTCCGGCAGGTCCGGCGGGTCCGGCGGGTCCGGCAGGTCCGGCAGGTCCAGGCGATCCGGCAGGCCCAGCAGGCCCAGGCGGTCCGGAAGGTCCAACCGGCCCAGCCGGCCCGGCAGGCCCAGGCGGTCCGGCGGGGCCAGTGCCGGAGCGCAGCAGAACCGAGGTGGTCGAAGGCTTCGAGGTCACCGTGGCGCCGAACGCCGGTGTCGCGCTCGCGGTCGCCACGTTCTCGACTTTCCCCGCGTCGACGTCGGCCTGTGTGGTCACGTAGTTCGCCGAGCAGATCGTCATCGTGGTGACGGCCAGTGTCGTCACCGGGCAGTCCACGGCCGACAGGCCGGGCTTCGGGTCGTTCACCACGAGGCCGGTGAGTGCGACCGGGCCGCGGTTGGTGATGATGTAGAGGTATGTCAGCCGCTCACCCGCGGCGGTGAAGGACGTGGCGTTGGCGGTCTTCACCAGCGACAGGACCGGCACCGCCAGCGTCGCGATCGCCGGGGCGGAGACGACCGGCGGACCCGACGGGGCTGTTCCGGCCGCCCACGCGCTGTTGCTGAGCGTGCCCTTGTCGGCGTCGGCCCGCGTCGTGACATAGCTGGCGGTGCAGGTCGTCGACTGGCCCGGAGCGAGGCTCGCCGCGGCGCAGGCCACCGGTGACACGCCTGCCAGCGCGTCGTAGACGAACACGTTGGTCAGCGGCTGGCTGCTGGTGTTCGTCGCGACGTAGGTGAAGTCGATCGGCTCGCCCGGGCCCGTGAACGACGTCTGGACCGTGGACTTTCGCAGCGAGATCGTCGCCCTCGGCAGCAGGGTCGCGGACGTCTGCGCGGGCGCCGAGATTGCCGGGGGCCCGGACGGGGACTGCCCGGTCACTATCGACGGGGACTGCCCGGTCACCACCGCCTGGCTGTCCACCGAGCCGCGGGCGACGTCCTGGTCGGTGAGGGTGTAGTCGGCGGTGCAGGACATCGTCACGCCGGGCAGCAGCCCGTCGACGGGGCAGGAGATCGGCCCGGTTTTCAGAGCCTCGGTGATCGTGATCTTCCCCAAGGGCAGATTGCCGGTGTTCGTGACCAGGTAGGTGTAGTGCAGGACTTGCTGGGCGGCGGGGACGGTGGTCGGTTCCACCTGTGCCGTGAGGGCGAGGCTGGGATCGGGTGGCTGCGCGGGGCGACCCGGGGTCGTCGTGACCGCCGGGGCGGAGGTCACCGGCGGCGAGCCGGGCGCCGTCCCGTAGGCGAACGCGTCGTTGCGGACCTGGCCGACGTTCACCGCGGCGTCGGTGGTGAGGTAGGACGCGGTGCAGGTCATCGCCGCGCCCGGGGCCAGCGTCGTCGCCGGGCAGGTGATCGGTGTCAGCCCGGGCAGGCCGTCCACGACGTGGACGCCGGACAGGCCGACGGGGCCGGTGTTGGTCACCAGGTAGGAGTAGTCCAGCCGCTGGCCCGTGCCGACGAACTCGGCCGGCGCGGCGGACTTGGCCAGGGAGATCGCGCCGACCGTCGGGGGAACGGGCCCGGCACCCGCTCGTCGCCCGGTGGTGACCGTCGGCGGCAGAGTGGTCAACTCGCCCGTCGGCGTGGTGGCGACGAGGCGGGCCACGTCCGAGATGAAGCCGGCGTCGACGTCGGCCTGGGTCGCGACGGTCTTGACCGTGCAGAAGTGGGTGTTGTTGAGCGGCCCGCCGGGGCCGGCTGGGGGCGCCGTCTTGGCGCAGAGCACGCCGGGGGCGGCCTGTGACGACTCCAGTGTGAGGTCGGTCAGYGTGACGTTTCCGGTTCGGACATACTGGTAGGTGAAGGTGACCGGATCACCGGCCTTGCTGAAAGAGGTGGCCGAGCCCCCAAAACTTCCCCCGATGCTCGGGTTTTGGAAGGCGTGGGCGACGACGGTCGTGGCCGCCGACGTCCACCTGCCGGTGGCGAGCCGGCCGGTGACGACGGCACTGACGTAGATCGATCCTCGGTCCACGTCCGCCTGGGTGAAGTTTGTCAGGCTGGTGCAGTTCATGGACTCACCGGGGGCGAGTTGCTGTGCCGGGCAGGACATCTGGGTGCCCGGCGGCGTCGCCTGCAGGATCGAGATCTCGCGCAGCGGCGCGGCACCGGTGTTGGTGACGACGAAGGTGATCGTCAGGGGAGACGGGGGGATACCCGGGATAATAAAGAACTCGGGCAAATTCGCCGGGCCCGCGATGCTGATCGATCCGGTCGGAGGCGGGACCGTGGAGCTGCTGGAGCTGTGCGCCGGCGCCGAGGTCACCGGGGGGCCGGACGGCGGCGTGCCGTTCGCGACGGCGGTGTTCTCGACCCGCCCACGCTCGACGTCCGCCTGGGTCGTCACATAGGTGGCGCCGCACGTGCTCGTTCCCCCCGGGGCCAGTTCTGTGGCCGCGCACATCACCGGTGACACGCCGGCGAGCGCGTCGTGGACGACGACGTTCGTCAGCGGCGCGTCCCCGCTGTTCGTCACCAGGTAGGAGTAGTCGAGCGTCTGGCCTGCGCCGGAGAACGAGGCCGGCGCCACGGACGTGGTCACCGTGATCGCGGGTGCCAGCGTCGCCGCGGCGGCGGACGGACCGCCGGGAGCGGGCGGTGTGGCGGCCATGGCCGGAGCCGCCACGGCCACCGCGGCCGTCAGCACGGTCAGCGCGACCACGGCCGGCACGAGCCGGGCCAGCGGGCCCGCGGATCCGGCAGACGCGCGCGGATGCGCCCGGCACCGCGGTGGACGTCTCGACATGCTCACTCCTCGGCCTGGGCCGCCCACCTACGCCCGGGGGACTGCGACGGGCTGGCAGCAGACGTCGATGGACCAGCACAGCGCGGGTCGCGCGTCCAGCTAGTGACTGGACACGTCGGCGATGGTTACACAGAGTGATCGCACGTCGGCGGAACTCGTGCGCGCGCGTCGTCGCCGTCGGTGAGGTGGCCAGCGTGTCGGTGGCGACGGGCCGTCCCGCGGCCCTCGTGCCGGGCCGGCCCGCGTGCGGCCGGTCCGGCGTGTCCGCGCCGAGCCGTTCGCGACGGTGTCAGGTGTCCGTCCCGATTGGTCATCCCTCACCGGGTTCATGAAAGAATCAGCAGGTCAATGAGGCGAGAGCACTGGCGAAAGGCGGGCGAGCTCGTGGACACCACACTCGACGCCACCGCCCAGCCGCGCGCGCAGGCGGCCCTCGCCGGAGTCCAGCTGCTCGCCGCCGGGTACCTGGGGCTCAGCGTGGTGGCGCTGCTCGCGGCACTCGCGCTGCGCGGGCAGGTCCCGATGGTCTACGCCGCGGCCGGCGGCCGCGTCCTGTCCGGCGTCGTCGTGGTCATACTCTCCCGACGCGCCGCCCGCGGGATCCGCCGGGCGTTCCAGCGGCTGCGGATCGTCTCCGCCATCATCACCGTCACCGTCACACCCGTGCTCGTCATGCCGCGGCTGCCGGGCTGGCTGAAGCTCGAACACGCCGCCTGCGGCCTGCTCATGCTGACCGTCGTCCTGCGCGTCAACAGCCACCGTCTCCGCTCGGCCTTCGCCACCGCCGTGCCGGGCGCGGCCGACGGCACGCGCCAGCCCGGGCGGCACCGTCAGCCCCGCCGCCGCCACGACCCGACAGCGGCCCTGTCCGGGCCGGGCGGCCGGGGCGGCGGCCCGCCGAAGGACCAACAGCTGCCGCTGGCCGATTCGGTCCCGACGTAGCGAGGCGGATCGTCCAGCCATCCGGTTGGTCCGTCGGCCTCCACCGATCGATGGAGGCCGACGGACCGGCGCGCCTCAGGAACCGACCGGCTCGTCCGCGGCTCGATCGGCGACGAGCTGGGCCACCTGGTTGCGCAGCAGCTTGCCGGTCGGGGTGTAGGGAAGCTCTTCGACGAACACCACCTCGTCGGGGGTGCGGGAGCCGCGCAGGCGGGCGCGGACGTAGTCGCGCAGCTCGTCGGCGGTCGCCGTCTCGTCGGGGAGGAGGACGACCGCGGCGACGATCCGCTGTCCCCACGTGTCGTCGGGCGCGCCGAACACGGCGACGTCGCGCAGCTTGGGGTGGCGCCCGAGGACGTCCTCGATCTCGGCGGGGGCGATGTTCTCGCCACCGCGGATGATCGTGTCGTCGCTACGGCCGGTGATGAAGACATAGCCGTCCGCGTCGAGGTAGGCGCCGTCCTTGGTCGGGAACCAGCCCTCCTCGTCGAGCACCGAGCCCAGGCCCTCGTACTCGCCGGAGACCTGCTCCCCGCGCACCCACAGCAGGCCGGGCTCGCCGACGCCGGCCGGCTTGCCGGCCTCGTCGCGGATCTGGAACTCGACGCCCGGCACGGGCCGGCCGGCCGAGCTGAGGCGGGCACGCACCGCGGCGTCGTCGGAGGCGAAGGCGTCGCGGTGGTCGTCGGGGCCGAGCACGGCGATCGTCGAACTGGTCTCGGTCAGGCCGTAGGCGTTGACGAAGCCGGTGTCCGGGAAGGCGGCCAACGCGGCCTCCAGCACCTGGCCGGGCATGCGGGCGCCGCCGTAGGCGAGCGAGCGCAGGTGCGGGGCCTCGGCGGGCTTGCCGCCGAGCACCTCGACGATGCGCACCAGCATCGTCGGCACCAGCATGACGTTGGTGATCCGCTCGGTGCGGACCGTGTCGAGCCAGGCCTGGGCCTCGAAGTTCGGCAGGTAGCAGATCCGCCGGCCGGAGTAGATGTTCGTCAGCACCGTGCCGACGCCGGCGACGTGGTACGGCGGGACGCTCACCAGGATCGCGTCGTCCTCCTCGGCCGAGGCGAACTCGACCGTCTGCAGGACGTAGGAGATCAGGTTCGAGTGCCGCAGGATGACCCTCTTGGGCGCGGAGGTGGTGCCGCTCGTGAAGAGCAGGACACCGGTGGCGTCCGGGTCGACGTCCGGCGGGTCGAGGTCGGCGAACGGGTCCGCGCCGGGCGCGGGAGTGGCGGTGGCCACGAACCACTCCTCGGTGGTGACGATGCCCGCGGCGCCCTGCACGCCGTCGACGGCGCCGCGGTAGGCCTCGTCCGCGATGACCAGGACCGCGCCGAGCTGGGCGATCTGGCCCCGCAGCTGCTCGGCGGACAGCCGGTAGTTCAGCGGCGCGATCGGCACCCCGGCGGACGCGGCGGCGAACAGGACGACGGGGAACGCCGGCCCGTTGACGCCGATGAACGCGACCCGCTCGGCCCCGGACGCCTTGATCGCGGCGGCGCCGGTGGCGACCCGGGCACCGAGCTCCTCATATGACAACCCGCCGCCGGAGCGCGAGCCCAGGGCGATTCGCTCGCCATAGGCGCCGCGGGCCATGTCCAGCAGCATCGCGATCGTCATCCGTACTCCCGCTCGTCAAGGGCCACAGACGGGCCGAGCGGCTCCCGGCGGCGCGCCCGCGGCGCGACGCGGAAAGCCTGCTCAGCCCCGGGTATCGGTGCCTAGACGCTTGCACCCCGCGGTCAGGGCGCGCAAGCGTTCGCAGCGATCGTCACAGGCCTTCCAGGGCGATTGTCACAGGTCTTCCGACAGGTGCCGCGAGCCGCTGGACGGAACAGATCGCCGTTCTACGATATGCGCCATCCTGGCGTCCTCGGAGGCGCCCGGGCGGCGGCCACCTGGCGACCGACGACCGCGGGACCGATCCGCCCGGCCGGCTGCCGGACGCGAGGAGAAATGGCGCCACCCGGGACTCGATGGACGGGCCGGCCGCGACCAGCACGCGCGCCGACGGCCAACCCCCTGATAAGAATCATGTTCTAGGCAGACGAAACCTCTGGCCGCCGCAGCCCGTCGGGGCGTGGATGGTCGAGGGACGTCCGGTTGATTGCCATTCTCTTAGGTGAGAATGTGGTTCTGGCTCGGTCTGGCTGCCTCCCTGGTGCCCAGGACCACGAGGCCAGACGCCAAGGACCAACCACGCCCACGAACAACCACGCCCACGACCCAGCGACGCCCACGATCCAGCGACGCCCCACCAGCGCGTCAGCGCCCGCGAAGGAGCAGCACATGTCCGTCGACGTCGAACGGCGTGGCCCGGTCACCATCGTCACGATCAACCGGCCGAACGCCGGCAACTCGCTCGACGGCGCCACCATGACCGGGATCGGCTACGCCTTCGAGGAGGCGGCGAAGGACAACGAGGTCCGCGCCATCGTCCTCACCGCCGCCGGTGAGAAGATCTTCTGCGCCGGCATGGACCTCAAGGCGTTCGTCACCCCGGGCGCGATGGAGGTGCAGGGCCCCGGCCTGGGCATCTTCATGCGCAACGCGTACCCCAAGCCGATCATCGCGGCGGTCAACGGCACCGCCGTCGGCGGCGGCTTCGAGCTGGCGCTGTTCTGCGACCTCATCGTCGCCGCCCAGACCGCCAAGTTCGGCCTGCCCGAGGTCTCCCGCGGCCTGATCGCGGCCGGCGGCGGCACCCGCCTGCCGACCCGGGTCCCGCTCGCCTTCGCGCTCGAGCTCGGCCTCACCGGCAAGCCCGTCATGGCGACCCGGCTCTACGAGGTGGGCCTGGTCAACCGGGTCGTCCCCGCCGCCGACGTGCTGACCACCGCGCTCGAGCTCGCGGACGCGATCGCGGACAACGGCCCGCTGGCCGTCCAGGTCACCAAGGCGCTGATGCACAGTGAGGTGCCGGCGGCCGACTGGGACAGCATCGGCAAGGCCGTCGCCCCGGTCTTCGCCAGCGAGGACGCCAAGGAGGGCGCGACCGCGTTCGCCCAGAAGCGCAAGCCGAACTGGGTCGGCCGCTGACCAGGCACCGATCGACGGCGGGACACTGATCGATGGCGAGCCGGGCCCCGCGTGCGGGGCCCGGCTCGCGCCATACTGGCCCCCGTGGAACCGATCGCGCCGTCTGGACGGCAGCTGGAACTCACCCACGGGGACAGCGCCGTGACGATCGTCGAGGTCGGCGGCGGGCTGCGTGACTACCGGGTGGACGGCGTCGCCGTGCTCGACGGCTACCCGGTCGACGCCATGGCGCCTCACAGCGCCGGCCAGCTGCTGGTGCCCTGGCCGAACCGGATCGCCGGCGGCCGCTACCCGTGGAACGGGAAGACCCAGCAGCTGGCGATCAGCGAGGCCAAGACCGGCAACGCGAGCCACGGCCTCGCCCGCTGGTCGGCCTGGGAGCTGGAGCGGACCGGCCCCGCGGCGGCCACGGCCTCGTTCGTGGTGCGTGCCCAGTCCGGTTACCCGTTCACCGTCGCCTTCGGCGCCGCCTACGCGCTCGGCGATGACGGGCTGACGGTCACCATGACGGCGACCAACCTGTCGGCGGGCCCCGCGCCGGTCGGCATGGGCGCCCACCCGTATCTGCTGGTTCCCGGGGCGGGTGGCACACCGGTGCGCGCCGACGACGTCACCCTCACCCTGCCGGCCGAGCGGATGCTGCTCGTCGACGACCGGCTGATCCCGACCGAGAGCCAGGACGTCGCGGGCGGGCCGTTCGACTTCCTCGCCGCGCGCCCGATCGGCCCGCTGGTCATCGACCACTGCTTCGCCGCGCCGCGCCGCGACCCTGACGGCCGCGCCCGCGTGGTCCTCGCCGCGCCGGCCGGCGGCGGGTCCGTCACCGTCTGGATGGACGAGGCCTGGGACTACATCCAGGTGTTCACCGGCGACACGCTCAGCCCGGACGAGCGGCGCCGCAGCATCGCCGTCGAGCCGCAGACCTGCCCCGCCAACGCCTTCAACTCCGGCGAGGGACTACGCGTCCTGGAGCCGGGCGAGAGCTTCGGCGGCTCCTGGGGCATCTCCCCCGTCCCGTGACGCCGCCTCGGCAATAGCCGCGGTATCCACGGACTACGTGCTCACCGCGGGTCCGGCGAGGGCTGGCTGATCCGTCCCGTTCCGACCCATCTCGGTCTCGGTCACGACAGGGACCGTTCCGATCTCCACGTCGCGATGGCCTGCGATGGCGGAAGCGGTCGGGCGGTAGGGCCCTACGAGCAGGCAGCCCGCGACGACGGCGATGACCGCGAGCGTGCCGAGACCGGACTCACCGGCAACGTAGGCGAGGGCACTCGGCGAGGAGGCCACGGCGACGGTCGAGGCGTAGTCCAGCGCGGTGTTAACCATGTTGTGGGCGACGGCGACCGGCCAGATGCTGCCGCCGGCGTCCCGAATCCAGGCGTAGAAGACCCCGGCACAGGTGACCGCGAGAACCACGACGGGCGTGACGATCCACCGGTTCCCGTCGGCGTCGTAGCTGGCGGTCAGGGTCAGCAGCGGAACGTGGAAGAGGCCGTGCAGGAAGCCGGTGGTCACGGCCGCCCGGCCGCGAGGGAGGAAGGACTGCAGCCGCGGCAGCAGGAAGCCCCGCCAGCCGATCTCCTCCCCGAGGATGACGACGGTGAACACCGCGCCCTCGAGGAACAGGTCGGGCACGGTGAGGAGGACTTCGTGCACGCCGATCATGCCCGCCGCCCATGCGATCACGTACGGAACCGCGACCACGAGGCTGGGAAGCAGGATGGCCGCCGGCCACAGTCGCCAGCCCGCGCGGTTCAGGCCCATGCCGGACCAGATCTCCCGCCGGCGGCCACGTGGGGTGAACCCGAAGGTCACGGCCACCACCGCGAGCGTTGGCACGAAGATGGACAGAAGGGGGGCCGGTCCGTCCCGGCCCGGGAGCAGGACCGCGATGGCGATTTCGGCGGCGAAGGCGAGTCCGATGAAGATCGTCACCTGGCGTGCCGCGAGACCGCGGTTGATCATGGGGCTTCCCCTGGTTCAGGCCGGCACCAGCGCCGACCGGATACCAGGAGGATCACGGTCCTGACCCCGCCACCACATCGGGCGCGGGTCGCCGACGTCCCTGGCTCGAGAATGACGTCCACGGCGGCGACATCATCCTCGCGAACGATTCCTCCACGCGCGGCCCCACATACGCTCCGCCCGTGACCACGTCGACGGATGCGCATGCCGACCCTTCGCGGGGAGGCGGCGCGCTCGACGTCGCCCGCGGCAAGGTCCTGTCGGTACTCCCGGCGCTACGTTCGCTCCCGCGGGCCGCCCACCTCCCTCGCCAGGGCTCGGGCTGGACAACGTGGGCTGGACGTTCGGCATCATCGGGGCGTCGTGGCTGAGCGGGCGGCTGCTGCGTGGCCGTCGGGCCATGCTGGTGGCGCGCGCTGACACAGCCGAACAGCGTGCCGCCGCCGAGGCGGACCGGGCGGCCCTGCTGGTCTCCGAGGAGAGGCTGCGCATCGCCCGGGAGCTGCACGACATCCTGTCCCACACGGTCAGTGTCATCGCCGTTCAGGCGACCGTCGGCGAGCATCTCGCGAACTCCGACCCGGAGGCCGCCGGCCGGTCCCTCGGGGTCATCGGGGCGACCAGCCGCGACGCCCTCGACGAGCTACGCCGGCTGCTCGCGGTTCTGCGTGACGAGGACGGCGAACCGGACGAGGACAACGCGGACCCGGTGCACGGCCTGGCAGACGTCGAACCGCTGGTCCGCCGGTTCCAGGACGCCGGACTGTCCGTGCGCGTCACCATCGAGGGCGAACCACGGGCACTGTCCTCGGCGGCCGAGGCGTGTGGGTATCGCATCGTCCAGGAGGCGTTGACCAATGTCCTCAAACATGCCGGAGCCTCCGCCGCCGACGTCGTCCTCGCCTACCGCCCCGACGCCCTTGTCGTGGCGGTGAGCGACGACGGTGACGGGACGGTCGTGCCGCCCGCGCGCGCTGGTCACGGTATTACCGGAATGCGGGAACGGGCCGCGCTCTTCGGCGGCGGGTTCAGCGCGGCCCCTCGCCCTGGCGGCGGCTTTCAGGTCCGCGCCGAGCTGCCGCATCCGGAGCGCATATGATCAAGGTCGGTGTGGTCGAGGACCAGGAACTCGTTCGCAGCGGCTTCGTCGCGTTGCTCGACTCCGCGCAGGACATGGAGGTCGTCGGCCAGGCCGGCGACGGGCTGGAGGCTGTCGCGCTGGCTCGCCGCTGCCGGCCAGACGTGCTGCTGATGGACATCCGGATGCCCCACCTCGACGGCGTGGCAGCGACCCGGCGCATCGTGGGCGACCCGGCCACGGCCGACACCCGCGTCCTCATCCTGACCACCTTCGAGATAGACCGGTATGTGCACGAGGCTCTGCGGGCCGGTGCGAGCGGATTCCTCCTCAAGGACGTCACGGCGGCCGACCTGCTGGCCGCGGTACGTGTCGTCGCCGCCGGCGAGGCACTGCTGGCTCCGCGGATCACGCGGCGCCTCATCGCCCACTTCGCCGCGGCGCCGGCGCCTTCGGCCCACCATCAGGAGTTGGTGGGCCGACTGACCTCACGTGAGCGGGAACTGCTTGTCACGGTCGCCCAGGGCCTGTCGAACGCCGAGATCTCCCAGCGGCTGTTCATCAGCCTGGCGACGACCAAGACGCATGTCAGTCACCTGCTCGACAAGCTCGGAGTGCGCGACCGTGTGCAGTTGACCATCCTTGCCTACGAGGCAGGGGTGGTTCGGCTCGGCCAGGCCCCACGGTCCTGACGGATGCGGGTCAGAAGTCGCTACCGCCGTCGACGTTGATGTCGGCGCTGGTCATGTAGGAGTTGGTCCGGGAGCCGACGAAGGCGATGACCGGGCCGATCTCCGATGGGTCACCCGCGCGCGGAAGGAACGCCGGATGCGCGAAGTCCTCCTTGATGACGCGCATCGCGTCGGTGAGGCTGTCGGGGTCGATCCCGCGGCTGGCGGGCAGCGCCCGCAGGTAGCCCTTCATGCCCTCGGACAGGAACGAGCCGGGCGAGACCGTGTTGACGAGGATGCCGTCGGGCGCGAGCGACTGTGCCAGGTTCTTGCTGACGCTCGTCAGCGCCGCCTTGGCCGCGGTGTAGGCGACCAGGCCGGGCGACTGCCGGCGGGTCGAGTGCGCCGAGACGTTTACGATCCTGGCCCAGGCGGCGGCGCGCAGCAGCGGCAGCGCGGCCCGCACCGTCCGCACGGCCGACAACGTCCCGATGTCGAACGTCGCGGCCCACTCCGCGTCGTCGGAACCCTCGAACCCCCTGACCCCCACCTCGACCGGTCCGGCCGCGTTGACGAGCACGTTCAGCTCGCCCCAGCGGCCGCCGACCTCCTCGAAGGCCGCACCCACCGACGCGGCGGCGGTCAGGTCAGTCACGATCCCGAACGCCTCGACCGCGCCGAGCGCGAGGGCGCGCTCGACGGTCTCGTCGAGCGCCGCCTTGCCGCGGGCGAGGACGGCGACGCGCGCGCCCTCGCGGGCGAAGCTCTCGACGGCGGCCCGGCCCATTCCCTTCGAGCCCCCGCTGACGACGACGGCCGCACCGCCTAGTCCAAGGTCCACCGGTCTCCTTCCCGCAGCTCAGTCGATCTTCTCGAAGACGGCGGCGATGCCCTGGCCGCCGCCGATGCACAGCGTCTCCAGGCCGTAGCGGGCGTCCCGACGGTGCATCTCGTGCAGCAGGGTGGCGAGGATCCGCCCGCCGGTCGCCGCCACCGGATGGCCCAGCGAGATACCCGAGCCGTTGACGTTGATCCGCTCCCAGTCGGCCTCGGTGACGCCCCACTCCCGGGTGCACGCGAGGACCTGGGCGGCGAACGCCTCGTTGACCTCGATGAGGTCCAGGTCGGAGAACTTCAGCCCGGCACGCTCCAGCGCCTTCGCCGTCGCGGGCACCGGGCCGATGCCCATCGTGCGCGGCGGGACCCCGGCGACGGCCCACGAGACCAACCGGGCGAGCGGGCGCAGCCCGAGGCGCTCGGCCTCCTCGGGGTGCGTGACGATGCACGCCGACGCGCCGTCGTTCTGGCCGCTGGCGTTGCCGGCGGTGACCGTGGCCTCCGCGTCGGACTTGCCCATGATCGGCCGCAGCTTCGCCAGGGTCTCCAACGACGTGTCCGGCCGCGGGTGCTCGTCCCGGGTGACCACGACGCTTTCCCGCCTGCCAGGAACGGTGACCGGGATGATCTCGTCGTCGAACCTCCCGGCCTGCTGGGCGGCGACGGCGCGCTGGTGCGAGCGCAGCGCCAGCTCGTCCTGCTCCGCCCGGGAGATCGAGTACTGGCCGCGCAGGTTCTCCGCTGTCTCGATCATCCCGCCCGGGACGGGGAAGTTCCGGCCGCCCGCCGTGACCCGCCCACGCGCGAGCGCGTCGTGGAAGGTCAGCCCGCCGCCGCGCACACCCCAACGGCCCTCATGGGAGAAGAACGGCGCGTTGCTCATGCTCTCCGCGCCGCCCGCGATGATCAGGTCGGACACGCCGGTCTGCACCTGCATCGCCGCGGTCACCAGGGTCTGCACCCCGGAACCACAGCGACGGTCCACCTGCAGGCCCGGAACCTCGACGCCCAGGCCCGCGTCCAGAGCGATGACCCGACCCAGCGCCGGGGCGTCCATGCTCGGATAGCAGCACCCGAACAGCACGTCGTCGACGTCCGCCGCCGCGAGCCCCGTCCGCTCCACCAGGCCTCGCACGACGGCCGCGCCCAGCTCGTGCGCGGCCAACRGCCGCAGCGAGCCGCCGTAGCCACCCACCGGGGTCCGTACCGGACCGCAGATCACAGCGTCACGCATTCGTCCTCCACCGACAGTCCCGCGGCCAACGGCCCGCCGGCTCCTGGCGGAGCCGACATCTGGTCGGTCCCACGGTGACGCCCGAGAGCACCGACCCGCAAACGGTTCTCTCATCGCCGCCGACGCCCAGAAGACAGATGATCGGGGCCGCCCCCGACCGGCGTACGGCGGCGACCCCGACGGCCTTACCCTACGCAGGTTATATACATTATTCAACCAACCGAACGGTCGCCAGATCCGTACCGCGATCCGAACCCCGACGACGAGATGCGGGAGAGCCACGTGACCGACGGCGTCTGGGGCAGCGCCCCACGACACACCACCACCGCGCTGCTGCTGGCACGCGCCGAGAAGGACCCCGACTCGGAGTACCTCGACGTGAACGGCGCGAAGTTCAGCGCGGCCGGCGTCGCCCGGACGGCCGCCACGCTCGGGGCCGCGCTGGTGCGCGAGCTCGGCGTCCGGCCGGGCGACCGGGTCGCGAGCCTGCTCAAGAACTCGCCGGAGGCGATGCTCGTCTGGTGGGCCACCCAGTGGGCCGGCGGCATCGCGGTGCCGATCAACACCGCCTACAAGGGCGAATACCTGCGCCACCAGCTGCGCGACTCGGGCGCGACCGTGCTCGTCGTCGCGGCGGACCTCGCCGACCGGGCGCGGGCCGTCACCGGTGATCTGGAGGGGCTGCGCCACGTCGTGGTCACCGGGCCGGACCAGGTGGAGTTCCCGGGGACCACCGCCCACCGCTGGGACGACCTGACGAGCGTGAGCCCGCTCGCCGCGCCGGTCGAGCGCCGGCCGTCGGACCTCGCGACCTTCATCTACACCGGCGGCACGACCGGCCCGTCCAAGGGCTGCATGCTCAGCCACAACTACCACGAGGCGCTCGCCACCCAGATCGGCGTCACCTGGGGGCGGACCGCCCAGGACGTGCTGTGGACGCCGCTGCCGTTGTTCCACTACAACGCGCTGACCACCGCCGTGATCGGCGCGCTGGTCTTCGGCGGCCGTTCGGCGATCTACCGGAGGTTCTCGGTCTCGAACTTCTGGCCGGAGATGAACCGCGCCGGCGCGACCCTGACGTCGACGCTAGGCACGATGGCCTACCTGCTGGCCCACGACGTCGACCGCCCGGAGATGCCGAAGTCCGGCGCGCCCGTGGCGAACACGTCGCTGCGGATGATGGGCGCCGCCCCGCTGCCACCCGAGGTCGACGACATCCTGCGCGGCCGGTTCGGCATCGACACGTTCTCCGGCGCCTACGGTGTCACCGAGGCGAGCCTGATCTCCAGCCTGCCGCCCGGCACGCGCAACAAGCCGCGGGCCGCCGGAATGATCAACCAGGACTACTTCGACGTCCGGGTCTTCGACGACGAGGACAACGAGCTGCCCCGCGGCACCGACGGCGAGATCGTCATCCGGCCGAAACTCGCGCACGTCATGTTCGAGGGCTACTGGGGCCGGCCGGAGGCGACCGTCGAGACCAGCAGGAACTGGTGGTACCACACCGGCGACATCGGCCGGATCGACGAGGACGACTTCCTCTTCTTCGTCGACCGCAAGGCCGAYTACCTGCGCCGGCGCGGCGAGAACATCTCCAGCTTCGACGTCGAGCGCATCCTCATGGGCCACGGCGAGCTCGCCGACGCCGCCGTGCACGYCGTCTTCAGCAAGCTCACCGAGGACGACGTGAAGGTGACGGCGACCCGCGTGGAGGGGTCGGCGCTCACCGAGGAGGAGCTCTTCCGCTGGTGCGTGGACGCGCTGCCGTACTTCGCGATTCCCCGTTACATCGAGTTCCGCGCCGAGCTGCCCCGCAGCCCCGTGGGCCGCGTCCTCAAGCGTGATCTGCGCACCGAGGGCGTCACTTCCGCCACCTGGGACGCCGAGGCCGCCGGTATCACCTACGAGAAGCGCTGACCCGGCGCATCGGTCGGGTCTCGCTTCCTCGGGATTGTTCTCGCGGTTGACGGCGGTGCCCGAAGCGCGCCGCCGTCGGCCACGATTCAGCGCCGGGTCAGTCCTCCGGGGTCCAGAGAATGTTGCGGGACTTGAGGAGGTCCACGACGAGGTCTCCATGGCCACGCAGCATCTTCACGAACTCCGTGGACGCGCGCTGGCCGTTGCGGGCCCTGATGGCCCGGTTGACCGCGGCGATGCCGCGTTTCTGCGGCTGGATCGTGCCGGGAACGAGCTCGAAGAAGTTGCCCGGAATCACGCCCGTCATCAGCCGGCCGAAGGACGACAGCCGCGGCGACTGCGCCATCGCGAAAATCTGGCGGATATAGGCCTCGTTGGCGTGCAGGACGTCGGCGGGGTCCTCCGCGTCGCGCAGCGCGCGCTCGGCCGTGGACAGCGCCTCGATGCCGTCGTCGTCGCCGCGCTCGGTGGCCCGCTCGGAGGCCAGACCGTAGAGCTGGCCGAGCAGCGCGTAGTGGTCGCGCACCGAGTTCAGGTCCAGGCCGTGGACGAACGCGCCGCGGTGGGGCTCGATCGAGATCCAGCCCTCGCTCTCCAGCGCGATCATCGCCTCGCGCACGGGAATGCGGCTGACCCCCAGCTCCTCGGCGATCTCGTCCTGGCGGACATGGTCGCCCTGGCGAAGGGTACCGGCGAAGATCAGGCCCCGGATGTGGTCGGCGACCTGGCTTCCGCTGCTCCTGCGGTCGACGACGGACCGCTTGCCCGAGGCGTGGTGCGCAAGCGGGCTCACCGCGGTCGCCGTCCGGCGGTTGGTAGGTATGGCCGGCTCCTTCAGTTCATGTCCAGGGTGCCGAGTCGCTGGCTCCTTCGACCGGGTCGAGCGAAACGCCCACCCGCCAGTCCGCGTGCGGACCAGCGGCAGCCCCACAATGGCGAGACCTCGCCGCGGGGCCCAGGGAGCCGGATCCTCGCCGTGGCCTCCGCGGCCTTGGCGGGCGCCTTTCTCCTGGGAAGGCATCGCGGGCCGCCCGGAAGCCGGCCGATGCCGACTCACAGATGACCCGCCGCGTTCCCGCGCGGGCAGCGAACCGCGCGGAACTTGTAGCAAGTATACGACTGGGCCGTGGCGGCACGGTCGCTCTGGGCGTTCGACCGGACATCGCGTCCGTCACTTTTGTCCGATCGGTCCCGCCCCCGGGACGCCTGTGCCCGATACCCGAGAGACCGTGAGTTACCGAATTAGCGCTCATTTGTGACCACGCGGCGCCTCTGATCGCGCGGCGCCCAGCCCGGGCCGTCGCGGATTCAGGAACCGGAGAAGACCGAACAGGAGAAGACAGACAACGGACGGATGCGCGGACGGGTACACGGTCCACGCCATGCCGAACATGTCCTTACCGCTCGGATCCAGCCGTACCGCGCCATCCGGCCGTAGCGCGTCGCGGGAGCGCCCAACCCCTCATGGCGCGATGTCGCCCGGCCGCGCGCCGGCCGCCGCCGTCTCGGCCAGCTCGGCCGACTCAGGGGCGATGCCCAGGTAGGCGGTGGCCAGGCGCTCGGCGTCGACCTCGGCCGCCGGACCTGTCCAGGTGATGTGACCGACGGTCAGAAAGGCGACCCGGTCGGCGATGTCCAGCGCGTCGCGGGTCTTCTCCTCGGCGATCAGCAGCGCGGTGCCCTGGCTCTGCAGCTGCCGCAACGCGCCGAAGATCTGCTCGATGATGAGCGGCGCTAGGCCGAGCGACGGCTCGTCCGCGACGAGCAGCTTCGGCGGCCGCACGAGCGCCGGCGCGAGCGTGAGCATCTGCTGCTCACCGCCCGACAAGGTCCCCGCCGCCTGGCCACGCCGGTCCTTGAGCACTCCGAAGGCCGCGTAGGCGGCCTCCCGCTCCTCGGGCGCACGCAGCCAGAGCGTCAGGTTCTCCTCGACCGTCAGGTCGGGGAAGATGCCGCGGCCCTCGGGCGCGAGGTACACGCCGTCGCGCTCGCGGCGCCGCGCCGGCACCCGGGTGACGTCCTTACCGGCGAGCCACACGTCGCCCGCGCGGACCGGGACCAGGCCGCCGATGACCGAGCACAGCGTCGTCTTGCCCGCGCCGTTGCTGCCGAGCAGCGCGACCGCCTCGCCGGCACCGACGGTCAGGTCGACGCCGTGCAGGACCTCGATCTCGTCGTAGCCGGCCTTCAGACCGGTGACCCGCAGGACCGGCTCCGCCGCGGCTCCGCCCCCGCCATCCTCGCCGCCCGAGGCCGCGACCGGGGACGTCGTGGCGACCCGCGGCGGCGGCGCGGCGGGCGCGTCCGCCCCGGCCGCCCCGGCCGCCGCCACGGCCACCCGCTGCCTGGCCGCCCTGCGTGCGGACCGCTCCCGCATCGCCCGGCTCCCGGCGGACAGGCCGCCCTCCGGGTCGCGCGCGAGGCCGATCGCGCCGAGGCCGAACAGTATCTGCATGAAGTAGGTGGTCGCGGGGACGTCCTTGAACAGCTCGGGGGCCAGCGCCGTGACCAGGCCCGCAAGCACCGCGCCGGCCGGCCGGCGGACGGACAGGGTGACCGTGGTGGCCAGCCATACCATGCCGATCAGGGCGTCGTAGTCCGTGTTCGTGACCCGGCCGCGGCTCGCCGCCAGCATGACGCCGCCGAAGCCGGCGATGCCCGCGGAGATCACGAACACCAGCAGCTTCATCCGGTCGACGGCGATGCCGCTGGTGCGGGCGCCGGCCTCACTGGAGCGGACGGCGAGCATCGCGCGCCCGGTGCTGGAGGAGCGCAGCGCGTGCACGACCCAGACGCCGAGGCCGACCAGCAGCACCAGGAGCAGCACCAGCCAGCGCGGGTTGGACAGGTCGATCCCGCCGATGTGCCCCGGGTTCACCGGCCAGCCGCCGGAGCCGTTGGAGATGMTCCGGATCTGGAACAGCAGGTTCTGGCCGACGTAGGCGAGCGCCAGGGTAGACAGCGCCAGCGGCAGGCCGCCGAGCCTGCGGGTGGGCAGCGCGACTATCAGCCCGACAATCGCGGAGACCAGCGTGCCGGCGAGCAGCGCGGGCAGGAACGGCACCCCCTCGTCGAGCAGGATGCCCGCGGTGAAGGCTCCGGTGAGCACGAAGGCCGCCTGGGCGAGGCTCACCATGCCGCCGATGCCGGTGACGACCGTGAAGGACAGCAGCACGATCGCCATCGCCAGACCCTGGGTGAGCAGGTCGGCCCAGTAGTCGGTCGCGCCCCAGGCGGTGTAGGCGAGCAGGCCGATGGTGCCGATCCCCCAGAGGACGCGCCGCCTTGCCGGCGACCCGGCCTCCCTCAGCGCGTCGGCCGGCGGCTTCTCCTCCAGCGTCGTGCCCGCGCTGCGGCCGCGCTCCGCGCCGAAATAGATCAGCAGAACGAACAGGATGATGAACGGCACCGCGGTGCGGAAACCGGTGATGTCGAGGTCGACGTAGCCGTCGACCAGGTTCTGCGCGACACCGAGCAGCAGGCCGCCGAGCATCGCGAGCGGGATCGAGACCATCCGGCCGAGGACGACGGCCGGGATCGAGATGAACAGCAGCGTGTTGTAGCTGAACGGGCTCAGGCCGAACATCGGCGCGAGCAGCACGCCCACCAGGCCCGCGAGCCCGCACGAGGTGATCCAGGAGACGGCGGAGGCACGGTCCGGGTCGACGCCGCGCAGCGCGGCCAGGTTCGGCCGGCTGACCGRGGCCCGCATCTCCAGGCCGATACGGGTGTGCCGGACCAGGTAGTAGAGCAGCCCCGCCGAGAAGATCGCCGCGCCGAGCATCGCCAGCTGGTCGCTGTCGATGACCAGGCCGTCGCCGATGACGTGGATCTTCTTCGGGCTCGGGCCGAGGCCGGGGATCCGGTAGACATCCTCGATCGCGGGCAGGTCCCAATGCGCCTTGTCCTTCAGCAGGGCCACGATCCACAGCCCGAGGGAGGGCAGGGCGATCAGCAGGCCGAGCGAGGCCACCATGCGGGCGGCGATCGACGCCTCCCGCAGCGGGTTGAACAGCACCCGGTGCAGCAGCCAGCCAAGCAGCGGCGCGAAGATGCCGATACAGATGATCGCGCTGGGCACGATCGGGAGGTCCTGGCCGGTGTTCAGCTGGAAGAACAGGTAGGCCGTCGAGAAGGCGATCCCGCCCTGGCCGAAGTTGAAGACACCGGACGTCTGATAGGTCAGGGTCAGGCCGGACGCGAGGATCGCGTACAACGCACCGGTGACCAGCCCCGAGATCACCAGGTTGAAGAACTCGGTCACGAACTCCTCCTTATGGCGTCCACGCATGAAGCCGCGTGGACGCGGCGTCCGGAATCCGGTGCCGCGGGCGGGCGACCGCCAGGACCGGGGTGGAGCTGTACTGCTGTACTGCTGTACTGCTGTACCGCCGTGCCAGCTAGCCGAGGTAGGCGTCGCGGACGGCCTCGTCGGTCTGGATCTGCGCCGGCGTGCCCTCCGCCAGCACCGAACCGAGGTTGAGCACGGCGATCCGGTCGCACATCCGCATGACGAAACCGGCGTCGTGCTCGAYGAGCAGGACCGCGGTGCCCCTGCCGCGCAGCGACTGGATCAGGTCGCCGAACCGCTCGGACTCGGTGTGGTCGAGCCCGGAGGTCGGCTCGTCGAGCAGCAGCAGCTTCGGGGTGTCGACGATCGCCCTGGCGAGCTCGACAAGACGCTGAAGGCCGAGCGGCAGCGAACCTGCGGCGATCTGGCGGCTGTCGGCCAGGCCGCACCACTCGAGCACCTCGTCCACCTGCTCGCGGCGGGCCTTCTCCAGCGAGCGCCGCTTCGGCCAGGCGACCAGGTCGGCGAGCACGCCGCCACCGCCGCCGCGCCACTCCAGCGCCGCGAGCACGTTGTCCTCGACGGACAGCCAGCTGAACACCTGGGCCCGCTGGAACGTGCGGCGCATCCCGAGGCGCGCGCGGCCGGTGGAGGCCAGCCTGGTGATGTCCTGGCCATCGAACTCGACTCTGCCGGTCGTCGCCGCAGTGATGCCGGAGATGACGTCGAACAGCGTCGTCTTGCCGGCGCCGTTCGGGCCGATGAGCCCGCGCACCATTCCCGGCGCGACGTCCAGCGAGACGTCAGTGAGCGCCTGGATGCCGCCGAACCGCTTGCTGATCCCGGTCAGGCGCAACAGTGGCTCGGCGACGGTCGTCGTGGCCGAGCCGGCCGGCGACGGCCGTGGCGTCGGTGTCGCGGCCGGCGTCGCCGTCATCGCGACCGGCGCCGACTCGGTACCACCAGACGACATGAGGCCTCCCCGGTGCAGCCATTTCGGCAGATGAGAGTGGATACGATATACAATCCGACCCGGATGTAACAAGGGTCACGTTCGACTCACGTTCGACGCGGTCGCCGGCTCCGCCGCCCGGCACCGCGACCATGACCACGACCACGACCACGAGCGTGACCAGCGGAAGGGGGACCGGCGCGCGCCAGGTCGATACCCGACGGCCGAGAGGGCGACGACATCAGTCCACGCCCAGCAGGACGGTCGAGGTGGACGAGAACCAGCCGCCGGTCCCGTTGACGCACGCCACCCTGGCGCCGGGGACCTGCCGGCCGCTCGCCTCGCCACGCAGCTGCCGGACGGCCTCCACCAGCAGGAAGATCCCGCGCATCCCGGGATGGCAGGCGGACAGGCCGCCGCCGTCGGTGTTGGTCGGCATCCGCCCGCCCACCCGCATGGCGGCGCCCTCCAGGTAGGCGCCGCCCTCACCGCGGCCGCAGAAGCCGAGCGCCTCGAAGGTGAGCAACACCGTCGAGGTGAAGGAGTCGTAGAACTGGCAGACGTCGACGTCCGCCGGGGTGAGCCCGGCGCGCTCGAACGCCAGCTTCCCGGAGACCGCCGCCGGCGACACCGTGAAGTCGGTCCACTCCGACATCGTCGTGACATTGCTGGCGGTGCCCGTGCCCAGCACCCGCACCGCGGGGCGCGGCAGGTCGGCGGCGCGCTCGGCGGAGGTCAGCACCACCGCGCCGCCGCCGTCGCTGCGGATGCAGCAGTGCAGCTTGGTGAACGGGGTGGCGACCATCGCCGCGGACGACACGTCGTCGACCGTGATCGGGTCCCGGTACATCGCGTCCGGGTTGAGGCTGGCGTTGTACCGGGTGTCGACGGCGATGTTCGCGAACTGCTCGATCGTCGTGCCGAACTCGTGCATGTGCCGGCGGGCCGTCATCGCGTACTTGGCGATGAGCGTGTGCCCCCACGGCGCCTCGAACTGGCTCGGGCCACGGGTCGACAGCGAGAGGTTCGCGGTGCGCAGCCGCTTCTTCAGGTCGGCGCGGGCCGTCGAGCCGTACACCAGCAGGACGGTGTGCGCCGTGCCGGCCCTGATCGCGTCGACGGCGTGCTCGAGCATGACCTCCCACGTGGAGCCCCCGACGCTGGTCGAGTCGACCCAGGTCGGGCGCAGGCCGAGGTATTCGGCCAGCTCGACCGGGGCCAGCACCCCAAGCCCGGTGGAGCCGAAGCCGTCGACGTCCGCGTGGCTGAGGCCCGCGTCGGCGAGCGCGCGGGCGGCGGCCTGGTGGTGCAGAGCGAACGGAGTCATGCTGTCGACCCGCCCGCAGTCCGACAGCGCCGCGCCGACGACGGCCACCTGCCCCGCCATACGTCCTCCTCGCCCCGTACCAGTCTGGTACCGCTTCATCTGACCGATTCACCCGGCACCGCGTTACCTACGGGCCGCCACTCGGCGACCAACGGCGGCGGGATCTTCCCCACGCCGGCCACGACCCGGCCACCGGCTCAGGGGCCCCGTCGCCAGCCCGGGCCGGTCCAGCGGAAACCCCAAAACCCCGGTCCGGGCCGAATTTTGTATATACTATCCGATCACACATCGAGGCGCCTCCGCAACCGGCRCCACTGGTAGGCAGCACCGTCGCTCGGCGGTACCGCCCCTGGACAGCACCGCCGGGAGAGCGCATGGACGACGCGACGGCGCCCACGGCGCCCACCGAGGCCGCCGGACCGGGCACGGAGAAGGGCACCGTCTACTTCGAGGATCTCGAGGTGGGCGGGAAGGCACCGGTACGCACCCTCACGCTGACCCGCACGGACCTGGTCCGCTACGCGGGCGCGTCCCACGACCTCAATCCCCTGCACCACGACGACGAGCGGGCGCGCGCCGCCGGCATGAAGAGCGTCTTCGGGCACGGCATGTTCTCCGCCGGCGTGCTCGCGACCGCGCTCACCGACCTCGTCGGCATCGGTAACCTGCGCGGCTACAAGGTGCGCTTCACGACGCAGGCCTGGCCGGGCGACGTGCTGAGCACCGACATCACGGTGACCAGCAAGGACGAGGCCGTGGGGCTGGTCGAGCTCGACTGCCAGCTGGTCAACGCGGAAGGCACGGCGGTCGTCACCGGTTCCGCCGTCGCGACGCCAAGGAGGCGGGCATGAGCGGTCCACGGTTCGATCTGCCGACGATCGAGGAGGAGACCGCGCCCTGGTGGGAGGCCGCCCGCAAGGGTGAGCTACTGATCCGCCGCTGCGGCGACTGCGGCAGGGCGCACCTCTATCCCCGCCCGTTCTGCCCCTCGTGCTGGAGCCAGAACGTCGCCTGGGAGCGGGCCGCCGGCACCGGCACGCTCTACACCTGGTCCGAGGTGCGGGTGAACGACCTGCCGCCGTTCAAGGGCCGGGTGCCCTACATCGCGGCGATCGTCGACCTCGACGAGGGCCCACGGCTGGAGACCAACATCGTCGGCGCGGCCGAGGCGGAGCTGGCGATCGGCATGCGCGTCAGGGTCGACTTCCGCGCCGACGACGAGGCCGACCTGACCGTCCCCGTCTTCCGCCCCGCCTGAGACCTCCGTCCCGTCTGAGACCTCCACCCAGGACCTCCGCCCGGGCCCCGCGCGTCTCCAGAGGAGAGCACAGTGAGCGCGACCGACCTCATCGGCACCCAGCTGCCGCCGGCGACCGTCGTCGTCGAGCGAGGAGCCATCGCCGCCTTCGCCGAGGCCGTCGCCGACGCCTCACCCGTCTACCAGCGGCCCGACGCCGCCGCGGCGGCTGGCTTCGAGGCGATCCCCGCGCCGCCCACGTTCACGTTCGCCGCGCGGCTGCTCGGCGCGTTCCCCGACCTGCAGCCCGGCCGCCCCGACGGGGCCCTCGACACCACCGAGATCATCGCCGCGCTGCGCGGGGACGGCGGCCTGATCCTGCACGCCGAGCAGGAGTTCACCTACCACCGCCCCGTACTCGCCGGCACCACCGTGCGCGTCACCGGCGAGGTCGAGGACGTCCGCGTCACCACCAACAGCCGTGGCAAGCGGATGACCTTCGTCAGGCTCCGCTCCGACACCCGCGACGAGGCCGGGGAGCTCCTCGTCACCGAGGTCATGACCCTGCTCCACCGAGCCTGACCTTGTCAGCCCTGATCCCGTCAGCTCTGATCCCGGCCCTCCCCACGCGGGGTGGTGGTGGTCGCATTTGCCCGGGGACGGCTCCGGGGCGATGCGGGTCGACGCCGGCCAGGGAATGATGTCGCACGTGACGACCTCCACCTCGACGACAGCCTCGACGACGCCCGAGACCGGCCCCGCCGCCCCCGGAGCGCTGCCGCTCGCCGGGCTGCTCGTCGTCGGCCTGGAGCAGGCCGTCGCCGCGCCGCTGGCGACCCGGCACCTCGCGGACCTCGGCGCCCGCGTCGTCAAGGTGGAGAATCCCAACGGCGGCGACATGGCCCGCTCGTACGACGGGGCCTGGCATGGCGAGATCGGCGCGCACTTCGCCTGGTTGAACCGGGGCAAGGAGTCGTTCGCGGTCAACCTGCGCGACCCGCGCGGCGCCGCGGCGCTGGAGGAACTGGTCTCCCGCGCGGATGTCGTCGTGCAGAACCTCGCCCCCGGGGCCGCCGCCCGCCGGGGGCTCGCCTCCGAGCAGCTGCACGCGAGGTACCCGCGGATCATCGCCGTCGACATCTCCGGCTACGGCGAGGGCGGCCCGCTCTCCCACAAGCGTGCCTACGACCTGCTGGTCCAGTCGGAGTCCGGTTCCTGCGCCATCACCGGCCACGAGGGGCACCCCGCGAAGGCCGGCGTCCCGCTCGCCGACATCGGCGGCGGCATGTACACGCTGACATCCGTGCTCGCCGCGCTGCACGCCCGCACCACGACCGGCCGGGGCGCCGCGATCCAGGTCGGCCTGTTCGACGCGGCCGTCGAGTGGATGGGCTACGCGCTCAACTTCACCATGGGCTCGGGCCTCGTTCAGGAGCCGAACGGCGTCAGCTCCCCCGCCGTCTCCCCCTACGGCAACTACCCGACGGCCGACGGCCAGGTACTGGTGCTCGGCACGACGAACAACGGCGAGTGGCAGCGGCTGGCCCGCGAGGTCCTCGGCCGGCCCGACCTCGCCGACGACCCGCGGTTCACCGAGAACGACGGCCGGGTCAGCGGGCGCGCCGAGCTCGATGTCCACCTCGCGGCCTGGGCGAGCGGCGTGACCCTCGAGGACGCCCGCGAGCGGCTGGACAAGGCCGGCATCGGCAACGCCCGCCTCAACACCGTCCCCGACGTCATCGACCACCCGCACCTGGCCGCCCGCGACCGCTGGCGCGAGGTCTCCTCCCCCGCCGGCCCCGTCCGGGCCGTCCTGCCACCCCCGGTCAACAAGGACTGGGACTTCCCGATGGGTGACATCCCGGCTCTGGGCGCCCACACCACGTCGATCCTCACCGAGCTCGGCCGCACCGCCGACGACCTGGCCGCCCTGCGCGCCGACGGCGTCATCTAGCGTCCGCCGCGGCGCCGGCCGGTGACGCGGCTAGTGATGGAAGCCGGTGCTGGCCGGCTCGTCGCCGACCGGGGCGGGGTGGCCGGAGGCCGTGAGACGGTCGACGACGCGGCGCAGGTCGGCGGCCAGGTGGTCGGCGAGATCCGGGCCGAACCCGTTGCGGACGACGACCCGCAGCACCGCGAGCTCGTCCAGCGCGGGTGGGAAGCGGTAGGCGGGGACCTGCCAGCCGCGGGTCCGCAGCAGCTCCGAGACGTCGAACACGCTGAACCCAGCCCCGCCGGCCCCGCCGGCCCCGCCAACGCTGCCGGACCCGCCCGCTTCGCGGATCGTGAAGGCGAACGCTGGAATGCCGGTGGCGCCGTCGGAGACGAGCTCGAACGGGCCCATCGCGGCGATCGTGTCGGACAGCCGGGCCGCGACGTCGCGGCAGCCCTGCATCACCTGGCGGTAGCCCTCGTGGCCGAAGCGCAGCAGCGAGTAGTACTGGGCGACGATCTGCGCGCCGGGGCGGGAGAAGTTGAGCGCGAACGTCGGCATCGTGCCCCCGAGATAGTCGACGTGGAAGACGAGCTCCTCGGGCAGATGGTCGTGGTCGCGCCAGAGCACCCAGCCGACGCCCGGGTACACCAGGCCGTACTTGTGCCCTGACGCGTTGATCGAGGCGACCCGGTCGAGCCGGAAGTCCCAGACGAGGTCCGGGTCGCAGAACGGGGCGACGAAGCCGCCCGACGCCGCGTCGACGTGCACGGGCACGTCCGGTCCGCCGCCGGCGGCGAGCCGGTCGAGCGCGGCGGCGATCTCGGCGACGGGCTCGTAGGTCCCGTCGAACGTCGAGCCGAGGATGGCGACCACGCCGACCGTGTTCTCGTCGCAGTGCCGCGCGGCCTCGTCCGCGGTGAGGTGGGTGCGCCCGGGCGCGAGCGGGACGAGCCGGGGCTCGACGTCCCAGTAGCGGGCGAACTTCTCCCAGCAGACCTGCACGTTCGCGCCCATCACGAGGTTCGGCCGGTCGGCGGGCAGGCCGGCGGCGCGCCGCCTCGCCCGCCACCGGCGCGTCATGGCCAGGCCCGCGAGCATGCACGCCTCGGACGAGCCGGTCGTCGAGCAGCCGACCGCGTCGCGGGCGTCGGGCGCGTGCCACAGGTCCGCGAGGATGTTCACGCAGCGCGCCTCGAGCTCGGCGGTCTGCGGGTACTCATCCTTGTCGATCATGTTCTTGGCCGCGCATTCCGCCATCAGCCGGTCGGCGTGCGGGTCCATCCAGGTGGTGACGAACGTGGCCAGGTTCAGCCGCGCGTTCCCGTCGAGGATCAGCTCGTCGTGCACCAGTTGGTAGGCGGTCTCCGGGTCCATCGGGCCGGCCGGGAGCCGGTACCGGGGCAGCTCGCCGCCGCCCTCGACCACGGCGCCCGCTCGCGCCGCCGGCCACCGCAGCTGCGGCCGCACCGCCAGCCGCGCGTCCGCCTGTTCCCCCATCGCCTGCCTGTGCAGCGCCACGCCAGCAAGGCTATGGCGTGACGCGGCCCTCGGCGGCCAGGAGGCGCCGACGGGTTCCGCGGCGCCGTCGACGCCGCGGAACCCCGACCGTCCCGGGTGGTCGCTCAGCCCTCGATGGGTGTCGAGGCGACGGCGCGGAACTCGGTGGGCTGGCCCTTCTCGTCCAGGGAGGTGACCAGGCCGCCGCGGACGCAGACCGCAGGGGTCGCCGCCGCCGCCTTGCCGCCGCAGCGGAACTTCATCGGGTCGGCGCCGGGGAGGTCCTTCTCCGGCATGGACTTGATCGCCGCGGTGATCGACGCCGGGGTGATGTCTCCGGAGATGCCCTCGGTCGCCGCCTGCAGCGCCGCGACGACGGTGAACATGCTCAGCGAGCCCTGGCGGTTGACCTGGATGCCCTTGCCTTTGCCGTAGGTGTCGACGACGGCGGAGAACAGCCGTGTCGACGGGTTGTCCGTGCCGACCGGTGCGGTYGCCGAGACGGTCACGCCCTTGAGCACCGAGCCCGGGACCGCCTTGCGCAGGGCGTCGGTGACGCACTGCGAGATGGCGACGACCGGCCCGGAGAAGCCGACGGAGTGCAGACCGTTGAGCCCCGCGATGCAGAAGGAGTCGCTACCGATCATCTGCACGACCCGTGGGCCGGCGGAGGCGATGCGCTGCATCTGCGGCGTCATGTCGGCGGTGCCCGGCGGGACCGGCACGAGGTCCAGCTTGACGCCCGCGGCCTTGAAGGCGGCCGGCGCGGCCGTCTGGTAGATGCTCATCACGGCCGGCACGTCGATCGCGACGACGGACACCGTGTCGATCTTCTTCTCCTTGGCCAGCTGGATCGGCAGGTTGACCAGTGAGAACAGCGCGTCCGCCAGGACGAACGTCGAGTCCTTGTCCGTCAGGATCGAGGCCGCGTTGGCGCCGCCGAACAGCACCGGGATGTGCGCCTGGTGCAGCGGCTCCCACATGCTCTCCACGACGGAGGACGACCCGACGACGACCGCGGTGACGTTCTTCTCGACCATCTGGTTCGCGCAGTCGGTGCCCTTGGCCGGGTCGGCGAGGGCGTCGCACTTGACCAGTTCGATCGGGTGCCCGCCGATGCCACCCTTGCGGTCGTTGAGATAGGCGACGGTCGTGTCGGCGACGGGACTCTCGAAGGAGAGATCCGTGACGGAGCCCTTGCCGTCCGAGATCATCCCGATCCTGACGGGCGTGCCCCTGGCCTGGTTCACGGCACCGAGCACCTGGTTCGTACCGGCCGCGCTGGCGGTGGCCGCCGGGGCGCCCCCGCTCTCGTCATCGCTGTCGGAGTCGCCGCAGGCGGTGAGCAACAGGCTCGCGGCGACGGTTCCTAACGCCGCTAACGCGGCCAGCGCGCGGACGTGCCCACGTGCCCGGCGGCGCCCCTCATGGCCGGATGGGTCGCTGACAAACATCTCTATGGCGTGCATACGACATCCCTCTGGTCGCCGGAGTCAGGGAGTGAATGCTTGCGTACCACCGTCACAAGGTCAACGGATTGACAAGCGATCTGGATAAATGGGTGGGAAAGCCGCGGTCACGTTGCGTCACGAGGGCGGGTGCGTCCGGGGCGGGCCGGGCACCGCCATCCGACGGACGACAACGTCCAGGCAGGGGAGCACCGTTCACGCCAGCGCGTCGGCAACGCTCGACGGTATGATTTTCCGATGGTGGCTTGCCTTCAGTCGGCGCCAGGGGTCTTAGCCAGGCGGCGCGCGACTGGGCCGCGCCCGGCTGGGGAGGGTGTCCGGCCATGACCGCGGAGGCGCGGCCGAGGCTGCGAGCGGACGCGCGCCGCAACCGCGACCGGATCATCGCCACGGCCACCCAGGCGTTCGCCGACGACGGGCCTGACGTGCCGATGGAGGAGATCGCCCGGCTCGCCGGCGTCGGTGTCGGCACGCTGTACCGCCGGTTCCCCGACCGGGAGGCCCTGGTCGTGGCGGTCGTGCGCGACAGCCTGGCGACCACGCTCGCCAGGGCACGCGCGGCGGCGGACTCGGACGCGGCGGCAGCGGCGGACCCGGCGACGAAAGCGGACCCGGCGACGGCGGACCCGGCGGCAGCCGAGGGCCGCGCCTGGGACGCACTGGTGAACAGTCTCAACCCGTCACACGAGCTACGCCTCACGATGCGGTTGACCAGCCTCTTCTCACCGACCACGGCGGCGGCCGTGCGCGCCGACCCGGCCATCACCCGGATCCGCCGCGAGTACGCGGAGACGCTCGACGCCCTGGTCCTCGCGGCGCAGGCCGAGGGATCGCTGCGCCCCGACGTCGGCTCCGGCGACGTCGCCCATCTGCTCTCGCTCGCCGCCTACGGCCTCAGCCGCGCCCCCGACGCGACGGCCGAGATCGCCTTCGACCGGGCCCGCGCCATCATCCTCGACGGCCTGCGCGCCCACCCGACAGCCCCACTCCCCGGCCACCCCCTCACCACCACCGACCTCGCCTCCGAGTAGCGCGGGTCCGGCCGCCGGCCGATCTCAGCTGGTCAGGGCCGCCTGGTCGGGATGACGAGGGCGTCCACGGCTACGACGCCCTGGCCCGCGGGGCGGACCAGGATGGGGTTGATGTCGAGCTCGGAGATGGCGTCGCCGAGGTCGAGGGCCAGGGACTGCAGGCGCAGGATGACGTCGACGAGGGCGTCGATGTCGCCGGCGGGCCGGCCTCGGGTGCCGCGCAGGATCCGCACGCCCTTCGTCGACTCGATGACCTCGCGGGCGCGGTCGGCGTCGAAGGGCGGCACGGCGAACGCCACGTCGGCGAACACCTCGGTGAACACGCCGCCGAGGCCGAACGTGATGGTCGGGCCGAACGGGTGCTGGTGTGACAGGCCCAGGATCACCTCGGCGACCGCGTCGGTCACCATCTGGGCGACGAGCACGCCGTCGAGAGCCGCCTCGGGCGCGGCGCTCGCGGCGGTGGCCAGCAGCCGGTCGTAGGTCGCCCGGACGGCGTCCTCGCCGGCGACGCCGACGGCCACCAGCCCGAGGTCGGACTTGTGGGCGATGTCCGCGGAGACGATCTTCATGACGACCGGCGGGCCGAGCGCGACGGCCGCCGCGACGGCGTCGTCGGCCGACGTCACGACCCGTTCCCCCGCCACCGGGATGCCGTAGCCGGCGAGCAGCTTCTTCGAGTCGACCTCGTTCAGGGTCGCGCCGGCCCCCGCCAGCAGCTCCCGGCCCGCGACCGCGGCGACGGCGCGTTCGGCCGGCGCCGGAATGCCGGCCATCGCGTCGCCGTCGAACGGGCTCCGGTACGCGCGCACGAACCGCGAGTACCGGCCGAGCTCCGAAAGCCCGCGCACGGCCGCGTTGAAGGAATGGAACACCGGCACGCCGGCCTCGCACAGCGACCGGTAGGAGTCGTCGCGGATCGGCGAGATCCACGCCGCGACCACCGGCTTGCCCTCGCCGGCCAGGAACCTCTGGTGCAGCGCGACGAGGTCGCGCGACAGCGCGTCGCTCATGCCGGGAAACACGCCGGTGATGGGCGCGAACAGCACGTCGGTGTTCGGGTCGTCGAGCATCAGCTGTAAGACCTCGCGGTTCTCCGGGCGCGCGGTGATCACGCCGCCGGAGTCGACCGGGTTGTCCCGGCGCAGATACCAGGGGATGTACTTCTCGAGCGCGTCGACCGTCGTCCGCTCGAACTTCGGGATCTTGACCCCGGCGGCGCCGAAGAGGTCCGCGACGTGCGAGGCGGTGCCGCCGGACATCGCGTAGACGGCGATCCCGCCGGGGCCGTCGACGAGCCCGGTGTGGCAGAACATGTTCGAGATCTCGATGACCTCGTCGAGGTCGTCGACGCGGATGACGCCGTACTGGTCGAACACGGCGTCGTGCACGGCGTCGGGCCCGGTGAGGTGGCCGGTGTGCGCGGCGGCCATCACCCGGCCCTCCTCGCTGCGGCCGATCTTGATGGCGACGATCGGGATGCGGGCCTTCACGCAGGCGTCGGCGGCGCGCATGAACGCCTCGCCGTTCTGGAAGCCCTCGACGTATGTGGCGATGGCGCCGACGTTCGGCCGGTGGGCGGCGAGGTAGCCGACGAAGTCGGCCCACTCCAGGTCGGCCTCGTTGCCGATCGTCGCCCAGATCTCGATGCCGACACCGAGGGCCTGCGCCTGCGTGATCGGGCGGCCCTGGTAGCCGGACTGGGTGATGATGGCGAGCTTCCCGCGGCTGGGCAGCCCGTCCGGCCACGGCTCGAAGATGTTGAGGTTGGTGTTCGGGCCGAGCACGCGGGTCGCGCCGCTCGCGAGCTCGCGCAGCCTCGCCTCGGCGGCGTCGCCCTCGGCCGTGCCGAGCTCGCCGAAACCGGCGGAGAAGACGACGACGAAGCCGGCGTTCCGGTTCACCGCCTCCTCGACGATGGGCAGCGGGTCGCGCACCAGCACGATGACGATGTCCGGGTCGGCGGGCAGCGCCGTGACGCTCGGGTAGGCCTTCACCCCGAGAATGTCAGGCTTCTTCGGGTGCACTGGGACGACCTCGGCGCCGAGCGCGCCCAATCGCCTGTGGACCTGCGTCCACTGCGCGCGCTGCGGGCTTCCCTCGGTGTCGGAGGCGCCGACGACGGCGACGACCTTCGGGGAGAACAGCCTCGACCAGTCGACGTGCCGCAGCTCGGGCATAAAGATCCTCCTCGAACTCACTCACTGAGGGAAAAACGGCTGAGCGCGACGCAATCCCGCTGGGCGCGGAGGAGGACGTCGCGCCCGGACGGAGCGAACCAGCGACTCAGAAGCCGCGGAAGCGGGTGGGCCGGCGTTCGACGAAGCTGGCGACGCCCTCGTTCGCGTCGACGGTGTTGGACATGACATCGACGATCCAGGCCTCCTCCTGGGCGAGGGTGTGCCGTTCGACGTCGAGCGAGCGGTTCAGCAGCCACTTGTTGGCGCTGTGTGCCCTGGTCGGCCCGGCCGCGAGCCGGCTGGCGATGTCGGCGACGGTGGCGTCGAACTCGTCCGCCGGCACCGACCGGGTGATCAGCCCGATCTCGGCGGCGCGCGGCGCGGGGACGTCCTCGGCGAGCAGCACCAGCTCGCGCGCCCGGGTGAGGCCGACCAGCCGCGGCAGCAGCCAGGTACCAAGACCGTCGACGGCGAGGCCGCGGCGCGCGAAGACCTCGATGAACTTCGCCTTCTCGGTCGCCACGACGAGGTCGCAGGCGAAGGCGATGTGCGCGCCGATGCCGGCGGCGGTGCCGTTGACGGCGGCGACGACGGGCTTCTCGCAGTCCAGGATGGCGTGGATGAGGCGGATCGCGCCGCGCAGCATCGCGCGCCGCACGTCGCCGACCAGCTTCTCCGGGACGTCGTCCGGCCGGGCCGGCGGCGCGGACTGGTTGCGCAGGTCCGCCCCGGTGCAGAAGAACCGTCCGGTCGCCGTCAGCACGACGCAGCGGACCGTCGGGTCCTCGTTGAACTGGTCGAGCCAGGCGATGATCTTCTCGCGCTGGTCCCCGGTGAGCGCGTTGCCGGCGTCCGGCCGGTTCAGCGTGATGGTGGCGATCCCGTCCCGCACATCGAGCGTGATCTCCGCGGGCGGGACGTCCGAGCCCTCCACACCCTCGACGACGGCCGAGCTGGTCATGCGGCAGCCCTTCTTTCTGTGTCTCTGACGGCCTCCATGGACGGAGATATGATCATGCTGCCATCCATTGCGGCCGGGCCAGCGAGTGCGCGACCGCGTCGGCCGCCTCCTCGGGAGTGGTGAACGCGTTGCGCAGAACCCACGCCCGCTTCAGGAAAAGATGGATCGTGGTCTCCCACGTGAAGCCCATACCACCGTGCACCTGGATCGCGGTCTTGGCGTTGCGCGACGCGGCGTCGGCCGCCAGCACCCGGGCGCCGGCGATGGCGCGCACCGGGTTGAACGTCGGATCCGCGTAGCCGTCGGCGGGTCCTTCGTCCGTGCCGGTGCCGGTGCCGGCGTCGTCGAGCACGACCGCGGCCGCGTCGACGGCGACGCGGGCGACCTCGGCCCGGGTGAACGCCTCGGCGAGCAGGTGCTTGACCGCCTGGAACCCGCCGATCACCCGGCCGAACTGCTCGCGCTGCTTCGCGTACGCGACGGCGAGCTCGACGGTCCGGGTCGCGTTGCCGGCGAGCAGCGCCGAGGCGAGCACCGAGCCGCGCAGCAGCCAGCCGCGCGCCAGCTCCGGCCCGCCGACCTGCTCGCCGGCCGGCACCGTGTCGGCGAGCCACATCGGCGTCGCCGGGTCGAGCGGGTTCGGCACCGGCGTGCCCTCGACGGCGCGAGCGGCCGTCCGCCAGACTCCGTTCTCGTCGACGGCGTACACATCGGTGGCCAGGTCCAGGTGCGGGATGACCCAGGGACCGCCGGCGCGGGCCGGCCCCGAGCCGGCCGGCGGCCGGGTGACGACCGTCGCGAACGCCTCGCCGGCGCCGACCCGCTCGTCCAGGTCGGCGACGAGCGCGGCCGCGACCAGCGGCCCGGGGACCAGCTCGGCGCCGAGCACCTGGAAGACCAGGCCCGCCTCGGCCACCCCGAGCTCCAGCCCGCCGCGCTCCTCCGGCTGGGTCATCGTGAACGCGCCGAGCCGGGCGAGCGCGGCCCACGCGGCGCGGTCGAAGCTCGCCGCGCCCGTCCAGTTCCGGGTCGCCTCGAGCGGGAGCCGCTCGCCGCACAGGTCACGGACCGTCGCCTGCAGGGCGAGCCCGTCCTCGTCGGGATCGAAGTGCACCGCTCACCGCTCCCGGGGCAGGCCGAGGACGCGCTCGGCGAGGATGTTCTTCTGGATCTGCGAGGTGCCGGCGCCGATGCTGATCGCGAACGCGTGCAGGTGCTCGATGATGTGGCGCCCGACGGGAAGGCTCGCGCCGGCGCCCAGGGGCAGCGCGTCGAGGCTGATCGCATAGCGCTCCAGCACCTTCATCGCGACCTCGCCGAAGTGGTGGATCGCCTCGGAGTAGGTCAGCTTGAAGGCCGACCCGCCCGCCGGCGGCACGCCGCCGCCGCCGGCCGCGCGGGTGACGTTGCGGCGGGTCAGCGCCCACATGGCGTCGAGCTCGGCGGCGACCTGGCCGATCTCCCGGCGGATCGCGTCGTCGTCCCAGGCCGTGCGGCCGGGGCCGTGGCCGAGCGTCTTCGCGAGCGTCGCCAGCTCCTCGACCATCGCCATCGCGGTGAGCAGCTCGCGCACCAGCGACGTCCCGCGCTCGAAGCCGAAGGTCACCATCGCGACCCGCCAGCCGTCGTTCTCCCGGCCGACGAGGTTCTCCACCGGGACGCGGACCTCGTCGAGGAACATCTCGGCGAACTCGCTCTCACCCTGGATGGTGCGCAGCGGGCGGACGTCGATGCCGGGAAGGTCCATCGGCATGATCAGCCAGCTGATGCCGCGGTGCTTGCCAGCGTCCGGGTCGGTGCGGACCAGCAGCTCGCAGTAGTCGGCGGCGAAGCCATAGGACGTCCAGATCTTGCTGCCGGTGACGACGTAGTGGTCGCCGTCGCGCACGGCCCTGGTGCGCAGGCTCGCCAGGTCGCTGCCGGCCCCCGGCTCGGAGAAGCCCTGGCACCAGATCGACTCGCCGCGCAGGATCCGCGGCAGGTGGAAGGCCCGCTGCTCGTCGGTGGCCTCGGCGATCAGCGTCGGGCCGGCGTGCAGCTGGCCGACGAAGTGCACCCCGAGGTCGGGGGCACCGGCCGCCGCCGACTCGGCAAGGAAGATCAGCTGTTCGGACGCGGTCGCGCCACGGCCTCCGTAGGCGGCCGGCCAGTCGATGCCGGCGTAGCCGGCGTCGAAGAGCATCCGCTGCCAGCGCTGGTCGTAGGTCTTCCTGGCCGGCCAGTCGCCGTAGGCGGGCGGCGGGCCGAGGACCGGCAGGTTCTCGGCGAGCCAGGCGCGCACCTCCTTGCGGAACCTCGCGTCGGACTCGGAGTCCCGCAGCCGCATGCTCCACCTCGTCTCGTCCGGCGGACCCGGCCTCGCCGGGCCTGCCCACGCCGGAGGGGAACGGGGGCTACGCCCCCTCCAGCGCCGCCTCGCCCGCGGCGCCGGCTTCGTCGGCGGCTCCGCGAACGGTTGGCTGGGCAGATCGTATACATTATGCTAGCGCAGCGAGCCGCCACGACACCAGCGACAGCCGCGATCCACCGGCGACGGCCGGACGGCGATGACCACGGGCAAGGCGTGCGGGCGCGCGGCGGCGCGGCGGTCGACGGAGTCGATCGAGCAGTGACGACCAGTACTCACCCGGATCGGTGGTGCATACGGCCATGACGGACCTGACGGCAGAGCAGCTCCCGCAGGTGGTGGGCGGGCCCGACGTCGACGCGTCGGTCCTGGCGAGGATCCCGGATCTCATCGACATGGACGCGCACGTCGTCGAGGCACCGGAGGTCTGGAGCTCCCGGCTGCCCGCGAGGTACCGCGAAGCGGGCCCGCGCATCGTCATGGCCCCGGCCGGCGAGGTGAAGCTCGTCGGCTCCAGCTACATCGAGGCCCCCGGCATCGACGGCCCGGACGTGGCCTGGTGGAGCTACGAGGGCCGGATGACGAGCCTCAAGCGCTACATCGCCGCGGCCGGCGTTCCCGCCGACGAGGTCACGATGGACGGCATCACGTTCGACGACATGCGCCCCGGCTGCTGGAAGGTCGCCGACCGGATCGCCGACATGGACATCAACGGGGTGGCCGCCCAGCTGGCCTTCCCGAACTACCCGCGGTTCTGCGGTCAGATCTTCCTGTGGGGCAAGGACAAGGAGCTGTCGAAGCTCTGCGTCGAGGCCTACAACGACTGGATGGTCGAGGAATGGTGCGGCACGTCGGGCGGCCGGCTGCTGCCGCTGTGCATCGTGCCGCTGTGGGACGTGCACCTGGCCGCCGCCGAGGTGCGCCGCAACGCGGCCCGCGGCGTGCGGGCCGTCGCGTTCACCGAGCTCCCGTCCTACCTGGACCTGCCGAGCCTGCACTCGGGGTACTGGGACCCGTTCTTCGCCGCCTGCGCGGAGACCGGCACCGTCGTCGCGATGCACATCGGGTCGGGCACCAAGGTCATGCAGACGGCGCCGGACGCGCCCGAGGCCGTGCAGGCGACGGTCCTGTTCAGCAACAGCGCCGGCAGCCTCGTCGACTTCCTGTTCTCCGGCGTCCCGCACCGCTTCCCGGACCTCAGGCTCATGTACGCCGAGGCCCAGATCGGCTGGATCCCGTACGTGCTCGACCGGGCCGACGACGTGTGGCTGACCCACCGCGGCTGGGCGCACGGCCAGCGGCACTGCCCCGAGCCGCCGTCGACCTACTATCGCCGCCAGGTCTACAGCTGCTTCTTCAAGGACCCGGTGGGCGTCGACCTGCTCGACCGGATCGGCGTCGACAACGTCGTCTTCGAGACCGACTACCCGCACCAGGACGGCACCTGGCCGCAGTCGAAGAAAGCCGCCGCCCAGCAGTTCGGCCACCTGCCCCAGGCGGACATCGACAAGATCGCCCGTGGCAACGCGGCCAGGCTCCTAAGCCTGGAGCTACCTACGGCCTGACGCCGTCACTGGTCCGGCCCGCACGACCGAAAGGCGGCCCATCCGTGGTCACGAATGCCAGCGACGCCACCGAGGCCGACACCGAGCCCGAGGCGAGCACCGAGGCCCGGGAGCGCAAGYCCGGCGGGACGATCACCGATGAGGGGATCGCGCGGCTGCGCGCCCGGATCGGCATCGCCGAGCCGCACACCGCCCCGCCGCAGTACCGGCGCCCGAACGTCGACGCGTTCCGCAACGTGGCCCGCTGCTACGGCGACGACAACCCACTGTGGTGCGACGAGGACTACGCGGCCGCGTCGGTGTGGGGCGGGCCGATCGCCCCGCCCCCACTTGTCGGCGGCGACACCCTCATCGGCGAGGACGAGGTGACCGGCATCCCGGACCACCTGCGCGACGTGATGAAGGGCGACCCGCTGCGCGGGGTGCACGCCTTCTACTCCGCGGCCTCCCGCGAGTGGTGGGCGCCGCTGCGGCCGGGGCTGCGGGTGTTCCGCCGCAACGCCCTCGTCGGCGTGCACGACAAGGTGAGCGAGTTCGCCGGCCGGGCCGTCCACGAGTGGGGCGGCCAGGTGTTCATGGACGAGACCGGCACGCCGCTGTCCGGGCAGTACCGGAACATGGTCCGCACCGAACGCCGCAAGGCCCGGGAGCGTGGCAAGTACGCGAAGATCGAGCCCCAGCGGTACACCGACGAGCAGATCGCCGAGATCGAGGCCGCGTACGACGCCGAGTCCGCCGCCCGGCGCGGCGGCGACCCGCGCCACTGGGAGGACGTCCAGGTCGGCGACACGGTCGGGCCGATGGTGAAGGGCCCGCTGCGCGTCACCGACATGGTCTGCTGGCACGTCGGCATGGRCATGGGCCTCTACGGCGTCGCCCCGCTGCGCCTCGCGCTGGCGAACCGCCGGCGCATCCCGGGCTTCTACTACCGCGACGACCTGAACATCCCGGACGTGCAGCAGCGGGTGCACTGGGACCCGGAGCTCGCCCGCCGCGCCGGCAACCCGACGACCTACGACTACGGCCGGATGCGCGAGACCTGGCTCATCCACCTGTGTACCGACTGGATGGGCGACGACGCCTGGCTCTGGAAGCTCTCCTGCGAGTTCCGCAAGTTCAACTATGTCGGCGACACGCAGTGGCTGCGCGGCACGGTCGTGCGGAAGTACCTGGCCGAGGGCGGCCGGCCCGCCGCCGACCTGGAGCTCGAGGCGACCAACCAGCGCGGCGAGCTCACGACACCCGGGACGGCGACCATCCTGCTGCCCAGCCGGGAGCACGGGGCCGTCCGGCTGCCCGACCCGCCCGGCGGCACCGGCGACCTGCGCAACACACTCGACGCGATCGTCGAGCGGTTCCGGGAGCAGTGAGCGCCGTCGTGGACAACGAGAACGCGGTCATCGGCGACGAGAGCACCGGCGCGGGTGACAGGAACGGCGGCGCGAGCGGCGAGAGCACCGGCGACGGCCTCGCGTACGCGAGCGCGCCCGGGCTGGACGTCGTCCTCGACGGGCCGGTGCTGCGGCTGACGCTGGACCGGCCGACGAAGCGCAACGCGATCAACGACGCGATGATGTACGGGCTGATCGACGCGATCGCCCAGGCCGGCACCGACGAGGCCGTCCGGGTCATCCTGCTGCGCGGCAACGGCGCGGACTTCTGCGGCGGCGCGGACATCGTCGCCCGCAACGCCGCCGGCGGAGCGAGACCGCGGGCCGGCTCGATCCAGCGGCGGCTGCCGCTCCAGGCGCACCGGCTGATCCCGCTGGTCCGCGAGGTACAGACCCCGGTGGTGTGCGCGGTGCGGGGCTGGACGACCGGGATCGGCCTGGCCCTGGCCGTCGCCGCCGACGTGACGGTCGCCGCCACCGACGCCCGGTTCTGGGCGCCGTTCTCCGAGCGCGGCTTCACCCCGGACAGCGGCCTGACCTGGTTGCTGCCGCGCCGCGTCGGCGAGGTGCGGGCCCGGCGGATGCTGCTGCTCGGCGAGCGGGTCGACGCGGCCACCGCCGTCGACTGGGGTCTGATCCACGCCGCCACGGCGACCGAGGAGCTCGACGCGACCGTCGGCGACCTCGTGGCCCGGCTCGCGGCCGGCCCCACGGTCGGGCTGGGCCTGACCAAGTGGCTGATGCACGCCGGCGCGTCGGACAACCTGGACGACCACCTGCGGGGCGAGGCCTTCGGTATGGAGCTGTCGTCGCGCAGCGAGGACTTCCGGGAGGGCCTGGCGGCCTTCGCCGCCAGGCGCTCGCCGAACTTCAAAGGACGGTGACACGGATGTCGCGGACGACACCGGACTCGGCGATCGGCCCGGACGCGGCGCTTCCCAGGGGTGCCGCGGACGCGAAGGGCCCGGTCGGGCCGTCCGGGCGGCTGCTGCTCGCCGCGGACGCCACGCCGGAAGAGGCCCGCGCCAGGGTGCGGGACTGGGTCGAGGCGAACGTGCCGGCGGCCTGGCGCGAGGCCGCCGCGGCCGGTGGCCGGGCGGCGATCCGCGCGGTGCGCAGCCGGGCGGACTACGAACGCTGGTACCCGGTGTTCGGCGTCTCCGGACTGGTCGCGGCCCGCTGGGCGCCCGAGTACGGCGGCCTCGGCCTGTCGTCGGGCGCCGCCCGGGCCGCCGACGAGGAGCTACGGCCGTACAACCTCGGCCGGCTCAACCCGCTGGGCCTGGCGAACGCCGCCGCCGCGCTGTTCGCGCACGGCACCGAGGAGCAGAAGCGCCGCTTCCTGCCGCCGATCGTGCGCAACGAGGAGGTGTGGTGCCAGCTGTTCTCCGAGCCGGGCGCCGGCTCCGACCTCGCGTCCCTGGCCACCCGCGCCGTCCGTGACGGTGACAACTGGATCGTCTCCGGCCAGAAGGTCTGGACGACGTGGGGTTTCCTCGCCGACTACGGCGTGCTGCTGGCCCGCACCAACCCCGACGTGCCGAAGCGTAACGGCATCACCTACTTCCTCATCGACATGCGGCAGCCAGGCGTCGAGGTGCGCTCGCTGCGGCACGTCACCGGCGAGGTGGACTTCTGCGAGGTCTTCCTCGACGACGCGGTCGTCCCGGACAGCCAGCGACTCGGCGCGGTCGGCGATGGCTGGCGGGTCGGCAACTCCACCCTGTCCGGCGAACGGCAGATGGTCTCCGGCTCCGGCTCCGGCGGCGTCGACCGGATCGGCGGCTCGGGCGCGCGGCACCTGGTGAGACTCGCCAGGGAGGTCAGCGCCGCGGGCCGGCCGGGCGGCTGGGACGAACCGACCGTCCGCCAGGAGATCGCGCGTCTCTACAGCGAGGAGCGGATCCGGGCCTGGACCAACGAGCGCATCCGCGCCCGGCTCGCCGCCGGGCTCGCGCCCGGCGCGGAGAGCTCGATCGGCAAGGTCCACCAGGGCGACCTCAACCAGCGCACCCAGGCGCTGGCCGCCGACCTGCTCGGCGCGTACGGCGCCGCCTGGGAGTCGGGCCTCATCCCCGGCACCGAGCAGGCCGGGACGGACGGCGCCCCGCTCGACCCGGCCGAGGTCTACGCCGAGTCCCTCCCCCACGAGGTGCGCGGCATGCTGCGCAGCCGGGCCAACACGATCGAGGGCGGCACGTCCGAGGTCAACAAGAACATCCTCGCCGAGCGGGTACTGGGCCTGCCCCGCGAGCCCGACCCGTATCGCGGCAAGGCCTGGAAGGACGTTCCCCGCAGCTGACCGCGCCCCTGCGGGATCGCCACCCAGTCGGAGCCAGAACTAGTCGGAGTCGGAGCAGATGACGCAGGAGTACCGGACCCTCAGGGTCAGCCGGGACGGGCCGGTCGGCTGGCTCGAGCTGAACCGGCCGAAGGCCGGCAACGCCATGGACGGCGTCATGTTCGACGAGCTGCCGCGCGCGTGGGCCGAGCTCGACGCGGACCCGGAGGTACGCGTCATCGTCAACGTCGGCGCCGGCCGGGACTTCTGCACCGGTCTGGACGTCGTCCAGCTCGGCCGCGACCCGGGCGCGCTGCGCGAGCAGTCCCGGCGGACCAAAAGGTCCGAGCTGCGGATCACCGGCTGGCACTGCGGGGTCGTCAAGCCGGTGGTCGCCGCGATCCAGGGACGCGTCGTCGGTGGCGGTCTGCACTTCGTCGCCGACGCCGACGTCGTCATCGCCGCGTCCGACGTCGCGTTCATCGACTCGCACGTGTCGGTCGGGCAGGTGACCGCGTTCGAGGGCATCGCGCTGACCCGCAAGCTCGCCGCCGAGACGATCATGCGGCTGGCGCTCGCCGGCCGGAACGAGAGGCTCGGCGCCGCGCGGGCCTACCAGCTCGGCATGGTCAGCGAGGTGGTCGAGGACCCGGCCGAGCTGCGCGAACGCGCCGCGGCCCTGGCCGCGAAGATCGCCCGTAACTCGCCGGCGGCGATGGCCGCGACCAAGCGCGCCCTCTACCGCGCGCTCGAGGACGGCCTGACGGCCGCCTGCCAGGCCGCGGCCGCCGACCTGGTCGGCCTGTGGGGCCATCCCGACCAGGTCGAGGGCCCGGCGGCGTTCGTGGAGAAGCGCGCGGCGCGCTGGGCCCCGCTCGACCGACAAACGGAACACGAGAAGATCCTCGCCTCCCGGAAGCCGACAACGGAACGTGTCAGATGAGCCCGTCTATAGGCTTGCCCATCCGCCACACTCCCACGGACGGTCTGGGGTCTGTGGCGGATGAGCAAGCCCCTGGGCTTGCTCATCCGCCACGCTTCGGCCTTGGCGGCTTGGGTGGGGTCGAGGGGGTGCTTTGGCGGGCCAACCCTTACCCCTTCGGTTGCCGGTTGGCGTCCCAGCGGGCCGTACAGCCGTGTGCGTCCGAACACATTGCGTGTCCACGGCGGAGCTCCGGCCAGTCTTCATTCCAGATTCCGAGAGAAACTGCCTAGGAGGATGAGCGTGACGGACTCGTCGGCGACCGGGACGGCGTCAGGAGCGCCGGGGACGCCCGCGACCGAGGCCGACTTCGACCACGTGTACGCCGGCTACGAGACGCTCGTCGTCGCCCGCCGCGGCCACGTCGGCTGGCTCATCTTCAACCGGCCGAAGCAGCTGAACGCGATGAACAACCGGATGCGCGATGAGCTGGCCAAGGCATGGCTGGAGCTCGACGGCGACCCGGAGATCCGGGTCATCGTGYACACCGGGGAGGGCCGGGCGTTCCAGACCGGCGTCGACGTGGCCGAGATCGCCACCGACGGCCTGGGCATGGAGCGCTACCGGGCGGAGGCCGAGGTCTTCGACCTGCACTTCACCGCCTGGCACCAGCGGGTCGAGAAGCCGGTCATCGCGGCGGTCAACGGGCTGTGCGGCGGCGGCGGGTTTCACTTCGTCGCCGACGCGGACATCGTCATCGCCGCCGCGGACGCGAAGTTCTTCGACCCGCATGTCTCCGTCGGCCAGGTGGTCTCGTTCGAGCTGATGGCGCTGCTGCGCAAGATGCCGTTCGAGCCGGTGATGCGGATGGCGCTGGTCGGCGCGCACGAACGGATGCCGGCGGCGCGCGCCTACGAGCTGGGCATGGTGAGCGAGGTCGTCGACCCGCCGGCACGGCTGCGCGAGCGCGCGGCCGAGATCGCCGAACTGGTCGCCCGCAACTCGCCGGTGGCGATGCGGGCGACCAAGCGGGCCCTGTGGGGGGCGTTGGAGGACGGGCTGACGGCCGCGTGCAAGGCCGGCGCCGCGCATCTCGTCTCCGTCTGGGGCCACGCCGACCAGGTCGAGGGTCCGGCGGCGTTCGTCGAGAAACGCCCCGCCAGGTGGGCCGAGCTGGAGCAGGAGCCGAAACCGGCCACCGCGGTCGCCGCCGCGAAGCGGGCCGACGAACCGCCCACGGCCACAGCCGAGTCGACGAACACGGCCGAGCCGACGAGCCCGGAAGGGCCGGAAGGGCCGGGGCGGTCAGCGGGGCCGGAAGGGCCGGAGGGGTCGGCATGAGGCTGGTCGACCTGCTGGAACCGCGCGAGGGCGACGACGCGACGCCCGCGGTGTTCGTCGAGGACGAGGAGACGACCCGGGCGGCGCTGCGCCGCGGCGCCGAGGCGCTGGCCGCGGCGCTGCGGACGGTCGGGGTACGCCCCGGTCACCCGGTCGCGGTGATGCTGCCCGGCGGGGCCGAGGTCGTCGCCGCGATGTTCGGCGTGTGGACCGCCGAGGCCGTTTACGTACCGCTCAACCCGCGCACCTCGGACGCGGAGATCGCCTACCTGGTCGAGGCGGTCCGCCCGGCGGCGATCGTCACGACGACCGACTGGGCGGGCCGGGTCACCGGCGGCGACCTGCCGATCGTCGTCCACGCGGGCACGGACAGCGGCCAGCTGGACTGGGCCGAGGCGGTACCAGGCCGGCGCACGCCCGTGGACGTGCCCGCGCACGACGCCGACATCGCGCTGGTGCAGTTCACGTCCGGCACGACGGGCCGGCCGAAGCCGGTGTTGCTGCGGCACTCGGGCTATTTGGCACTGCTGGAGCCGGTGCTGGCGAAGCTCGTCGGCGACGCGGCCAAGGACCGGCTCGCGCAGCGCAAGGCGCCGATGCCGAACCTCATCCCGACGTCGATGGCGCTGTCGGCCGGCATCTACAACGTGCTGTTCGCGTTCCGCGTCGGCGCGCCGGCGGTCATCATGCCGACGTTCACGACGGCGGCGTTCACCAGGGCCGTCACGAAGCACCAGATCCGCTCGACGGTGTTGCCGCCGGCGGCGATGAACATGCTCACGGACGACCCGTCGATCACCTCGCTCGCGCCGCTGCGCTACGTGCGCGGCATCACCGCGCCGCTCTCGCCGCTGCGCGCCCGCCTGTTCAAGGACAAGTTCGGCGTGACGGTGCTCAACTGCTACGGACAGACGGAGATCGGCGGCGAGATCGTCGGTTGGAACGCGGCGGACGCGCGGGCGTTCGGCGAGTCCAAGCTCGGTTCGATCGGCCGTCCGCACGCGGGGGTGACGCCTCGCATCGTCGGCCCGGACGGGCTCGAGGTCGAGCCGGGCGGGCAGGGCGAGCTCTACGTCCGCACGCCGGCGGTATCCGCGGGGTACGCCGACGGCAGGGCGCTCGGCGACCGGCTCACCCCGGACGGCTGGTTCCGCACGGGCGACATCGCCCGGGTCGACGAGGACGGCTTCCTCTGGATCGAGGGCCGCGTCTCCGACATGATCAACCGTGGTGGCCTGAAGGTCTTTCCCGGCGAGGTCGAGGAGGTCATCCGCCTCTCCCCCGCGGTCGCCGACTGTGCCGTCGTCGGCATACCGGACGACCGGCTCGGCGAGGTCCCGTGGGCCTTCGTCGTCATCCACCCGGGCGCGGCCTTCGACCGGGCTGCCCTCACCGCGGCGGCACGGGAGAGGCTCCTCCCCTACAAGGTGCCCGCCCGCGTCGTCCAGCTCGGCGAGCTCCCCCGCACCGAGGTGGGCAAGGTCCGCGCCGGCGACCTCATCCAGCTCGCCACCGAGCTCACCCGAGCTGACCCGAGCTCACCCCGGACCGGCCCGAACTCATCCCGGACCGACCCGAGCTGACCAAGCCGACTCAAGACCGACCTCCGCCGAAGCCGCCGCTCCCACCGGGACCGGCGGCTTCGGCATGTACGGGCCTGGGCGGGACGCGGCGGTCTCGGATCCGCCGGCACACGGCCTGACCAGGCAACCATCCTCCGCCGGAGCGATCCGCACGGTCCTGAACGGATCATGTGCACGATCTTCGCAAGATGGTTATGTTGTACTCAGTTTAAAAATGAACGGACGTGCGGAGGCGATCGTGGCGTATCGAGTCATCCACTGGGCGACCGGCGTGGTCACCAAAGAGGCGGTGATCGGCGTGCTGGGCCGCCCCGATCTGGAGGTGGTCGGTGCCTGGGCTCGCTCCGCGGAGAAGGATGGCCGCGACGTCGGCGAGCTCTACGGGTTAGACCCGCTCGGTGTCCGCGTGACCAGCGACAAGGAAGCGGTTCTCGCCACCCCCGCGGACTGCGTCGTCTTCACGGTCGGGCGCAACTGGGTGGACAACCCGATGGAGACGTTCGGGGACCTGCTGCGGATCCTCCGGTCGGGCAAGAACGTGGTGAACCTGTGGTGGCCCACGCTGGTGTACCCGCGCGCGCAGGATGACGAGCTCTTCAAGCAGCTCGAGCAGGCCTGTCGCGAGGGCGGGTCGTCCATCTGCACCATCGGCATGGACCCCGGTTACGGCACCGCCGGACTTGCCCTGTCCGCGCTCGCGCTGGCCCGCGGGGTCAAGAGCATCGAGATGTACCAGTTCATGAACAACGCCTTCTGGGAGGGCGAGGGCATCACCAAGTTCTTCGGCTTCGGCCAGCGCGAGACCACGCACACGCCCATCCTGCAGCCAGGCGTTACGACGGGTTACCACAAGACGACGCTGCACATGTTGGCGGACGCCATCGGCGTGGAGATCGACGAGATCGTCGAGGACCACAGCGTCATCTACGCCGACGAAGCCTTCGACGTGGCGTCCGGCCACATCCCCGCCGGGACGATCTCCGGCCTGCGATACCAGGTCAAGGGCATGGTCGGCGGGGAGGCCCGGGTCATCGTCGGACACGTGGAGAGACTGCGCGAGCAGGACTTCCCGGAGTTCGAGTTCAAGGGCGACGGCTACCGCGCGGAGGTGACGGGCGAGCCCTGCATCCGTCTGGACATGACCCTCTCCGCGCTGCCCGAGTTCGTCGGTGACCCCATCGCCGTCGCCTCGGCCATGAGCGCCGTCAACGCCATCCCCCGGGTGTGCGAAGCCGCGCCGGGAGTCCTCTCCCTGCTCGACATCCCGCCCTTCCCCTCGAAGAACTCGACCACCAGGTTCTAGGTCGTCAGGCGGCGCTGCCCCGAACAGGCCCGGGCCTGTTCGGGGCAGCGCGGCGCCAGCCCAGAGGGCACGCCGCGAGTTCCGCGACGGCGCGCCGGGCTGACCGACGAGCTAGGCAGAGCCGACCGAGCCCGCTAGCCCGTGCCGGCTAGCCCGTGCCCGCTAGCCCGAGCCCGCTAGCCCGAGCCCGCTAGCCCGAGCCGGCTAGCCCGTGCCGAGTCGCGTGCCGCACCACTGGTTGGGGTCGGGGCCGCCGACGCTGGGCACGACGTCGAAGGCGGTACCGGTCTGGTTGACCTTGACGAAGCTGTAGCAGAGGTTGGCCTCACCAAAGCGGCTGAGGTCGGTCGTGGGGATCAGTCCGCCCGCGTTGTAGTTCTTCACCGCGCGCAGGCTCTCGATGAAGGCGTCACGGGTCGGGCACGCCCMGGCGAGCTCCAGGCCTCGGAGAAACTCGTCCGTCGTGACGTAGGCGGCGAACGCGACCTCGTTGTCGGTCGGGCCGAGCTCCGGCGCGTAGTCGCTCATCGCCTGCCTGTAGGTGCGAAGCGCGGGCGAGTCGGCGCTGAAGGGGATGTGCGGCGTCAGCACCGACATCCCGGCCATGCCGGCACCCTGAGTGGCGAGGACCTGTGAGTCGTAGCCGGAGGTGGTGAGCGTGACCTTGAACGTCAGCCCGGCCTGCCTCGCCGCGGCGTAGACGGGGACGAAGTCATCGGCCGACAGAATGCTGACGAGGGCGTCGGCGTTGCTCGCCGCGATCTGGGAGACGACCTTGGCGGGGGTCGTGACCCCGGCGGTGTAAACGATCGAGTCCGCCACCGTGATGCCCTGGGACCGCAGGCTCTCGGTGAACAGCTTGACCAGTCCCTGCGCCGACTGCGACATCGTGTCGTTGTAGACCAGGGCCACCTTCGTCGCGCCGAAGTGCCGCGCGTAGAGCCCGAAGGTGGTGACGGAGGAACCGGCCGCCTGCAGCGAACCGAACGTGAACATGTTCCGGTGCTGCGTCCACACCTCCTCGCCGGGGAGGCCGGCGACCGGTATCCCGTCCTTGTCCAGCTGACCCGCCGTACCGGAGATGACGATGCTCTCCGCGAGCAGGCCGAAGACCCCGGCATGCGTCACGAGATCCTGGGCGGCCAGCGTGAATCCGCTCGCGCTCCCCTGGTCGTCACGCCATTCAAGGGCGATCTTCCGCCCGTTCACGCCGCCCGACGCGTTCGCGAGGGCGATCCGGGCCTGGACGCCGCTGCGGGCAAAACGAAACCCGGCAGCGATCGGGCCGCTGTCGGGATAGATGAGTCCGACCTTCACCTCGGCCGGGGTCACTCCTGGGCTGGCGCAGGCCGCGTTGCCAGCCGCGTCGTGGTCGGCCCGCGAGCAGCCGGCCAGGGCGAGGGGAATCACGACGCCGGCCGCGGCGACGGCCGCCCAGCCCCGTCGGCGTAATTGCACTAACACGTTTTCAACTCTCTGCTGATATGGGAATAGGCGCCCGGCAAGGTTCAGTGCCGGGCGCCGTCTTGCTCGTGGAGGTTCCGTGGTTTTCCCTAGGCGGCCGCCTTCTCCAGGACGTGCACGCCGCAGGCGCTGCCGAGTCCTATGACGTGGGCCAGGCCGACCCGGGCCCCCTCGATCTGGCGATCCCCGGCCTCACCGCGCAGGTGATGGCAGATCTCCCAGACGTTCGCGATGCCGGTCGCCGCGATCGGGTGCCCCTTGGACTCCAGTCCGCCGCTGACGTTCACCGGCGTCTTGCCGTCACGCCAGGTGGCGCCGGAGTTGAAGAAGTCCACCGCGCCGCCCTCGGGGCACAGCATCAGGTTGTCGTAGTGGACCAGTTCGGCCGTGGCGAAGCAGTCGTGCAGCTCGACGAGGTCCAGGTCCTCCGGGCCGATGCCGGCCTGCTCGTAGGCGCGGGTCGCGGCCTGCCGGGTCAGCGTGTTGACGTCCGGCAGCACCTGGCATCCCTCGCGCCACGGGTCGCTGGTGAGCACCGAAGCGCTGATCTTCACCGCGCGCCTGCGCTGCTCGAGGGACAGCGTCCGCAGCTTGCTGTCGCTGACCACGACCGCCGCGGCGGCGCCGTCGCAGTTCGCCGAGCACATCGGCCGCGTGTTTGGATAGGCGATCATGACGTCATTCATGATCTCCTCGAGGGTGAACCGCTTCGAATAGGCCGCCAATGGGTTCAGCGTCGAATGCGCGTGGTTCTTCTCGGAGATCCGGGCGAACAGCTCGAAGTCGGCTCCCCCATACCTGTGCCCGTACTCCAGGCCGATCTGGGCGAACACCCCCGGCATCGAGTCCGTGCCGACCCTGCCGTCCAGCGTGGCGAGCGCGCCGAAACGGCCGTCCGGTGCCCAGGTGTCGCTTTCCTTCCGGCGGTTGACGGGGCCCAGCAGCCCGGCGCCGGAGAGCTTCTCGACGCCGACCGCCAAGCCGAGGTCGGCCTCCCCCGCCTTGATCGCCATGATGACGGTACGCAGCGCGGTCGCGCCCGTCGCACAGGCGTTGGCGACGTTGTAGACCGGGATTCCGGTCTGGCCGATCTGCTTCTGCAACTGCTGGCCGAAGGCCGAGGTCCCCGCCATCAGGCTGCCGGCGGCGAGCACATCGATGTCGTTGATGCCGACCCCCGCGTCGCCGAAGGCGGCGAGCGCCGCCTCGGAGGCCAGGTCGACCGAGTCCTTGTCCCGGTGCTTGCCGAACTTCGTCATCGAGATCCCGAGGATCCAGACGTCCTGGGTCACGGCGGACATTCCTTTCGTTGTGGCGGGCCCGCCTACGCGGGCTCGAACCCGTAACCGACGGCCTCGACGCCCGCGCCGTCCGTGCCCACAGAGACGGTGGTCAGCCGCACCTCCATACCCGTCCGCACCTGCCCGGGATCGGGCTGGACGTTCACGAGGTTTCCGCGCACGGTCGTGCCGCCGCAGTCGACGACGGCGGCGACGAACGGCACCTGAATTCCGGGCCCGGCGGTCGACACGATCGTGTAGGTGAGCAGCGTTCCCTTTCTCGGGATGTCGACCTGGTGGAAATTGGTCGCACCGCACGAGGCGCAGGCGTTGCGACGGTCGAAGAATCGCGCCCCGCACCGTTCGCACTCGTGCGCGACGAGATGGGGATCGTCAGAGAGAACCAGATAGTCCACCAGCGGGACCCGATCAGCCACGGACAACTCCCCACGCCAGGGTGTGCGTCACGACGACGTCACACGAATCGCTCATACGATTGCCCCGCGCCGGTCGTGACGCACTTCACCGCGACCGGCTCCACCGAGCCGACTACCGAGGCCCGACATGGGGGCCGCCAACCGTCGCGGGGCCCTTCGCCGGACGTCGTCCGCCCAGCGCGCGCCGCCGCCAACGAGCCTGGGACGGCCACGTGCACGCTCTTTCTTGCCGGGTCGCGCGACGCAACGGTTGACCACGCCGGTATATTTGGTCAATGACTACCCCACCCACACCGCGGCGGGCCCGCCTTATGCAGGCGCGCTCCCGCGAAACTCGACGCCGCTTGGTGCGTGCCGCACTGCGCCTGTGGTCCGAGCGAGGCTTCGAGACCGGGATCGAAGAAACGACGGCCGAGGAGATCGCCCAGGCCGCCGGAGTCACGAAGGGGACCTTCTACTTCCACTTCGCCCATAAGGAGGAAATTCTTCTCGAAATGGGGTACGAGACCGCCTCCATTCTCAGCGAGGAGGCGGCTCGCTGTATCAAGGCGAATCGTGGTCTTGAGGAGTCGCTGCGCTCCCTCATGAACGCGCTGGCGCGCAGCATCAAGGCCGCCGACCCGGCGGCCGTCATCCGCGCGCTCGCCGAGTTCCGCCGGCCCCGCCGGGCCGACGCCGAGATACCTCCCCTCGACCCGGCGTTCGCCGAGGCCTTCGAGGTGCTCTTCGCGCGGGCGCAGAAGGAAGGCGAGGTGACCGACCAGGTCGAGCCGTCGGAGATGGCGCAGATCCTGGAGGCCCTGGTGCTGGACTCCATTCTGGAATGGGCCCAGGGCCGCACCGGACGGCTCAACCTGGCCCTGCACCGCCGCACGGCCATCGTGCTCGCGGGGCTGCATCCGGACAGCAGCCTCTCGCTCTGACGCCCGGYCGGCGGCTCCGCTCATCTTCTTGTCTTCTTGCTTCAGATCTGGATCTGGACGACGTCGTCCTGAACACGGGTGGGGAAGACCATCAGATCCTGGTTGAATCCGTCGGAGGACGAGGGCCGGACGCAGGCGCCGGAACGCACGTCATACCGGCTGGCGTGCGTGGGGCAGATGATGAAACAGCCCTCGTCCAAGGCTCGCCCGCCCAGCTTGCTGCCCTGGTGCGGGCACAGGTTCTGGAAGGCATAGAACTCGCCGTCCACGTTGGCGACCGCCACTGGGAAGCCGTCCACGTCGACGGTCGTCGTCTCGCCCGGCTCGATGAAGTCGACCGGCAGGGCATCATAGAACTCGGCCACTAAAGAATCTCCGGCACCAATCGCCTTAGAGGCCGGAAGGCATGCTGAAATGATCTTCTTTCGCATGCCTGGCGGCCATTGCCTCTGGCATCACTAGTAGCTGCGGGCGCGGACGACGTCGAGCTTCTGGCCACGAGGTCGGGTGGCGATGAAGATGTGGACGTCGGCCACGCTTTCGACTGTCATTCCGCCGTGCTTGCCTATCACCCGGTTGATCGTTCCCTCCGCCTGGAGACGCGGCCACACCAGGTGTGTGTGCTCCCCGCTGTCCTCCCAGTCGGTCGAACCGCCGCCCTCGCCAAGCGCCACGCCCTGGATCAGGGTCGTGACCCTGATCTCCTCCTTCTCGAACTCCAGGCCCAGCGCCTGGCCAAGCGCCTCGAGACCCGCCTTGGTCGACTTGTAGATGGCCTCGTACGGGAACACCTCGAGAGTCACCTCGGACGAGGTGTTGATGATGTCGCCACCGCCCGCGGCCCGGATCAGGGGAATCGCCGCCCGGCAGGTGTAGATCGGGCCCATCAGGTTGGTGCGCACCACCCGGCTGATGTCCTCGTCGGAGAGCGCCTCGAAGGGAGCGGGCCGATGCAGGCCGGCGTTGTTGATGAGGATGTCGAGCTTTCCGAACTGCGCCCTGATGGCCTCGAACGCGCTCCGCACGCTGTCCGGGTCGCCGACGTCGGTCGTCACGCCCACGGCACGCGGCCCTAACTCCTCCTCGAGCGCCTTCAGCCGTTCGGCCCCCCGCGCCAGGAGAACGACGGAGGCGCCCTCGGTCGCGAACCTCCTGGCGATCGCCAGGCCGGACCCGCTGGTCGCGCCCGTCACCGCGACCACCTTGCCGGCGAGCTGCCCCTCGCCGCCGCCAGTCTCGCTCATCGGACGAGTACTCCGATCCCGGCGGCCTCGTTACGCCGCCGCCATTCGTTCTTGGACATCCGGGTCGTGTCGACGTGCGCGTTGCGTGCACGCGTCCGCAGCGCGCCGACCGTGGCCTGCTCGCGCGGAATGGCGGTGAACGGGTCGAAACCGAAGAACCGGCAGGCGTTCTGCCAGGTGATCTTGTGGGTCTCCTCCTCGGTCACCCCGGCGTCGACCAGTTCGCTCCAGAGGATCTCCGGCGACTCGGGCCAGGTCGTGTCCGTGTGCGGGTAGTCGGACTCCCAGGCGATGATGTCGATGCCGATGTCGTGCCGGTTCTTCAGCCCGGTCGGATCGGTGATGAAGCAGCCCAGCACGTGCTCCCGGAAGATCTCCGACGGGAGCCGGCCACCGAAGTCGTTCTGCAGCCACAGCTGGTTCTTCACATGCCGGTCGGCCCGCTCCAGGTAGAACGGGATCCAGCCGATGCCGGCCTCCGAGAAGGCGATCTTGAGGGTCGGGTACCTCAGCAGCACCCCGCCGAACAGCAGGTCCTGCGCGACCAGGGTCATGACCTGCGTGGACAGGATGATCGAGTGGTCCGGCGGGGCCTCGACCGGCAGCTTGAGCAGGCCCATGCCGCCGCCGATGTGCAGGCAGAGCACGGTCCCGGTCTCGACGACGGCGTTCAGCAGCGGGTCCCAGTGGCCGGACAGGAGGCTGGGGTATCCCTGCGCGTGCGGGGCCTCCAGGAAGCTGACCGCCGGGCAGCCCTTCGCCGCGAGCCGGCGTACCTCCGCCGCCGCGAGCTCGGGGTCCCACATCGGGAGCATCCCGATCGGGATGAACCGGCCGGGAGCGCCGGCGCACCACTCGTCGATGTGCCAGTCGTTGTACGCCTGGAGCATGATCAGGGAGAGCTGCTTGTCGGGCGCCTCGGCGAACGTCCTGGCGTTGTAGCCCGCCATGCTGGGGAAGCACATCGACGCGAGCACGCCGTTGGCGTTCATGTCGTCGATCCGGGCGTTCAGGTCGAAGCACCCGGGCCGCAGCTCGGTGTAGGTGCCGGGATCGCGGCCCCATTCCTCGGCCGGCCAGCCGACCGTCGCGGCCATGCCGAACGGCGTCGACGTCGCCGCGCCCTGGAAGACCCACTGGTCGATCCCGTCGGCGTTGCGGATGACCTTCGGCGCCTGGTCCCGGTACTTGGCCGGAACGTGCCTTTCGTACATGTCGGGCGGCTCGATCGAATGATCATCGATGCTCACGAGGATCATGTCTTCTTTTTGCATCGGCACGCGACCTTCCGGACTCCACGCTCGACACCGTCAGTATTTGAACTCAGTTTAACTATGCCACGGGGCCGTCCGCCAGTGGCGGACGACCCCGAGTCCACCGTCAGACGCCGACGTCCTGGCCGAGGTAGGCGCGCTCGACCCGGCGAAGGTTCTGCCTCGCCTCGTCGGCCGAACCCGACCACACCACGCTGCCGCGCTGCAGGATGTATGCCCGGTCGGCGACGGCCAGAGCCTGGCGGGCGTGCTGCTCGACGAGCAGCACGCCCGCGCCGCGGTCGGCGGCCCCGCGCAGCGCCTGCATGAGCCTGGTGACGATCTTGGGTGCCAGGCCGAGGGAGAGCTCGTCCGCCAGCAGCACGGTGGGCTGGGCCGCCAGTGCTCTCGCCGTCAGGAGCATCCGCTGCTCGCCGCCGGACAGCAGGCCGGCCCGCCGGCGCAGCAGCGGCCGGAGCTCGGGGAACAGGTCCAGGGCCTGCTCGACGGGCCCCTGGCCGATGCGCAGGTTGTCGTGCACCGTCAGCCGGGAGATGACGGAACGCTCCTCGGGTATGACGCCCAGACCGTCGCGCACCCGGCGGTGCAGCGACGCCTTGGTCGGGTTGCCGCGCCACTGCACCTCCCCGCCGAGGCCGGGAAGCGCCCCGGCGAGGGTCAGGAGAGTGGTCGTCTTGCCGGCCCCGTTCGGGCCGAGGACGACGACGATCTCGCCCGGACGCACGTCGAGGCTGACGTCCCGCACGCAGGGGATCTTCCGGTAGCCGGCGAACAGGCCCCTGGCCCGCAGCACCGCCGTGGACTCATCGGACATCGCCGACCACCTCCTCCTCGCGCTCCGCCGCCCGCGCGGGCTCCTCCTCGCCGTGCTCCTCGTCGCCGTGCTCATCGTCGCGTTCCTCGCCGAGGTAGGCGGCGACCACCCGCGGGTCAGTGCGGATCTCCGCCGGCGTCCCGGTCGCGATGACCTTCCCGAAGTCCATGACCACGAGGCGGTGGCACACCCGGTTGAGCATCGGGACGTCGTGCTCGACGAGCAGGATGCCGATGCCCCACTCGTCGGCCAGCCGCAGCAGCAGGTCGGAGAGCTCCTGCGTCTCGGTCTCGTGCAGCCCGGCGGCCGGCTCGTCGAGCAGCAGGATCGACGGCTCGGTCGCGATGGCCCGGGCGATGGCGACCTGCCGGCGACGGCCGTACGGCAGCTCGGAGGGCACCCGGTGCAGGTCGCCCGCCAGCTCGAACATCTCGATCGCCGACCGGGCGGCCGGCGTCAGCTCGGTGTGCTTCGGGCGCACCAGGTCCGTCAGGTAGGCGGCCGAGTCGCGCGGGTCCGACGCGGTGCGCAGGTTCTCCAGGACGCTCAGCTGGTCGAACAGCTCGAGCGACTGGAAGGTCCGCCCGACGCCCAGCCGGGCCCGCCGACGGGCGTTCATGCCGTCGATCCGGACGCCGTCCAGCAGGATCGTCCCGTCCTGCACCCGGTTGAAGCCGGTGACCGCGTCGATGAAGGTCGTCTTGCCGGCGCCGTTCGGCCCCATCAGGCCGACGATCTCGCCTGGGCGCACTTCGATCGACACCCCGCCGAGGGCCTGGACCCCGCCGAAGCGGACCGAGACGTCCCGCACCTCCAGCACTCGCGGCGCGACCCGGCGCGGCACGGCGGGTGGCACCGTGGACGCGGCCCTGACGAGCGCCGCGACCGCCGTGTCCGGCGCCGTCTCACCGGTACCGGTACCGGTACCGGCCTCCGCGCCGGGCGCGGCGTCCACGCCGGCGCCGGTGGCGTCGGTGGCGTCGCGCGGCGTCGCGCGCCGGAAGGGAAGGCTCGCCCACGGCAGCTTCCACGTGACGACCCAGGCGGCCAGCCCGTTGGGGTACTGGATCAGGGTCGGCACGAGCAGCACCGCGAGGCCGAGGGTCACGTACTGGTTGGCGGAACCGTTCGTGATCAGCTCACCGAAGATCTTGGGCGTCACGCCGCCGGCGATGCTGAGGCCGGCCGCGACGCCACCGACCAGGAAGCCGACACCGCTGATCACCGTGTTGATGATCACGGCGATCGAGTTGAAGACGTTGAACTGGCTGAAGTCGACGTAGCTCGTCTGGAAGGCCAGCAGGACGCCGCCCAGCCCCGCGATCCCCGCCGAGAGCGCGAACGCGTAGAGCTTGGCGCCGTACACGCTGATCCCCAGCGAGGCGGCGGYCCGTTCGTTGCCCCGGACGGCCACCAGCCGTCTCCCCGACCGGCCCCGCCTGATGTTCCCGGCGACCAGCCCGGCGAGGAGCAGTGCCACCACGCAGACGATGGCATAGCGCTTGGGGTGGTTGATCGCGTCGATATCCCAGCCGAACAGCGTGGGCGGATCGACGACCGTGCCTTCCAGGCCGCCGGTGAGCGGGACGCTCTGGAACAGGATGCTCTGGAAGGAGTAGGCCAGGCCGAAGGTGGCGATGGCCAGGTGGATTCCCCGGGTCCGCAGCGCCGGCAGCCCCACGAGGACGCCGACGGGCACGGCCGCGGCGATGCCGATGACGACCGCCAGCAGGAACGGGAGGCCGTGGACGGCGGCCAGCCGGGAGGCGACGTAGCCGCCCCAGCCCGCGAACGCGTACTGCGCCAGGGACAGCTGGCCGGCGTACCCGGTCACGACCACCAGCGACACACAGATGATCGCCCCGATGGTCGTGGCGGTCAGCGCGTCGTTCCAGGTCGTCGGCGTGATCAGGATGAGCACGACCATCGCCGCGACGGCGACCGCCAGCCAGCGGGGCCGCGGGACGCCCGTCCCGATCTCCGGAAGCAGCTCGTTCACGTGGCTGCGCAGCGGCAGGCTCTGCCCCCGGGCGACGAGCACCAGGATGACGAACAGGAACGGGACCGCGTCGCTCCAGCCCGATGCGTGCACGTAGTTGGTGATCTCGGACTGGGCGATGCCGATGAGCAGCGAGGCTCCGAGGGCAAGGGCGAAGGAGTCGAACCGGGCCAGCATCGCGGTGGCCAACGCGGGGATGATCAACAGGACGAGGGTGTTGATGTCCAGGCCGGCGATCGGCGCGATGAGGATGCCCGCGAGGCCCGCGAGCATCGCGCCGAGGGTCCAGTTGATCCCGGCGATCACGTCGGGTGAGTGGCCCATGAGCTGCGCGCCGCGCTCGTTCTCGGCCACCGCCGAGGTGATGGCGCCGAACCTGCTGTACCGGTAGACCAGCCAGAGGGTCGCCGACACCACGATCGCGATGCCGAGCAGGACGAAACGGTCGAGGCCCACCGCCGCGTCGCCGATCGGGCTGACGCTCCTCGTCGGCAGGAACGACGGCACGATCCGGATCGAGGTTCCGAACACGATCCGGCCGAGCTGTTGCAGCACGACCATGACGCCGAGGGTCGCGATCACCCTGGTCAGCGGCGGCGCGTGCCGTAGCGGACGCATGACCAGCAGGTGCATGAGGGTGCCCATGACACCGGAGATGAGCAGCGCCAGCACGACCGACGGCGCCACCGGCAGACCGGCGCTGACGTGCAGGTCGTAATAGGCGAGGGCGCCCACGGCGGCGAACGCGCCGTGAGCGAAGTTGAGGACGCCCGACCCTCGGTAGATGAGGACCAGGCCCTGCCCGGCCAGGGCGTAGATGGCGCCCAGCCCCAGGCCGAGGAAAAGGAAACGGATCACTGGACCACCCCCTGCCCGCGGGTCGTCACCGACCCGCGGGCATCGCGGCTTTCACGCATCGTGATCGTTACGGCTTCGGCGTGAAGACGGGCACGTAGCCATCGGACGTCTGCACGAGCTTGCCGTCCTTCACGACCCCTTCGACGATCTGGTGGTTGAAGAGGCGGCCAAGCCCGGGGAAGTCGAAGTCCTTGGTCGTGGTGTAGCCGTCCGGCAGCAGCCCGAACACGTTGAAGTTCGTGAGCTTGCTGAAGGCGTCGAGCGTCGAGGCCCGGGTGACGTCGCCCTTGATGGTGCGCGCCACCTGCGCGAAGGCCCAGGTACCCATCCAGGCGTTCAGGCTGACCTGGTCGATGTCGGCCTTCGGCTGGTACTTGGCCATCTCGTCCTTGAACCTCTTGATGCCCGGCATGTCGCTGGTCACCAGCGGGAGGCCCGCCGCGACGAGCAGGCCGTTGGCCTTGTCACCGAGCGACTTCAGGGTGTCCTCGGTGAGCGACCCCGCGCTGGCGGACAGCTTCTGGGTGAAGTTGCCGCTCTTGGCCACGTTCAGCCACGAGGCGACGTGGGTCGGCATCATGGCCATCGCCACGCCGTCGCCCTTGGCCCCGGCGGTCACGACCGGAGTCAGGTCGGTGGCGGTCACCTCGACCGGGATGCCGCCCATGAGCTTGATGCCGCGGCCCTGCTGCAGCGTGATCGTGTTGAATCCCACCGCGGAGGCCGCCGCGGCGACGTTCGTGTAGGCGACCTGGATGTTCTTCGCGCCGTTGTCGGCCAGGACGGTCCCCAGGCCCGCGCCGTCCGAGCCCGCGAGCGGGAAGGAGTTCGGCGAGGAGAGAGTCGACTGGGCGGTCGGCTGCGAGGCGATGTTCGGCACGTGCGCCGCGTTCAGGATCGTGTTGGTCTGCTCCGGGAACGCCTGGTAGTCGCCGACCTCCGCGATCACGTCCTTGTCCGCGACCAGGTTGCGGGCGCACGTCGTCGCCGCGGTCGGGCTCTCGGTTCCCTTGGCGTCACACACCTTCACCTTGAGCGGGTGGCCGTTGATGCCCCCCGACGCGTTCACCGCCGCCGCGGCGGCCTGCGCGGCCTGGTACGCCTCGGTGCCGGGGGTGACGCTCGTGAGAGTCGTGATCACTTCGATGGTGATGGGCGACCCGGCGAGCCCACCGCTCGCCGTGTCCGCGTCCTTGGAGTCGTCGCCGCCGCCACAGGCCGCGACCAAGGCCGCTAACAGACCCGCGGCAACCGTCACCGAAATCATCTTGTTGTTCTTCACGCCGGGACTTCCCTTCCGAGTACGACTGCACCGAGATGGCGCTGGAGACTGCTTCGACGGTCGTTCGAGCTCGATGCCATGACCCGCGGGGTTTCGGCGGCTCCACACGAGTCGGGCTCGCCCGGAGCCCGGATGGCCCTAGATCGTCTTCATGGCCGATGGACGGCGGCGCCTGCGATGGCCCGCGGTCGCGCCGGCCCCACGCCAACTCCTCCCGGGCGCGGTCCCCCGACCTCCGAGCCGGGTTTGTACTGAGTACAAGATCTGAGGGGTAATGTTTAGCAGGTGGCGGCAGGTCACACAAGACCTCGCCGCCAAACTCCGGCCCCCCCAGGGCACCTGGCCGCCGACGCGGGACACCGCCAAACGTCGACGCAAGCTCTCACCGAAAGTGCTCGCGTCGCCACCCAACGACCGCGCCGCGAGCATGACCCCGCCACCCGCACATCCGTACGCGGGACGGGTCGCCCGCGCCCGGCGACACCCACAGGCGCCGTGCGGTCACCGCGGGCCGCTGGACGACCACACGTGGACGTCGGCCGGCCACGAACCCATCCCCCGCGAGACCCATCCCTTGCGTTCTTGTACTCAGCCTAACTACGGTATCCGGGGACGAGCCGTTCGCCGACCCAAGCAGCGTCCGACCGGCTTCCACGCCGCTCGCAGGAAGGACCGGGGATCAGTGCAGAAGCCGATGGCAGGCGTCAAGATGATCGAGGTCGCCCAGTTCACATTCACCCCGGCGGCAGGCGGAGTCCTCGCCGAGTGGGGCGCCGACGTGATCAAGGTCGAGCACGCCGAGCGGGGTGACGCGCAGCGCGGGATGGTGAACCACCCGAAGGACGGCACGTTCCACCCGATCATGGATCATCCGAACCGCGGCAAGCGCAGCATCGGCCTTGATCTGGAAAACCCCGCCGGGCACGCGGTCCTCCTCGAGCTGGTCAAGGACGCGGATATCTTCCTCACCAACTTCCTCCCGGACGCGCGCAAGCGCCTCGGCATCGAGCTCGAGGACATCCGCAAGGCCAACCCGGACATCATCTATGTACGCGGAAGCGCGCACGGTCAGCGCGGTCCGTGGGCGGAGAAGGGCGGGTACGACGGCTCCTCGTTCTGGTGCCGCATGGGCAGCGCCTGGGGTGTGACGCCGCCGGACAGCCCTCGGGTCCTCACCATGCCGGGCGGCGCCTACGGCGACTCCATGGGCGGGATGACGATCGCGGGCGGCATCGCCGCCGCGCTCTATGGCCGGGCGGCGACCGGGGAGCCGTCCGTGATCGACGTGTCCCTGATGAGCGTCGGGGCCTGGGCGTTCGCGCTCGATCTCAGCAACGCGTCGCTGACGCGGGCCGAGAAGACGCCGATATCCATCAACGAGATGATGGCGAACGCCCCGCTGAACCCCACGGTCGGCCATTTCCGAACCTCGGACGGGCGTTGGATCAACTTCACCATGATTCAGSCGTTCCGCTACTTCGCCGACGTCTGCCGCCACCTCGGCCTGGACGAGCTCATCGACGACGAGCGCTTCAACACGGCCCAGAAGCTCATGGCCAACGCGACCGCGGCCGGCCAGTACATCACCGAGGCCATCGCCCAGAAGCCGTTCGCCTACTGGAGCAGTCACCTGCAGACCATGGAAGGCCCGTGGGCGCCGGTGCAGGGCCCGCTCGACATCCTGGACGACCCCCAGATGGAGGCCAACGGCTACATCCGGCCGGTCGTGGACAGCGAGGGCAAGGAACGCCGCCTGATCGCCAACCCGGTCCAGTTCGACGCCCAGCCGCCCGAGACCAGCCGCGGGCCGCTGTTCGCGGAGCACACCGACGACCTGCTGCGCGAGCTCGGCCACTCCGAGGACGAGATCCTCGAGCTCAAGATCGCCGGCGCGGCCACCTGACGGAGCCGCGGCGGTAACGTTCGCCGCCAGTAGATCGCCGTCACCGTGTTGCCACCGTCGCGAATCCGGGCAGATCGCGACCGCGGCGACACGGTCGCGGCGATCATGATGAGAGAGGCATACACGTGACCTTCACGATCGACCTCGGCGAGCGCACGGCTCTCGTCACCGGTGGCGGCCAGGGCGTGGGGCGAGCGACCTGCCTGTCCCTGGCGGCGGCGGGCGCCAGGGTGCTCGTCAACGACTTCGTGCCCGACCGGGCCGACGAGGTCGTCAAGGAGATCGAGGCCGCCGGCGGCGTAGCGCTGGCCCGCCCCTTCGACGTCTCCGACTACGCGGCGGTGACCGCGGCGATCGGCGCCGACACCGTGGACATCCTGGTGAACAACGCCGGGAACGCCGGGCCCGGCGGCTGGGACGTGAAGAACCCGGCCGGCGGCTCGAAGGGGGTCTCGGTCAGCGTCGGGGCGTTCGCGACCACCGAGCCGGCCGACTGGGACCGTTACTTCGCCGTGAACCTGTACGGGGTACTGAACTGCACCCGCGTGGCGCTGCCCAACATGCTCGCCGCGGGTGAGGGCCGGGTCATCACGATCGTCTCGGACGCCGGGCGCGTGGGCGAGGCGAACATGGCGCCCTACTCGGCCGCCAAGGCCGGCGCGGCGGGGTTCATGCGCGCGCTGGCACGCGAGGTCGGCGGCAAGGGGATCACGGTCAACAGCGTGGCGCTCTCCACCGTGGACACCCTCGGCCTCGAGGAGATGGCCCGCGAGTCAGCCGAGCTGGCCGACCGCCTGCGCCGCCAGCTCAAGCGGTACATGGTCCCCCGCCTGGGACGGCCAGACGACGTGGCCGGCCTCGTCACGTTCCTCGCGAGCCCGCTCGCCTCCTGGATCACCGGCCAGACCTACCCGGTGAACGGTGGCTATTCCGTCTCGGCGTGAGGGCCGTCATTCTGGCGCCGCTCAGGACAGCCCGGCCACACAACCCCAGCCCGCCAGCCGAGCCCGCCAGATCCAGACGATCACGGAAGTCGGACTGGGTCAACAATCGTGGACCGGCAGCAGTCCCCTGCTCTAGAGTTCACGATCATGGCGAGTTCGAGGCCCTTCCGATTCGCGGTGCAGGCGACCAAGGCGCGTTCCGGCGGTGAATGGCGAACGCTCGCCCGCCGGATCGAGGATCTGAGGTTCTCCACGCTCTTCCTGGCAGACCACTATCTGGGTCACGGGCCGGCGAGCAGCGAGAGCCGCCAACCGCCGCAGCATCTCGCTCCGATCACCGCGATGGCCGTCGCCGCGGCCGTGACCGAAACGCTACGGATCGGCTGCCGGGTCTTCTGCGTCGATTACCACGTGCCCGCCGTGCTGGCCAAGGAGGCGGCCACCCTCGACCTGCTGTCGGACGGGCGGCTGGAGTTCGGCATCGGCGCCGGCTGGAGCGCGCCCGAGTACCGGGCGATGGGACTGGAGTTCGCGCCGGGCCGCGGCGGATCACCAAGCTCGAAGAGGTGATCGCGCTGTTCAAGGCGCACTGCTCGGGCGAGGAGCTGGACCAGCACGGCGAGTTCGTAGACGTGAGCGGCTACGCCGGGCTGCCCCTGCCCGCGCAACGGCCGCACCCGCCGATCATGATCGGCGGCGGGAAGAAGCGGGTGCTGACGCTCGCCGGCCGCCACGCCGACATCGCGAGCATCGCGAACGTGCCGTTCACACCCGTGAACGACGACGGGCTGACCCCGCCTCAGGAGGCGGAACGCCGGATCGGCTACGTGCGGGACGCGGCCGGTGAGCGGTTCGCCACGCTCGACGTCGAGGGCTCACCGTTCTTCACCCGGGTGACCGACGACCCGGAGGGCGCGCTCGCGCCGGTCGCCAAGGCGATGGGCATGGCGCCCTCCGAGCTGCGGAACCATCCCAACGTCCTGGCCGGCACCGCGGACGAGATCGTCGACCTGTTGGAGCTGCGGCGGGAGGCCTTCGGGGTCAACTACGTGAGCGTCCAGCAGTCCGACGCGGAGGCGTTCGCGCCGATCGTCGCCCGGCTGGCCGGGAAGTAGGCCCCTGGAGGGCCAAAGGGCATGCGAAAATGATCTTCTTCGCATGCCCGGCGGCCATTGTCCCCAAAAGCGCTCAGCGGGCCGTGTAGCCGCCGTCCACGGGGAGCAGCGCGCCGGTCACGAACGACGACTCGTCGCTGGCCAGGAAGAGCGCGGCGGCCGCCAGCTCCTCCGGCAGGCCCCACCGCTTCATCGGCTGCGGCGGGATCAGGTCGGCCGGCGGGGCCGAGCCGGGCTCCCCGCCGGCGAGGCCCGTCCAGACCATGCCGGGGCAGATCGCGTTCACCCGCACCCCCTGGGTGGCGTAGTCGAGCGCGGCCGACCTGGTGAGCTGCACGACCCCGCCCTTGGCCGCCGCGTAGACCGCCTGGTTCTTCATCCCGACCAGGCCGGTGACGGACGCCGTGTTGACCACCGAGCCGCCGCCGGTGCGCAGCATGGCCGCGATGCCGTGCCGCATGCCGAGGAAGACGCCCTTGAGGTTGACCGCGACGATGTCGTCGAAGATCTCCTCGTCGAACTCGGCCAGCGGGCGGCGCGGGCCGCCGAAGCCGGCGTTGTTGAACAGCACGTCGAGGCCGCCGAATTCGCGCTCGGCGGTTTCGATCATTCGCGCGACGTCGTCGTTCCGTGATACGTCGACATGAACAGCTACCGCTCCGTCACCGATCTCGGCAACGATTTCCTCTTCTTTCCCGCTGATGTCCGCGCATACCACGCGAGCACCTTCCCGCGCGAAGAGGAGGGCTGTTGCGTACCCTATTCCCGAACCGGCGCCGGTGACCACGGCGACCTTTCCAGCCAGCCGACCCGTCTTTTCATCACTCATAGGGGGAAGTATAGTACAACCGTATAGCAGAGGTGAATTTCGAGGAGGTCATATGGCGACGGTCGAGCTCGCGCTGAGCCCCGACACGATGTGGGACGTTGACATGGCCGCGATGGYCGGCGCGACCCGGGCGGCCGGCTTCTCGGCGCTCGGGCTCGCGGTCGGCCGGGCGGACGAGACGGCCGCGGCCGCGTTCGACACGCCCGGGCTGCGCTGCCACGAGCTGATGGCGCTGCTGTTCACCGGGCGGGACGACACCGTGCTCCGGCACGCGGCCCGGCTCGCCAGGTCGGCGGCGGCCGTACGGGCCGAGTGGGTCGTGGCCACTTTCCTCGCGCCGCTCGACGGGCAGTCGCTGGACCTCCTCAAGCGGAGCGCGGACGTCTTCGCCGAGGCGGGGGCGCGGCTGGCGGTGGAGCCGAGCCCGCTCGGCGGGGTGGCCTCGATCGACGACGCGCTCGAGGTGGTCGAGGCCGCAGGCCCGGAGCGGGCCGGGGTACTGATCGACAGCTGGCACTTCTTCCGCGGTGGCGCCCCCTGGGAGCAGCTCGAGCAAATCCCGCTCGACCGCGTCGCGTACGTGCAGATGGCCGACGCGCTGCCGCCGGCCTCCGACGACGCGGTGAACGAGACCGCGAACCGGCGGGCGCTTCCGGGGCAGGGCGTGCTCGACCTCGCCCGGTTCGCCGGAACGCTGCGCGACCGCGGCTACGACGGACTCGTCAGCGTGGAGGTGCTGAACGAGGAGCTGCGCCGCCGTCCGCTGGAGCTGCCTAAGGCGGCCGCGGCGGCGACGGCGCCGTACTGGCGCTGACGGCGGGCCACTCACGCCGAGCCGATCCGGAACCGGCGGACCTTGCCGACACTGGTGCGCGGCAGCTCGGCGATCAGGTGCCACTCGCGGGGGCGGGCGGCCGGCGGGAGGTTGCCGGTCGCCCAGTCCGCCAACGCGGCCAGGTCGGGCGGGGCGCCCGCGTCCCGCGGCACGACGTACGCGACGGGGACGACGTCGCGGGTCGGGTCCGCCCTGGCCACCACCGCGGCCTCCAGGACGCCCGGCGCCTGCGCCAGGACCGACTCCACCTCGGTGAGGCTGACGTTCTCGCCGGAAACCTTGATCACGTCATCGAGCCGGCCGACGAAGCGCAGCCGCCCGTCGGCGTCGGCCGCCACCAGGTCGCCGGTCGTGAACCAGCTCGTCCCGTCCGGGAGGTCGGTGAACGACCGGCCGTTCGTCTCCGGGTCGTCGAGGTAGCCCGCGAAGAGGTCCGCGCCGCGCACCCCGCGTACCCGCAGCATGCCGGGCGTCCCCGTGGCGGCGGGACCGCCGTTCACCGGGTCGACCACCGCGATCTCGCGGTCGCCGAGCGGCTCGCCGATCACGTCGTGCCGCAGCGGGACGCTGGTGTCACCGGTGACCGCCGCGATGGTCTCGGTCATCCCGTAGAGCTGGCGGGGCCGGCATCCGATGATCGCGGCGAACCGCTCGTAGTGCTGCTCCCCGAGGCTCTGCGCGAACCACACGTGCCGCAGCCGCAGCGGCGGGAGCTCGCTCCCGCAGCGGGCGAGGATCATCCGGATCGGCGCCGCGAACAGGCTCGCGTGCGTCGCGCCGAGCTCGTCGGCCTGCCGCGCCCAGCGGGACGCGGAGAACGCGTGGGTGAGCGCGACGGCGGCGCCGGTCGCGATCGCCGGGGCGAAGCAGTAGTACTGCGCGTTCGCGTGGAAGAGCGGCAGCGTGACGAGCCAGCGGTCCTCGGGGCGCAGGCCCACGGCCGCGGCCATGACCGCGCCGACCGTGTGGTAGTTCTCCTGCGTCAGCACGACGCCCTTCGGCTCGGACGTGGTGCCCGACGTGAACATCACCGCGAGCCGGTCGGACGGGCCGACGCCGGCCACGGCGGCGGTGACGGGCTCGCCGTGGGAGAGCGGGCCGCCCGGTGCCACGTCGGCGGCCGTCTCGGCGAGCTCGACCACCACGGGAACCGCGCCGGCGGCGCCCGCGTGGTAGGCGTCCGCTCGGGCGGCGGCGCACAGGGCGACGGCCGGCCGGATCCGGCGGACCTGGGAGGCGATGTCGCGCGCCGTCGACGCCGGGTCGGCGGGCACGATCCAGGCGCCCAGCCGGGCGGCGGCGAGCCAGGTGGCGACGAAGGCCGGGCAGTTGGCGAGCGCGAGGTGCACGCACGAGCCGCGCCCCACACCGGCGGCCCGCAGCGTCCCGGCGGTCTCCGCGACGACCTGGTCGAACTCCTCGTACGAGTACGCGTTGATCGCGTGGTCGTCGCGGAAGAGGAGGAAGAGTCGGTCGCCGTGGCCGGCCACAGCCGCGGACCACTGCTCGTGAAACGTCGTGGAGGGCACCGGCGTCAGTCCGCGTAGGACGGGTCGAGCCGCTCGATCTTCCGCAGCAGCGCGGGCCACTCGCGGTCGTGCGAGCCGGCGAGGTCGCCCAGCCACTGGCGGACGGTCAGCGCGACCACCTCCGGCGGCGGGATGGTGAGCGGCCGCCCGCTGGACAGCGCCAGCAGCTGCGCCCGCGCGGCCTTGTCCAGGTAGAAGGTCTCCGTCATGGCGTGCCCGACACTGCGGCCGACCGTGAGCGTCCCGTGGTTGCGCAGGATCAGGCCGGCGTGGTCGCCGAGGTCGCTGACCAGTCGCTCCCGCTCGCCCGAGGCGAGCGCGATGCCCTCGTAGTCGTGGTAGCCGAGCCGCTCGTGGAAGCGCATCGCGTGCTGGGTCAGCGGAAGCAGCCCGTCGGCCAGCGTCGAGAGCGCCATGCCTGCCTCGGTGTGCAGGTGCACCACGGCGTGCGCGTCCTCGCGGGCGGCGTGGATCGCGCCGTGGATGACGAAGCCCGCCGCGTTCGGCCGGAACGGGCTCTCGCCGACGACCGTGCCGTCCAGGTCGATCTTCACCAGGCTGGACGCGGTGATCTCGTCGAAGCCAAGGCCGAGCGGGTTGACCAGGAAGTGGCCGCCTGGGCCGGGTACCCGCGCCGAGATGTGGGTGTAGATCAGGTCGTCCCAGCCGAAGAGCGCGCACAGACGGTACGCGGCGGCCAGATCGCGCCGGACCTGCCGCTCCTCGGCCGACATCGGCCCGTCCTCGGCGATCCGCGTGACGGGCAGTTCGAAGGACGAGTATTCGGTGACAGTTGCCATGCCCGCTCCACCGTCCGGCTAGGCTGAACTGAACGTTCAGTTCACTGTGTCAACCGGGCAGGTGCCGTGTCAACCGGGCAGCGCGGCGCCAACCGGTCACCGCGGCGTCAACCGGTCGGCTCGGCGTCAACCGGGCGRCTCAGCGTCAACAGAAGGGAGCGCCAGTCATRCCGGCACGAGCCGAGTCGGCGATCCTCGACGCGGCGTACGCGCTGCTCGTCGAACGCGGGCTCGAGGCCACGACGATTGAGGCGATCGCCGCGCGAGCGGGTGTCAGCAAGGTGACCATCTACAAGTGGTGGCCGAACCGCGCCGCGGTGATCATGTCGGCGTTCCTGCGCGAGTCCGCGGACCTGCTGCCCTACCCCGAGCACTTCCATCTGGAGCAGGTCGAGGACCGGCTGCTGATGATGACCGCGGCGTTCCGGGGCGCGACCGGGACCGCGATGGCGGCGCTGATCGCCGCCGGCCGGTCCGACCCGCAGCTCGCCGAGGCGTTCCGCGACGGCTACATCAACGCGCGGCGGCGGGACGGCATCGCGATCGTGCGGGCGGCCGTGGAGGCCGGGGAGATTCGGCCCGCCGATCCCGACGTGGTGCTCGACCTGGTGTACGCGCCGCTCTACTTCCGGCTGATGGTCGGGCACAAGCCGCTGGACGAGGACGACGTGCGCGAGCACGTCCGGCTGGTGCTCGCGGCGCTGCGCCCCGCCTGACGTACCCCCGCACATGACGAAGGCCGCCGAGGATCCGGCCGCCTTCGTCGATCTGTAGCGGGCGCGGCGGTGGGCGCAGGGGCTCGAACCCATGGCCGGAAGACCATGAGGCCCTCGGTCCCGCTGACGTCAGGGCGTCCGCGGGACCGAGGGCCTCTCGTGGTCAGACCGCGTCAGACCGAGTTGTCGGACATCAGGAAGTCGATGACCGGCTTGCCCGGCTCCCACGAGCCGCCCATCGAGGCCTTCACGTGGCCGTAGTCGACGAGGAGGCTCTCGCCACTGATGCCGAACGCGGCGTCGCTGCCCAGGAAGGCCATCACGTTGGCCATCTGCTCGGGCTGCAGCTGCTCCGTGCCCGTCGCCTCGCGGTACTGCTGGTCGAAGCCGCCCCAGCCGTTCGCCCGGGCGAGCGGGGTGTCGGTCGGGCCGGGGCAGATCGCGTTGATCCGGATGCCCTTGCTGGCGAACGGATAGGCCTGCCGGGCCACGTACGCGTTCACGGCCTGCTTGCTGAACATGTAGGTGTCGGTGCCCTCGTGGGCGTTCACCCACGCCTCGGCCTCCTCGTAGGAGGCCGTCGCCAGGAAGTCGACGAGCCGTGGCAGGTGGTTCTGCCAACCGAGCCCGGCCACCGACGAGATGAAGCAGATCGACGAGCCGGCGCCCAGCCGACCGTCGGCGATCAGGCGCTCGATGAGGTGCCGGTGCGAGATGATGTTGACCTTCATCACCCCGGGGCCGCCGCCGATCCCCGCCGCGGTGAAGACCGCGTGCACCGGGCCGGCCACCTCGCCGAGGGCGTCGTCGATGCTCTGCCGGTCCAGCAGGTCGACCTTGATCGATTTCGCGACGTCGTAGTCGACGGGGACGCGGTCCATCACCGTGACCTCGGCGCCGAGGGCCGCGACCGCGCGAGCGGCCGYGGCACCCATGCCGGTCGCGCCGCCGACTACCAGGGCATGTTTCCCGTCGTAGCGGAAGGGTTGTGTGTCGCCCATCACTCTCCAACCTCCTGGGGTCGCCAGTGAGCTCAGGTCCGCGCTAGAACTGCTCAACGCGGTAAATTATACTGAGTTCAAACTTTGGGTGCCAGGCTGGCGCATCGCGGCGCAAGACCGTCCGAAGGGAACAGGCATGGATCCTGATCTCAGCCCCGATCAGCGGCTCCTGCGGGAGACCACTGAGCGGTTCATCGAGGCGAACCTGCCGCTGGACAAGCTCCGTGAGCTGATCGACGCGGGAGGCCAGGTCGGTCCGTCCTACTGGCTGGAGGCCGCCGAGCTGGGCTGGTTCGCCTTCCTGGCCCCGGAGTCCCTCGGGGGCGGGAGCGTGTCCGGCGACGGCGTCCTCGACGCCGTCATCCTCGCGGAGCTGCGCGGTCGGTACCTGCAGCCCGGCGCCTTCATCGACACCAACCTGGCGGTGGCCACGCTCGCCCGCGAGGGCTCGGAGGAGCAGCGGACGAAGGTCGTCCCGGCGCTGATCGCCGGCGAGGCGGCCGTGGCCTGGGCCGTGGCGGACGAGACCGGCGACTGGTCCGGCCCCACCGGGGTCGGCTACGAGCCCGCGGGCGGCGGGTACCGCCTCACCGGCCGCAAGGGACTCGTGGTCGAGGCGCAGTCGGCGCAGTGGCTGCTCGTCACGGCTGGCGGACCCGACGGGCCGGCACAGTTCCTCCTGCCGACGTCCGCGCCGGGGGTGACCGTGGAGGTGCTGACCGGCCTCGACCTCAGCCGCCGGCTCTGCGAGGTCCACTTCGACGGCGTCGAGGTCGACGGCTCCGCGCTGGTGGGCGCCCTCGGCGGGGCGGCGGCCGCCGTCGACGCGCAGCTGCTGCTCGCCAGCGTGCTCGCCACCGCGGAGACGGTGGGCGCCATGCAGCACCTGTTCGACCTCACCGTGCGGTACTGCAAGGACCGGGTCGCCTTCGGGCGGCCCATCGGCTCGTTCCAGGCGGTCAAGCACCAGCTCGCCGACACCAGCCTGGCGCTGGAGATGAGTCACGCGGTGACCGCCGGCGCGGCGCGCGAGGCCCAGCGGGAAGGCCGCGGCGCGGCGCACGCCGCGAGCATGACCAAGGCGTTCGTGGGTGACGCGGCGGTCGAGCTGGCGCACAGGTGCTGGCAGCTGTTCGGCGGCATCGCCTACACGTGGGAGCACGACTTCCACCTCTATCTCCGCCGGCTGACGACCGACGCGTCGCTGTACGGCTCGCCGACATGGCACCGCGAGCGGATCTGCCAGCTGGCCGGTCTCTGAACGACACCGACAATGGCCGCCGGGCGCGCGGGTAAGATCATTTACACGCCCCCTTTGGCCCTGTGAGGCTGGCGGGAAGCGAGGAAGATCCCATGACTGACACACCGGAGATCGAGGAGTACCGCGAGCGGGCCAGGCAGTGGCTCGCCGCGAACCTCGAGCCGCGCGACCCGGGCCAGGGCGCGCACGGGCGCGGCGGCACCCAGCAGGACGACGAGGGCTTCTCCGCGGAGCGGGCCCTGCAGAAGAAGCTCTACGAGGCCGGCTACGCGGGCATCAACTGGCCCAGCGAGTACGGCGGCCAGGGCCTGAGCGACCGGCACGCCCGCGCCTTCGCCGAGGAGGCGGCGAGGTACCGGATGCCCGACCTCGGCCACGCGGGYGGCACGACGTACGGCCCGTGCGGGCAGACCATCGTCCGGCACGGCGCACCGGAGTTCCTGGCCCGGCACGTCCCGCGGATGCTCGCCGGCGACGAGCTGTTCGTCCAGCTGTTCTCCGAGCCGAGCGCCGGCTCGGACATGGCCGGCATCACCACGCGCGCGGTGCGCGACGGCGGCAGGTGGCTGATCACCGGTTCGAAGATCTGGACCAGCGGCGCCCACCAGGCCGACTACGGGATGTGCCTGGCCCGGACCGACTGGGACGCCCCCAAGCACCGCGGCCTCACCTGGTTCGCGGTACCCCTGCGGGCCAAGGGCGTGACCATCCGCCCCATCCGCGAGATCACCGGCGACGCCGAGTTCTGCGAGGAGTTCCTCGACGAGGTCGAGGTCGGCGACGACGCCGTGATCGGCGAGGTCAACCAGGGCTGGACCGTGGCGCAGACGCTGCTGCTCGTCGAGCGGGGCGCCGGCCGCGACGACCCGGTGAACCTGCCGACGACCCAGGCCGCGGACGTCGACCCGTTCCTGCTGAACCTGACCCGCGCCGCCGGCCGCGCCCAGGACCCGGTCGCCCGGCAGGCGGTCGCCCGGATCCACACCGCCGACTGGGCCCGGGGGCAGCTCGGCCAGCGGATCACCGGCCTGCTGCGGTCGGGTGAGAAGCCCGCCGCCGGCGTCGCCTCCTACTGGAAGCTCGCGGCGGGCGTGTACAACCCGGAGCGGGCCCGCCTGGTGCTGGAGATCGGGCAGGGGCTCGGGCTGGTCTGGAAGGACGGCGACGAGGAAGGACGGCACGCCGCCCTGGACTACCTGAACAGCCGGGTGTGGTCGATCGCCGGCGGCTCCAACGAGATGCAGCGCAACGCGATCAGCGAACAGGTCCTCGGCATGCCCCGGGAGCCGAGCTTCGACCGGGGCAAGCCGTTCCGGGAAGTCGTCAACAGCGCCCGCGAGTGGTTCAAGTCCTGACGAGGTAACCAGCGGTTGCGGCCCGGGTGGGTCTCGTGGTCATTCCGTCTCGGCCCCGGCGGAATGACCACGTAAGAATTTCGGGGACGAACCTGCCGGCCGACGAAAAGTGGTGCGAGAGCGTCTGCGCCACCTCGGCCGGCTCCGCCGTGCCCAAAGTCGCCCGAGGATGCGGCGGCATTGCCACGCAAAGTGCGGGCCACGACACCCGGGATGGGGTGGCGCGCGAGGCGCCGGCATAGTTAAACTCAGTTCAAATACGCAGTGTCCATGAACTCCAGGAGGGCCCGTTGGCCGACACGCCCCAGCTCGGATCACGCGGTATCTACGTGGCGGATGTCGAGCAGAGCCTCCCCTACGGCATTTTCGATGCCGACCATCACCTCTACGCGCCTGACGACGCCGTGACGCGCTATCTGTCCGCCGACATGGCCGAGCGGGCCTGGCTGCCCGGCGAGCCGCGGATGCTCACCGAGGAGGAGCACGACGAGGACGAGGAGGTCGACCACGAGCGGCGGACGCTCGGGGTCCACTCCGCCCCGGAGGGCGGCTTCGGCGGCGTCGACCTCTCCCAGGTCTCCGGGATGCAGGGCAACATCCCGATCCCGGGCGCGATGCTCAACAAGCTCAACCCGATGAAGGACCTCGACCAGCTCAGCCGTGAGCAGCTCGTCGAGCGCTACAACGCGATGCGGCCGGCCTTCGAGAAGAAGGACCCCCGACTGTCGCTGATGGACCTCCAGAACGTCGAGGTCGCCGTCCTGCACACGGTCGGCACCGGCTGGGAGAGCGCCTTCGGGCGCGGCGACATCGAGGCCGGCTACGCCGTGAACCGGGCGTACAACGACTGGCTCTGGGAGGACTGGGGCTACGCGCACGAGGGCCGCATCCTGGTCCCCGTGCCGATCCCCCTGCTGGACGTCGACCTCGCCGTCGCCGAGCTCAAGCGGTCGCTCGAGCGCGGCGCGAAGTTCGTCGACCTTCAGCCCGGCCCGGCGTGGAACGGCCGGTCGCCGTTCGACCCCTATTTCGACCCGTTCTGGAACCTGGTCAACGAGTCCAACACCCGGGTGGCGGTCCACCTCGGCGGGACCTACGCCCGCCACGGCGGCGAGTGGGGCGAGAAGCCGAACGCCCGCTACGTGGAGTTCAACGGGTTCCAGTGGGTCGCCTACTGGGGCGACCGGCCGATGATGGACACCCTGACGGCCATGTTCTACCACGGCATGTTCGGGCGTTTCCCGAACATCAAGGTGCTCATCGCCGAGTTCGGCACCGTCTGGCTGCCCTACCTGCTGCGCAAGCTGGACCACGCCATGCTCCTGGGCCGCAAGCCCAAGTGGGGCACCCTGCCCGGCCGGCCCTCCTCCGTCTTCAAGGAGCGGTGCGTCATCGCCCCGTTCCCCGAGGAGGACATCAAGCGGGGTATCGAGACCGTCGGAGCCGACTGCCTCGTCTTCGGATCCGACTTCCCGCACTCCGAGGGCGTTCCGGACCCGATGCAGTACGTCACGCTCCTCAAGGACCTCGACGACACGACCATCCGCAAGATCATGCGCGACAACCTGGTCCGCTTCATCGGTTAGGCACAGCACCGGTTAAGCACACAGCATCGGCTAGGCATCCAGCGCATACCTCGTGCCTCCACCGCCACAGTCCGTGGCGGTGGAGGCACGGTCGTTACCCGGGCCGGACGAGGGCTGTTTGTATCTTCACGGCAGCCGCCCGGGACGCTCGCGAACACCCGTGCGGCTGGCCGGAATCAACCAGGATCCGCCATATTCTCGGCACTTCAGGAGAAACGATGCCCGATCCGAAGCTACCCCTGGCCGGTGTCACGGTGCTCGACCTCACCCGGCTGCCCCCCGGCGCCTTCGGCACCGTGCTGCTGGCCGACCTGGGCGCCGACGTGATTCGGGTGGAGTCCCCGAAGGGCCGGATGTTCGACGGCCCGATCGGGCTGAACCGCGGCAAGCGCTCAGTAGCCGTCGACCTCCGTCACGCGCGCGGCCTCGAGGTTCTGCGGCTGTTGGCCGCGCATGCCGACGTGCTGGTCGAGAACGAGCGGCCCGGCGCCATGGACGAGCGGGGATTCGGCTACTCCCACGCCGCGAAGGAGCTGCCCGGGCTCGTCTGGTGCTCGATATCCGGATATGGCCAGGACGGGCCGTACGCGAACTGGTCCGGACACGATCTTTCGTTCGCGGCGCACTCGGGCCTGTTGACCGCGCTGAGCCCCGAGCTGCCGTGGCATCCCCAGCTGATCCTCCCCATCCCCGTCGGCGCGCTCATGGCCGTCGTCGGAATCCTCGCCGCCCTGCGGCAGCGGGATCAGACCGGCTCGGGGTGCCAGCTGGACATCAGCCTGTCGGAGTCGGCCACCTGGCTGCAGTCGTCGGCCGACGGAACGTTCGACAAGGGCGGTCGTGGCGTACCAATCGGTCCGGACCGTCGGCTCTACGAGTGCGCCGACGACACCTGGGTCGCCGTGACGGCCGCCGAGCCGCGCACCTGGGCAGCGCTGTGCGAGGGCCTCGACCTGCCGGACCTGGCGGGCACGCTGCACCGCTGGGACGACCCGGACGCCGTGACGGAACGGCTCGCCGCGGTCTTCCGAACCCGCTCCGCGCGGGAATGGGTGGCCGACCTCGGGCCGCGCGGCGCCAGCGTCGTGCGGGTGAACCGTGGCCCTGACCTGGCGGCGGACCCGCACGCGACCGCTCGCGGCGTGCTGCAGACCGTCGGCGACCTGCTGGTCCCGCGCTCCCCCATCCGGTTCCGGGACGCGGACGGCCAGCGGCCGCCGGCCGAGAGTTACCCGCCGCCCCCGGCCGGCGCACACACGCGGGCCGTGTTGGAGGAGGCCGGCCTCGCTGCCGCCCTGATCGACGAACTCGAGGAGTCCGGCGCCGTCGGCCGCCACGCCTGACCGATCCGCCCTGGCCCACCAACGCCCCGCTCGGCCGGGCGGACTCTGGCTCGGCCTCGACGACATGTACCGCGGGGTGACCGGCACACGAGCCGACGCCCTCGAGAAGATTTTAGTATACTGGCGTACTGAACCTTCCTTGATCCGAAGGGTCCGCCCGTGAGCTACCAACTGGTGATGGTCGACGAGGTCAGGGAATGGCTGCATACGCTGCGGCAGGYAGACCGAACGACCGCGATCCTCGTGGGCCAGGCGCTGGCCGCCCTCCTGGAGGAGGGGCCCGGCCTCGGGCGGCCACTTGTCGATCGAATCAAGGGCTCGCGGATACACAACCTGAAGGAACTTCGCCCTGGCTCGGCCGGGGCGAGCGAGGTCCGTGTTCTGTTCATCTTCGATCCGGAACGTCGAGCGGTCCTTCTCGTGGCAGGTGACAAGGCGGGCGAATGGTCCGCCTGGTACCGGCGGGCGATACCGCTGGCCGAAGCCCGCTACGCCAGCTACCTCAAGGAGCGTGACCTGTGAGCGCGGTTCACGACTACGACAAGAGCGGCTTCCTCACGGAGTTCTTCCCCGACGACACCGACCGTCACGAGGTCGAATCCGGCGCCAGACGACTGGTCGCCGCGAACCGCGCCCATCGGCTTGCCGAGATGCGCCGCCGGCTGGGCCTGACCCAGGCGGACGTCGCGGACCGCATGCACGTCCGTCAGGAGCGCGTATCCGCGATCGAGCGGGCCACCGTCGAGGCCAGCGAGCTGCGTACTCTCGCCGCCTACGTCAACGCCCTCGGCGGACGCCTGGAGATCATCGCCGACTTCGGCGGTGAACGGCTCGTCATCGGCTGAACAGCACGGCCGTACGTCAATTCCTGAAGGGACGACGGAAGAGGCTCACCCGTCAGGTCAGCCGCTGCAGCGTGGGCAGGCCGTCCGGGAGGCAGAGGACCTTCTCGCTGGCCAACTCCCGCATCTCCGGCTCGGAGAGGCCGAGCTCGGTGAGGATCTCCACGGCCTGGGAGCCGACCGCGCCGGGGCTCGCCCCGACCCGCGGCGGCGTCTCCGAGAGCCACCGGCCGACGCCCGGCCTGGCGACGTCCTGGCCGCCGACGCCCCGCTCGAAGTAGACGACGCCGCGCCGGTGCAGGTAGTCGACCGCCTCGTCGATCGAGACGGCCGGCTGGGCCGCGATGCCGGCCTTGGCCAGCAGCGCGACCCAGTGCTCGGCCGGCTCGGCGGCGAACCGCGCGGAGAGCAGCCCGGCCAAGGCGCCCCCCGGATCGCGCCAGTCGCCCGCCGCGTCGCCGAGCTCGATCTCCACCGTGGCCAGGAATGTCGGGAGATCCGCCTCGTGCGCGACGAGGAAGAACCACCGGTCCGAGGCCGAGTAGAAGCGGTAGAGGGCGTTGTCGCCGTATTCGTTGCGCGCCGCGTCGGGCCGGCCGCCGGCCGCGGCGTCGGGACCGGCACCGAGCACCTCGGCGCGCCCGCCGTCCCGCGGTGCCTGCGCCTCCGCGGTCAGATAGACGGCCTGGTGGAGCGTGGAGCCCTGGACCAGGGAGGCGCCGACCTTCTGCCCGCCGCCGCCGCGCAGTCGCGCGTAGAGGGCGACGGCCGTGGCGTAGGCGCCCAGGATGCCGGTGTCGGCGTCGTTGATCGGCGTCGGCTGGTAGAGCGTCCAGCCGAACCGCGACCCGTACCGCCAGCTCATGCCCGTCGCCGCGTTGCACTGGTTCTCGTAGCCCCGGCGGTGCGCCCACGGGCCGGTGAGGCCGTAGGCGGTGATGGAGCAGTAGACAATCTGGGGATTGAGCGCGCTGGCCCGCTCGTAGTCGATGYCGTACCGGGCCTGCGACTTCGGGGTGAAGTTGGTGACGAGCAGGTCGGCCGCCTGGATCAGGTCCCCCGCGAGCTTGCCGCCGGCCGCGCTCTTCGAGTCGAGCAGGATGGTGCGCTTGCCGCGGTGGAGCTGGCCGACGATGCCGTCGGTAACGGCCGGGACCGGGTTGCCGACCTTGATCACGTCGGCGCCGAAGTCGGCCAGCAGCCTCGCCGCGGTCGGGCCCGCCACGGCCTGGCTGACGTCGATCGCCTTATAGCCCTCCAGCGGCAGGTCCAACGAGGTCGCCGTCGCCCCCGCGACGGCGGGCACGGCCGGAACGGGGGCCGCGGACCGGGCCCGCAGCTCGGCGAGGATCGCCTCGCGGTCCTGGTCAGGCAGGTGCCGCGGCCGCGGCGCCGGCGCCGCGGGCAGGTCGAAACCCCGCCCAGGCAGGACGACCGGGCCGGCCAGCGGGTCGTCGAGCGTCACCACGGACCCGGACTGGGTGGCGTGCTCGGTGGCGACCCACTCCGCCGGGGAGCGGACCATCGAGACCGGCATCTCCGCCCTCGTCGCGACCTCGTCCCACCACGCCGCCGGGTGGGAGCGGATCAGGTCGGCGAACATCGCCATGATCCGGTCCCGCTTCTCCATCGAGAAGGTCCGGGCCGCGACGTCGATCAGGCCCTGGCTCTCCCAGTCCCCCGCCACCCCGGCCGCCACCAGCAGCGGGATGACGAACTTCGAGTAGGGCGACAGATCGACGATCCCGCCATCGGCGCACGCGTAGGTGAGATCGCGCAGCATGTGGTTGTCACCCATGAGCGGGTTCTCGTAGACCCRCATCCCGAGCATCGTGCTGTAGGCCTCGGCGTACGCCTCCGCGAGCGGGACCTCGATCCGCTGACCGCGTCCGGTGCGCTCGCGGGCGATCAGTGCCATGACGACGGACACCGCGCCCATCAGTCCGCCGAAGTTGGACGCGGTGGTGATCGGTGTGAAGAGCGGCGCCGCCGGGTCCTCGACCTTCGCCCTCTTCCGGCCGGAGGGATCCCAGTGCTCCTTGAGCGGCCGGTACCCCGCGACGGCGGCGTGCAGGACACCCTCCCAGGCCGCCACGCCCGCCTTCTCGTCGTCGGCCGCGAAGCCCGGCAGCGAGCAGTAGACGAGCCGCTCGTTCAGGTCCCGCGCGGCGGCGGGCCCGAGGCCGAGGCGGTCCATGACGCCAGGCCGGAAGTTCTCGACCAGGACGTCGGCACGCGCCACCAGGTCGCGCGCGGTGTCCCGGTCGGCCGCGCCGCGCAGATCCAGCGTGATGCGCCGCTTGCTCCGGTTGAGGAAGGCGTCCGCCGGCCCGAGCGACCGGGCGGCCAGCGGAGAGTCGACGTGCACGACGTCGGCGCCCGCCTCGGCCAGCAGCAGCGAGGCCAGCGGCCCCGCGATCTGGTGGCCGAAGTCCACCACCCGGACCCCGGCCAGCCCGATGCCGGCCTCGCCGGCGCCAGCGCCGGACTTGCCGGCGCTAGTTGACCGCACGGTCGCGGCCCTCCCAGTAGGGAGCCCTGAGCTTGAACTTCTGCAGCTTCCCCGTCGCCGTGCGCTCGAGCGCGTCGCGCAGCTCGATGGAGGTGGGGCACTTGTAGTGCGCCATCCGGTCCCGGCAGAACGCGATCAGCTCGGCGGGCGTGACCTCGGCCTCCGGCCGCAGCACGACCAGGGCCTTCACCGTCTCGCCCCACTTCTCGTCCGGCACCCCGATCACGGCGGCCTCGGTCACCGCCGGGTGCTCGTACAGGCAGTCCTCGACCTCGATCGACGACACGTTCTCGCCGCCGGTGATGATCACGTCCTTCTTGCGGTCCGTGATCGTCAGCAGCCGGCCGTCGAAGCGGCCGCCGTCGCCGGTGTGGAACCAGCCGTCCTCGATCGCGGCGGCGGTCTGCTCCGGCTGGCGCCAGTAGCCGTCGAAGACGTGGTTGGACCGGGCGAGCACCTCCCCGGAGGCGTCGATCCGCATCCGCACGCCCAGCGCCGGGGCGCCGGCCTGCGCCAGCAGCTTCGCCCGCTCGTCGGTGGGCAGGTACTCCCAGCCCGGGCGGGCCCGGTTGATCGTCAGCAGCGGGGAGGCCTCCGTGAGGCCGTAGATCTGGATGAACTCCCAGCCGAGGAGCTCCTCGACCCGGGCGATGACCGCGCTGGGCGGCGGCGCGCCGGCGACGACCATGCGGACCTTGTCGCGGCCCGGGACCGGCAGGCCGGCGGCGACCCGCGCCGCCGCGGCGTCGAGGATCGAGGCGACGACGGCGGGCGCGCCGCACAGCAGCGTCACGCCCTCCTGCTCGACCCTGGAGAGGATGTCCTCGCCGTCGATCTTGCGGATCACGATGTGCGCGCCGCCCATGCCCGTCACCGCGTAGGGCATGCCCCAGCCGTTGACGTGGAACATCGGCAGCGTGTGCAGGATGACGTCCCGGTCGGTCACCGTCGTGTGCCACCCGAAGGACGCGGCGTTCAGCCAGCAGCTCCGATGGGTGAGCTGGACGCCCTTGGGACGCGCCGTCGTGCCCGACGTGTAGTTGATCGTGCAGATCGCGTCCTCGTCGGGCTCCCAGGGCGCGGGGACCACGCCGGGCGGCGCCGGGGCGAACAGCTCGGAGTCGGCCACCCCGTCCATGACGATCCGCTCCTTCGCGGTCACCTTGGACAGCACGTCGTCGAGCTCCGGGTCGACGAGCAGGAGCGTCGTCCCCGAGTGCTCGACGATGTAGGAGATCTCGTCCGCCGTCAGCCGGTAGTTGATCGGCACCAGCGTCCGGCCGAACCCGCTCACCCCGAAGAAGCTGATCAGGAAGCGCGCGCTGTTCGGCGACACGATCCCGACACGCGCGCCGGCGGGGATCCGCAACCGGTCCAGTGCCAGCGCCATGCCACGGGCTCGCGCCGCGACGTCCCGGTACGTGAGCCGCCCGAGCGACCCCGGCCGGCCCGGTTCGTCGACCACCGCGAGGCTCTCCGGATAGACCGTCTCGGCCCGATCCAGGAAGTCGGCGACCGTCAGGGCAACCTTCATCAGCCAGTCCCTCCTTTGACCGGGTTGAAAGTACCGGTTCTTCAACTTAGTGTAAATATGGGCGGCAACAGTCCAGGCCAGACAGGCACCGCCAGACAGGCGCGGGCCAACCAGGCGCGGGCCAGCCGGGCGCCAGCCCGGACGCAGGTCGGCGGCCCCACGCCGAGACGCAGKGGCGGGGGTCCATGTCCAGGGTGGAAAGGCGCTGATGATCGACTCGAAGTACCGGTACCTCACGTACGAGTCCCTCGACGAGGGAACCATCGTGCGGATCATGCTCAACCGGCCGGAGACGCGCAATGCCCAGAGCCGGGGGCTGTTGGTGGAGCTCGGCGAGGCGTTCCTGCGGGCCGAGGCGGACGACACCGTCCGGGTCGTGATCCTCGGCGGCCACGGCCCGATGTTCTCCACCGGCCACGACATGGGCTCGAAGGAGGGCCGCGCGGACCACGCGCCCGGGCCGAACCAGCACCCCTCGGCCCGGGTCAACGGCGCCACCCGCCACGGCGCCGAGAAGCTGATGCTGCAGGAGTGGCACCACTTCTTCGAGAGCACCCGCCGGTGGCGCAACCTCCGCAAGATCACCATCGCCGCCGTGCACGGGCAGGTCTACGCCGCCGGCCTCATGCTGATGTGGGCCTGCGACCTCATCGTCGCGGCCGAGGGGACGACCTTCGCCGACATGGTCGGGACCCGCCTCGGCATGTGCGRCATGGAGTACTTCGCCCATCCCTGGGAGTTCGGCCCGCGCAAGGCCAAGGAGCTCCTGCTGACGGGCGACTCCATCGACGCCGACGAGGCACACCGGCTCGGGATGGTCTCCAAGGTCTTCCCGGCCGACGACCTGGCCGACAGCGCCGTGGCCTTCGCGCGGCGTATCGCCAGCCTGCCCACCATGGCGGCGCTCCTGATCAAGGAGTCGGTCAACCAGACCGTCGACAACCAGGGCTTCTACAACGCGCTGAACGCCTGCTTCACCCTCCACGAGCTCAACCACGCGCACTGGGCCTGGGTCCACCAGGGCGGGTTCCCCGTCGCCACCCCAGGCGAGGACGGCGTCCCCGACTGGCGGACCAGCCCGCCGGTGCTCCCGGCGCTGCGCGACGCCGTCGCCGCCCCCGGCCCGGTCGGCTAGCGCGATGACGAACACGACGTGGACCATCCCACCCGAGYTGGACCCGGACGCGAAGATCAGGTGCAGTGACTTCTCGCGGGTGGCGTCCCTCTCCCCCGTCGGGACCAGCGGCACGTACCCGGGCTTCCTGCTGATCGAGCTCCCGCTGCCGTGGCCACACGACATCGGCGAGACTCCCGAGGCGGCGTCGATCGCGCCTCTGCTCGGCCCGCTGGGCTATCGGCTGCAGGCCATCGTCCCCGCCAACCCGGACACCCCCGCGCAGGAGCGGCGCGTCATCCTGCACGCCCGCCCCCGGGGCGAGAGCTACTTCGCCGGCTACCGGCGCTTCGAGCGTCCCGTCGGCGCGTCGCTGCCCGACGCCGTCGCCGACCTGCTCGCGCTCGCCGCCGACCCGGCGCCCTCGCACCTGGAGACCGACGGGATCGACGTCCTGGTCTGCGGCCACGGCCGGCGCGACGCCTGCTGCGGACGCCTCGGCGCCGGCCTCGCGACCCGGCTCGCCGCCGCCGGCGCGCCCGACGGCGTCAACTACTGGCGGACCAGCCACCTGGGCGGCCACCGCTTCGCGTCGACCTTCCTCGTCCTGCCCGAGGGCACGGCCTGGGCCTACGGCGACGAGGACCTCGTCGAGACGGTCCTGCGCCGCAAGGGCGAGTTCGCCGACGTCGCCGGCAACTACCGCGGCTGCTGCGGCCTGAAAGGCCCTCAGGCGCAGGCACTCGAGCTCGAGGTCCTGCGCCAGGTCGGCTGGAGCCTGCTCGACTCCCCCCGCACCGGCTCTCTCAACGACTCGCGCGCCGAGTTGTCCTGCGTGTATGACGGCGAGACCGTCACCTGGTCCGCGGACGTCCGACCTGGGCGTTCCCTCCCGTCCCCCGACTGCCAGAGCCCGCCCGCATCCGCCACGAAGAGCCAGACCGAATGGGCGGTCTCGGCGATCAGCCGCGGCTAGCACCTGCCCTGTTACCTGACGGAGGAACTACATGACTTTCGCGGGACTGAACGTCGCCAAACTGCTGATCGACGGTCAGCTCGTCGACGCGGAGGGCGGCGCCACCTACGAGAACATCAACCCGGCGACCGAGCAGTCGATCGGCGTGGCGGMCGACGCCTCCACGGGCGACATCGACGCGGCCATCGCCGCGGCCCGCAGGGCCTTCGACGAGACCAGCTGGAGCACGGACGTCGCGTTGCGGGTCCGCTGCCTGCGCCAGCTGCACGAGGCGCTGGCCAAGCACGCGGAGCCGTTCAAGGCGATGATGACGGCCGAGGTCGGCCTGCCCACCAAGATGGTCGGCTCGACCTTCGACATGCCGGTGGAGAACGTCGGCTGGGTGACCGACCTGCTGGAGAAGTACGAGTTCTCCCAGGACCTCGGGCTCGGGAACATCGAGGGGTTCGGTGCCCACCGCTGGACCGAGCGGGAGCCCTACGGCGTCGTCGGCGCGATCGTTCCGTGGAACCAGCCGCTCCAGGTGGCCCTGGCGAAGGTGGCGCCGGCGCTGGCCGCGGGGAACACGGTGATCCTGAAGGGCCCGCCGACGACGCCGTGGTGCGTGAGCGCCCTGGGCAAGCTCGTCGCCGAGTACACCGACATCCCGGCCGGCGTCTTCAACGTCATCACCAGCTCGGCCAACGACCGCGGCGAGGAGCTCATCACCGACCCGCGGGTCGACCTGATCAGCTTCACCGGCTCGACCGCCGTCGGCCGCCGGATCATGGAGCTCGGTGCCCAGACCGTGAAGAAGTGCTTCCTGGAGCTCGGCGGGAAGTCCCCGAACATCGTCTTCGAGGACGCCGACCTGCGCACCGGGATCGGCATGTCGACCTTCATGGTCTGCCTGCACGGCGGCCAGGGCTGCGCCACGCTGTCCCGGCTGCTGCTGCCGCGGTCCATCTTCGAGCAGGGCGTGCAGATGGCCTCCATGATGCTCTCGGCGATGCCGTACGGCGACCCGCTCGACGCGAACAACGTGATGGGCCCGCTGAACAGCGCGCGCCACCGCGACCGCGTCGAGGCCATGGTCGACCGGGCGATCGCGTCCGGCGCCACGCCGGTCGTCGGCGGCCGGCGCCCGCCGCAGCTGGAGACGGGCTACTACTTCGAGCCGACGCTGTTCGCCGACCTGCCGGAGGACGCGGAGATCGTCCAGAACGAGGTCTTCGGCCCGGTCCTCGTCATCCAGGCGTTCGAGGACGAGGACGACGCGGTCCGGATCGCGAACAACACCATCTTCGGCCTCTCCGGCGCCGTGTTCTCCGGCGACCACGAGAAGTCCAAGCGGGTCGCCCGCAAGGTCCGCGCCGGCACGATGATCGTCGACGGCGGCATCTACTACGGGTCGGAYGTCCCCTTCGGCGGCTACAAGCAGAGCGGAATCGGCCGCGAGATGGGCCAGATCGGCTTCGAGGAGTACCTGCAGGTCAAGGCGCTGTGCGAGCCGGCGTGATCGTCGCCGGGGTACAGAACGTCAGGGCACAGAACGTCAGGGCACAGCACGCCCCAGCAGTGTTATCCGCACGCGTACTTGTTGAGAGGAACTCCGCGTGACCGCCGCCACGGATATCTACTACGATCCGTACGACTTCGCCATCGACGAGAATCCGTATCCGGTCTGGAAGCGGATGCGCGAAGAGGCGCCGCTGTACTACAACGAACGCTACGACTTCTACGCGGTCTCACGTTACGTGGACGTCGAGGCCCTCTCGGTCGACTGGCAGACGTACACGTCGTCCAAGGGCATCCTGATGGAGATGGTCAAGGCGGGGATTCCGACCCCGCCGGGCCTGTTCATCGCGGAGGACCCGCCCGAGCACGACATGCACCGGCTGATACTGAGCCGCGCGGTMACCCCGAAGCGGGTGCTCGTGCTGGAGGAACGGATCCGGGAGCTGTGCGCGGAGTACCTCGACCCGCTGGTCGGCAGCGGCGGGTTCGACCTGATGGAGAACTTCGCCAGCCAGCTGCCGATGCGGGTCATCGGCGCCCTGGTCGGCATTCCCGACGAGTACCTGCTGAACCTGCGCGACCATGTGGAGGAGTCGGCCCGGCTCACGGAGGAGAAGCCGCAGGACGAGCAGCGGCTGCCCAGCATCGGGGAGCCGTACGCCCCGTTCCTGGCGTACAAGAAGGAGCACCCGGGCGACGACTTCCTCACCACGCTGATCCAGGCCCGGTTCAAGGATGTCCTCACCGGCGAGGAGCGCGGTCTCACCGACGCGGAGATCCTCAACTACGTCGGCATGCTCTACGCCGCCGGTGTGGAGACGACGGCCCGGCTGATCGGCTGGTTCGGCAAGACGCTCGCCGACAACCCGGACCAGCGCGAGCTGGTGGTGGCGGACAGGTCCCTCATCAAGAACACGATCGAGGAGACCCTGCGCTACGAGGTGCCGTCGCCCATCCAGGTGCGGGTGACGACCAGGCCGGTCGAGCTGCACGGGCGGACCGTGGAGGCAGGGAAGATCATCACCCTGCTGACCGGCGCGGCGAACCGTGACCCAGCCGCGTTCCCGGACCCGGACACCTTCGACATCCGCCGGAAGATGGACGCCCACATGACCTTCGGCAAGGGCGTCCACTACTGCTTCGGCGCCGCGCTGGCCCGCATCGAGGGCCGGATCGCACTGGAGGAGATCCTGGACCGCTTCCCGAAGTGGGATCTCGACCTGTCCGGTGCCGAGCTCATCCACACAGCCACGATTCGCGGCTACCACAAGCTGCCCATCGTGCTCTGAAGAGTCTGAGGGTCTGAAACGTGCTGGCGGTGCCAGGCCAGGGCTCGGACACGTTGTCACTTCGCCCTGGTCCGGCGCACCGAACCAGACGTCCATGCCACCTCGCGCGCCCCGGCCCCGGACGCGCGAACCGCTCATGATCTGGTGGAATCCTCGGCGTCCGGCGTCAGGAATCCTTCCAGATCACGAAAAGCGGCAGCCCGCCCGCGGCCGGCATTCGGCCGCGGGCGGACGCGTCTCCACCGACAGCCAGCACTTCCGCATTCCGGCACTCCCGCATTCCGGCCGCCGCTTTCCGCGGCGCCCGGTCCCGTCATCGACGAGGAGATACAACGTTGCAGATCAAGAGCGGCGCCCGGCTACGTAGCCAGGTAGATGGCACCGAACTCGTGGTCGTGCGCCCGCTTCCCGGGGATGTGGACCTGACCTGCGGCGGCCACCCGATGGTCGACGTCAAGGCGCAGCCCCAGCCGGGACTGACCGTCCTCGCCGACGCGGCCGGCGGAACCCAGCAGGGGAAGCGCTACACCCTGGGCGACACCGGCCTGGAGGTCCTGGTGACGAAGGCGGGCACAGGCTCGCTCGCCCTCGGCGCCGAACCGCTCGCCCTCAAGGAGGCCCGCCCCCTCCCCTCCAGCGACTGACTGCCCRGAAGGTCTGGGATACGGAAGGCCGGCCGCGTATCCCATCAGACAGAGGCGATCCGCACCCGGGCGTCGGCACCGGCGAGGGCCGTGATGTCGCGCGGATCGCTCGTCATAATCACCACTGGGCCGCTGCCTGCGACGTGTCGCGCGGTCGCCACCACCATGGCATCCACAACGGTGCCTCCGCCCGCGAGCAGCCGGCCGGCCTCGCGGGCGAGCGACTCATCGAGCGGGTGCACGTCGCTGACGGACTTCAGTACGCGGTTGACCGCCGCGTCCCGCGGCCCGTCGCCGCGGACCAGCTCGGCGATGACGGGAGCGGGAACCCAGACCTGAGACTGTTCGCGAAGCGCCGCGGCGAGCAGGGTTCGTGCCGCCTTGTCGAGACGCGACAGGGCGATGACCGCGCCGGTGTCCAGCACGAACGGCACACCGAGGTCGCTACCCGCCGCCCGTCGCCTGCTCACGGCCGGAACCACCGGCGCGCCTCCTCGATGTCCTCCTCAGGGACAGGGCCGGCCTCGGCGTCGGCGGTGGTGAGGAACTCGGTCAGCCGGTCGTGTTGCAGCCGCTGGCGTAGCGCGGCATTGACATAGGCCGAGAGCTCTCGCGGGCCGACCCGTTCGCGGGCCTCCCGGACCAGGTCCGAATCGAGCGTGAGCGACACCTTGGTCACCGGCACGGCTCCAATCCTACTGCGAAGGCGATAGCGAGTCCGGGTCTTCGCCTGTGAGCCGAGCGGCGTTTCGAGGCCGTGCGACCGACTGGACCCGCGGCACCGGCCAGTCATCCGGATCGACGGATCACAGTGTCGGGTTAGACCCTGATGGCTTAGACACTATCTGACCGTTGCGATAAGGCCGCGAGGTCAGCGGGCCAGCCATTTGTCGAAGGTCGGCCGGTCGGTGACGCCGGGCGGGCCGCCGCGGTGGTGCGCGCGCAGCGTCTGGACGCAGCCCCACAGCGAATCCGGCTCGACGAGGCCCRCTCGGGCGGCGACGTGCAGGAGGTGCCAGGTACGGACGACGCGGACGCCATGCCGGGTGGCGAGCCGGACGGCGTCGTTGTCGTCGGTGACGAAGTAGCCGTCGATCCGGCGCCGGATCATGATCGCGAGTGTCTCGGCCTCGCCCAGGTGCCGGTGCGGGCGGTCACCAGGGCTGGCCAGCTCCTCCCGGAGGCTTAGGGTCTCCCGGAGCTCCGCCGCGTTGGGAAACCACGGCCGGCCGAAGATGCTCCTGGCGGCGCTCAGGGCGGTGAGCTCGGGGCGCCGCGCGGACGCGTCGCATTCGGTGGCGACAGTCGCGCACCACCGGCCGTTGCCGTTCGCCAGCCGCTCCAGCAGGTCCATTCGGCCGAGCAGGGCGAAGTTGATCAAAACTGTGTTGTCCGGGAAGAGAAGGACGGTCACTCCTCGGAGTTCAGAGGCCCAGCGCCGCGGAGAGATCGTCGACGTCCACTTCGGGCACGGCGGGTACGTCGACCTCCAGCGCGTCGGGGTCGATGCCGAGCATCCAGGCGAGCGTGCCCTTGCCGAGGGTGCCGGACTCGATACCGGCGAGGTGCGCCTCCTGAAGCGGAAGCGGGAAACGGCGGCGGGCGGCGGCGTCCATGCGCAGGGTGATCTCGTCGAAGCTCGCGTCGACGGCCCAGTGACGTCGTAGCAGGCGTTGGGTCGGCTGACCGGCCCATTCCCGGACGATCGGCGGCAGCTGACCGTTCAGGGCATTCAGCCGGCGGGCGAGCGCGTCGATGGACACTCCCCACTGCCACAGGATCTCGGCCAGGCCGGCCGCGTCCAGCGAGTCCCAGTCGACCGGGGCGAGTAGCGCGCGCGGAAGGAGCAGGTCGGCGGCGAACGCGTTCGCCGCCGCCTCGTGCCGGTCCCGCTCGACTTCGGGCAGTCCCTGATCGTGGTGAGCGAGCGCGAGGTGGCCCAGTTCGTGGGCTATCGACCAGTTCTCCCAGAACCAGTTGCCCGTCGCCGGCAGGACGATCACTCGATGCCCACCGAGCGTGAACGAGTACGCGGTGGACAGCTCGGCGACCCGCACGACGTCGACGCCGAACCGGGCCTCCAGCCGATCCGCGAACGGCCGCACGAAGTCCTCGCCCAGCGCGGCCCGGATCCGGTCGGCGGTCGCCGGGAGCCGGCAGACCGGTTTCCCTGGGAGTCCGCCCTGGCTGTATGTCAGCGCGACGTCGCGCAGCACCTGGTCGTCGGCCTCACGGTCGGGGACGTCCCGCCGGCCCGTCTCGTGGTCGAACCGGTGCCGCGCCGCGACCACCAGCCGGTGCGGGTCGGGCTCCCCCGTGATCAGCCAGTGGATGTCGGCGTCGAGCTCGTCGGCCAGCCGCGCGAGCTCGATCGACGAGAACGCCCGTTTACCGTTCAGCGCGCGCGAGAACGCGTCGGGCGTCATCCCCACCCGCTCCGCAATGTCCCGATGCAGAGCCCCCGGCCGCCCCCGCCCGACCTGCTCCAACACCCGCTCCCCGATCCCGGTCACCTGACCACAGTATATGATCGATTGGCAATTTCCCAACGACCCCCCACCGAGCCCTCCGGGCCGCAAGCTTCTGCCACCGACGCCATCGACGCCGCGTCCCGCCGCCGGCCGTCGGCGCGGCAGGCGCCGGCCGCAGCCCGCAGTCGTTTTCGACGCCTGGCCCGGGCCCGGCTCCAGCACGACCATCGACTTGCGTTTTTTTCGAATATGCGTAGCCATGAGATCATGGTCGCCGTGATTCGAGAGAGAACTGTCCTGCCACCCGCGGACGGCGCCGACCTCGCCCGGTTCGCACGCGGACTGGCCCGGGTCCCGGAGTCGGCGCACGCAAGGTTGGTCGGCCCCGACGGCTCCGAGCTGCTGGTTCCCCAAGAGATCTACGAGGTCCTACGAGACGCGGTGACCGCCCTGTCACAGGGTCTCGCGATCACCATCGCGCCGCACAACACGCTGCTCACCACCCAGGAAGCCGCCGACCTGCTCAACATCTCGAGACCCACCCTCGTGCGCCTCCTGACTGACGGCGAGATCGCTTACACCATGCGCGGTCGCCACCGCCGCGTCCTGCTCCACGATGTCCTCGACTACCGCGACCGCTCTCGCCGCGACCGTCGCGAGGCCCTCGACCAGATGGCCGCGGACGCAGAGAAGGATGATCTCTACAACCTGACCGCGACTCCCAAGTCCACCCGCTGATATGAGGCGCCGCGACCCTGCCCGCGCTGCTTGATGCCTGTGTGCTCTACCCGGCCTATCTGTGCGACACGCTGCTCCGCCTCACCGAGGCAGACGTCTACCGACCGCTCTGGTCAGACGACATCCTGATAGAACTTCGGCGCAATGTCCTTGCGGCGGGCCTGCCAGCCGACCGCATCGACAAACGCCTGGGTAACATGCGCCGCTACTTTCCTGACGCCACCGTCACCGGCTACGAGCACCTCGTCGACGGCATGACCAACGACGCAAAGGACCGCCACGTTCTGGCCGCCGCGGTGCGTGCGAACGCGGAGGCCATCGTCACCTTCAATCTTCGCGACTTCCCGGCGCCTTCCCTCAAGCCGTACGACCTGACAGCCATACACCCGGACGAGTTCCTCCTCGACCAGCTCGATCTCTACCCCGAACTCACCATCGAGGTGTTGGAGCGCCAGGCGGCGTCCTACCGCCGCGAGCCCACGACCGTCGCCGGACTACTTCCCTTGCTGGCACGCACCGGCCTCCCCCGCTTCACGCCGAGGTACGGCGCCACCTCCGCTAATCGCGATCGACGCCGCGTACCCGGCTTCTTCCAGGGCGGCGATGACGATCGTGACAAGCTGAGGGAACCTGTCACGTCGCCGCCAGCTGGTGAACAGTCGACGTCCCGCTCAGGCGGCTGCCGACGCCGTGGCCTGGACGGAGTAGCCACCCGCGAGAGCCAGCCCATACGGGCCCCGCTGGCAGCCAACGCGACCCGCGCGATCCGTTCGTGATGTTCGTCCATCCGGGTCTACGCGGTCGCCGCGATCCGACTGATCCCGACGTATCCGCTCCACGCAAACCGCCGGCGCCGATTGATGAAATGGGTCAAGGTTCGACGACGACGCGGAAGACGCCCCTGGAGCGGTCCCGGGCGGTGTCGAAGGCGGCGGGGGCGTCGTCGATCGGGTAGCGGTGCGAGATCAGCAGGTCGGGCAGGTCGGGTCGGGACGCGAGCATGTCGGCCACCTCGGCGAACTCCCGACGGCCGTCGTGGGCGCTGTAGCCGAGCGACGGGCGCAGCGCGACCTCTTTCAGCGCGAGCTGCGCATGGGGCAGCCGCACGTCCTCCAGAATCCCGGCGTAGACGACGCTCCCCCGGTGGCGGGCCAGCTCGATGGCCCGGTGCAGCGCGCCCTCGTTCCCGCCGGTCTCGACCACGACGTCGTACAGGCCGCTCGGCGCTGTCGCGCCGATCCGTTCGCGGGCCTCGTGCTGGTGGGGGTGGCGGGCCTCGACGGACACCTCGGCGGCGCCCAGGGCCTGGGCCGCCGCGGCGGCCAGAATGCCGATGCCCCCGGCGCCCACGACGGCGACCCGGGATCCGGGCCCGACGCCGCCCAGCCGGCAGGCGTGCCAGGCGACCGAGCCGGGCTCGACCAGGCAGGCGTCCCACACAGCCAGGCCGGCTGGCAGGGGCAGGAGCGCGCGGCGCGGCGCGCGGAAGTACTCGCTCATCCCGCCGGGCGCGGTCATGCCGGGCGCGCTGGTCAGCAGCGTCGCGCAGAACTGGTAGTCGCCCGCGTCGCAGTGCGGGCAGTTCCCGCAGCCGGTGATCGCCTCGACGGCGACGGCGGTGCCGTCGGCCAGGGTGCCGGAGATCTCGTGGCCGGCGATCTGCCGGCTCCCGTAGCGCAGGTACAGGAAGTCGGACGCGCAGATGCTGACGGCGGCCACCCTGACCAGCTCGCCGTCCCCCGCCGGCTCGTCGACCTCCACGACCTCGACGCCAGGCGGGGCGTTACGGACGGCCTTCACGCGCTCGCCTCCTCGTTCGCGGTCGACGCTGCCGACAGCAGCGTCCGCATGTCCCGCAGCACCGACCGGTTGACGACCTCGATGCGCAGGCCGGCGCTGGTCGTGTGGTAGGCGAACCCGCTCGGGTGGGTCGGCCCGGATCCGCAGGTCTCCAGGGGAAGCCCGGCGTCGGCCAGCGCCCGGGAGGAGGCGACGAGATCGTCGACGAAGTAGCCGATGTGGTGGATCGCGCCGCCGTTCGACGGCATCCAGGTCGTGCCGGGGACCTGTTCGATGAGCTCCAACATCGGCTCGTCCAGCGAGTACACCATCCGCAGCAGCACGGTCGTCTCCCCCGCCGGCGTCCACACCGCCGTCGGGTGCTCGACCGCCGGCATCCAGCGGTAGCCCGCCAGCCGGGTGAGCTGCGCCATCGACGCGACAAGATCGTCGACAACGATGCAGGTGTGGTAAAGATCCGTCGCCCGCATGGGTAACGGGCAGGGCACGTCCATTCAGGACCTCCGAAGAAGGATCGCGCCGGCCGGAGCGAGGCCGCCGGTGCTGACCGCGGCGACCGAGCAACCGTCGACCTGGCGGGCCCCGCCCTCGCCGCGCAGCTGGACCACCGCCTCGTGGATCATTCCCATGCCGTGCGTGCGACCGGCCGAGAGCTGGCCCCCGTGGGTGTTCAGCGCCACGACCCCGTCCTTGAGGGCGATGTTGTGGCCACCGGCGACGAAGTCGGCGGCCTCGCCGATGCCACAGAACCCGAGGGCCTCCAGCCAGGACAGGCAGTTGAAGGAGAACCCGTCGTACAGCTCGGCCACCTGGACGTCGGCCGGCCGCAGCGACGTGCGCGACCACAGGTGCGCGGACGGCCCGAGGGTCTGCGGCTCGTGGCTCATCGTGCTCTGATGCCACAGGAAGCGCTCGGTGATCTGGGTGCCGACCGCCTCGACCAGGACCGGCGGTTTGGGGCGGTCGTGGGCCGTCTCCACCGCGGAGACGACGACGGCGAGGCTCGCGTCCATCGGCACGTCGCAGTCGTACAGCCCGAACGGCGTCGTGATCATCCGGGCGCCCAGGTAGTCGTCCATGGTCATGGGCTCGCGGTACACGGCATCGGGATTGAGCGCCGCGTTGGCCCGCTGGTTGATCGCGATCCAGCCCAGCGCCTCACGCGTCGCGCCGTAGCGGTGGAAGTAGTTCGAGGCGATCATCGCGAGGTTGAGGGCGACCGAGCCGACTCCGTACGGGGCGACGTACCCCTGCGGGCCGGCCACCCGGCCGGTGCGGCCGATACCGTACGGGCTGCCGCCTCCCGGGTTGGCCGCCCGCTGCTGGGCGGCGTAGGTGGCCTGCCACACCGTCCGGAAGCACAGGACGTGACGGGCCAGGCCACTGGCGACGGCGAGCATCGCGGCGACGACGGCGCCGCCGGGGCCGAACGTCTCCGAGCCGCCGTTGTACCAGGTCGGGCGGATCCCGAGCGCGTCCGCGACCGCCGTCACGCCGCCCTCGGTGAAGCCGCCGATCAGCTCGCCACCCGGGAACGTCGACAGCCCGTCGATGTCCGACAGATCGAGGCCCGCGTCGGCGACCGCCGACTTCGCCGCCGCCACGGCGAGTGTGATCGGCGGCAGCATGAGCCGCCGGCCGACCGGCGACATGCCGATGCCGGTGATCGCGACCCGGTCCTCGAACTTGTCGGCCCGCGCCATCGGCCGGACGTGCCGGGCGTGCTCGCCGGGGGCGATCGGGTCGTCGGGCAGTCCGCCGGTCACAGGGGCGCCGGCGTCGTCCCGGACCGGCGCGAACACCGGCAGCCACACGTCCTCGACGGGCTCGAACCGGACGCGGAAGCGCTGCCCGACAGCCGCCTCGTCCAGCGCCACGTCGACCAGGTTCGCGATCAGCCGGACGCGCGGGTCCTCGTCCAGGGCGACCGAGCCGATGACGAACGGCGGCGGGAACGCCGGCTCCCAGGGCTGGTGGTTCGTGGTGACGCCGACGAGGGTGCCGAGCCCGCTGACCTCGGCGACGCCGAGTCGGTCGGAGTGGCAGTAGCAGCACACCGGCTGGGGCGGGTGCAGCAGGGAGGCGCAGTCCTCGCACCGCTGGATCCRCAGGACGCCGTCCCGGCCGGCGGTCCAGTAGCTGGCGTTGAGGTCGTYGAGGGCCGGGAGGGGGCGGGCCGGCAGGGGGGTCCGGACCGGCGGAGGGCTCGCGTCGGACGTCATAGCCAGATAATATATTTGCTACTTGCTACTTGAGAAAGTGGTTAGGCCATCCTCGGGAGGTACGCAGTGTGGGAGTTCGAGACCGAGCCCGAGTTCCAGGAGAAGCTGGACTGGGCCGAGCAGTTCGTGCGCGAGGAGGTCGAGCCCCTCGACGCGCTGTGGCGGCACAAGGTGTTCGAGCGGCCGATCGACCCGACGCTGGCCCGCATCGTCGGGCCCCTCAAGCAGCAGGTGCGTGACCACGGGCTCTGGGCCTGCCACCTCGGCCCCGAGCTCGGCGGCCCGGGCTACGGCCAGGTCAAGCTCGCCCTCCTGAACGAGCTCATCGGGCGCGCGGCCTGGGGCCCGGTCATCTTCGGCACCGCGGCGCCCGACACCGGCAACGCGGAGATCCTCGCCCACTACGGCACCGACGAGCAGAAGCGCCGCTACCTGCAGCCGCTGCTCGACGGCGACATCGTCTCCTGCTTCGCCATGACCGAGCCCCAGGGCGGCTCCGACCCGAGGGTCTTCACCACCACCGCCGTCCGCGAGGGCGACGAGTGGGTGATCAACGGTCTGAAGTTCATGGCCTCGCACGCCAAGTGGGCCGCGTTCTACATCGTCATGACCGTGACGAGCCCCGACGTCGACATCCACCGCGGGGCGTCGATGTTCATCGTGCCGGCCGACACGCCTGGCATCGTGATCGAGCGCAACATGGCGCTGTTCGGCCACGAGCCGGTCGGTGAGGGCACGCACGGCCTGGTCCGCTTCACCGACGTCCGCGTGCCGGCCGAGAACATCCTCGGCGGCGAGGGGCAGGCCTTCGCCATCAGCCAGACCCGGCTCGGCGGCGGGCGCATCCACCACGCCATGCGTACCGTGAGCCAGGCCCGGCGGGCGCTGGACATGATGGTCGAGCGGGCGCTGAGCCGGGAGACCCGCGGCAGCCTGCTCGCCAAGAAGCAGTCGGTGCAGAACTACATCGCCGACTCGTACGCCGAGCTGACGCAGTTCCGCCTGTTCGTCCTCTACGTGGCCTGGCGGATCGACAAGATGAAGGACTACCAGGCCGTGCGGCACGACATCGCCGCGGTGAAGGTCCTCACCCCGCAGGTGATGCACAACATCACCCAGCGGGCCCTGCAGGTGCATGGCGCCCTCGGGACGACGAGYGACCTGCCGCTGAACGAGTGGTTCTCCGGCTCGATGATCCTCGGCCTCGCCGACGGCCCCACCGAGGTGCACCGGCTGACGGTCGCCCGCGCGGTGCTGAAGGAGGGCAAGCCGGCCGAGGGGCTGTGGCCGACAGCCTGGCTGCCGGTCCGTCAGGAGCACGCCCGCAAGAAGTACGCGGAGTTCCTGGAGGCCGGGGCCGAGGTCGAGGACGCGAACCAGTGAGCACCACCTCCCAGAGCGGCTCCGCCGACCTGGCGCGAGCCGCTGTGCCGAGCGACGCGCCGACCATCGACGTCGAGGCGCTGGGGCGCTGGATGGACGCACGCGACCTGCCGGGGCAGGGCGTGGCGGTCCAGGCCCGGCTGCTGTCGGGCGGGCGGCAGAACGAGATCTTCGAGGTCCGCCGGGGTGACTTCAGCGCGGCTCTGCGCAGGCCGCCCGCGGCGGCGCCGGCCGAGCGTGACGCCGGGATCCTGCGGGAGTGGCGGCTCATCGAGGCGCTCACCGGGACCGACGTGCCGGTCGCCGACGCCATCGCGGCCTGCGACGACCCGAGCGTGATCGGCCGTCCGTTCTACCTCATGGACGTGGTCGACGGCTGGTCGGTGATGAACACGCCCGGCTGGTGGGCGCCGCCGTTCGACACCGACCTCGCCGCCCGCGGCGAGCTGGCCTACGAGCTCATCGACGGCATCGTGCTGATGGGCGCCGTCGACTGGAGAGCCCGCGGCCTCGGTGACCTCGGGCGGCCCGACGGCTACCACGACCGGCAGGTCGAGCGCTGGACCCGCTTCTACCAGCGGATCCGGGCCCGCGAGGTCCCCGGACTGGACGAGGCGACCGCCTGGCTCGCCCACCACCGGCCGCTCGACTTCGTGCCGGGCATCATGCACGGGGACTACCAGTTCCCGAACGTGATGTTCCGCCACGGCGCGCCCGGGCGGCTCGCGGCCATCCTCGACTGGGAGATGGGCACGGTCGGCGACCCGAAGCTGGATGTCGCCTGGGCGCTGCACAGCTGGCCGGAGGACCCCACCGGGCCTTCGGACAACGAGTACCTCGTCGGCATGCCGTCCCGGTCCGCGCTCCTCGCGTTCTACGCCGAACGGTCGGGCCGGCAGGTCGACGACTTCGACTACTACCTCGTACTGGCAAAATGGAAACTCGCGATCGTGCTCGAGCAGGGATACCAGCGCGCGAACGGCGACCCGAAGCTCGAGGACTTCGGCGGGTACGTGGTCAAGTACATGCGGGAGGCGGCGGAGATCGCCGAGTCGAGCGGCTACCCCGCGGTGTCGTGACGGAGGTGGGAACGGTGCTCGTCACGTCGACGGCGTCGACCGACCGCGTGAGCCATTCGTGAGCACACACGACGTCGACCCGAGCGCGATCCGCAGGTTCGCCTCGGGTCGGCGGGCCTACGGCAACCTCAAGGACGAGGCGGCCGACTTCATCCGGGACGCGATCGTCTCCGGCGCGCTCCCGCCCCGCAGCAAGGTCGACCAGGACGAGATCGCGGACACGCTGGGGATCAGCCGCGCCCCGGTCCGCGAGGCCCTCATCGAGCTGGCGCAGAAGGGCTTCGTCGACGCCATACCCCGCCGCGGCGCGTTCGTGGCCGAGGTGACCGCCGAGGACATCGAAGACCACTACGAGGTGGTCGCGCTGGTGTCGGGAATGACGGCGAAACGGGCGGTCAAGAGGCTGACGCCGGCGGAGCTCGCGGAGCTCCGCCGGCTGCACCAGCAGATCGCCGCGACCGGCGATGTGGCCCAGATACAGGCCCTCAACCGCCGGTTCTTCCACGTGATCGCGAACGCCGGGAGATCGCCGCGCCTCGACACGATCCTGCGGTTCCTCGGCGGCGCGCTGCAGGGCAGCTTCTACTTCGACGCGCCCGGGTGGGTAAGCAACGAGGCGACCTACCGCGGGCGGATGCTCGACGCGATCGAGGCGGGCGACGTGCCGGCGACGGCGCGGATCAGCGAGGAACACGTCCGTTCCTGCGCCGCCGTCACCGCCGAACACCTACGCACCCGCGGCTACTGGCCCGGCGCCGCCTAGATCCGCCTGGATCCGCCTGGATCCGCCGGGCACCGCCCCGTCAACGTCCGTCAGATCACCGCGACCGTGTCGTCGTCGTCGCGGATTCCGCCAGATCACGACCGCGACGACACGCTCACGGTGATCATGAACTCATTACTCGGGGATCTCCCTGAGCCCGGCGAGGGCGCTTCGGTTGATCTTGCCGGAGTCGGCGCGGCCGAGGTCGTCGACGAGCTCGAACGTCCTGGGGACCTTGTAGCCGGCGAGATGCCGTTTGCAGTGGGAGCGGAGCGTGTCCGCGAGCMCGTCCCGGCTCGCCTCCGGCCTCGGCTGGATGATCGCGTGCACCCGCCGGCCCCACTCGGCGTCGCGCAGGCCGATCACCACGGCGTCCTCGACGTCCGGGTGCCGCAGCAGCACGGCCTCGACCTCGGAGACGTAGACGTTGGCCCCGCCGGTCACGACCATGTCGGTGCGGCGGTCGGCGATGTAGAGATAACCGTCCTCGTCCAGCCGGCCGAGGTCGCCGATGGAGATGTAGCCGCCGGGCCGGGTGCGCGGCGCGACCTGGCCGACATAGCGGACATCCCGCCTTCCCTGGACCGGGCGGAAGTAGAGCTCGCCCACCTCCCCCGCCGGCAGTTCCGCTCCGTTCTCGTCGACGACCAGGACCTCGGTTCCCGTCGGGCGCCCGACGCTGCCCGGATGCCGCAGCCATTCATCCCCGCGGATCTGCGCGCTGCAGACTCCCTCCGAGGACCCATAGCCCATGATGAAGCGCTCCGGGCCGACGAGGTCGATCCATTCTCGAACCACCCACTCCGGGCAGGCACCAGCACCCTGGATTACCCGGCTGAGGCTGGAAAGGTCTCTCTCGCGGACACCCGGGCTGCGCGACAACCGGATCAGCATGGTCGGCACGAACGCCGCCATGGCGACCCTTTCCTGCTCGATGAGGTCGAGCACGCGCTCCGCGTCGAACCGGGACACGAGAACGTTCCGGTAACCGTCCACGAGGGTGTGGTGCAGCATCGCGAAGCCCTGGGTGTGGTAAAGCGGCGAGCAGACCAGGTTGACGGGATGATGAGTCCCGGCGGTGTCCGCGAAAAGCGCGGCGCCGACCGCTCGCGCTCCGGAGGGCACGACCGTCGACGCCGAGGAGGCGATCAGTTTCGGCGCCCCGGTCGACCCTCCCGACGCTATGAGCCACGCCGGACTCGCCACGACCGGCGGAAACGCCGCGGGCCGGTCGGCGCCGTCGGCGCGCGCCAGCTCGTCGGCGGCCACCTCCCGGTCGGCGCCGGGCCGGCCATCCACCACGACCACGGCCGGACTGGCCAGCTCGAGCAACCGCCGGCGCTCGGGCAGTGGCAGGTCCGGGCGCAGCGGCAGCACGGTCGCGCCCAGTCGCCACGCGCCAAGAGTGCAGACGACATGCGCGGCGCGATTGGGCAGCTCGACGCAGACGACATCCCCGGGCCGTATCCCAAAACCGTTCAACCGGGCGGCGACCAGATTACTTCGCCGCGCGACCTCACCCCACGTCAGCGTCTCGCCACCTAATGCCGTGGTCGTCAGCGCAATGAGTTCCGGATGCGCGGCGGCCAGCTCGTCCATACGCTCCGGCCAGGTCAGGTGACCCACCGGCGCGGTCATCGCGGTCATGAACCGATACTAGAACGAGGTACCCTGACAATCCACGGAATGAAGGCGCGCGGGAATACGCCCGTTCGGGTTCACCACGATGGCGGACGACGGTCGCGTACCGGTGGCGGCCGTATTCCCTGATCTTTTCGGATCGTTCGCGGGGTTCTTCCCGGGCTGCCGGCGCCACGCCGGCGACAGCAGGTGGAGCCTGGTCGCGCGAAAGGCGCYTGTCCGCGCATCCGGACAGGCGCCTTTCGTCGTTGTCGGGCGGGTGACGGCGCTACAGGGTGATGGGCAGGCGCTTGTGGCCGCGGACGGTGCTGGTGTGCAGCATCTCGAGGCCGTCCCGGTCGATCTCCCATTTCGGGAAGCGGCGCAGCGTCTCCTCCAGGGCGGCCCGCGTCTCCAGCCGGGCGAGCGCCGCGCCGAGGCAGAAGTGGATCCCGTGGCCGAGGGAGACGTGGCCGTCGACCTTGCGGCGGATGTCGAACCGGTCCGGGTCGGGGAACCTGCGCTCGTCGCGGCCGGCGGACGCGGTCAGCAGCAGCACCCTGGACTTCGCCGGGATCGTCACGCCGTGCAGCTCGACGTCCCGGATGGCGGTACGGCCCTGCACCGCCGACGGCGCGGCGTAGCGCAGCAGCTCCTCGACGCCGTTCGGGATCAGTCCCGGGTCCTCGACGAGGTCGGCGCGCGCGTCCGGGTTCTCGGCGAGGATGAGGCCCGCCCAGCCGACCAGTCGGGCGACGGTCTCCGTCCCGGTGCTGACGAGCAGGCAGGCGAAGTCGGTCGCCTCCTCGATGGTCAGCCGGCGGGTGCCGCCGTCCTCGGTGCGCATCTCCGCCTCGACGAGCGCGGTCATCATGTCGTCGCGCGGCTTCGTCCGCCGGGACTCGATCGCGTCGCCGAAGTAGTCGTACAACTTGATCTGGGCGCCGAACGAGATGTCGTTGACGATGCCCTTGTTCTCGTCGATGTGGAACGCCTGGTCGATCGTCCGGCGGATCTCCTCGCGGTCCGCCGGGTCGACGCCGAGCAGCTCGGACATGACCCTCGACGGCAGCTGGGCGGAGAMGTCCTGGACGTAGTCGAAGCCGGCGGAGCCGAGGTGCGGGTCGAGCAGCTCGGCGCACACCGACCGGATGTAGGGCTCCAGCTCGGCGATGCGCCGCGGGGTGAACGCCCGGGAGACCAGCAGGCGGATCGCGGTGTGCGCCGGCGGGTCCTTGAAGATCATGAAGCCGGTGTCCATCGGCTCCGAGCTCATGATCTCCAGCACCGTGCCGTAGACGGAGCTGAAAGTCGCCGGGTCACGGTGGGCGGCGTCAATGTCCTCGTGCCGGGACAGCGCGTAGAAATCGAGGCGGTCGTTGCGGTAAACGGGCGCCTCGTCACGCAGCCGCCGCCAGACCGGGTACGGGTCCACGTCGATCGCCTTGTCGAACGGGTCCCAGTAAAGATCACGCACTACCGAAGCCCTCGTCCCCGTGATTGCAATTGGCATTCGCTCGACCAAATCGGAGCATAGCCGGCGGCGGAGATCGCACTGGGCGGCGACCGTGAGGCCYGGTGGGGAGTGCGTCACACCGGATTTCCATTCCCATCAATAGAACTACATTCCGACAATGGCCAAAAGGGGGCGTCGCCCTGCGCGTCCGCTCCCTCACCGGGCGGCATATCGCGCGCACTCTCCGGGCACGCCGTGGCTAATTTCCGGCCGATCTCATGGGCACAGCCCTGAACTGTCGCCCATCCGTCAATGACCGGACAGGCGGCGGTCGTCGCGCCCGGGTCCTCGCATGGTCTGTCATCGCGAGGCAGGATCGAACCAGGACGCGCACGGATCTCAGGCCCTCCCTCATGGCTGGTTTTCCCGTGTGCGACGCCCTCTCGGCCGGATCCCCACGTTTAGGCCATACCCGTGGCTGCGCCCCGTCAATACATGGTCTTCAGGTGGGCCGGCTTTCGGTCAGGATCCGCAGGGCGCGGCGGGAGAGCATTCCGACCCTTTCCCCGCGGGAGGCCATCCGTTCGTCGGTCGACTCACCGCGGGCGTAGCGGGCATAGAGCTGCTGGCAGATGACGGCGATCCGCCAGCAGGCGAACGCCTCGTACCAGGCGATGGCGGTCAGGTCGAGGCCGCTGCGCACGGCATAGCGGTCGACCACCTCCGCACGGGTCGGCAGGCCCAGCGTCTCCATACCGGGGTCGTGTATGGCATGGTCGTCGCCCGTGTCCGCCGGGTCGGGCCAGTAGCTCAACAGCGTGCCCAGGTCGGCCAGCGGGTCGGCGAGCGTGGCCATGTCCCAGTCGAAGACGGAGGTGACCCGGTCGGGGCGACCGGACGTGAACTGACAGTTGTTGACCTTGAAGTCGTTGTGCACGAGCGCCGCCACCTGGCTGGCGGGCAGGCGGCGGGACAGCAGGTCGGCGGCGCTCACCATCGCCGCGTCGTGCGCCGGGTCGGCCCACTGGGCGACCCGGCCCCAGCGGTCACGCCATCCGGACAGCTGCCGCTCGAGAAAACCATCGGAACGCCCGAGCCGGTCCAGGTCGCAGGCCGCCGGGTCGACCGCGTGCAGGTCCGCGAGCGCGTCGACGGTCGCGAGCCCCAGCTGGCGCGCGGCGGCGCGTCCGCCCAGCTCGGGCGGGATCACCCCCCACACCACGATGCCGGGGCGGTATTCCGAGACCAGGAAGTCGCTGCCGGCCACGTCCGCGTCGTCGCAGAACAGGAATCCGCGCGGCGCTCGGTCATAGACCCGCCACAGCCGGGAGAGCACCCGGTGCTCGCGGCGCATGTCGTGAGCCCCCGGCGCTATGACGCCGAACGGGGGGCGCCGCAGGACGAAACGCCGGTCACCGAAACTCACCAGGTAGGTGAGGTTGGCCGACCCGTTCGGGAACTGCGCCACGGCCATCGGCCCGTCGACGTCGAGCCGCGGGGCCAGATAGTCCCGGATCCTGTCCCAGTCCAGCTCCTGCCCGGGGCGGACGGGCGCCACCTCGGGCGGGATGCCCGGCGCTGGCGTCTCGGTCATGCCATCCTCGCCCAGCTGGCCGGCGCCATGCCGCGAGCCGGCTCTGTCCGCATCGCCACCATGGACTCAGCCACCATGGACGGCCCGCTCGATCTGCTCGGCGAACCGCTCGCGCGCGGCGGCGCGGCGGGCCGGCAGGTGCCCCGACGGAAAGAGGCCCTCGGCCGGCTCGAACCGCGCCAGCAACGTGCGAGCGAGCGCCGTTCGGTGGACCTCCGTCGGGCCGTCGGCGAGCCCCATCTGGAAGCTCTCCAGCACCCAGGCGCCGAATGGCATCTCGTTCGAGATACCCAGCGAGCCGTGTATCTGCACCGCCCGCGCGGCGACGTCGTGCAGGACCTTGGGCATCGCCGCCTTCACCGCGTGAATGTCGGCGCGCACACGGTCRTAGTCGTTGTAGCGATCGATCCGCCAGGCGGTGCGCAGCACGAGCAGCCGGAACTGCTCGATCTCGATCCACGAGTCGGCGATCATCGCCTGCACGAGCTGCTTGCGGGCGAGCGGCTCACCCTTGGTGAACCGGCTCAGCGCCCGTTCGCACATCATCGCGAACGCCTCGCGCACCAGCCCGACGGTCCGCATGGCGTGGTGGACGCGACCGCCGCCGAGCCTGGTCTGCGCGACGGCGAAGCCCTGCCCGCGCTCGCCGAGCAGGTGGTCGACGGGCACCCGCACGTCCTCGTAGCGGATGTACGCGTGCGCCCCTTCCATCTCCTCGTGGCCCGCGACCCCGACGTTGCGCAGGATCGTGACTCCCGGGGTCTCGGCCGGGACGACGAACATCGACTGGCGGCGGTGCTTCGGCGCGTCGGGGTCGGTGACCGCGAGCACGATGAGGAACGACGCGTACCGGGCATGGCTGGAGAACCACTTCTCCCCGTTGATCACCCATTCGTCGCCGTCGAGCTCGGCACGGGTGACGAACTGGGTCGGGTCGCTGCCGCCCCCCGGCTCGGTCATCGAGAACGACGACATGATCTCGCCGGCGACGAGCGGCTCGAGGTAGCGCTTCCGCAGATCGTCGGTGCCATAGCGGGCGAGGATCTCCGCGTTGCCCGAGTCGGGCGACTGGCAGCCGAACACCACCGGCGCGGCGTGCGACCGGCCCAGGATCTCGTGCATCAGCGCCAGCTTGACCTGCCCGTACCCCGGACCGCCCAGGTGCGGGCCGAGATGGCAGGCCCACAGGCCACGTTCGCGGACCTTCTCCTGCAGCGGCGGAACCAGCTCCCGTCGCAGCGGATCATTCAGGTCCCGCGCGTTCGCGACCACCAGGTCGACCGGCTGCACCTCCTGACGCACGAACTCGTCGATCCAGTCGAGCTCCGCCTGGAAGTCGGCGTCCGTCTCGAAGTCCCAGCCCATGCGCGCTCCCTCGCCGTGTCGGACGCGGACGGCGGCCTCGTGGCGTTCTCGCGTCCCGACCGGACGCGGCTGCCTGTTTCCCGGGCGGCCCGCGCGGCCAGCGCGGCCCGCGCGGCCACGGGCACGCTTGACGCGACACACCGCCGGTGCCGCGCGTCGGTTGACGCGCGACCAGCGCGCACGTTAGTCAGATTTCAGCACAGTTTCAGTGGCACGGGCCGGCGCTCCAGTGCCAGATGCGGAGGAACTCATGTCCGACGTTTCTATGATCATCGACGGGGAGCGCCGGGCCGCCCCGTCGACCTTCGGCGTCGTGAACCCGGCGACCGGCGCGGTCCACGCCGACGCGCCGGACTGCTCCCGGGAGCAGCTCGACGAGGCGTTCGCCGCCGCGGCCAAGGCCTTCACCGACTGGCGCAAGGACGAGGGCGCCCGGCGCACCGCGCTGCGGGAGGCCGCGGCTCGGCTCGCCGCGGCGGCGGACCGGATCGGCCCGGTCCTGACCGCCGAGCAGGGCAAGCCGCTGAAGGCCGCGCAGATGGAGCCGCTGGCCGCGAGCATGTGGCTGAAGTACTTCGCCGACCTGGAGGTCAACCGCGAGGTCATCCAGGACGACGCCCGGGCGTACGCCGAGGTGGTGCGCCGCCCCGTCGGGGTCGTCGCCGCCATCACCCCGTGGAACTTCCCGATCGTGCTGTCGTCGTGGAAGATCGGTCCCGCGCTGCTCGCCGGCAACACGATGGTTCTCAAGCCCTCGCCGTTCACGCCCCGCAGCACGCTGCTGATGGGCGAGATCCTGGCCGAGGTCCTCCCGCCGGGCGTCCTGAACGTCGTCTCCGGCGGTGACGAGCTCGGCAAGTGGATGACCTCCCATCCCGTTCCCCGCAAGATCAGCTTCACCGGGTCCGTGGCCACCGGTAAGCACATCGCCGCCTCCGCCGCCCCCGACCTCAAGCGCGTCACCCTGGAGCTCGGCGGCAACGACGCCGCGATCGTGCTCGACGACGCCGACCCGGCCGTCATCACGGAGAAGCTCTTCCGCGGCGCCTTCGACAACAACGGCCAGGTCTGCTCGGCCATCAAGCGCCTCTACGTCCCCGAGTCGCTGCACGACGACGTCGTCGACGCACTGGCCGCCCGGGTCGCGCGGGTCAAGGTCGGCGACGGGATGGACCCGGCGTCCGAACTCGGCCCGATCCAGAACCGCCCCCAGTTCGAGCGGGTGTCCGGCATCGTCGCCGAGGCGCTCGAGGGCGGCGCGAAGGCGGCCACCGGCGGCGCCCCGATCGACGGGCCCGGCTACTTCTTCCAGCCGACCGTGCTCACCGGCGCCGCCGAGGGCACCCGCATCGTCGACGAGGAGCAGTTCGGCCCGGCGCTGCCGGTGATCGCCTACCGCGACGTCGACGAGGTCGTCGCCCGCGCCAACGCCACCATGTACGGCCTGTCCGGCTCTGTCTGGTCGGCCGACCCCGACCGCGCCGCCGCCGTCGCCGAACAACTCGACTGCGGCACCGCCTGGGTCAACACGCACGTCGCCCTCGGCCCGCACCAGCCCTTCGGCGGGTTCAAGTGGAGCGGCCTCGGCGTCGAGAACGGCCCCTGGGGTCTCGCCGGCTTCACCGAGATCCAGGTCCAGTACCGCGCCAAGCGCTGACGACGGCCTGATCTGGCCTGGCCGGCGGCGGCCAGGCTCAGTCCCACCAGTCGCCGGCGATGGCCGACGGGCACCCCTGCCGAGGCCGACACGACAGGGGTGCCCGCTACGCGGTCCTTCCCGCGGCGTGGGCTTTCCAGCGGCGTGGGCCTTCCCGCGGCGTGGTGACACCGCGGCGCCCACCGCTGGCGGAGGTCAGGGTCAGACCGGTTCGGGCACCGCGGCCCGCGGGGCCTCGCCATGCGCGTTGGCGGTGCGCAGCGCGATGACGGCGGTGACGAGCAGGAAGGCGCTGCCGGTCAGGAGCGCGCGGTGGAATCCAGAGGTGAGCGCGTTCGGCACTGGTGCGTGCCGCGCCAGCATGTGGTTGGTGCGCGAGGTGGCTACCGCGGAGAAGATCGCGAGACCCAGCGCGGCACCGACCTGCTGCGAGGCGTTCAGCAGCGCGGCGGCCAGCCCGGCCTTGTCGGCGGACACGCCCGCGTTGGCCGCGGTGGTCACGCCGACGAACACCGCGCCCAGCCCGAACGACACGATCATGAGGCCGGGGAACAGGTCGGTCAGATAGGAGCCGTCGACGGGAATCCTGGACAGGTGGTACAGGCCGCCGGACGCGAGCAACGCGCCGGCGACGATGACCGGTCGGGTGCCCACCCGGGTGAGCAGTTGCGAGGAAATGCCGGCCGCGACCCCGACGCCGAAGCAGAGCGGGAGGTAGGCCGCGCCGGTCCTGATCGGCGAATATCCGAGGACGTTCTGCATGTAGAGCGTGAGGAAGAAGAACATCGCGATGAGGCCCGCGAAGGCGATCAGCCCGGCGATGTCGGCGGCCGCGAGACCCCTGATCCGGAAGACCGACAGTGGCAGCAGCGGGGTCTGGTGGTGGCGCTCGTTGACCAGGAACGCGAGTAGCAGCACGGCCGCGCCGGCGAGTTCGCCGATCGTGCGCGCCGAGCCCCAGCCCTGATCGGGCGCCTTCACCAGCGCGAAGACGAGCAGCAGCATGCCGCCGGTGACCAGGACGCTGCCGACCAGGTCGAACTTCGTCTGYCTGGTGCCACGCCGATCGCCGTCGATCAGCCGGAAGATGCCCGGCAGCACCAGCGCGGCGGCCACTGGGTTGACGAAGAACACCCAGCGCCAACCGGGCCCGTCGGTCAGCAGGCCGCCGAGGAAGACCCCGACGGCCGACGCGAGCCCGCCGACCCCGCCCCACATACCGAGCGCCCTGTGCCGATCCGCGCCTTCCTGGAAGGTTGTCGTGAGGATCGACAGCGCGGCGGGCAGCATCATCGCGGCGCCGACGCCCTGGGCGAGCCGCGCGCCGATCAGGAGCCCGGGGTCCTCGGCCAGCCCACCGACGAACGAGGAGATCCCGATCAGGGCGGTCCCCGTGACCAGGACGCGGCGGCGGCCAAGCAGGTCGGCGAGGCGGCCGCCCAGCAACATGAAGCCGCCGTAGGTCAGCAGGTAGCCGCTTGGCACCCACTGGAGGCTCTGCGTCGAGAAGCCGAGATCGGTCCGGATGTCGGGCAGCGCCACGTTGACGATCGACGCGTCGACGAAGTCAAGAAAGGCGACCGCGCACAGCAGGGCCAGCGTGAACTTGCCGCGGCGGGTCGCGAGAAACGATGCGGCGGCGGCCTCGGGCCTGGCGCTGCCACCGATTCCCGCGACCGGAGCGGTGGCCGGTGCGGTGGCCAGGGCGCCCGCGCCACGCTCAGCCGGCCGGCGCGTCACAGTTGGGCGGTCCGCCCCTGGATCGCTGGTGATGGAGTCCACGTCAAGATCCCTCCTGGTGGCGGCCGTCCCTGGCCGCCGACTGACGTCAGCCATCGGGTGGCTGTCACCTGTCTGTCGGATCGCGGCGGCCGAATGTGACCGCCGCACCGCCGCACCGCCGCACCGCGGGATCCGGGCGGCGAGATTCGGCGGCGGGCCTGGCCGCGGCCCGGACGGCGGCCCGTCACATCGGCGCCGCCGCGTCCGTCATTGCTAGGAAGGATTCGAGCCGACCAGGGATGTGACCGATGGATCATGCGACATGGCTGGCCGACCGGTTCGAGCAACAGCGTCCACAGCTGCACGCGGTCGCCTACCGCATGCTCGGCTCACTCAGCGAGGCGGAGGACGCCGTCCAGGAAGCATGGCTGCGGCTGAGCCGCTCGGACGACGAGACCATCAGCAACCTGGGCGGCTGGCTGACAACCGTCGTGGGCCGCGTGTGCGTCGACATGCTGCGCGCCCGCCAGGCCCGCCGGGAGGACTACGTCGGCACCCGGCTACCCGAGCCGATCCTCGGCCTTGACGAGGTCGACGACCCCGCGCATCAGACGGAGGTCGCCGACTCCGTGGGCCTGGCCCTGCTCGTCGTGCTCGAGACACTCACCCCCGCCGAACGACTGGCGTTCGTCCTGCACGACATGTTCGCCATGTCGTTCGAGGAGATCGCCCCGATGCTGGACCGCACCCCCGCCGCCGCCCGTCAGCTCGCCAGCCGGGCCCGGCGGCGGGTGCAGGGCTCTCCGACGGTCCCGGACACCGACCTCGCGACCCAGCGCAAGGTCGTCACGGCGTTCCTGGCCGCCGCCCGCGCCGGCAGCTTTGACGCCCTCGTCGCGGTGCTCCATCCCGACGTCGTCTTCCGCGTCGACACCGGCGCACGCACCCGGCTCGCGCCCGCCCTGCTCACCGGCTCCGTGGACGTCGCGCGCCAGGCCGCCGCCCAGGGCCCACGCTTCGCGCGGCACTGCCGGCTGGCCCTGGTCAACGGCACCGCCGGCATAGTCGCCCGGACGGCGACGGGCGTCATCGCGGTCGCCGGCATGACCGTCATCGAGGATCGGATCATCACCATCGACCTGATCCTCGACCCCGACAAGCTCAACACCCTGGCGCCCGGCGGATGTGGCCCGGACCGCGTATCCGAGGTTTCTTCGTAGCGGCGGCAACCTTCGGCCGCCGCCGAGACTGATACGGGTGTGAAGTCGACCGGCATCCGCGATTCCGCGGACGGCTCTGGGCATCCGTCCGACGACCCGCTGGAGACGCTCGTGGTGGGACCGCCAGCGCGGGACGGTTTCGAGACGTTCGTCATGACGCGTTCCGACGCGCTGTTTCGCGCCGCGTTCGTCCTCACCGGGCAGCACGCGGCCGCGGAGGACCTCGTCCAGGAGACGCTCGCGCGGCTGTTGATGGTGTGGAGCCGGGTCGTCGCCAAGGGCGAGCCGGACGCCTACGCCTACCGGGTGATGGTCAATCTTCACCGGCGCTCGTGGCGCCGGGTGCTGATGCGCGAACGGCCGACCGCCCGGCTGCCCGACCGGCCCGGCCCGGACGCCTTCGTCCGCAGCGAACGTCTTGACCAGCTGTCGCGAGCGCTGGCGGAGCTACCCACCCGGCAGCGTTCGGCCGTGGTGCTGCGGCACTACGTACAGCTGTCAGAGGCCGAGACCGCGGCCGCGATGGACTGCCGGGTCGGCACGGTGAAGAGCCTGACCTCCCGCGGTCTCGCCCGGCTGCGCGCGGCCATCGAGGACCCGCCGGCCGCTCGTGACCGCACGTCCCCAGACAAGGAGGAAAGATCGCATGGCTGAGCGCGAACGCTCCGACGCTGGCGACGCCGCGGTCGACCGGGCCCTTGCCGAACTCGCGGACCTGGCGGGTCCGGCGCCCGCCCTGCTGCCGCGGGTGAGGCGGCGAGCGGGCGCACTGCGTCGACGCCGGGGGTCCGCGATCGGCGCCGGCGTCGTCGCGACCACCGCCGCGACAGTCGCCGTCGTCCTCGCGGCCGGCACCGGCGGCGGCCCCGCCAGCGCGGACCGCGAGGCAGTCGCCGCGCCGGTGGCCTCCGACACCACGACCGCGACACCGGCCCCGGCGACTCCATCGACCCCGGGCGCCGTCACGACGACACCCGTCCCCACCTCGCCCGCGACACCGCCCCGACCGACGAACAGCACCATTGAACAGCCGCTGCTCCGTACGTCAGTGGTGCCCGGACCGCTCGACGAGCCGCGAACGACCGGGACCACCCCAGCGGGACCGGCGCAGACGACGCCGGTCCCGCTGTACTCCCCGCCCGTGGTCACGGTGCCGAACGTCACCGGGGTGACCGTCCCGGACGCGAAGCGGACACTCGACGAGGCCGGCTTCGACTGGGTGGTTCTCGACGGGTGCACCGAAGCCGATGTCACGGCGAGAGTCGTCGGTCAGGACCCCGGGCCCGGCGCCAGCCTGAACATCTACTACAAGATTCTTTTGAGATGCGCGGCCTGAGCCGGGCGGTCAGGCCTGCGCCCGGGGGTCAGACCTGGGCCGGGAGCACGTGGTCGCCGACCTTGTCGGTCGAGAGGTCGAGCGAGCAGATATAGGCGTCGTGCGTCTCGCACTTGACCATGTCCGGCCGCTCGTACTCCTGCCGGCAGACGTGGCAGGTGAGGGTCTCACCTGACGGATTGCCGTATTCGTCGTACATCGGCAGGTCGATGCCGTCGTCCGTGCGGCGTAGGTAGTACTTACCCCTCGTGGCGACAGCCAGGATCGGCGGCAGGACGAGGGCGAGCACGATCGCCACGAGCGGCGAGTAGGGCTTGAGACCGGAGCCGAGGCCACCGTAGAAGTCGATGATCGAGATTCCCGCGGCCAGCACCATCGATCCGAAGCCGACCGGGTTGACGGCGTAGAGCATGCCGCGGCGGAATTCCGGCTTCAGCGGCGAGATCTTGAGGAGGTACTTGTTGAACACGATGTCGGAGGCGACCGCGACCACCCAGGCCATGCCGCAGTTGGCGTAGAAGGCGAGAATCGTGTTGAGGAAGCTGAACATGTCGGCCTCCATCAGAATCAGCGCCACGAGCAGATTGAAGCCGAGGAAGACCAGCCGCCCGGGATAGGTCTTGGTGACCCGGGTGAACGAGTTGGTCCAGGCCAGCGAGCCGGAGTAGGCGTTGGTAACGTTGATCTTTACCTGGCTGATCACGACGAGCACGACGGCGAGGGCCAGCGCGGCCCAGTGCGGCAGGACGTCCTGGTAGATCTCCAGGAACTGGTGCACCGGCTGGTTGGCCACGCCCGCGCCGTCCGCGACGTTGGYGATGATGTAGACGGCCAGGAACATGCCGATGATCTGCTTGATGGCGCCGAAGAACACCCAGCCCGGACCGGCCAGCACCATCGCGGTCCACCAGCGACGCGAGTTCTCCGGCKTGCGCGGCGGCATGAAGCGCAGGTAGTCGATCTGCTCGGCGATCTGGGCGATCAGCGAGAGGCAGACGCCGGCCGCCAGGAAGACCGAGCCGAGGTCGAACCCGCCCTTGCCGTCCTGCCCGCCGTAGTCCAGGAACGCGCTGATCGAGTCGGGATGGYGGATCAGCAGGTAGGCGAACGGCAGCACCATCAGCACCAGCCACAGCGGTGTCGTCCAGAGCTGGAGTGTCGAGAGAACCTTCATGCCATAGACCACGAGCGGGAAGATGACGATCGTGGAGGTCGCGTAGCCGATCCACAGCGGGATGTGGAGGCCCAGGTTCAGGCCCTGGGCCATGATCGAGCCCTCCAGGGCGAAGAAGATGAACGTGAAGGATGCGAAGATCACGTTCGAGACGACCGAGCCGTAGTAGCCGAAGCCGCTACCCCGGGTGATCAGGTCGAGATCCAGGTTGTAGCGGGCGGCATAAAAGGCCAACGGGAATCCGGTCAGGATGATCACAACGGCGAAGACGGCGATGCCCCACAAGGCGTTCGTCGTTCCGTAGGAGATGCCGATGTTGGCCCCGATGGCGAAGTCCGCGAGGTAGGCGATGYCACCAAGGGCCGAGATCGCGACCATGCCCGTGCCCCAGCGCCGGTAACTGCGCGGCGCGAACCGGAGTGTGTAGTCCTCCAGGGTCTCCTTCGCGGATCCAGTGGCGGGCTGGTGGGTCGCGGGATCGTGCGGGGGGCTGACGGTGCTCATCGCGGACTGCCTTTCTGCGGGCGCGGGTCCGAGGCCGCCGGAACAACGGGCGGCGGGCGACGGGGGCGGCGCTGACCCCTGCCGAACAGCCAACATCCGGCCGCTAAGCAACCGCCAAGCAACGGTTAAGTGCCCTGGCCACCGCCAGGCGGGGCGGTTTCAGCGGTACGCGCGAACCGACGGCGTCAGCGAGCCGAGGGCCTCAGCGGCGCGACGGCCTCAGCGGAGCGCGCGCAGGGCGCCGGCGACGCGTTCGTGTTCGGCGACGATCTCCCGCGCCAGCGGGCTCACCTCACCCGCGGCGCCGGTGTGGGCCTCGGCTCGCCGGCACAGCCGGGCCAGGTCGGTGGCCCCGAAGCTGGCGCCGAGGCCTTTCAGGGTGTGCGCGGCCCGGTGCACCGAGTCGGGGTCGGAACTGGCCGCGGCCAGCGTGCCCACCAGTGCCGGAGCGTCCGTCAGGAAGTCGGCGATCAGGCCGGACAGGGCCGCCGCGTTCCCGCCGAGAAGCTCACTCAGCCGTTCCAGCGCGGCCGGATCCAGGACGGGCTGGCCGCTCGGCGGCCGCGCCCGAGCCAGCGCGGCGATGAGGTCGGCGGGTATCAGTGGCTTGGTGAGGTAGTCGTCCATGCCGGCCGCCAGGCAGGCCTCCCGCGCGCCCGGCTGCGCGTTGGCGGTGAGCGCGATGATCCACGGCCCGCGGCCGCCGAAGTGGGCCCGGATCCGGCGGGTGGCCTCCAGGCCGTCGATGCCGGGCATCTGGACGTCCATGAGCACGACGTCGTAGCGTCCGCGCCGCACCGCCGTCACCGCCTCGGCGCCGCTGCTCACCAGATCGGCGCGATGGCCGAGCCCGGTGAGCTGGAGAAGCACCAGCCGTTGGTTCACCGCGTGATCGTCGGCCACCAGGAGCCGCGGGACCCCGGCCCCGGCCTCCGCCCGCTCCGGCCCGGGAGCCGCGGCGCCGACCGTGGACGGGCCCGCCGACGTCGTGACGGCGGCGGCCGGACGGGCGACCGCCGCGGTCATCGCCCGGAACAGCGGGGCTGGGCGGATCGGCCGGGTCACCACCGCGATGCCGCGCGGGGCGTCGGGCCCGGGGAGGCGGGCGAAGGAGGTGACAAGCACGATCGGCACGTCCTCCCCGGCGGGGATGGCGCGCAGCGCCCTGGCCGACGCAAGGCCGTCCGCCCGAGGGGGGTGGTGATCAAGAATCACCGCGTCGTACCGGCGTCCGGCGCGCAGCCACCGCAGCGCGGTCTCGGTCGAGGCCGTGTTGGTGATCCGCATCCGCCAGGACCGGACCAGCCAGTTCCCCACCAGGACGCGGGTCCGGGAGTCGCCGCCCACCATGAGCACCTCCCCACCGGCCAGGACGGAGGTGTCCTCAGGCACCGGATCCCGCCGCGTCAACGTCGCCGCCGCCGCCGGCACGGTGAGGGTCATGGTGGTGCCGGAGCCGGGCTGGGAAGCGGCCGTGATCGTCCCGCCCATGAGGGCGGACAGCCGGCGGCAGATGGCCAGGCCCAGCCCGGTCCCGCCGTAGCGCCGCGAGGTGGACGCGTCGACCTGGGTGAACGAGTCGAAGATCGACTCCAGATGCTCGGGTGGGATGCCGATGCCGGTGTCGCGCACGACGAAGCGCCACTCGCGCGTGCCTTCGGCGCCGCCAGGGGACGCGCCGACCGTGACCGTCACCTCTCCGCGTTCGGTGAACTTCACCGCGTTGCTCAGCAGGTTGAGCAGGATCTGCCGGATCCGCGTCGGGTCGCCGACCATGGCCGCCGGCGTGCCGGGTTCGATGTCGCAGGCCAGTTCGATGTCCTTGGCGCCGGCATCGGCCGAGACGAGATCGATCGCGGCGTCCACACATTCGGCGACGTGGAACGGCACCTGTTCCAGGCTGAGACGGCCGGCCTCGATCTTGGAGAAGTCAAGGATGTCGTTGATCAGTAGGAGCAGCGAGTGCGCGCTGTCGTGGACGACCTCGGTGAGGTGTCGCTGGTCCGCGTCGAGACGGCCGTCCAGGAGCAGCCCCGACATGCCTATGACCGCGTTCATCGGGGTACGGATCTCGTGGCTCATGGTGGCCAGGAAGGCGCTCTTGGCGACGTTGGCGCTCTGGGCGGTGGACGCGGCGTCCCGCAGCGCGTCCGCGGTGCGTACCCGATCGGCGACCTGGCCGAGCTGGGCCGCCACGTCCGACAGGAGAGCCAGCAGAGCGGAGTCCGGGGCGGCGGGGTCGGCGGTGAGGAACTCCAGCACGGCGACCACCTCCGCGCTCTCGCCGCRGCCGGTACGCACCGGGACCGCGACTCCCGCGCCGGGCCCCCGCGCTGTCCCGGGTTCGGAGGCGAGCTCGGGCAGCCAGACGGCCTCCCCGGTCGCGAGTACCCGACCCGGCAGGCTTGACGGCCCAGTCGAGGCGACACCGGGGTGGAGGTCGGCGGACGTCGCCAGGGGCACCAGCCGGCCACCGTATCGGTGGTAGGTCCGGCCGACCGGCCATCCGGTGTGCGCGCGGACCAGGTCGACCACCTCGGTGGCGGCCGAGGAGAGGTCGGTGGCCCGGTGCGCGGCGGCGGCGACCTGGTGCAGCAGCCGCAGCTCGGCGGAGCGCCCCTGGACCCGTTCGGTCATCTCGTTGTAGCGCCTCGCCAGGGAACGCAACTCACCGACACCCGCGACCCGCGCCCGGACGCCGGCCTCGCCGGCGGCGATCCGGGCCGTCGCGGCGTCGAGCTCCGCGACCGGCAGGAGCACCGCCCGGCGCGTCACGACCGCGAACACCGCCATCCCCGCGAGGAGCAGCAGCGCCGCCGTGATGGCGGCCACGGACCAGGCCCGAGCCTGATCCGTGGCCCGCGCGGTATCCCGGGCCGTGCGGGTGTCGACGAGCGTCAGGACCTGCCCGATCGGCTGCATGATCTCGTCCTTGGCCCGCAGGTAGGACGCGTCGAAGAGCATGTCCGTCGCCCGCTGACGGCCCGCCGCGCTCCCCTGGGCGGCCAGGGCGAACGCCTGCTTCTCCACCGTGGCCAGCGCGTCCGAACGCGTCTTGGCCGTGGCGAGCAGGCCCAGCTCCTGGCCGGTGAAGCCGGCCCGCGCGGCCAGCGTRGCGAAGGCGACCGGGGGACCGAACGGCGTCGGCCGCCGACCGGTGTCGGTCACGACGTCCCAGTAGACGTTGTCGTAGCTCTCCGGTCTCGGCGCCGCGCCGTCCCGGATCTCGAGGATCTCCTGGAACCAGGCGCGGTAGCGCGGCTGGCCCGTGACCACGTACGTCCGCGCCATCCGGGTCAGGTCGTCGGAGGTCTGCCGCAGCTCGTACGCCAGCCGTAGCGACTGCGACCGCCTGGCCTCGGCCTCGGCCGCCCGCCGCGTGCTGCTCTCGGCCCTCAGGCTGACCAGCAACAGCGCGGCCAGCAGGACCACGCCGATGCCGACGCCGCTGCGGACCAGACCGCGCAGCGACATCGGCCGGCGGTTCACGGGTGTTCGGGCCCGGTGCCGATCCGAGCCCGGGAGACCTCCGCGCGAAGAGTGGCGATCTCGGTCCGCAACGCGGTCTCCCGCTCGGCGACCGACCGCCTGGCCTGGAGCGAGGCGCGCAGCCGGGCCCGGAGCATCGTCGAGCTGTACGGCTTCGGCAGGTAGTCGATCGCGCCCAGCTCGATGCAGCGCACCACACTCTCCAGCTCCGGCACAGCCGACACCATGATGACCGGAATGGCCGCCAGCGCGGGATCCGCCTTGATCTCGGCCAGCGTCGCGTACCCGTCCAGCACCGGCATGAGCAGATCCAGCAGGACGATGTCGAACCCGCGCGGACAGTCCCGCGGACGGTCATCGGCGGCCCTCAGCATCTCGAGAGCCCGGTGGCCGTTCTCGGCCGTCGCCACCTCGTGGCCGAGCTGGGCCACCGCGGCCGCGAGGAGCTTGCGGTTGATGGCCGTGTCATCGACCACCAGGACCCTGCCTGGCTGATCCACGGACGGCGGCTCGCGGTCCGGCGGTTCATGGTTCGACGGCTCGATGTCCGACGGCTCGTGGTTCGACGGCTCGTGGTCCGACGGCTCGATATCCGACGGCTCGTGGTTCGGCGTCGCCACCTCGGCCGTGGCCATGTCGGCCGCGGTCACCTCGGCCGCGGTGGCTGGCATGGCCGGCCGCGCCGGCCGCGCCGGCGGCGGCGGACGCCAGGCCAGGACGGGATCCTGCCGCAGCACCGCCTGCTCCAGCTCACGCAGCCGGGCGCCCGGGCGCAGCCCCAGCTCGTCATGGAGCAGCCGGCGGGTCTCGCGATAGGTGGCCAGCGCTTCCACCTGCCGCCCGCACCGGTACAGCCCGAGCATCAGCTGTGCTCGGAGCCGCTCTCGCAGCGGGTGCCGGCGCACCCGCTGCTCCAGCTCAGCGACCAGCGCGGCGTGCCGGCCCAGGGAGAGCTCGGCGTCGATCCGGTCCTCGACGGCGCCAAGGTGCAGTTCCGTGAACCGGGCCGCCGCGGCCTGGACGAACGGCGTGGCCGGGACATCGGCCAGCGCCGGGCCTCGCAGCATCGCCTCGGCGCGCAGCAGCGACCACGCCGCCCGCTCCGGGTCCCGGGCGCGCAGCGCCTCCCGGCCGCGCGTGACCAGCTCGGTGAAGGCATGCGCGTCCACGGCACCGGGCTCGATGTCGAGCCGGTAGCCGGGAGACGCCGTGACCAGGACGGTCGCCGCGCTACCGCGGGAGCGTTCTGGTTCGAGCGCCCGGCGCAGTTGCGAGACGAAGACCTGCACCGTGGCGGCCGCCCGGGCCGGCGGTCGCTCCGCCCACAGGTCGTCGATGAGCTGATCGACCGAGACCACCCTGGGAGCTCGGAGCAGGAGCGAGGCGAGGACGGCCCGCTGCTTGGGCCCACCGACCTCCACCGGTTGCCCGTCCCGGTACATCTCGACGCGGCCAAGCAGCCGAAACTCGAGGCCCACCATCCCTCGATCGTCACCAGGCGCCATTCACGACACGTAAGCCCTGGATTACGTTCGCGTGGCAGATTCCAGGGGTCAGGATGATGTCCATGACCGGACCGCACGCCGGTGGACCCATCCGCATGGCCGCGCGAGTCGTACTCCTGCATGTCGACGGCGCGGTGCTGTGTGGCAACTGTGCGGACCGGGATTCCGGGACTCCGCGCAGGGATCAACGGGCTCCTGTCGTGGTGCGCCAGCTCCGGGCGGGTCAGCCCAGGACTGGTTCCCAGATGCGGCGGGATGCCGCCTCCGGGTCGGTGATCAGGGAGATCGGGACGTCGAAGCGGCGGGCGATGCCGGCTGGGCCGGCGGAGCCGAACTCGGGCCAGCCCGGGTCGCCGTCGGTGGCGAAGGCGACCCAGGATCTGCGGATCTCCTTCGAGAGCACCACGGCCTCCTCGGGCGTGGGCGTGCCGAGCAGCATGTCGGACATCCCGCCGGTGAGGTTGCCGAAGGTCAGCGCGACGTCGACGGCGTGGCAGGCCCCGAGCAGGCCGCCGAACGCCGGCGACGGCCAGGTGAACTCGTAGCCGAACGCGCGGCCGGGGTGGCGGCGGGCGCACCACAGCGACGGCATCCGGAAGACGCCGTCGGACATGATCAGCGTGTGCAGGTCGAGGTCCGAGATGCCGGGGTGGGCGGCGCGGTAGTCGGCCAGGGCGGAGGCGGGCAGGCCGGCGCGCTCGGCGGTCGCGGCCGGGTCGGCATCCTTCAGGCCCTCGATCAGGGTGAAGAACCGGTACTCGTCGCGGGTGAAGCCGACCAGCAGGTCGACCTCGCCGCGTAGCCGTTCCCACGGCTGGCCCAGCACCAGCTCCCCGTCGACGATCGGCGCGAAGGGCGTGACCTCGCCGGGGACGGCCTGCGCGGCGTGGATGGCCTCGGGCGCGACCCCGGTGAATCCCTCGGCCGTCGCCGGCACGCCCAGTGCCGCCGCGATACGCTCCGTGACCGCCGTGGCCTCGTCCTCGGCCATGACGACGCCGGCGAAGCTCTGCGCGATCGTCCGGCGGAACAGGCCGCGCCCGGCGTCCGCCGCGGTCAGGCAGGCGACCGAGGTGGCGCCGGCCGACTGGCCGAAGATCGTGACGTTGCCGGGGTCGCCGCCGAACCGGGCGATGTTGTCCTGGACCCAGCGCAGGGCCGCCAGCTGGTCGAGGAGCCAGCGATTGCCGGGCCGGCCGGGCAGCCGGCCGAAGCCCTCGAGGCCGACGCGGTAGTTGAGGGTCACCACGACGGCCCCGGCGCCGGCGAGTGCCGCCCCGTCGTAGCCGGGCTGGGCCGCCGAGCCGATGATGAACGCGCCACCGTAGAACCAGACCAGCACCGGCAGAACGGCGCCGCCCGGGTCGGGCGTCCACACGTTGACGGTCAGGCAGTCGTCGCCGTCGCCGGGCCGCCACGACGGTTCCGGCGAACCGATGAACGCCGGCTGGGGCACACCGGGGCTGAACCGGGTCGCCTCCCGGGTCCCCTCCCAGCGCTCCGGCTCCGCCGGCGCCGCGAACCGGGCCGGACCGTCGATCGAGGCCGCGTAGGGGATCCCCTTGAAGACATGGATCCCGGTGTCGGTGACGGCACCGCTGACGGTTCCGTGCGCGGTTAAGACGGTCGGCCCCTTGGTCGGCACAGGCCACCCCCGGTCCAGGGCGGACGGTCGTCCGCCTCCTGGCCCGATTGTGCCGCGCCGCGCCCGCATTTCCACGAAAAGCCGATATGCCCCGACTGGTCAGGTGTTCCCGGAACCGTCGGCGGCGCCGCGGGAGTTCGGCGACGTGCGCGGGTCAGCTTCCGGCGTAAACATTCACCTGGTTTAGGGATCTTGCTGTGGGTGGCGGTTCGGGGGCGTGGCTGTGGGCCGTGCCGGTGGGTCGGCGCGGCGGGGTCAG